>CBDCAW010000001.1:0-18779 GCA_965214025.1 Granulosicoccaceae bacterium
TCTTTTGCGAGAGCGCATCGATGCGATCGGCCAACTCGGTATCGTTGCGGGCATGCACTGCCGGAACGCCGAGCAGACGTGCACAGGCCTGCAGTGATTCGAACGCACCGATGCGACGGTTGTCGGCGCAGATCATGACCAGTGACTGCCGCTCATGACGACGCACATGCTCGGCGGCCAGCTTCATCAAAACCGTACTCTTGCCGCCACCCGCCGGGCCCGATAGAACGGTGATGCCAGGTTCGGTGAAGGTCGTGTCAGTACCGATCGGCAGTCGCGCCTTCAACAGCGAGAGTGCCCGGCGCGTCGACGAATCCAGGTCCAGCCCATCGGGTACCGCCTCGACAAGCTCGGCGGCCAGGCTCGCACCGAGCCCCAGCCGCAGCAATCGCTTGAAGTTCGTGCTGCGCTGCGGATCGAGCTCACCCCACAGCTTCGTGTCCTGCTGCTGGAAACGCTTCTCGAGCAATGCCTTCTGCGTCTCGAGATGCTGCTCGAGCAGAGCGCACAGGGGTTGCATTGCAAGCCTGTTGGCAGCAGCGTCTGTGTTCACGGAAACAGGCGAAGCACGAGGAGTGTCGGTCCCGTTATCGGCGGTGCTTGCGTCATCGAGTTCCGGACCGTCACGAGCAACGCTCACGCCATCGGCTTTCTGATCTTCGCCGGCAGCGTTTGTGTCACGGGATTGCGGGCCGGGTGCATCGGTACCCACCTCGACACCGGCGCCCGCTTCGGCTTTGGCACCCGCTTCGCCAACGGGCGCGACGGAGTGGATATCGCGAAACGCGGGATGACGACGGGAGGAAACCGGGTCGGTTCCGGCAGGCGACGGCTGTTCCGGTGCGGCGTCGGATGATGCCCCGGAGTGTGCGATCGCCGCCTTGCTGAGCTGCACGCTGATGCCGTCATCATCGGATTCGTCGCCTGCAGCGGCACCGCTGCCCTCCTCCGTGGCAGACGCCACGGCGATGGCGTCATCGTCGATCTGACCGGTCGCGATGATCTCTACCCGGCCGCCGACGCGCCGGTTGGCGAGGATGATGGCATCGTCGCCCAGTGCCTCACGCACCGCATTCAAAGCCGCGGGCGTGTTGTCACCGAGAAACCGTCTCAACTGCATGCTCATAATCTCCGGTAACTGCCAACCGTTCAGGCCGCGGCATCACCACCGATGTTCGCGATCACCTTCAACCGCTTGGTTTCGGCAATCTCGTTGTAGGCCAACACCTTCAACAGCGGAATCGTGTGCCTGACCAGCCCCGCCAGCCAGGGTCGCAACTGCGGGTTCACCAGCAACACGGCTGGATCGCCACTGACTTCCTGCTTCTGCACGCTGCTGGCCAAGGACTCGTAGAGCCGCTCTGCCAGGCCCGGCTCGATACCCAGGCCGCCGGCCGATTCACTCTCGAACGATTTCAGACACAGCTTCTCGAGCTCCGCATCGAGCGTTATGACCGGCAACGTGGTGTCGAAACCCGTCAATTGCCCGGTGATCAGTCTTCTCAGTGCAACCCTGACACTTGCCGTGAGCTCGACGACATCCTGTGTCGAACCGGCCTTCTCCGCCAGCGTCTCGGCGATCGTGCGCATGTCGCGAATCGGAATGCCTTCATCGAGAAGGTTCTGCAAGACCTTGACCACAATCGGCAATGCCAGGGTCTTCGGCACCAGATCCTCGACCAGGCGCGGTGCACTTCGTGCCAGCGAGTCCAGCAATTGCTGGGCCTCCTGATGCCCCAGCAGGCTGCCCGCATGTTGCTGCAGCAACTTGCTCATGTGCGTTGCGATAACCGTGCCCGGATCGACCACGGTGTAGCCGCGTGCATGGGCGTTCTCACGCTGGCTGCTTTCGATCCACAGGGCGTCCATGCCGTAGGCCGGGTCCTTCGCGGGAATGCCCGGCAGCTGTCCTGTTTCCACGCCATCGCCGATCGCCAGCTCGCGATCCGGATAGATGTCCGCCTCGCCTTCCGAGACGCCCAGCAGGGTGATGCGGTAGCGGGTAGCCGGCAGGTCGATGTCGTCGCGGATGTGTACCGGCTGGATCAGGAAACCCAGCTCTTCGGTCAGCTTGCGCCGTACCGCCTTGATGCGCTCGGGCAGGGTACCGCCCTGTTCCTTGTCGACCAGCGGTATCAGGCCGAAACCGACCTCCAGACCGAGAAGGTCCGTGGGACGGACGTCATCCCAGCTCAATTCGGCATTGTGCGAACGCACCGGTTCAGGCTGCGGTTCCTCGACTACCTGACGGTCGCCCTTCTGATGCAGGTGCCAGGCAAACCAGCCCAGCGCTCCGGCAAGACCGAGAAAGATCAGATTCGGCATGCCGGGCACCAGACCCAATGTGCCGATCAGCATCGCGGTGATGATCAGCGCCCGTGGATCCTTGAACAATTGCAGCGAGATCTGCTCACCCATGTCTTCATCGGTCGAAACCCGGGTGACGATGACTGCCGTTGCCATGGACAGCAGCAGTGAGGGAATCTGGGCCACCAGACCATCGCCGATCGTCAGCAACGTGTAGTATTCGGCCGCTTCCGAGAACGCCAGGCCGTGCTGCCCCATGCCGATGGCATAGCCACCGATGATGTTGATGAACAGGATCAGCAGGCCGGCGACGGCATCGCCCTTGACGAACTTGCTGGCACCGTCCATCGAGCCGTAGAAATCGGCTTCCTGCGAGATCTCGGCCCGTCGCAGCCGTGCCTGCTCCTGATCGAGAATACCGGCGTTCAGGTCGGCATCGATCGCCATCTGCTTGCCTGGCATCGCATCGAGCACGAAGCGCGCACTGACCTCAGACACACGGCCGGCCCCCTTGGTGACCACCATGAAATTGATGATGACCAGAATCGCGAACACCACGAGGCCCACGGCATAGTTGCCACCGATGACGAAATCACCGAACGACTGAATTACCTGACCGGCTGCGGCCGTGCCGGTGTGCCCTTCGAGCAGTACCACCCGTGTGGAGGCGATGTTCAATGACAGCCGCATCATGGTGGCCACCAGCAGCACCGTCGGAAACGAGGAAAACTCCAGCGGACGACGCGTGTAGACCGACACCAGCAACACGATCAGCGACAGTGCGATGTTGAAGGTGAACAGCACGTCCAGCCCGATCGCAGGGATCGGCAGCACCATCATCGACAGCATCAGCAACACCAGCACGGGGGCGCCGAGGCCATTGAGGTTGAGATCGCGCGTGAGCTGCTGAAGTCTGTCCATTTCCGAGTGCCTGAGACCTACCGTCGGCGCATCGTGGTATCACGCATGGCCACTGGAACATCGATGTGATCGGGGCGAATCGGTGCCGGTTCACGGCTGGTCATCGCCTGCTGCACCTGGAACACGTAGGCCAGCACCTGCGCGACCGCGACATACAGTTCGCCCGGTATTTCCTCCCCCACTTCGGCATGGCGATACAACGCACGTGCCAGAACCGGTGCGCTGAAGATCTGCACCTGCGAGCCGCGCGCGATTTCCCTTATTCGCATCGCCATGTGATCGACACCCTTCGCGACGACCTCGGGAGCGCCCAGCCCTGCGTGATAACGCAGGGCCACCGAAAAGTGCGTGGGGTTGACGATCACCACATCTGCATCAGGTACATCGAGCAGCATGCGACGCTGTGAGATGCTCTGCTGCAAGGATCGAACCTTGGCCTTGATTTCCGGGTTACCGCCAGTCTCCTTGCCTTCGTCCTTGACCTCCTGGCGAGTCATGCGCATCTTTTTCGCGAACTGCCAGCGTTGCCAGGGCAGATCGAGCATGGCCACACCGATCACCACCACGATCAGTGCCACCAGCACGCTGAACACCAGGGTGAAGCCACGCGCGACGGCCACCTCCAGTGGCAAGTCCGCCAACCCGATGAAGTCATCGACGTACCATCGCAGCATCCAGTACGCCACCGCGCCGAGGGCGACGACCTTGATGATCGCCTTCACCAGCTCACCGAGCCCCTGTACGCCGACCATGCGCTTCAGGCCCTTGAGTACCCCGAGCTTCTTCAAATCGAACTTCAGGCTGGCCAGCGGCAGCGTCCAGCCACTCATCATCAGTGGACCGATGAAGACCGAGAGCATCATCAGGCACAGGAAGGGCACCATGATCCACAGCACCTCCCAGAGCGATGTCCAGAACGCATTCAGCAATGCGCTCTCGGCGAAGATATCCTCCGGCGCGAGGCGGAGCCGAGTGATGGCGAACTCACGGTAGGCGCGTACCGCAGAGGGTCCCAGTGCGTATAGGCCAGCCAGTGCGACGGCGAGCCCGACCGCGATGTTCAGCTCTCTGGATCGTGCAATGTCGCCCTTGTTGCGTGCATCCTGCAGGCGTTTGCCGGTCGCCTCCTCGGAACGTTCCTGGCCGGTTTCCTCTGCCACCTCAGCGTGACAGCACGTCGACGATCGAGGCGTACATGTCGTTCAGCAAGGTTTCGAAACCCGTACCGAAGGCCGGCAACGTCAGCAGAATCGAGACGAACCCGACCGTCATCGTCATCGGGAAACCGACGGAGAAGATGTTCAGGGCCGGCGCGGAGCGCGTCATCACACCCAGAATCATGTTGATCGTGAGCATCGCTGCCAGGCCTGGCAGCGCGATGGCCAACGCACCACGGAAGATCACCGAACCCAGTTCGAGCAGTTGCCAGTTGGCATCAGCGCCCAGCGCCTGCCCCACCGGTATGAGCGTGAAACTCGATGCCATCATCTCCAGCGCGGCGTGGTGACCATTCAGGGCCAGGAACAGCAAGGTGCCGATGAGCAGGTAGAACTGGCTGATCGACGGCACCGAAATACCGTTCTGCGGGTCGTTCATGACCGCGAAGCCCAGGCCCATGGTGATCGCGATGCTCTCACCCGCCACCATGACGGCGTTGAACACCAGCTGCAGAAGCAAGCCCATGCCTACGCCTATCACGATCTGTTGCAACGTGATCAGCATGCCGTCGACCGACAGGGGGTCGACCGGTGGCATCGGCGCAAGCGATGGGGCGATCAAAAGCGTCACCAAAAACGCAAGCCCGACACGAACACGCACCGGAATACGTCCCTCCCCCAGCACCGGCATGATAGAGAACAGCGCTGCAACCCGGAACAGTGGCCATAACAGGGCGCTGACCCAGGCGGTGATGTCATCAAGAGAAAAGGCGAGCCCCGTCATACTCGGTGGAAATCAGCTGCCGACGACTTGTGGTATGAAGTCGTTGAAGATCTCGAACGTGAAATCCATGAGTGTGTGCAATATGAAGGGACCGGCAATCACCAGCACGATGACCATGGCAAGCAGCTTCGGAATGAAGCTCAAAGTCTGCTCGTTGATCTGTGTGGCCGCCTGAAACACACCGACCAGCAAGCCGGTGAACAACGCCGTGAGCAGTATCGGGGCCGCGACCATGACGGTGATGGTCATCGTGTGACGACCGATGTCGACAACGGTATCTGGGGACATGGTAGTTTTGTTTCGCCAGTTCGAGCTAGAGAAAGAAGCTGCCGGCCAGCGTGCCGAGCACCAGGTTCCAGCCATCCACCAGTACGAACAGCATCAACTTGAACGGTAGTGAGATGATCAACGGTGAGAGCATCATCATGCCCATCGACATCAGCACGCTGGCCACGACGAGGTCGATGACCAGGAAGGGGATGAACAGCAGGAATCCAATCTGGAAGGCGGTCTTCAGCTCACTGGTGACGAAGGCCGGCACCAGCACCCAGAACGAGACGTCATCGGCGGCGGCCGGCTCATCGGACTCGGACATCGCGAGAAACAGCTCGAGATCCTCCTGCCGGGTCTGCTTCATCATGAATGTACGAAAGGGCAACGCGGCGGTGGCCAGCGCCTGTTGCATGTCGATCCTCTCTTCCATGTAGGGCACCACGGCTGTCTCGTGCACGGTCATGAACACCGGACGCATGATGAAGATGGTCAGGAACAGTGCAAGACCGAGCAGGACCTGATTGGACGGTGTGCTTTGCGTACCCAAGGCAGTACGCAAGATGCCCAGGACGATGGTGATTCGCGTGAACGAGGTCATCATCAACAGGAAAGCAGGCAGCAGGCTCAGCGCCGTCATCAGCACGAGCGCCTGCAGGCTCAGGCTCCAGGTTTCACCGCCCTCACCCGAGGCCTGAACGGTGACCGCCGGCAGACCCTGCTGTGCATGAACAGCGAGGCTCAGCATCATCAGGGATACCGCCACCATCAGCTTTGCAAGACTCGCACGCATCATGAGCCGACTCGGTACCGTCGCGACATCGCCGCCGACAATTTCTGACGGAAGTCCGGCATGTCTCTGTTCGACGGTTCCGGCAGCCTGCCTTCGAGCAGGTGCAGCTTCTCGATGCGCGATGGTGTCACCCCGAGAAGCAGTTGATCAGAGCCTGCCTGAATCACCACCAGCTTCTCGCGGCTGCCGATCGACAGGGCACTGACGATGCGCAGGTCACCCGGGTTGCGTGCAGCCGGATTCTGCAGCTGCCGCATGAACCAGGCAAAGCCCCAGAACACTATCAGTACCAGCGCCAGTGCACCGATGAGTTTCGTGAGCGAGATCAAAGGGCCCGCTTCAGAAGCTCCAGCAGTGGCCGCCAACGCCATTGAGGACGGAACCAGCGTCGCCCCGCCCAGCGCGAATGGAAAGAGCTGTCTGCACCGGTTTCGAAATGTCATGAGTCGAGTCTCGAGAGACAGTGTGAAGATCGATCAGTGCATCGGACGTGCCAGCCTATCGATCAGTGCGCCCGCTGGCGCAATGAGCGGTGCGCCCGCTGGCGCAATGAGCGGTGCGCCCGCTGGCGCAATGAGCGGTGCGCCCGCTGGCGCAACGACCCGAGCGCCTGGCGGTACCGCACTCAGGTGAGCTTGCGCAATCGCTCTTGCGGGCTGATCACGTCGATGAGCCGTATGCCGAAACGCTCGCCGACCACTACCGCCTCGCCTCGTGCAACCAGTGTGCCGTTGACCAGCACATCCATCGGCTCATCGGCCATGCGCTGCAATTCGACGACCGAGCCCTTGCCCAGCTTGAGCAGTTCACTGACACTGATCCGGGTCTGTCCGATTTCCATCGACAGCGTCACCGGAATGTCCATGATCAGGCCAAGATCACCGATGGATGCCTGAGCGCTCTCGTCCCGGGCGGCATCCGCCTCGGGTGCAGGCGTGCCCTGCGGGGCTGCAGCCGGAGACGCGCCTTTTTCGTCAACCCCGTCGCCTTCCGGCGCGGCATCGTCGAGCGCTCTGGCTGTGTTCTCTTGACTCATGCGTCAGGGCTGCGTCGTAGATGCCAGTGGGAAAGGCTGGCAGAAACCCGCCCGTTCGAAACGCCTACCCGGGCATCGAAGAGCGGCATGTCGTCGGACTTGAAACAAACCGTCTGCACGTCTCTCAATGGAATGAAGTCACCGGGCTTCATGGCCAGCAGTTGTGCAAGCGTCATACGTGTTTCCCCTAACACGCCATGCACATCCAGCTCACAGTGCAGCAGCTCACGTCCGATCGCATCACTGAAGACACGGTCTTCGGCCGGCCGCATGCGTTCATCCCTTTCAAGCTTCGCGCCAATCGGCTCGAGCATCGAGTACGGGTAGGCCAGCCGAACCGGTGCCTCGACATCCCCCCAGCTCAGTTGCAGATCCGTACACACCACCACCTGGCTGGTGGCAGCCCGCCCCAGGCGCTCGTTCGCAACGAACTGCACCAGCGACGGGACGGCTGGAGCGACTTGCGCCCAGGCGGCCTCGAGCCCCTCGCTGAGTGCATCGAGAACGTGAGTCAGCACGCGCCGCTCCGTGCCCGACATGATCCTGAGCTTTTCCTGTTCGATCAGCCTGCCACTACCGCCGAAATAGGCATCGACCAGGGCGTAGATGATGCTGGCATCGATGCAGAACCACAGCACACCGGGTAATGGGTGCAGGGCTATCTCATGGACCAGCGTGGTGGCCTCGAGACTTTCGACGAACTCACTGTAACGCGTATGGGTGGCAGGCTGACCCACACCTTTCATGGAAAATTGCAACCGCGACCCCAAGGCCTGAGCGAATCGACTCGCAGTCGCGCCGTTGACCAGATCGAGCATCGGCCAGCGTGAGCTGAGCTTATGATCCGGATGCACAAAATCATAGGTCGAGGCTTCACGAGCCTCGTTCTCCTGTGCTTTAGTCTCCATGGAAGCCAGCGTCTCTGCCCGCTTGGCTACTGCATCACCAACCGGGTCAGGTAGACGTCTTCCACGCTCTCCGGCTGATAATGCTTGGTGACCAGCTCATCGATGGTGACCTTGGCCTGCTCCCGCAGGGCATTCTTGCCCTCCAGCGTCTTCAGTGATTCCGCATCCTGTTCGGCCAGTACCAGCAACAGGTCGTTACGCAGCTCTGGCATGTGGTCGTCGATGATGGCAGTCACCTTTTCATCGTGCGTGGCAACCGACATCTCGACCATCATGAACTTCGCACGCGACTTGCCGCGAAAATTCACGACGAACTCCGGGTGGATGTTGTAATAGAAAACCGGCATGGCCGCGGCAGCCTCGGGTTCGGCTCCGTCCGCCACCTCCGGTTCCCCGCCCGCCATCATGAAGTATGTGCCGCCCGCGGTTGCCAGCAACAGCAAGACGACACCGCCGCCGATCAGGATCATCTTCTTGTTCATGTACAACCTTTGCTCTTGAGCTTGCGTTGACCGGTCGCTCCGGATCGCTCGCCTTGCCGCGACTCATCCTGACAACCGTTGTTCGGCTACACGTAGCGGTCGTAGTGCGCCCCACTACCCGATCGGCTCGAAGTCGCAACCGTACGTATGCCGATACCCTCTTCCTCAGCGAGAACCGGGCCAGAGTGCCCGGACTGCCTGTCGCGCTCCGCGGACGAACCCCGGTTTTCAGCATTGCCCTGAGCATTCTGACCCTGAGTGTTCTGACCCTGAGCATTCTGACCTTGGGTGTTCTGACCCTGGGCCTGCCCGGACGCCGGGCCCGACTGCTGCTGGTACAACTGTTGTCCGGACTGCTGACGCTGGTCAGTCGGCGCCTCGCGGCGATCGGATACGTTGACGTCCACCTGGCCGTGCCCCTGCGATTGCAGCTGTTCACGCAACCTAGGCAACAGACTTTCGAGTGCATCACGGGTCACCCCGTGCGGTGCCACGATGGACAGCTTCAGTCGATCCTTGTCCATGTCGAGCTTGACCGATACCGGTCCCATACCGGCTGGTGTGAGGTTGATCTCGGCAGAGCCGAGATTTCGATTGACCATCCAACGTACGTTCTCCGCCAGTGCCTGCTGTGGTTGGGCACCAAGCAACGGCACGCTGAACGGGGCGGACGAGTTGGACTGGGACAAGCCTTCGCCCCCCGAGGCCGGCGCGGTACCCGCTGTCACCGGCCCGGGGGCAGACATCAGCTGGCCGCGGACTGAAGTCATCAGCGCATCAGCTGTCGTGACCCCACTGTTGCCCGTCTCTCGTGCACCGGCGCCTGTCGGCAGATCGGTGCCAGGCTTGTCACTCGATTTTCCTGTCAACCGTGATTCGGCCGACAGGCCCTCCCTGCGCTGCTCACGTAACCTCAGCTCCGCTACCTGTTCCAACTCTTCAGCAAGCTCGACTTCAGCCATGTCATCGACTGCGATGGCCGGCAACGCCTGATTCGCGGTGGCGCGCTGGAGCGCGCCCTCGGGTCTCAGGCCGACAGCCGCGGCAAGTCGTGCCCCGACCTGAATCGACTTCGCCACTTCGGCGCCGTTCGGCAGAATACCGGCGGCACCCTGAGCGGACGGCACGGAAGACTGACCCTTCATCGAAACGGGTGGTGGCTCGCCTTGCAGTGCACCACCTGCTGTTGTGGCAGGAACAGCGGAATCCATCCGTTGTCCGGCATGCCCGGCCACTGAATGATGCAGCGAACCACTCCCCTGCTCCGGTACCCCGGAAGCCGCCACCGCCACTGTCATCGGCGGCGTAGATGGCGACGTTCCGGACGGCATGCCGGACGTCATGCCGGGCATTGCATGAGGTGCGGTACCGGTCGGTATCGGCCGATCTGACGGTACCGTTGTGTGGGTAGCCGAAGTCACGGGAGTCGCGCCGGTGGTGACGATCGATGCACCTCCAGCACTTCGTGGCACCCCCGAATTATCCACTGAAGCTGCACCCGATCCCGTTGTTGCTGCTGCTGCCGTACTTGGCATCACGGCTTGAACCGTAGAAGCGGTAGACCCGGTAGACGCAGAAGACGCAGAAGACGCAGAAGACGCAGAAGACGCAGAAGACGCAGTGGACACCGTGGACGCAGTGGATGCTGTGTTCGTCGCGGTCGAAGCGGCATCACCAGGGGCCTGAGCACCGGCTGGCAACACGATACCGCCGGTCCGCACTGCGGCGCCCGCAACGGCAACCTGAGTCGTGCCGGATGAGTGGATCTGCGATGCCTGATCTGCCGCAGGAGGCCTTGCGCCGTCGGATGTCGGTACCCAGCCGTAGCGCGCCCGCAGGACGACGCCAGCCGCACCTGTGCCGGCACCGCGAGAGGGGGCGACGAGCGCTACCGGAACCGGCTGTTCAGGCCCCGTCCGGCCGGTAGCCTGAATCGATTCTGCTACTGAGCCCTGCGCCATCGATCCGGCGCTAGCCACAGCCGTGGGAAAGGTAAGCGAAGCTGCCGGTGCAGCCAGCGAACCTTCGGTACCTACCTCAGTCTCTGGATCCTTCCCCTCCGCCAACGCTTGTTCCGACGACAAGAGCACCGGTTGCGGACGTGCAAACCCCGACGCCGTTGCTGATCGCTCAGTCTCGCCGTCTGTCTCGAGATCTTGCTGCGCACCGGTCACAGGTGCATCAGCCCCCGATGCATCCGCGCCTATCTCCAACACTACGGCCCCGTGCGGTCGGGTGGCGACTGCGGTCGCTGTCATACCTCTGGCGTCGGTTTCGATAGTGACTGGAACACCCGGCTGACCGGTACCACCGCTGACCGAAGACCCGGCGGTATCGGTGCCGCCGCTGGCTTCGGCTGCCACGGCTCTGGCAAGCTTGGTTGCGCTGCTCGCGCTCGAGGCCGATGATTCGAACTGACCGGCCAACGGGCCAGCCAACGGGGTCGACAACTGGCTTGCGGCCTGCCGCAAGCTTTGCGAGAACCCGGCGGCCCCGTTCGGTGACAGTACTGCCGCTACACCCTGACGTACCGGGCTTGCGCTTTTAGGCTTGAGTAGAAATTGCACCGCGCCTGTGGTCTGCTCCTGCATGGTCGGTCTCCCTGTCTATCCCTGCGAATCCATTGATGGCCAGACCCTGCCGCCGACCTCGTCGAGCGCCTGCCGCTCTCTATGCTCCACGGTGGCCAGCTCCGATTCACGGGCTTGCCGACGCAGTGAATCCAGTGCCAGCGCTTCACTGGCACAACGTCGGTGCTTCGCCTGTTGCTGCACCAGTACCCGTCGATGCTCATCGATGCGTGCTTCGAGCTTCTCTACCTCATCGAGTACCCCGACGACGAACGTCCGCCTGACGCGCAACATGGAAGGCAATGTGGTGGCGGAGTCCGCTCCGGCCGTCTGGTAGCTGTCGGCGAAGGCGATCAACTCGTCGTGCTGCTGCTGCAGGCGGCTGATCTCCTGCCGAGTGTCGTTCAGGTCCCGCAGTCGTCGTTCCGTACGCTTCTCTGACAGTGCCGTCAGCCTGGCCAGTTGCGAGGAGCTCATCGATATCCTGTCGATAGGTGATTCACTGACACGTTGTCGGCCGCCGACCGTGCCGATGAAGCTTCGCCGGGTGATACACCATCAAACGCGGGTAAGCTAACCCCCGTCGAAACGCGGCATTCCGGGCAGGCCGGCCAGCTGCTCGCGGGCCTCATCCAGCGATACGGAATCCTCTCGGGGCTGCTGCAGGTAACGCTGCAGGTGCGGCCACAGATCGATCGCCCGATCGAGCACCGGATCCTTGCCCTGCTGATACAGGCCGACCCTCAACATGTCCTCCTGTGAACGATAGGCAGCCGAGGCCTTAAGCGCGTGGCGGATATGGTGCTGCTGTGCCTTGCCAATCACCGCATCGCGTGTTCGGCTGACAGAGGCTCCGATGTCGATGGCCGGGTAGTGGGCGGCGTCACTCAAGTGGCGCGACAGCACGATATGGCCATCCAGGATGGCACGCGCGGCGTCCACTACCGGATCGTTCTGATCGTCACCTTCCGCCAGCACGGTGTAGATCGCGGTAATGGAGCCGCCGTTCGTCAGGGCACCTGCCCGCTCCACCAACTGTGGCAATCGCGAGAATACTGACGGTGTATAGCCCTTGGTCGTCGGTGGTTCACCGGTGGCCAGGCCGATCTCGCGCTGCGCCTGCGCGTAGCGGGTCAGCGAATCGACCATCAACAGCACGTTCCTGCCGGCATCACGAAACTGCTCGGCGATCGACGTGGCCAGCATGGCACCCTGAAGGCGAAGCAGCGGCGGCTGATCCGCTGGTACGGCCACGACCACGGCCTTCGACATCCCCTCGCGGCCCAACGTCTGGTTGACGAACTCGGCCACCTCCCGGCCACGCTCGCCGATCATCGCCAGTACCGTCACATCGGCCTTGCAATGTTGCGTCATCATCGCAAGCAATGCGCTCTTGCCCACTCCGCTGCCTGCGAAGAGCCCGACACGCTGGCCGCGCCCCAAGGTCAGCAGCCCATTGATCGACCTTACACCGACATCGAACGGAGAATCCACCGGTGCACGATCGAGCGGATTGATCTTGCGGTTCACCGCACCGCTCTGCCAGGCACAGTGCAAGGGCCCGGCCTTGTCGATCGGCATGCCCGTGGCATCGATCACGCGACCCATCAGGCCCTCACCCACCGGAATCTCCAGGCCTCGTCCCAACGGTGTCACACCCGCTCCAGGTTGCAGGCCCTCGGTGTCGCCTGCAGGCATCAACAGAGTGCGTTCGTCGTGAAAACCGACGACCTGGGCTTCCAACCCTTGACCATCGGCGGTATCGATCAGGCAGCGGCTGCCGACCGGCACAGAACAGCCTTCGGCCTCGAGCGTCAGGCCGACCAGCCGCGTCAGGCGGCCGGCCACCGGCAACGGCCTCAGGTAGAGATTCTCCCGGTACCCACGCAGCAACGCGCTGCGCCGATCATCATGCATCGGGCACGGCACTCGAGGCGTTGCCGTCGTCCGGACCTTCGCCCGGCTTCGCCTCTGAACCGGTGCCTGGTCTCTCGCTCAGTTTCGCGCCTGGATCACTGTCCGGTTTCTCGCCCGATTTCCCGGCCTTCGCCTCATCTGCATTCCTGTGCGGCCTGGCCGGGATCACGGCCGTTGCCGCGCCCGGTTCCGTCACGGTCGAGGCGATGGCCTCGAGCCACTGGTCAATACCGGCATTGACGGTAGCCGCACCGGATTCTACAAGACAGTCCCCCCTTGCCAACGTATCGTCATCGACGATGGTGGCAACGGGATTGTCCTGCATCAGGCCACGTACCACGCTTGCATCCTGTGGGTTCATCCTTATCGCTGCCTGTGCAGCCCGCTCCGGCAACAGCTCGAGGGCCTGTCTGACGATGCCGCGCATCACGCTGCCATCCTGCTCCACCTCGCGATGCAATATGAGGCGCGCCATGGCACGAGCCAACGCGAGGGTCTCCGCCTCTAGCGCCTCGTTACGTTGCGAGCTTGCTGTCTCGAAGGCGGCCAGCCAGTCGGACATGCGCCGCGTGGCCTCCGCACCGGCTGCCACCGTGCCCTCGGTGAAGCCTTCGGCATAGCCTTCGTCGTAGCTTGTCTGCAGCATCTCGGCGGACGGCCCGCGCATCGAGGTATCGATGACGCCACCCGGCAGGTCCGAAAATGCCGCATCCTGCCCGTCGGCCGGGTTCGGGCCACCGGCTGCGTCACATGCCCCTTGCCCCGCGGCCCTGCCGACGCGCCGCGACAGCACACCGTCCTGCATATCGGTACCCAGTTGCGGCGCCTGCCAACGCCGCACTTCACCCTGTTCGACGGCACTCAGCGGTTTAAACATACTCATCACCCTTCGAAGCGATGGCGATCTTGCCTTCCTCACCCAGGCGCTTGGCCGTCATCAAGATGTCGCGTTGTGCGGAAGTCATGTCCGACAGCTTCACCGGGCCACGGGCAGCCAGATCATCCTGCAGCATGTCAGCGGCGCGCTTCGACATGTTGCGGAACACCTTCTGCTGCATCTCGATCGATGCCCCCTTGAGTGCCACGATCAGATTCTCGCCGGCCACATCCCGTAGCAAGGTCTGCATGCCGCGATCGTCAATCTCCAGCAGGTTCTCGAAGATCAGCATGTTCTCGCGCAGCTCGCTGCACAAATCCGGATCGATCTCTTGCAACTCTTCGAGCACGCGATCCTCGGATTGCTTGGAAACCGCGTTGAGAATCTCTCCCGCCGCCGCCATGCCACCAATGCCGGCCACCTCGATGTCCGAATTGCTCGCGAACGCCTGCTGGATGACCTCGTCGAGTTCGGACAGGGCTGCCGGATGCACCTTGTCGAGCCTGGAGATCCGCAGGATGATGTCGGAATGCAGATGCTCGGGCAACAGGTTGAGAACCTCGCCGCCTTGCGTGCGTGTGAGATGGCTGATGATGGTCGCGATGATCTGAGGATGCTCGTTCGATATCAACCGCGCGATCATGCGCGGGTCCATCCACTTCAGTGTGGCCAGGGATTTCTCGTTCCCCTGATGATTGAGCTGCGACAGCATGCTCGACGCCTTGTCCTTGCCGATGGCACGTGTGAGCGTGGTCTTGAAGTACTCCTTGGAGCCGATGCCCAGTGAAGACTGATGCTTGATCTGCTCGATGAATTGATCCAGCGTCTCACTGATCGCCTCTTGCGTCACCCCGTTGATCGCACCCATCGCTTCACCGAGGCGCTGCACCTCATCAGGTTCCATGTGTTGCAATACGTTGGCAGCTTCTTCCTCGCCGAGCGCCATCAGCAGGATCGCCGCCTGCGAGCAACTGGACAGAGCGGATTTACCCCCTGCCGCGCCAGCACCCGTCGACGTACCTTTCGTATCGTTTTCCGCCAGCTCTGCCATCAATTTTCCCGTACCCAGTCCTTGACGACCACCGCCACACGTTTAGGGTCCTCAGCGGCCATCGCCCTGGCCATGTTCAGAATGTCACCGTAGACCACCGGTGGTGAACCGATCGCCCGGACATCCTTGCTCCCTTCGAGCGCAGCCTGGGATTGCTTGCGCGACTGTGCCTCGGCGGTGTTCTCGCCTTTCTCCGCCGGTGCAGCGAGCGATTGCAGCGACAGACGCTTCACAGCCGGCCTCAGCACCAGCAGCACCAGCAGCAATACTGCAAGACCAATAAAGGATTGACGAACGCCGTTCCACACCCAATCCTGTTGCCAAAGCGGCAAAGGTTCGACAGGTTCCACCTCTTCAGCCGGCTGGAAGGAACGATTGAACACGACAACACTGTCACCACGCTCCTGATCGAAGCCCATGGCCTCACGCACCATCGCCGTGTATTCGGCCATCGCTTCTTCATTGACCGGCGTGCGAACGGTATTGCCCTCCTCGTCCAGGCTCACCAGGTCATCGATGACCACGGCCGCTGACAGGCGTTGCACCGCACCGGGCGACTGCCGCGTATGAGTGATCGTCTTGTCCAGCTCGTAGTTGCGGATCGCCGTACTGCTCTGCGTTCCCCCACCACCTTCGCCGGCCTGCGCCAGATCCGGGTCGGTGGTGCCATTGCCCGGCGGTTGGTTGGTGAGCGCACCGGGCACACCGCCGGCAGCGCCGTTCGTCGCGTTCTGCTGTTCCGTCTGCTCACTGCGCAGCTGCTGCGGATCCGGATCGAAGCTTTCCTGCGTCTGCTCGTTGGTGGAAAAATCGACATCGGCCGTGACGATCGCACGAACCCGACCGGCGCCGATCATCGGCACCAGCAACTCCTCGATGCGACTGGCGTAGAGCCTTTCGAGCTTACGGGCGTACTCGTACTGCTTGCGCGTCACACCGCTGTCGTCATCGTCGCCGCTCGACAACAGACGGCCCCACTGATCAACGACGGCCACGTCGGCCATTTCCAGATAGGGAATGCTCGATGCGACCAAGCTTGCAATAGCGTTGACCTGCTCGTCCTCGATCTTGCGCCCGACCGAGGCCCTGACCATCACCGAGGCAGATGCCTGCACCCGATCGCGCACGAACACGGACTGCTCGGGCTGCGCCAGATGCACCCGTGCGGATTCGACGTTACGCATGCTGCTGATGGTACGGCTGAGCTCGGTTTCAAGGCCTTGTTGGTAGCGCGCGGTCTCGTTGAAGTGGCTGATGCCTAGCGACGGCTCCTCGTACAGCTGCTCGAGCCCCACTTCGGCATTCTTCGGCAAGCCGCTGGCAGCGAGATTCATGCGCGCCTGCGCGAGCTGGTCCTGCGGAATGAGCACCAGTCCGGAGCCAGGCTCCACCTTGTATTGGACACCGGTGCTGTTGAGCACGGAGATGATCTCCATGACGTCCTGCTGAGAGGTCTGATCGGCAACCGGCACGTAATCGGGGCGCAGACTCCACAGGATGAGACCGACTCCGAGCGTGGCCGCCGAGGCGAGCACCACCAGCGCCCCGAACTGAGGCGACGCCAAACCTCGCGCCAGCGTCGCGAGCACCGTATTCCCGCCTCCGGACATCGGAACGCCGGTACTGACCGATGCGTCAGCCATGTGATTGAATCACTGAGTTGTTCATCTCGTTTGAATGTGCCTGCCTGCAACCGGGGCCTGTCAGACCTGATGACAGGATCGTCCTTGCACCATCGTGATCATCACCGCCTACAGAGGCATACTCATTACTTCCTTGTAGGCCGATACCATCTTGTTGCGAACCTGAGTCAGGGCCTCGAACGAGATCCGTGCCTTGTTCACCGCCACCATGACATCACTGAGTTCCAGATCCGGCTGGCCGACCTCGAACGCGGAACGTAATGAGCTGGATTCCTGCGCACGATCGTTCACGCTGGAAAGCGATGACTGCAGCAGTTCATTGAATGAGACATCGGAGGTGGGGGCCGCAGGCTTGTCGCCGGGTTGAACGGCCTCCGAGGCAGGGATGCCCGCGTCCTGGGCCATGCGCCGCAGCTGCAGCAGCAGGTTGCTGGTGTCTATCGTGTTGCTCATGTCGGATCGGTGACCTGCGTTATCGCGTCTGTTGCCCGACTTGAGCAAGCGGTATGCCCCGGCGCCTAGAAGAACTTGACGAGTTTGCGAGAGCTAACGGTTAAACGCATGGCCGAAAGCCCTTCCCCCAAGCCTTTCAGCACCTCGGTTACGCTCTGCAACGACTCGAATACCATTCGATCAGCCCGGCTACGGCCGAACTGCCGACAGGTTAGATCGAGTGCACTCGCCGATGCCGTCGATACAGGAACCAGCCCAGCGTCAAGGAACTGACCATGAGTGCGCCACTGACCCAGAGCTGTGCAACCGAGCCTACCCGTACACCCGCACCGAGGAGGCAGAAGACCAGCATCTGAGGGATGTAGCCGATGGCCGAGGCGACCAGGAAGGTGCTCATCGGCAGCCGCAGGAGCCCGGCGCAGAGGTTGGTCAGCAGGTTCGTTCCAAACGGCTGCAGGCGCAGGAACAGTACCTTGAGGAAGAGATCCTGCCTGACGAAGTCGTGCAGGGTGGCGATCGGCTTCGGGTATCGCTTCCTCAACCAGCTCGCGAGCATCAGCCTGGCCACGATGCAAGTCAGCGCGCAGCCGGCGACCGCGCCCGGCAAGGAGATCAACAGACCCGGCAGCACGCCATAGGCGAACCCCGCCACGAACGCGAGCAGCTGCCTGGGTAACCCGACGGAGGTCGCCAGCAGGCCGATGAACAGGACGAGAACCACCCCTGGCAAGCCCATGGCCTGCACGTATGTACCCCATTGTCGCGCCTGTAGCCAAGCGCTTTCGGACGTCTGCGAGACGACGATCAGGATCGCGATGAGGATAAGGGCGGCGGCGATGGCTGCCTGGTGGCGACCGCTGGGTAGCTTCATGGTTGGTCGACTAGTCTTGACTGTTACTGAAAGCTGTCAATTCTTTAGGTTTCTGTTTTGCAGAACTTTATTACCACTTGCAGCGATTGAACGATCTCTCGTCCAGTCATTGGACTGGTCGCCCATGTGGTCAATGGACGGGCCTCCATGTTGCAAATGGTCGGTATGCACCACTAGACTCGGTCAGACTGCTTAACCCGGTACCAACACGGCCAGTCAATGCTCGGCAGCGCGGAATCATAAATCCCTCGCTCGCTGGAACCTGCGGTAGTCGAGGCCATGCAGCTGATTAAACTAATGGCTTTTCGACCGGCGGAACTCCGCCTGCGTATTTAGTCGAATAAGCATCAGCAGCCCGGCGCGCGGCGTCGACATTGCTGTAACGCTGCCCGTCGGGCCCAACCAACCGACAGCGACGCAGCAGAGGTGGAGGCCGCCACCATCGTGCCGATGAACCACATGACGCCCTTCGAGGAATCGGCTGGCACCGCAACGTCAAAAAGCGATGTTGCCACACCGGGTCTGTATCCCTGAGCACAGCGGCATTGACTGGGGCACTGCCGAGCGAAAGGGATATTCCCGGCAAATTTGCATGGCCTGCATCTCGACGACGAGACCTGCATGGAGTTCAAATCGCTGACAGCCAAGCTGAGCGGCGCTCCACAGGAGAAGGTCGGTAGAGCTGACAGGCGAAAAGTCGGTGGCAGGTGAGTTTACGGCGCAGCTTCAGGTATTTATA
>CBDCAW010000002.1:0-80223 GCA_965214025.1 Granulosicoccaceae bacterium
GGAGACCAATGGAGAGTCCCCTTCGCGCCTGAGCTCCCGCTGCAGGCGACCCCACAGCCACTGCAGGCGGCGCTGCGTGGGCATCGTCGGCCAGTCGTAGCTGCCCAGAGGCCTGGAATGGCAACGGAGATAGGCCTGTGCAACTCTGTGCAGAAGCTTCGTTGCCGGACGGCGAGCCCTGCGATGAGCGTTCCTCGAGCTTGGTGTCCGGGCCGGGTGAAGTTGCGTCTGAGCACATGTGGCCTACCGACTACCGAGAGATGGGAAAACGGCGGATGTTAACCCAATCACCGACACGACCCTTGCCTGATACTCACACAGAGTAGACTTGGTGAACTTCCCCACAGTGACAAGAGCAGCGAATGAAAGACGCGAAACAGTATCTCGACGAAGCCAATGAAGCCGTGACGCGGATTCCGGCGGCCGATGCACTGCCACGCCACGGCGACGGCAAGGCCCTGTTCATCGATGTTCGCGATTCCGCCGATATCGCGAAGACCGGAACTATTGCAGGCGCGTTGCGTATTCCACGAGGTTTCATGGAGTTTGCAGCAGACGATGCAACCCAGTTCCACCATGAATCCATGCAGAAGGGTGCCGAGTTGTTTCTGGTGTGCGGTGCCGGCGGCCAGGCTGCACTGGCCGGCAAGACACTCAAGGACATGGGCTACACCTCCGTGACGAACATCGGCGGCATCGGCGAATGGAAGGATGCCGGCGGTAAGATGGAGGATTGAAGCGAGTCTGATAGCCGTTCGGCGTCATGACTCGATATCCTGATTCATGACGCTTACGGTCCGGCAGCATTCAGCACATCAGACGTGCCCAGTCAATGCAGCTGTGCCCATGTAGATCACGGCCTTCGTCGGTACACGTCCGAATTTCAGATCGCCGCGCAGGTTCACGCCGTGCGGGCCGAGCCCGGTCATACGTTCGACATTGAAGCCCGCCCGTTCGAGCTTGTCCTGCAGTACATCGGGACGGATGAACATCGAGGGGTCGTGAGTGCCCTTGGGCAGGATGCGAAGCAGATCTTCGGCCACGGTGATGGCGGCAAACGTGGCAAGCGGATTCCTGGAGATCGTATCGAAGCAAAGCGAACCGCCGCTCACGGTAGTGCGTGCGATTTCCTCGCATACGCGATCGAGATCCTGCACATGTTCGAACACGTCCACACAGACCACGGCATCGAACGCGTCGTCGTCGTAGGGTAAGGATTCGCCGACCCCGACGTCGTAGCGGATATCCAGCCCATGCTCTGCCGCGTGCTCGCGCGCCGCTTCGATGGCCTTGTCTGCCGGATCGATTCCCGTTACCTTGGCCCCGCGCTTCGCCAGAGCCTCGGCCATGAAACCACCGGCACAGCCGAGATCGAGCACACGCAGCCCATCCCAGTCGACAAAACGGTCGAACCAGTCAAGCCTGCCATCGACCATGCGTTTCAGGGTGCGCACCCAGCGGACGTCGTCTTGCCACCACGAACCGGCCGCCGCGTTGTAGATCGTCTGGTCGTTCTTCTTGCCCATCACCCGTATCCCGTAGATAAACTCGCTCAGGCCGTTGTACGTACGGCACCATACGCCGGTGTTCCGCGAAGGAGCCATACACACCATTCCACAATCTGACACACCCGTGAAGCCAACATCAGTGGGCCAGGCAACTTCGGGCGAGCGAGCAGGCCTTCTCGCTGCCTTGCTGGCCTATGCCTCGTGGGGCTTCTTCCCTATCTACTTCAAGCAGCTCGGCTCACTTCCACCGATCGATATCGTGGCCTGGCGAATCGTTTTCGCCTGCCTGACTCTGACGCTCGCGATGGCTGCCTTCCAGGGGGTTCGATCGGTGTGGCAACGCATCCTGGGAGTTCGGCAATGGGGTCTGGCGGTGGCCAGCACGCTACTGATCGCGGCGAACTGGTTCGTCTTCGTCTATGCGATCTCGGTCGATCAGATACTGCAAGGCAGCCTGGGCTATTTTCTCGTGCCGCTGATCAGTGCCGCGCTGGGCATGCTGGTATTTGGCGAGCGCCCCAACCGGCTCAAGCAACTGGCCCTGCTGGCAGCATTGATCGGCATGATCGCCACCTTCCTGGTTGCCGGCATCGTGCCGGTGTTGTCGTTACTGCTCGCCGTGTCGTTCGGGCTCTACGGCCTGGTAAAGAAACGCACCACCGATGATAGCGCCACCGGTCTGCTGGTCGAAACGGTGCTGCTCGCACCACTGGCCCTGCTATTTCTGTACGTTCTCGGCACCCCGCTGTCGACGATGCCTGACGACGCCGCCCGCTACTGGCTGTACGCCGGCGGCTTGTTCACCGTCATTCCACTGTTCGCCATGGGCTACGCCGCACGGCGCATCGAGCTCGGTACGATGGGCTTCGTACAATATCTGACCCCAACGATGCAGTTCCTGTTCGCCATCACGATCTACGGCGAGCACATCGATCTGGCGCGCGGCATGGCGTTCGCTACCACGCTGGTAGCGGTAAGCTTGTGGGTGGCGGGTTCAATTGAGAGTTGGCGCCTGGCGAGAAGTTAGACGACGCGCCGATCCGGTCACATGCTCTCAAGGTCTGAACGAGCGACCGGGGGATCTGCAGGCTCTCAAGTCCCGAACCAGCCGCTCAGCGTTGCGCGGGCAGACTTCGACCGGTTGCTCAGCGAGTCTTTCACCGCATCCTTTGCCGCATCGATCGTGCCCCAGGCCGTCTGCAGTGGTTGCTCGAAGCGAGCTTCCAGCACTTCGCCCAATCGTTGCTTGACGCCACCGAGCAGACCATTGCCCAACGAGACTGCGCCCCAGGCCGCCAGACTGCCCACCGCGAAACCTGCCACGGCACCCACTGCGGTTCCGACCACCGGCAAGGCACTGCCGACCATCGCACCGGCCGTCAGGCCGGCCATCCCCGCGGAGACACCGACCGCGGCATCGATCATCACCGCCGCGGTGGCAGCTCCGGCGCTGAGCTTGCCATCGGCAACCGATGCATTGTTTTCGTGAACCGAAGTCACGATCGTGACCACGCTGTCGACAATCGCACCGCCGCGCAGATTACCTAATCGCGAAGACACTGCATCTCCTGTGCGGGCCGCCGCTGCACTGATACCCGTGTCGGTGACGATACCGCGCACCTCGTCTCGGGAGATGTGACCATCGTCCAACCAGGCGTTCAAGGAACCGATGGTCGCGGTGCCACCCGCCGCGTGACGCAGGCTGCCTGGCGTGGAACCGACCGGTTGGTAGCCTGACCTGACCTGGCTGTCGTTGAAACCGTTGAAGCCTGCGGTACCGCCGCCGGCGGCCGAGCCGTCAACTGCCCACGGAGTTTCAATCGCCGCAGCTACGTCTTGCGCAGTGCCGACGTTGCCGTTCAGCCGTACGGCAGACATTTCGCTCCCGTTCAATCGTGCTCCAGGCGCTTTGACGGGTTCTTCGGCCGGCCGTTCAGCAGGCTCATCGCCAGCTCGTTCGACGAGCCCTCCGGCGGGCTCATCCGCAGAGCGCTCGCCGGCTCGTCCCAACAGGCGCTCGGCGGTGGTTGGCTCGCACCGGGAGCGGTTCGCACCGATACTGCCGAGCGAAGACCCGCGGAGCGCGGTCAGCGGTTGATCCGGACGGTGCCGATAGGTGCCACGTATGAGCATCGTGTGCTCCTCGCAATAGGTGGCGCCATGCTAGTGCTCCGACCGTCGAGTGCCTAGCTGGGGCGAACCCTGTCGCCGATCGGTTCGCCCCCTACGGCCGTCCGGGCAGCTTGACACGCTGCCCTGTGCCCCGGCGACGTCGAAACTGCTCGCCAGTGCGCGAAACGCAGGCGATTCCGTACCCTACGGCATCAAGCTCTTCTGCATGAACAGCGCCCGCCCTGTATCGTCACCCAGCGTATAGGCGGCGAAACCGAACTTCTCGTAGGCCTTCTGCGCAGAAGGGTTACCTTCCAGTACCTCCAGCGTGATCTTGCAGCAGCGACCATTGCGGGCCTCAGCCTCTATGAACGCGAGCAATTGCTGGCTCAGGCCCTGCCCGCGGCAACTATTCGCCACCATCAGGTCGTGAATGTTGATCAGCGGCTTGCAGGCGAAGGTGGAGAGGGTCTGGAAGCAGTTGGCGAGCGCAACGGGCTGATCGTCCTGAAATCCGAGCACGGAGAATGCACCCGGTGTGGTGGCCAGAGTGGCCACCAGGTTGTCGCGCGTGAACTCGCTCAGGGGCTCTCCACCGCCCATGGGATCGCTCGCGTAGTCATCGAGCAGGGACACGATGGCGCTACCATGATCGGCGTTGTCGTAGTCGGCGATGATGAAGAAGATGCTCATAAGTTTCAGGGAATCTAGTGGGTGACCGCGTGAATGTTCCGATCGCCGGGACGTGCGTCCGACCATCGGATTCAAGACTGTTTTAAATCTCGCTCAAGCCGAACAGAGCGTGCATGCGACATTCGAATCAAGGCTGCCTTCGGATATCGCTCAGATCAGATCCTGCCGACGACTGATCGTGCTCAAGAGCGTCTGGCTTCGCGATTGCGCTGACGCAAGTCGTTCAATCGCTCCGCAATACGAATTTCCAGGCCTCGCTCCACCGGGCGATAGAACTGCTGCGGCTTCAGCGTTTCGGGAAAATACGCGGCGCCGGCCGCGAAGCCGTCAGGCTCGTCGTGCGCGTAGCGATAACCGTCACCGTGCCCGAGTTCCTTCATGAGCGTCGTGGGTGCATTGCGCAGGGAGTCGGGAACCGGCTGAGTACCGCTGTCCTTCGCGAATGCCATGGCTTGCTTGAACGCGGTGTACACGGCATTGCTTTTCGGGGCGCAGGCCATGAACACGATGGCATGCGCGATCGCAAGCTCACCTTCGGGGCTGCCCAGACGTGTATAGGTATCGAAGGCATACAACCCGAGTTGTGCGGCCCGAGGATCGGCGTTACCGATATCCTCGGAAGCGAAACGCAATACCCGCCGTGCGATGTAGCGCGGATCGCATCCGCCGTCGAGCATCCTGCAGAACCAGTAGAGCGCCGCGTCGGGGTCAGAGCCGCGAATGCTCTTGTGCAGTGCAGAGATCTGGTCGTAGAACTGGTCCCCGCCCTTGTCGAACTGGCGAAACGAATCGCGCGTGACCTCCGCAAGCACCGCCGCGTCGATGACCTTGCGCCCCGCGTCACTGCGAGCACAATCTGCCGCCAGTTCGAGCAGCACGAGGGCATGCCGAGCGTCACCATCGGCTGCCGCGGCCAGCCGATCACGCATCGCGGGCGCCATGTCGATAGGCTGCCCCACCCAGACCACGCTGATCATCGCTCATCGCCCGGTCGATGATGCCGCGAATGTCGATCGCCTCCAGGTGCTTGAGCACGTACACGCGTACGCGCGACAGCAAGGCATCGTTCAACTCGAACGACGGGTTCTCAGTGGTGGCACCGACGAAATACAAGGTGCCATCCTCGATGTGCGGCAGGAAGGCATCCTGCTGAGACTTGTTGAAACGATGTACCTCATCGACGAACAACACGCTGCGTTGGCCGGTTTCATCGAGCCGCGAACGGGCCTCGGCCACGTGCTCGCGAATGTCTTTCACACCTCCGAGTACCGCTGACATGCTCATGAAGTTAGCATCGCACCGGCGCGCGATCATACGTGCCAAGGTTGTCTTTCCCGTGCCGGGCGGACCCCAGAACACCATCGAGTGCAGGCGATTGTTCTCGATCGCCTGGCGCAGGGTGCTGTCTTCACCGAACAGATGGGTCTGCCCGGCGAACTCGCAAAGCGACGTCGGCCGCAGCCGATCGGCCAGCGGGCGAACCGTATCGTCACTGGAGAAGAGGCCGGGCTGAGCGGTGGGCGTCACGGGCAAGCGAGATAGCGCAAGTCTGACTCAGCGCGGCATGTCACCGATCACATCGACCCCATCGGGCGGTGTGAACGCGAACACGTCGTCATCGATCGCTCGATTGCTCTGCGCGTTGCTGAAGCGAATCTGGGTGGCCTGGCCGAAGCTGTCCTGCAGCTCCATCGCGATGACGCCCTGCTCGTCCAGACCGATATACACCTGCTCGAAATCACTACCCGTTTCGCGTGGCGTGAGCTCCAGCCAATCGATGCCTTCCGATGCCCCCAACGCTTCGATCTCGAATTGCTCACCCAGCGGTGTGCCACCGGTCAGCAACACCAGCGGCGTGCCCGAAAGGCGCTCATCGACCGGACTGACGGTCACTTGCTCGAGCTCATGGTCGTAGAGCCACAGTACCTTGCCATCGGCCACGATGTCTTGCCTATCCGGCTTCTCGTAGCGCCAGAAGAACTTGCCGGGCCGCTTGATTCGAAGGTTCCCGGACGAGCTCTGCAACGGTTCCGAATTTTCGTCGTACAGGGTCTGCTCGAAATCCGCCGAAAAGGTGGCAAGCTTCGTGATGAAGTCATCGAGCCGGGCACGCACCGCATCGGCATTGGCCACGGGTTTATCGAGCGCCGGGGGCACATCCGATTCATCGCCGGCGCCACGGGCGTTGCCGGCGCGATCTTCCCGTGCTTCATCCGCGGTGCCTGCAATCGGCTGTACGCACAGCAACGCGAGGCCCAACACCATCGCTGACAGAGGCTTCATCACAAGGTTCGGTCAAAGGTTCAGGGTATGGCGTAGTGTATCAGCCAGCTCTCAACCCGCCGCCAGGCCCTCGAACAATCGCGCCACCGCTTCGGCCCCCGGATCACGATGCCCGTCGAGCTGTTGCGCCGACACATAGCTGGCACGGCCCGCCTTCGCCGACGTCATGCTTGCCGTGTGATCAGCACCGGTACGCGCAGCGCTCGCGGCTGCCGGCATGCCGTTGCCCAACGCTGCCAGTGCCGGCTCCAGCGCATCGATCATGGTGCGATCACCCCGCTTCGCACCACCGACCTCGCTGATACGTGCCAGCCCGGCCTGCAAAGACGCTACCCCACCGCTGCCACCCGCCGAGGCATCGCCCGCAGCCGAGAAGAAGATCGCCAGCAACACGCCAGACGAGCCGCCCATGCTTTGTGCAAGCTCGCTGCCGATGGCTCGCAACAGCTCAGCGGTATCGGCCAGCGGCAGTCGCGGCAACGCGGACTCCAACGCTCTGGCAGCGCTTGCAAGCGTTGCACCGGTGTCCCCATCCCCGGATTTCGCATCCAGCGCGTTCAGGTCAGCCTCGGCGTCTTCGAGCAGGCTGCAACACTGCCTGATCAATGCCTCTCGATCCGCGTCGGCCGAAGCCTGGAAGCTGGGCGGCTGCAAGGCGTCGGGCAGAGGCTGCACAGGCACTGCGGTGATTGCCTGCAACGCAGGCCAGCTCGATACGGTTGTCGGTGCGTGCAAGGCCTCGCCCTCTGCGTCGGATAACGGCAACAGCGACAGTGAGAAGCCGCGCATGTCCAGCGATGTCATCATCGGTGACGGCCCCACCAACCACTGGATATCCGACGCCAGCGGGCACTCGGCCAGCGCCTTCGTCAGTATCGCCATTTCCAGCGGCATCAGCCCCCCCAGGTTGTTCAGCAGCGCCACGTAGGGGCCATCAGCGGCACTGGTCGCCAGCCGCTGCGCCACCTGCCGCATTGCATCCCTGGCACCGGTGAATGTCACCTGCTCCACGCCGGGCTCACCGTGAATGCCCAACCCCAGTTCGGCCTTGCCGGCCGGGATCCGTTCCTCCTTCGGCGAACCGGGTACCGTACAGGTGTCGAGCGACATGCCGAGCGTGACGGTCTTGCCGACCACCTGCCGCGCAGCCTCTGCCACCGTTGTCAGCGATTCACCGGCTTCGGCCAGCGCACCGGCGATCTTGTGCACGAACAGGGTGCCGGCCACGCCACGCGGCTGCGGTAGTTCGGGCAGTGCGATATCGTCGTCGACGATCACCATCTCGACCTTGAGGCCGAGCGCCCGTGCCCGTTCGGCGGCAAGACCGAAATTCAGGCGATCGCCGGTGTAGTTCTTCACGATGAGCAGACAGCCGGGCTCCCCGGTCACCGCGAGGATACCGGCCAGCACCGCCTCCATCGACGGTGAAGCGAACACCTCGCCGCACACCGCGGCGCTCAGCATGCCCTGCCCGACGAAGCCTGCGTGCGCCGGTTCATGGCCCGAGCCGCCACCGGATATCAACGCCACGCGGTCCTGCTGCCAGTCGCCGCGCACCACCACCTTGATATGCGGGTAACCATCGAGCCGCGCCAGGCTGCCGCCACGAGTGCACAGCAGGCCGTCGATCGCCTCGGTGACGAGCGCGTCGCGTGTGTTGATGAACTGGGTGGCTGACGATCTGTCTGGCTGGGTCACGAGGGACTCCTGTTCTGTTCAGGAGCATTACTATCGCACACCCCTGATCGGCTGCCGAATGCAGACCGACCAGCTCGCCGATCCACTCGACATTGTATCCCCCGATGCCTGTCGCATCACGTACCGCTTCGGCCTGAGGTAACGGCGTCGTCTGGAGCCGGGAAGCCAGCGTCGAGACCTTATCGACCCTGCAAACCGATTGTTCAGAAAGTTGCCGGGCCGAGCCTCAGTGCATTTCGAAGCGGACGGGGACTTGGACATCGTAGCGGTTTCGAGCCAGCTCCTTCGGTATTTCCGGCATCGGATCGGCTCGCTTGAGCATGTCCATGGCAGCCTCGTCCAATAGTGGTTCACCGCTGCTCTCTACCACTTCCTGCGCAAGCAATTGGCCGTCCCGGTCGATGCTGAAGGCGACTACCACCTCTCCCTCGACACGACGCCGGCGAAGGCGTCGCGGAAATTCCTTATGGCGCTCCAGCCACAGGAGCAGCTCCTGCTGGTAGGTAAGAAGCGCCTCCGGATCGCCGCCGGTCGGATTCTCGGTTTCCGTCGCCGCTGCGGCCGTACGACCTTTTGAGGCCTCCGAGGCAGCCGTATCCGGCGTGTCTGGTTCTGGTTCTGGTTCTGGTTCTGGTTCTGGTTCCTGGTTCCGGTTCCGGTTCCGGCTCTGGCTCTGGCTCTGGTTCCGGCTCTGGTTCCGGCTCTGGTTCCGGCTCTGGTTCTGGTTCCGGCTCTGGTTCTGGCTCCGGTTCCGGCTCTGGTTCTGGTTCCGGCTCTGGTTCTGGCTCTGGTTCTGGTTCTGGTTCTGGTTCTGGTTCTGGCTGACCTTCCGACTCGACACTCGGTGCGCTGTTGTCGAGCTGGACGACCAGTGCACCGGTACCTTCGGGTATCAACGGTTGATCGACAGGCTCTCGCAGATACCACCAATACGCCGCTGCGTGCAGCGTGATGGATGCGGCCAGAGCCGCGATGAGCCAGAACAAGCGCTTGACCATGCTGCTTCTCAGCGCGCGTCTTGCGGCGACCATGTGGTCATCAACTCGACCTCGGCAACACCGGCGCGCCCGAGGGCGTCGAAGACGGTTTGCAGACGGCCGAGATCGACGTCACCGTCCGCTCGCAATGCAAGCCTGTCTGGGGGAGCTCCCTGCTCGGATTCCGAAAGATCCACGCGTTCGACGAGCTCGGCAAGCGAGACGGTTTCAGCATCCACCGCAAGGCTTCCATCGGCCGTCAGGTAAATACGCGTGTCCGCATCGATCTGACGCTCGGCCGACGAATCTGGCGGCTCGGTTTCCACGGGAGACGGGTCGCGCAGCGTGCCGGCGACCATGAAAAAGATCAGCAACAGAAACACGACATTGATCATCGGGATCAGGTTGTCGTCATTCGATTGACGGGGGCTCGCCTTGGCCGCGCGCATGTCAGCTCGGCCTGCCCAGCGCCAGACCCTCGATCCCCATGGCCGCAAGCCGGTCCATGAGAGACACGAGTGATTGTAGGGAGACCGTGGTCTCACCCTGCAAACGAACTTTTCGACCGCCTGCCAGCGCATCACGCATGAGCGGATGCTGGTCAAGTGCACCGGGCTCGACCTCGACCTTGCCAGCGATCCGGACTTCGCCACTGCCGAGCAGCAGCAATGACAGCGGTGGGTCGTCGCTCGCTGCCGCCGCGCCTACCTCACCAGGGACATTCACCGGTATCGCCCGATAGTCATCGAACTGCGTGCTCAGCATGAAGAACAGCAGAAGAATGAACACCACGTCGATCAGTGGCGTGAGACCGATCGTACCGGCACGTCGCCGCCCTTGCTCAAGCCGCATCTGTCGCCATCTCGGGTTCCGAACCGGCTGAGCGCCGTGATATCGAGCGCCGCGCCCGTGACACCCGTGCGGTGAACACCTGCGTGGCCAGATCGTCGATCCGCAGTGCGTGCCGCTCGGCACGTCGATCCAGCCACTGGAAGGCGAGCAATGCAGGAATACCGACTGCCAGCCCCACCCCCGTGGTAAGCAAGGCCTGCCAGATGCCGCCGGAGAGCACTGAAGGGTTGACCTGACTGCCGGCTGCCTCCATCTGACGAAAGGCTTCGATCATGCCGAGGACCGTGCCGAAGAGCCCGAGCAACGGGCTGATCGTACCGATCACCTCTAGCGGACGCAGCCAGGCACGCATCCGCTCGTTCTCACGTACCGCGAGCCTCTCGACCTCCTCCCGCACCAGCCTCTCCTCGGTATCCGGCTGCGACAGACCGAGCATGGCGGCATGCACGATGCGCGGAACACTCCGCTTGCGCTCGGCCAGCTCCTCGATCGCCCTGTCGCGATCCCCGGAACTCCAATGACCGATGGCCCTGATCGTCGCGCGCTTGCCGCGCTCCCGAACGAAAAAGGTTTCACCGATCTTGTAGATCAGAATGGTCAAGGCAACCAGCGACAGCAGCGCGAGAATCAGAGTCACCGGCCCGCCCAGTTCCAATGAGCTGCCAAGGGACTCTGGAAACAGCGCTACGATGTCCTGCCATGGACCCGATGGCTGCGCGATGTCGATCTCGGCCCCTGCATCCGGCACACCCGTCTCATTGCCGACGGAATTCGTGCCTTCCATGTTCCCGCCATTGGCGGCGCGATCGGACCCCGAACCGTTCTGCGACGATTCATCGGACTGCGACTCATGACTGCGAGTGTCACTGCCAGTGCCGTTCTGGGCTAGAAGCTGATCGTCCGATTGAGTGTCCGATGCCGAATGCAAATCGATCTCCATGCTTGCCTCTTTCACGTTCACGCGTCGCCGCACGCCAGTTGAAGTCGATACCGACAGTCCATTGCTGGCGCGGTCACGCTACTGCCGACCGGGCCGGACGTCCATAAGATCATACCGAGCGCCCTTTATGAGAATTATTCCCAACAACTGTATACGATAATCTTGCGGTGCGTACAATCCACAGACGACTCGATCATCGGCCTTCTCACCTGAGTCAGAAATTCCGACAGTCGTAACTTCTACCTGCATAGAGTGCGCGATCGAGGCCTGCCGATGAGCGTATCGACGTCTCAGAACTGCCGCGTCAACGTGACATTGAATTCCCGCCCTTCGCCGTAGGAACACACCGTCAGACCATTGCAACCCGTCACGTAGCGCTCGTCGGCGACGTTGCTGATCGCAAGGTCGAGCCCCCAGCCGTCAATGTCGTAATTCGCACCGAGATCGACAACCGTAGCGTCAGGCACTTGCTCGGTATTCGCCGGGTCAGCCTCGCTTTCACCGAGGTAGCGGACTCCGGCACCGATCTCCAGGCCATTGAGCGCACCGGTGAATCCGTAACCCGCACGCGCCGAGATCTGCACCTCCGGCACCAGCGTCAGACGATTGCCGATCAGGCTCGCATCCGCATCGTCACGCACCTCGAGATCGATCAGCGTCGCGAAAGCCTGCACACTGAGCCCGGGGCGCGTGCCGAGCCGGCCTTCGATCTCGATACCGCGCGAGCGTACCTCGCCGATCTGCGACCGGTCGTCGAACGGCCCGGTGACCACGTTGTTCTTGTCGATGCTGAACAACGACACACCCAGATACCGTTCGCCATCGGACGGTGCCCACTTCATGCCCAGCTCGATCTGATCGCCCGATTCGGGTTTGGTCACGCCTTGATCAGGCGATGCGATCAGCGGATTGAAGAACGTGGAATACGACACGAACGGCACGACATCGTTGGCCAGCCGGTAGGACAGGCCTACACGCCCGGAGGTTTCGTCATCGTCGCGATCGAAGGCGACCAGGCCATCGGTTTCCGTCGTCGCGAAATCCTGGCGCAGGTTCAAGGTGGTGATCCACCCGTCGCCGAAGCGCAGCTGGTCCTGCCAGTACAGCCCGAGCTGATTCTGGGTGGTGGTCCCGTCGACATAGGGATCGTCCAGCGTCGGGATACCGGGTTCGACCGGGTTGCCACCCGGGCTGGAGAAACCTGTTCCCGACGCCTGCGTCTCGTCGAGTTCATAGGTTCGCAGATCGAGGCCGAACAGCAGATCGTGCTCGACAGCCCCGGTCGTGGCGAACCCCGTGGCGCGCACATCGGTCTGCGCGGTCCGTACCAGCGAATCGTGCTCGAATGCGAGCAGCGACAGTGTGCCGTCTGGATCGTCGTCCGCTGGTTGCGGTGCCGACTCGGCATAGCCGATCGGATAGAAGTAACTCTCCTCCACACTCGCGACGCCGACCCGAGCGGTACCGAACAGCGACCAGTCGTCGTTCAGATCGTGTTCGACGATGCCGGTCAGGGTGGTCTGTTCGCGCAGATAGCTGTCCCAGTCGGGATCGGAGAAGTTGGCTTCCGTATCGATGAACCCGAACTGGGTGGTCGGTTCGACCGTCCCGACGTACGGCAGGAAGGAGCCTCCCGAATGCTTCTCGTCAGCGCCGACGACATTGGCGATCAGCGTCAGCTCCGTCGTATCGTTGAGGCGCTGCGTGTAGGAAGGCGACAGGACACCACGAAAACCGTCGTTGAAATCGTCGTGCCGCTCGCCACCCTCCACGCGTGCCAGCAGACGCCAGGCACCACCGTTGTCGAGCTCGTCGCCGACGTCCACCCCGGCCCAGCCACGCACCTCGTCGCTCAGCCCCAGACTCACCTCACGGGTGCGCCCGCCGGGGCGCTTCGACACATAGTTCAACAGGCCACCGGGGCTCGCTCCGCCATAGAGAGCCGAGCTGGGCCCCCGGAGCACTTCGATGCGTTCGAGCGTGTAGGGATCGACGAAGAACGAACCGAACGCGAAGGCGAGGTTCTGCATGTCATCCCAGAACACGCCGGTCTGATCTGCCTGAAAGCCACGGATGAAATGCCAGTCGTAGTCGGCATCATCACCGTAGACATCGGTGAACACACCGGGCACGTAGCGCAACGCTTCAGATACCCGTGTGATGTTCTGATCGTCGAGCGTTTCCGCACCGACGATCGAGACCGATTGCGGGACTTCGAGCAGCGGCGTCTCCGCCTTGCTGCCGGCCCGGGTGACCGGATTGGTCTGCCCGGCGACCGGCCCGGTGCCGTCTTCGGTCGTCTGCTCGACCGTGATGGCATCCAGCTCCACCTGCGCCGACAGGACTGCCGGAAGCGCGAGCCCCGCCAGGGCGATCGGCAGGCAGGCTGCACGGGTGGTTGATCGTGTAAGTGAGATCGAGGGCATCGAGAGCATCCATGACAGTATCATTGTGAATGATACACATTTTCGTTTGACGAAAGCATTCGCCGAAGAAAGTACAAAGAATACCGCGACTACGCAAGCAACTCGGACGAGACCCAGCCAATCAACCAATCCTTCTAAAATAAGAATGCGTCGCATTAATTTTTTGCTATAGTCCGCTGGTTTTTTCGCAATCAGTACGAGGATGCAGGGATGCCATCGACGACCTCGCTGCACGGGCCTGTTGATGCACATCAGCGACGAGCCGTTCGCGGCGCTGCCGGGATCACAGCCCTGTTCCTGCTCGCAGGCACCGCCCAGGCGCAGCGGGAACCACCCGTTGATTCGGTCGCACTCGGACCGATCATCGTCGATGCAGAGAGCGACGACCTGCTCGTACAGGATGGCTATGTCGGGCTCAGAGATCGCACTGGCTCGAAGACCGATACGCCGCTGGTGCGGGTACCGCAGAGCACATCGGCAGTGACTGAGCGCCAGCTCGATGAACAGAACCCGCGCACGCTGCAAGAGGCACTCGAGCACACCCCTGGCATCCGTATCGGCGCCTTCGGTTTCGATCCACGCTTCGACGCGTTCTTCATCCGCGGTTTCGAAGCCACCTATTCCGGGGTGTTCCGTGACGGTCTGCGGCAGTACAACAGCCCGACCGGGCTGTTCCGCCATGAACCCTACGGCCTGGAGGGGGCAACCATCCTGAAGGGTCCGGCCTCGGCGCTCTATGGAGCCTCCAACGCAGGCGGCCTGGTCAACCTGATGACGAAGCGACCGACCGAGACGGCATTTCGCGAGACCGAACTGCAGGTCGGCAGCCACGATCGCGTGCAGGGCAACCTCGATCTGTCCGGGCCGGTCGATGCGGCAGGCACGTTGCGCTACCGATTGACCGGGCTCGTACGCAGCAGCGGTAGCGGCCTGCCGGACTTCGCCGATGATCGGGTCTTTCTCGCGCCCGCATTCACCTGGTCGCCAAGCCCGGCTACCTCGCTGACCGTGCTCACCGAATACATGGACTCGACAGTCGGCGGGACCGCCAGTTACCACAACGACGCGAGTGGGGTGACCGATCTCTACGCGGGTATCGAGGGCTACAACGACTTTCCGCAACAGCAGGCGCGGATCGGTTACGAGGCTGAACATCGCATCGGTGGTGGTCCGGTTCTGCGCCAAAACCTGCGTTACTCGTGGCTGGACATGGATCTCGAGTACGGCTTCTGGGTGCCGGACGAAAACGCGACGGGTGCTCTGAACCAACTTGCCGGGCGTGCGGCCGAAGATGTCGAAAGCGTGGTACTGGACAACCAGGCAGTCACCGATTTCTCGATCGGCAATGCCGATCATCGTCTGCTACTTGGTGTGGACTACGGCTGGATCGACTACGCGCAGGATCAGAACACGGGCGCTCCGATCCCACCGCCGGGCGAGACCTTGCCACTGAGCTTCACCGAGTCACAACAGATCCGCCAGCTCGGCCTGTATGTGTCCGACGAGATCGAACGTGACGCGCTGCAGCTCACGCTTGGTCTGCGACAGGACCACGTCGAGGGAGAGACCGAGACACCGGAGACCGATACAAGGACGGACGACGACGAACTGTCGTGGCGTATCGGTCTGTCGTACGACCTGCCATCAGGGATCGTGCCTTTCGCGAACTACAGCACCTCCTTCACCCCCAATGTCGGCACGTTGATCAGCGGCGAGCCGGCCAATCCCACGACCGGAGAACAGATCGAAGTCGGCGCCAAGTACCTGTTCGACGACGATCGGCTGTCGCTATCGTTGGCCGTGTTCGATATCTCGCAGGACGACGCGGTCGTATTCGAGGTCATCGACGAACGAAACGAACAGGTCAACCGGAGTCTGCGCTCGCGCGGCTTCGAGCTCGAATCCCGCGCGAGCCTGCAGGCCGGCATCGACTTGATTGCCGCCTACACCTACCTTGACGTCGAAATCACCGACAGCCCCGGGGGGCTGGCCGGCAACGCGCTCAATGCCACTCCGGCGCACGTGCTCTCGCTGTGGGCCGACCACGATGTGCAGCGCGGGCCGGCGGTCGGTTTCGGTGGCGCGTTGGGCATTCGCTACAGTGGCGAGAGTTTCGGTGACGATGCGAACACGATCGAGAACGATGGCGTGACCCGCCTCGATGCGGCACTGCGCTACGATGCCGGCCGGCGCTATCCCGAACTGCAAGGGCTGACGCTGCAACTCAATGCACGCAATCTGCTCGACGAGCGTGAACAGACCTGTGCCGCTGGCTTCTGCTACCGCGATGAAGGCCGGCACGTGATCGGCAGCCTGCGCTATCGCTTCTGAGGCACGAGAGGGACCATGAAAACACACCATCACCACAGCTCGGGTGTTCGACCCGACACGCCGCGTAGATTCATGGCAATCGCTGCGACCTGGATCGCCGAACCATGGGTCCGTTCCTGGCGCCACGGCCTGCCACGCCGATGGCGCATCATCGCGCCGATGGCACTCGCGTTGGCCACGGGGACCATGGCCCCGGCACTGCTTGCCCAGACGTTCCCGCTCGAGATCGAACACCGGTTCGGAACCAGCACCATCGAGCAGCGTCCGGAACGCGTCGCGACTGTCGATTACACCGGTGCCGACAATCTGCTCGCGCTGGGCGTGCAACCGGTCGTGGTGCGTACCGAGCCCGGGGAGCCGATCGTGGCCCCGTGGGCGGAATCACTGCTGACGTCATCCCCTGCCGCCCTGCGCGGCGGGCTTGACTTCGAGATCATCGCGGCGGCCAGGCCGGATGTGATCATCGCGCTCTGGTCGGGTATTTCACGTGCCGAGTACGAGCGGCTCAGCAAGATCGCACCGGTGGTCGCGGTGCCGCCGGGGGTCGGCGACTATGCACTTGCCTGGGACGAGATCGCGCTTCGAACCGGACGCGCAATCGGTCGCGAGTCGCACGCCCGCGAGTCGGTCGAGGCGCTGCGCGAGCGATTCGGTGCCGTCCGCGCTGCGCATCCCGACTGGCAGGACCGTACTGCGAGCATCGCCTATTACCAACCCGGCGTGCTGGGCGCCTACAGCGCGAGCGATGTGCGCGGGCGTCTGCTATCGCAACTCGGGCTGCAACTGCCGCCACCGCTCGCCGAGCTGGCCGACGAAGGTACCGCCATCATCGAACTCTCGGAAGAACGCATCGATCTGATCGATGCGGACGTGGTGCTCTGGGGCGCCTTTGGTGAACTCGACGCGATTCGGGATCTGGCGCTGCGCGATGCACTGACAGCGGCCGACGAAGGGCGCGAGATCTACGTCGACAGGCCATTGTGGTACGCGATGGGTTTCGCCTCTCTGTTGAGTCTGCCGATCACTCTCGATCGGCTGGTACCAAAGATCGAAGCGGCAATCGACGGCGACCCGGAGACGGCGGTCTCTGATCAGTGATCGATCCACGATCACACAAGGAGCAAGAGGCATGGAAAGCACTGCAATGACGTACACCACGCACACCATCGTTCCAACCCGGTATCCGGACAGAATGCTCGACGCCTACGCCTCGCACCTGCGAGACGATCACGATGTCGCTCTCCTGACGCTCGACGACAACGCTCGGTGCATCGAGCAAGACGGGTTCCGTATCGAGCTCCGGGTTGCGGCGAGCGGACTGGCGGTCCGGCTCGAAGCGGCGAGCGTGGGAACACTGGCGTTCATGAAGGCCGGAATCGCAGAGCATGTGGCCACTGCCGATCTCGGCGCCGCCAACGCGATGCGCTGGTCGGGCGAGACGGCACGCAGCGGACAATTGCCGCCGAACTTTCGTCTGCTCGAGGTGTGCGATTCCCGCCAGCTGTTCTCGGGCATGCAGCGGGTTCGGCTGCATCTTCCCGATCTGCCGGACGTCGTTGATGAAGGTCCGCATCTGAAGCTCATGCTGCCGGCGGTCGATGGTCGAAGATCACGCTGGCCGCAGATGGGTGAGAACGGCGCCCCGATCTGGCCGACCGGAGTCGACGCGCTGCATGCGCGTTTCATGACCATTGCCGACATCGACGTCGCCGAACAGACGGTCGCGCTCGACATCGTGCAGCACGAGTTGGGTCTGTTCTCGCGCTGGTCGCGGCGTACTCGGGTCGGTGACCACATCGGTGCCATGGGGCCTGTCGGTGCGGTTCGCCTGCCGGTGCTGCACCGTTACCTTTTCGCCGCCGATCTCTCGGCACTCTCCACGCTGGCCCATCTGCTGGCAGCCCTGCCGCCGAACGCGGTCGGCGATGCCATCATTGCCACACCGCCGGGGTGCGACCCGCAGCGCTATCTACCGTGCACGAACCTGACTCTGCATCGTCTGTCGCCTGGGTGTTTCGGCACCGAACTGCTCAGGCTGCTCGCTAGGCTACAGCGTCCAGACTACGCCTGGTTTGCCGGCGAACACAGCGATGCGCGAACCGTACGACGGTTCTTCACCAATGAACTCGACCTCGACAAGTCGTCGCGGGTCACTGCGGCCTACTGGCGGCGGTGCATACCCGATACCGAAGGCTGACCGCGCCATGTCATCCGCCGATGGGCTTCGTGAATGATTCTCGTTAGTGTTATTGTTCGTCTACCGGACATGAACCCGGTGCCGACCAGCCTCCCGACAACCATGGAATTACGAAGCCGATGCACCGATCAGCGTCATCATGAGGAGTGACGACACCATGATCGCGGAAGCGGCAGAGTTCGATGTCCGACGCTCGGTGCCGTCCACAGCCAGGACTTCCGAACCCGCATCGATCCCGGATGCGGCACCGCCGAGGCTCGTGGCTGAATCGGTGACCATCGGCTACGACGATGGTGCGGTGGTGCATGACGTCGATCTCGAGCTTCTGAGCGGTGGTCTCAACGTCATGGTCGGGCCCAACGGCTGCGGCAAGTCGACACTGCTCAAGGCCATGGCACGCGTGTTGAAGCCGATGTCGGGCCACGTTCTGCTCGATGGCCAAGCCGTTCACGACACCCACACGAAAACCGTGGCGCGAACGCTTGCCCTGCTCCCGCAGGGACCGGTCGCTCCGGAGGGCCTGACCGTGCGCGAGCTGGTCGCACAGGGGCGCTATCCGCACCAGTCGCTCGTGCGCCAGTGGTCGCGGGAGGATGCACGGGCCGTCGACTGGGCGATGGACGCGGCCGATGTGACGAGCTTCGCCGATCGCAACATCGCGCATCTGTCGGGAGGCCAGCGCCAGCGCTGCTGGATCGCCATGGTGCTGGCACAGAAAACCGACATTATCCTGCTCGACGAGCCGACGACCTTTCTGGATCTGAAGGTCCAGGTCGATGTCATGACACTATTGCGGCGGATCGCCAGGCGCGAAGGGCACACGTTCCTGGTGGCCTTGCACGAACTGAACATCGCTGCAGCCTTCGCCGATCGGCTCGTCATGATGCGTGCCGGACGGATCGTCGCCGTCGGGCCACCGGACAGGGTGTTCACCCGCGACAATCTGCGCGATGTGTTCGATCTTGAGGCCGACGTCCTGCATGAACCGAAGACCGGTCGTCCGGTCTGCGTGCCGACACTCGCGAACGAACTGCAGTGAGTAGGTCCGCGATGATCCGGCTGCGGCAGCTCGATGTGTTTGCCCTGCCAGCTCTCATGCTGGTCTGCATGGCCCTTGCCTTCATACTGCATATCAGCGTAGGTGCCAAGACGGTGCCGTTCGGCGAGGTCGTGCGCGCGTTGTTTGCCTTCGATCCGGAGACGTTCGATCATGTGATCGTGCGGGATCTACGCATGCCGCGGGCGATTCTCGCCGTTGTGGTCGGTGCGAGCCTGTCGGTGGCCGGTGCACTGATGCAGGGTGTCACTCGCAATCCGCTGGCTGAACCCGGGCTGCTCGGGCTCCTGGCAGGTGCGTCGCTCGCGGTGGTGCTGGCCGTCGGCGTGCTGGGGATCGGTGGCACCCTGTGGTTACCGCTGATCGCGGCGATCGGTGCGCTGTTCGCTGCCATGATGGTCTGGGGAATCGCGGTGGCGGCGCCGGGTGGGGCAACCAAGACCACGCTGATACTAGCGGGTGCCGCCGTGAGCGCCTTTCTCGGAGCGATCATCACCGGGCTGAATCTCGTCTACGACGAAACGTTCGAGAACCTGCGCGTTTGGCTTACCGGCACGCTGGCTGGCCGGGACATCTCCGTGCTCTACTGGGCTTCACCATGGCTGGTGTTGGGCATGGTGGGTGCGCTGGCCATGGCACGCGAAGTTACCACGCTCGCCATGGGTGAGGATGCGGCCACCGGGCTCGGTGTCAATGTCGCACGGCTGAAGGTCACGGTCCTGTTCTCGGTGGTGGCGCTGACGGCCTCTGCCGTAGCCATCGCCGGGCCGATGGGTTTCGTCGGCCTTGTGATTCCGCATGTGGTCCGGTTATTCGTCGGGGCCGACTACCGACGCATCGTTCCGTATTCGGCTGTCGTCGGAGCAAGCTATCTGTTGATCATCGACATCGTCGCACGCCTCGCGCTTGCGCCCATCGAGATCTCCACCGGTATCGTCACCGCGCTGCTCGGTGCGCCGCTGTTCGTCTGGTTGGTCATGGCGCGACTGTGAGCGTTCCCGATCGCGTTCTGGCCGGGCCCGGCAGGCTGTCGCTCGCGGTGTCCGAGCGCGCCCTGGTCGTGCTGGCGCTGCTTATCGCCGGGCTTGCCGTGCTCATGGCCGCTAGCCTGATGATCGGTAGTTACCCCGTGTCATTCACCGGCGTGCTGCAGACACTGTTCGTCGCCCCGGTCTCGGAGACCGCTGGAACCGTGGTTTGGGAGTTTCGCTTTCCACGTGCGCTGGCGGCGGCATTCACGGGCGCATTGATGGCCACCTCGGGTGCCATTCTGCAGAACGTCACCCGCAATCCGTTGGCAGATCCGTCGCTCGTCGGTGTCAGCCAGGGGGCCGGGCTTGCCGTTGTGGCGTCGATGATTGCCTTCCCGTGGCTACCGCACGCACTGCGCCCGTTTCTCGCCTTCGGCGGTGCACTGGCCGTGGCAGCGCTGATTCAATGGATTGCCATGCGGCGCACCGGCGACGCCACCATGCGATTCATCCTCACCGGCATCGGCATCGCGGCCTTCATCTCCGCAGCCACGAACGCCATGCTGACCTACGGCGAGATCAATCAAGCACTCGCGGCACTCGGCTGGCTGGCCGGTAGCGTACACGCTGCCGGCTGGGCAGAAGTGCAGTCGCTGACCGTCTGCACGTTGGTGGTCGCACCGCTTGTCGGCTGGGCCGCTCGGCCAATGGCGGCCATGCGCATGGGGCCGGTGGTCGCCACCGGCCTCGGCGTTGCCGTGCGGCCCATGCGCATCCTGCTGATCACACTGGCCGTCGCCTTGGCGGCGTTCGCGGTCGCCGCCGTCGGCCCGCTGGGCTTTGTCGGGCTGATCGCACCACACCTTGCCCGGCGACTGGCCAGATCAGGCGTTGGTCTGCACTTGGCGATGACGGCGGCGGTGGGTGCCTTGCTCGTGCTCATGGCCGACTTTCTCGGGCGCACGCTGTTCGCACCGGTGCAGATTCCCGCCGGTGTCGTCACGGCCGTGATCGGCGTACCCGTGTTCGTCTGGCTGATCCTGCGGTTCCGCTCGCAGACGAATGACTGAGAACGAGCGATGAACGGGGAATCGACCACACCGCCTACTCACTGTCGGATGATGTAAAACGGCTTCCGCGAGTATCGACGAAGCCGTCGCGCTCCAGAGCCCAGTTCCACGACATGGTGCCCGGTACGTCGATACAGCATGAGTACGTCCTCCTCTCGATTCCGCGGGCACCGGGAATCGCATCCACGAATGACGGACGCTATTGCTTGCGAGTGGGCAACAACGATCGCAACGCCCCGGGCGAGTGCCGTCACGGCCGCGAGCACGATGTGCGCGAAGTCGATCTCGAAGAAGCGGCGCGGCGCCGCACGCGTATCGCTGCGGTCGAAGCCGTCGGTACCGAACCCCATCAGCGACGAGGAGCGTGTCGAGATCACCCGGCTGCGTGCCGAGCTGAAACGGCTCCGACAGGAGCGGGACATACCGGGAGGCCACCGCATTCTTCGCGAAGGAGTCGGCGTGAAATGCTGTTTCATCGATGTGGAGGAGGCGGCTTTTCTCATCCAGGGCCTCTGCGAGGCGACCGAGCTATCGCCGTCGATTTACTACGCCAGGGTGCCGCCGCGCCAAGAGTGCCCGGAAGCTCGATGACGAGCAGCTGCCCGCATTCAAGGCGCTACGCATGGCCCTGTCTGATCATGAACCACCGGCCGGGCTAGTACACCATTCGGATCGCGGCTTGACCTACACCGCGGGCGACTACCGCGACCTGCTGGCCGACAACGGGGTCGCGTGCAGCATGAGCCGCAAGAGCGCCTGCTGATACAGCAGCGTTGCCGAGAACTTCTTCACCACGCTGAAGAAGGAGCGGGTTCTCAGGAACCCGATTCGCTACGCGCAAGCAGGTCAGATCATCGATCTTCGAGTACATCGAAGTCTTCTACAACCGACAGAGGTTACACTCCACATCGGGCGCAAGAGCCCGCAGCAGTACCGGCTCGATAATGCAAGTCAGGTATAACGCTAGTTGAATCCACAGCGTCTACGAAAGCGGGGTAACTCCACCACGGGGCGCCACAACGGATGCAGAGCCCTGTTGAGGATTCAATGGCCACATTGCAATGGAGCATCGCAGTGGCCATCGCTGGCACATTGCAACGTTGCCCATGCGGCTGTGGTCATGAATGACCACGGCCACTATCTACCACAGTAGGATCAGGAAGCTACGTAACCAGGAGGTGTTTTCATGAATAAATTATCCTGTATGCAATCTTTTGTTTCGGTGGCGCACAGTGGAAATTTCTCGACGTCGGCTGACCAACTCTCCATCTCCAAAGCGTACGTGAGCAAACAGATCAGCCAGCTGGAAGAACACCTAGGTGTACGATTGCTTCAGAGAACGACGCGGCAAGTAAGCCTTACAAGTAATGGCCAGGCCTATTATGAACAGTGTCGATCACTATTGATGGAGCTGGAAGAGCTAGAAGAATCCATGCGTTCCAGGAATGCCGCTCTCAGCGGACAGCTTCGAATCACAGGCCCGGGATCATTTTCTGAACTTCATTTGATACCCATCATTTCAATATATTCAATGAAGTATCCCGAGGTTCGACTAAAATTAGAGTTTACAGATAAAGTACTGGATTTAGTTGAAGAGCGTATAGATATCGGGATAAGGATAGGCTTGCTCAATGACTCGTCCCTGGTAGCTCGGCGACTCACCAACACCACCATGATGCTTTGCGCATCTCTGGAATTCGTTCGAAAAGAAGGCGGCCCAAAAACGCTTGAAGAGATACACAATTTTCCTTGTATAGTTGATGAGAATTACCCAGGAGGAAACCATTGGTCATTCGAGAGCTCCCAAATCGTAGCCGTTAAAGGTTCAATAGCCGTTAATAGCGCGCAAGCTGCACGGAGTATCGTGCTCGCTGGTCATGGTATCGGCTTCTTGCCTTCATTCGTTATTGGCAACGATATAAAAGAAGGAAGACTGGCGCATTTACTTCCCCATATTCAGTGTGAGAGCCTGGATGTATTCGCTATTTATCCTCATAGAAAGCATTTATCCACGAAAATACGTTTATTTATTGATACGGCTGTAGACTATTTCTCAGAAAATTAGTCTGTTGACATAGAAAATGGGTGCTTGCCGGCATACCTTGATCAAGGCACTCGACCAATTTCAAGCACATTCCCTGCAACACCAGTGTGGTGCCTAGAATAGTGCGTTCAAATGTACAAGGCGAGGCATGAAAGCACTTTTTCCCACTCGCCATACCTCCAGCCACCCTGATTGTTCTATCCGATGTACAGCATGAAGAGTTCGAGCGCCAGTGCCGCAGCGGCAAGACGCCGACGCGCCTCAGGGCGCGTCTGGCCATAGTCTTGTTGGCGAATGAAAGACTGATCAATCACTCTACCGGATTGAGCGCGAACTGCCGCAGCTGAATGATGATGAGCGCTTCGCGCAACGGCAGAAACAGGTCGTGCCGAAGCTTATCGAGCTGCGGCACCGGCTAGACGCCACGCAGCCGACGCTAGCTGCCAGCACGCTCACCGCCTCGGCGATCAACTCCATGATCAACCGGTGGGACTCTCTGATTCGCTACTGCGAGCATGGGCAACTGCGGATCAGCAACCTACGGGCCGAGAACGCCGTCCGACCCTTTGCCGCGGGTCGAAGGGCCTGATTACTTTCAGACACCCCCGACGGTGTCCGAGCCAGCGCAGCGCTGGTTCTCACTGATCGAAAACGCCAAGGCGAACGGGCTCGAGCCCTACGCCTACCAGAGGCATGTCATTGGCAACATCGCCGCTGCGGACACAGAGGCAGCGCTCGAGGCGCTGCTGCCGTGGAACATGAAGCAGGAGCATTCGCAACAGGGGCAATGCGCGGATTCTCTGGCGATCTCAATCAATATGCATGGTCGATCGCTAGCAACAGGCGGAATATAACCCGACGTCTAGAATCCCGATTGCCGTGAAAAAGAATAAAAAATTCGAGAATTCATTTGGCACCTCAATATTATAGAGTTCTTTCATCGGCCTATCACGTTACACTCCGGATATTCCCGCCACCCGAACATAGCACTGAAAAGAAAATAAGCACCTTGACCACCTGCGCTTAGCCAACAGGATAGTGAACAGTATTTCAATAGATAGTGAACAATCCTGAAGAAGAATAATGCCATGCTGACTCGGAAGATCGGGTAGGAATACGTTCCTGTAAAGCTAATTCATGCCATCGAGTAATTCATACGTCGTGACGTAATTAATACATGGCGTATTTTCAAGGCCTCTAAAATTCATATTCAATTCCAGCTATCAACAATAGCAAAGCAAAGGTTTTCAAAATGAACTTAAATCACGAAAAAGAAGAAATACTGCGTTCCTGGGAAATGCTCGAGGAGGGATTCAATCCTGCGCAAGGACCCGTTTCACGCCAGCATGGATTCATGCACGACCCGCACAAGATCACTGAAGCGCCAGTCACACTGCCTGAAGGCTGGATTAAGATGTGGGAAAATCTTCCATTCTATTTTGCGAATAAATCAGTGCGTGAAATAGCAGATAAAATTCTAGAGCCTATAGATGTAGAGGCGATGTATTCGGAAAACAGCTACTTTTCCTTCATGAAAAGTAAAGCTATTGTATTCTGTATCGCTCAAGCCTGGGTAGACTCAGAAAGAGAAATAGCCGAGAAAATGGAAGAACCTCCAGCCATGCCCGGCGTTATTCAAGATGCCATGATCGCTTTTAGTCGAAAATGCAAATCTCCTGATTATTGCGCCTTGGCAGATATGAGCTTGACAGCCTCACAGGTAGTTAACAAGGAAATAGATATTTCCAACTGCACATTCGACGATTTTGAATTGATTTGCTCCGTCAACACGAGTGCAACACCGGAGGAAATTTCTGCAAACGACGAGGGCAGCGCAAAAATACGGGCCAACGCTGAAAATCGTTTCCACAACACACCAACGATGATGGAGTATCGTACTCACGACCTGGTGGGCATTGTTGCTGATGTGCAGAGCGCGATAGCGAAATATAAAAAACTTGAAAGCGAAAATCATTCAGATAGCGAAACGAGCGAACAGACTGGTCAAATAGATATCATACTGTCCAATCTCGCCCAGGCTTCAAGCACATTTGTCAGACTAAGAGAAGGGTTTGCGTTATTAACACGTCACACTGTTGACCCAGTCGTCTGGCATCGAGACATAGTCAAGTACACTTCCGGCTATGGTGGGCATTTAGGACTTTCTGGCCCACAAACGCCATGCGTCCATCTTATAGATGCTTTTTTCGGGCGTAAGAATTACAACTCAGAGCTAGGACAAACCACACTTGAAACCTTCAAGCAAATTCAATTCAACCACAGGGAATACATCAAAAGTGTAAGTGCGGGTCCGAATATTGGCGTCTTTGCCGCTGAACTTGCCGAACGATACCCGGGCCACCCTTTAGCGCCTGCATTCAACAAGTTGGTCGATTCCTATATAAATGGCTTTTTAGCTGTTCACAAAGGACGCGCTATCGAGTTTGCAGAGAAAGGTTTCGATGGTGCCGGTCCACGCGAATTTACGGCCGAAACATCCTATGAATGGCCTGCAACGCACAATGTGACGGCAAAGCTAAAAGGGTTCTTTGACCAGGCTCGCAAGGAACGCGGCGAGTTAAAAGTCTCTGATAGCATTAAACTTGAAGACATTGACGAGCCTGCTTAGTCGAGCCCTCAGGCACCGGGCAAGACTACTCTGCACCAGCAGTTCCCGACCAACTGAGCAGCTGCGGCCAGTTCAGCGGCCCGGTTCTGCTGGCAGCGCAACGCCCTCAGCTCGTGATAGCTGATCGTTAAATTTGGTGGTCTGGTTGAGGTGGCCGTCATCGAGGGTGTCAGGAACTGCGGGTCTAGCGTTTTATCCGGAGCCCGGCGCATCGGCAATAACCAGGGTGTCGCTCAAGCTGAACTGGACGCTACCCTCGCGTCGACAATCCACTACCTCGTCGAATGGCTTGCGTATGATTCGATTCAGACCGTATGCGGTGAGGCAGGTGCGCAAGAGATCGACTTTCATGCCATACAGGTACGGTCACCCAACAGCGAGAGCACGGCCTCGAAGCCTTCGAACTCCGGATGACCGAGGAAGAGATCTCCGTGGCTGCCCGCAACGCGGTGCGCGGCCCTGAAGGTTTCCGTGCGGGTCCAGTCCTCGAAATGCTGCCCGCTTTCCCATACGGTGTGCGATGCTTAGAGCGCGTGATCTTCGAAAACCGGCCCCTGCGTGGCAGGAGGGCATCCTGCTGAGACTTGTTGAAACGATGCACCTCCCGGCATCAACAACTGACCGGCCCGCACGGGCATCGCAGCGTTGGCGTTACTATCGCACACGCCTCGAACCTGCACGACATTCCCATCGACACCCGAACCCGCTCACTCGCCACGCCCTCAGCTGACGCATCCTCGCCCCACCCCGGCCTGCGCTTCGGTGCGTTCGTGGCCATGATGGCCTGCTTCATGGCACTGAACGGCCTGGCCATCGACTCGATGCTGCCGGCCTTGCCACGCATCGGTGCAGAGTTCGGTATCAGCGATGAAAACCAGCGCCAATGGGTGATCACCGCCTACCTGCTCGGCTTTGGCGGCGGGCAGATAATCTATGGTCCCCTGTCCGATCGCTACGGACGCCGCCCGACTCTGCTGTTCGGTGCCGTGTTGTACGCGATCGCAAGCCTCGTCACAGCGGCAGCGAACAGCTTCGATTTCATGTTGCTGACTCGCTTCGTGCAGGGTCTGGGTGCCGCCGGCACCCGCGTCGTCGTCGTGGCCATCGTACGTGACTGCTACTCGGGCCGACAGATGGCACGCGTGATGTCGCTGACGCTGATCGTGTTCCTGACGGTACCGATCCTGGCACCCAGCCTGGGTCAGGCGTTGATGCTGGTCGTGTCGTGGCACTGGATCTTTGTGCTGCTCGCCCTGTTCTCGGTAGGTCTGTTCGTATGGTCGTACCGGCGGCTGCCGGAAACCCTGGCACCGGCCGATCGCAACCCTTTGTCGCTCGCACAGGTCACCGGCTCGTTTCGCCTGGCACTGAGCAATCGCATCTCCGTGGGTTACACGCTGATGACAACGCTGCTGCTCGGCTCGCTGTTCGGTTTCGTCAATTCGGCGCAGCAGATCTTCACCGATGTATTCGACATCCCGACGCTGTTCACTTTGGTTTTCGCTCTGAACGCCGGCAGCATGGCGATCGCCTCGTTCTTCAATTCGCGTATCGTGGAACGCCTCGGCACCCGCCTGGTATCCCACACGGCGTTGCTCGGCTTCGGTGGCGTCTCGGCCGCGAGCCTGGTCACCTCGCTGGCGGGATACGAGACGCTGTGGACCTTCACCCTGTTCCAGAGCCTGCTGCTGTTCTGCTTCGGCCTGACCGTGCCGAACTTCGGCGCGATGGCGATGGAGCCGGTCGGCCATATTGCCGGCGCAGCCTCCTCGGCCCAGGGCTTCATCACCACCCTCGGCGGTGCCTTGCTCGGCTTCGCCATCGGCCAGCAATACGATGGCAGCACGGTACCGCTGATCACCGGCGGGCTGCTGGTCAGCGGGCTTGCGGTGGTGATCGTCATCGTCACGGAGGGGCGCCTGTTCCAGCCGCACCACCCGGACGAATGCACAACCGAGGTAGACGCGCCTCCAGGTGCATGACGGGGACAACTCGGGTTACTCGATACGAGTACCTGCGTAAAATTCCGGATTCCCTGTAAAACGGGCCTGCCCGGCTCCATGCCTTCACGCTATCGAGAAAATAAAGGAGGCTCATTCATGTTCAGGCACATCGGAGTTCTTGTCGATCTCGCACACACCGACGATCTCGAAAAGGCGCTGGCAACAGCTGCCGATCTGGGGACATAAAGGCTTTCGCCGGGCCGCGGTCGGCGGCTGACGATCGCGATGCATCAACCACCTGGCGGCGGCGCCAGCACCTCACGCGTGCCGTTGCCTGTGACCGTGCTCACCACGCCTGCATTTTCCATGTCCTCGATCATGCGGGCGGCCCGGTTATAGCCGATCTTCAGCCGCCGTTGCACGTACGAAATCGATGCCTTGCGCGATTCGAGCACGACGGCCACGGCCTGATCGTACAGCGCATCGGTTTCAGCATCGCTCTCTTCACCCGAGCCGGATAGCCCCGGTATCGATGCGGTTGATTCGTGCAGTATCTCTTCGATGTAATTCGGCGGACCGGTCTGCTTGATATGCGAAACCACATTGTGCACCTCGTGATCATCGACGAACGCACCATGCACCCGCACCGGCACGCCGGTACCTGGTGGCAGGTACAGCATATCGCCGTGGCCCAGCAGGGACTCGGCGCCACCCTGGTCGATGATGGTGCGTGAATCGACTTTCTGCGATACCTGAAAGGCGATGCGTGATGGCACATTGGCCTTGATCAGCCCGGTGATCACATCCACCGAGGGACGCTGAGTGGCGAGTATCAGGTGAATGCCGGCGGCACGAGCTTTCTGGGCGATACGCGTGATCAACTCCTCGGCCTTCTTGCCGACCTGCATCATCATGTCGGCGAACTCGTCGACCACCACGACGATCATCGGCATGGGCTCGAGCACCGGTGGCGGCCCGGTCGGATCGAGCGACAGCTCGGCCTGCCACAACGGGTCGGTGAGCGGGATACCATTGGTCTTCGCATCGTTGACCTTCTTGTTGTACCCGGCAAGGTTGCGCACCTTGAGCGCTGCCATGATCGTATAGCGCCGTTCCATCTCTCCGACGCACCAGCGCAACGCATTGGCCGCCTCACCCATGTCGGTGACCACCGGCGACAGCAGATGCGGAATGTCGTCGTAGACGTTCAGTTCGAGCATCTTCGGATCTATCAGAATCAAGCGAACGTCTTTTGCCGTGGCTTTGTACAACAGGCTGATCAGCATCGCGTTGACGGCTACCGACTTGCCCGAACCGGTGGTACCCGCCACCAGCAGGTGCGGCATGCGCGCCAGGTCCGCGGTCACCGCGTTACCGCTGATATCCTTGCCCAGCGCCAGCGTCAGCGGCGACTTCTGCCGGGCGTAGGCTTCCGACAGCAACATCTCGCTCAGCTGCACGATTTCGCGATGATCGTTCGGCACCTCGATGCCGATGGTGGACTTGCCGGGAATCACTTCGACCACCCGCACGCTCGGCAGCGACATCGAGCGTGCGATATCCTGCGCCAGGCCTGTAATACGACTGGCCTTGATGCCCGGTGCCGGTTGCATCTCGAAACTGGTGATGACCGGCCCCGGATGCACCGCGACCACCTCCACCTCGATGCGGAACTCGGCCAGCTTCTCCTCGAGCAGGCGCGACAGAGCTTCAAGCTCGTCGCGGGAGAAACCCGCACGTTGCGGCTCGGGTGCGTCCAGTAACGATAGCGGGGGCAGATCGGAGTCGGGAACGTCCAGAAAAAGCTTGGCCTGAGCCTGCTCGGGCGCACGGGGCTTGATCTTCGGTGCACTGCCGGTACCTGCCTCTTCGGCGGCAACCGGGGCCGGTGCAGCGGCGGGTATCCGGTTCTGGTGACCCGACGCGATGCGCCCCGCGTTTTCGCTAGAGCCTGAGCCTGTACCCGAATCCGAACCTGAGCTCGCCCCCGAACCGGACATCGGGCCTTCCTCCAATGACGACGGCGGCGGTAACATCGACGCCGCAGCAAGCGGATCGAAGTCACTGGAGATCGGCTCCGCCCGATCGGCTCGCTGGGCGATCTTCAATGCCCGCGCCGCCTTCAGGACGGCCCGGTTGCCAGGCTCACGATCTGCCTCACTACTGCTATCGAGCGTCATCGATCGATCAAGTGCATCGGCCATGGCGTCGAATCGCTCGCTGGATCCGCCCGCACCCGCCCCTCCGGCGTTCGACCCGATTACCTTCGGCCCTCCCTTGCTCGACCCGCCCACGCGATTGCCCAGCGGAATCGTGCCATCGCCGTCGACCACTGGCCCCGTTTCCCGGGGTCTGGGCTCATGAGGTTCATCGGCCGATGTGGAACCACCCTTTCGCGCCGTATTGCGCGCCAGATCCAGTGCTGCCGCAAGGCCTACTTTCGGCTTTCCACCCGGCAGATCGTCTGGAAACGCGTCGAGCAACGGATCGGCCTCGTCACCACGGTTACGTGAACCGAGCCAGCGTGCCGCACTCTTGCGTGCGCCGTCGATACGGGATGACCTTCCCGAAGTCTCGATGGAGTCGTTAGCGGTAGAAGACTTCCGCATCCTGCCGTTCCCGGCATTCTGGCCGCCCTGACCATTCTTGCCAGCATCGACGGATGCCTCGCCCTGATCAGTCTGCGCACTCGATCCGCTGCCCGCAGCGTCATCGACGGCTCGAAGGGCTCTGACGGCCTTGACAGCTTTGACGGCCTTGCTCGACTTACCCGACTTGCCCGATTGGGTGGATTCGACTGGCAGCTGTGCCGGGAAGCCTATACGCGGATTGCTGTCACGATCATCATCGAACGCCTGATCCGACTCATCGACGTATAGCTCGCGCCGACGCAGCTCTCGTTCACGCCGGGCATCCGCCGTCGCCGAATACTGATCCGTCAGCCATTCCACCGTGCGCAACACACCACCGCCCAGCCACTCGATGAGCTGAATCCAGGAGGTGCCGAAGGCGAGCGTGAGCGAGCAGAAGAACAGTCCGAGCAACAACAGCGTGGTGCCCAGGGGGTGCAGGAAGGCCACCAGACGCCAGGCCGTGATGGTACCGAGAATACCGCCACCGAACGTGCCCTCCGGCAACGCACCGCCGGATACGCCGACGTGAAGATCCGCCAGCCCGCTTGCCGTCAGGAACATCAGGGCGACCCCGATGAGGCGGATGAAGACGAACGGCCGATAGGCGGGCACCCTCTGACGTGCACTTCGAAACAAGGCCCAACCACTACAGGCCAGCAGCAGCGGCACCAGATAGGCCATGAAGCCGAACAGGTACAGCGCCACGTCGGCGAACCAGGCGCCCGCCCAGCCGACACGGTTGTGCACCGACTCGCTGGAGCCGGTATGCGACCAACCCGGATCGCTCTGCTCGAAGGTGACCAGTGCAAGCAGCGCGATCAGAGCGGCAAACAGGGCCACGATGCCGCACACTTCGCGCAACAGGCGCCCCATGGTCTGCGCCGCCTGCCGATGCTCGGCATTTGCAGCGCGACCCTCTGCCATCACACGCAGACGCGCCGCCTCCGCGCGCGTGCCCTTCCCGGCCTCAGAGCCTTGAGCCCCGGCGTTCGATGCCTTGCCACCGCGCCTGTTCGCGGCCTTGCCAGCCGGCCTGGCAGCGGGTTTGGCGGTGGTTCTGGCAGTTGGCTTGGCAGCGGCCCTGCCAGTGGTCTTGCCAGTGGTCTTGCTCGCACCTCTGCTCACCTTGCTGACTCCCTTGCCCGCGACCGCAGCATTGCCGATCGCCCTGCCGCCGCGAGCCCCCTTGCGTGACGCGCCAACCGCGGCACTTCCGCCGGCGCCCCTCTTGCTTCGTACGCTGTTTGCAGCCTTCTGCTTTGCTTGAACCAATGAAGTGTCTGCAGTGAAAGTGGGGTTGGTGTCGATTATCCGGCGCTGAGCTCACCCGGCACAGAAAAGTGTAGCAGAGGATTCGAGACGCACCAGCTGCCTTCTGTGTAGTATCCGGGGCTGATTTTCGACCCACGAAGTACACTCGATGAACGAAACCATGCACGCCCGGCTGCTGATCCTCGGCTCCGGCCCGGCCGGCTACACCGCCGCGGTCTATGCCGCACGGGCGAACCTCGCCCCTGTGGTCATCACCGGCGTGGAGCCGGGTGGTCAGCTCACCACCACTACGGATGTGGACAACTGGCCGGCGGATGTCGACGGCGTTCAGGGCCCCGAACTCATGGAGCGGTTTCGGGCTCATGCGCAGCGATTCGATACCACCGTGATCCAGGACCATATCAGCCGAGTCGACTTCAACCGCAAGCCGTTCGAGCTGACAGGCAACGCTGTACGCTACACCGCCGATGCCGTGATCATCTGCACCGGTGCCAGCGCGAAATACCTCGGCCTGCCTTCGGAAACCGCTTTCAAGGGCCGTGGCGTATCGGCCTGTGCCACCTGCGACGGGTTCTTCTACCGTAACCAGGAGGTCGCGGTGATCGGTGGTGGCAACACCGCGGTCGAAGAAGCCCTCTACCTGTCCAACATTGCGTCGAAAGTTACCCTGGTACATCGACGCGACAGCCTGCGCGCCGAGAAGATCCTGCAAGACAAGCTCTTCAAGCGAGAGGCCGAAGGCAAGGTACGCCTGTTGTGGAACCACACACTCGACGAGGTGCTCGGCGATGCCACCGGCGTCACCGGCATGCGAGTACGTGCCACCGAAGCTGCAGGCAATGATGCGACCCACGACACGGCCGGCTCGCCACCCACTGAGACCATCGACCTGGCCGGTGTCTTCATCGCCATCGGCCACCAGCCCAACACCGCGTTGTTCCTCGATCAACTCGACAGCAGCAATGGCTACCTGAGCGTTCAAAGCGGCACCGCAGGCAACGCCACGGCTACCAGCATTCCCGGGGTATTCGCCGCTGGTGACGTCATGGACCATGTGTATCGCCAGGCCATCACCTCTTCAGGCTCCGGCTGCATGGCTGCGCTGGATGCTGAGCGCTATCTGGATGATCTTGCCAGGAAAGAGTGAGAGAATAGCGCGGCGCCGACGCTGCAGACGCCCCGCACCCGAGCCGCTCAGTCACCGCACCTGCGTTGCAATCACCCTGTCAATCGACGTCGTATAGTGGCTGATGAGTGAACAAATCCAGATCGAGGTACGTGACAGCCTGGCCGACATACCGGCGGTGCAATGGAATGCGCTGGCGCTCGACGGGTATCCGTTCATGCGTCATGAATTTCTTCATGCGCTTGAATCCACCGGTTGCCTCGGCGACGCCACCGGCTGGTATCCGCGGTATTTCATGCTGTGGATCGAGGGTAACCTGCTCGGCGCCATCGCCACCTATGTGAAGACCAACTCCTACGGTGAGTTCGTGTTCGACTGGGCCTGGGCCTCGGCGTACGAACGCCATTCGATCGATTATTATCCGAAGCTCATCTGCGCAGCACCGTTCACGCCGGCGACCGGCCCACGGTTGCTGGTGCACCCGGATCAGTCTTACGACGACCTTGCACCGCTACTCGCGGCGGCCGCACGGCAATTCGCCGATCACGAAGGGTATTCCGGTGTGCACTGGTTATTTCTGACCGAGCGCGACAACGCGCTGCTGTGCGGCGTGCAAACGAGTGAATTGCAACAGGCCGCTTCCGAGCAGGAAACCAGCAACGAAACCGGTAGCCAACCGCAACGGACCGCTTCTGGAAAGAAAACTGGCAGCGGGTCACGGAGCGAAACCGCCCGCTACAGAGAAAGCACCGCGCCTTCGCCAGCCTCGGACCACATGGCGCGCATCGATTGCCAGTACCACTGGCACAATGCAGGCTTCACATCGTTCGATCATTTTCTGGAACAGTGCACCGCGAAGCGTCGCAAGACCATCCGCCGGGAACGCCGTCATGTCAGCGATGAGGGGCTCCGCGTGCAGGCGCGCAAGGGGAGCGATCTGTCGACATCCGAGTGGCGCGAGGTGCACGCCCTGTATGCCTCGACCTACGACCGCAAATGGGGGAACCCGTCTCTGAGCGTCGACTTTTTCCTGACGATCGGCCAAAGCTTCGGCGACCACGTGCTGATCGTGCTGGTGCATGATGATACGGACGACACACCCGAACGCGCCGTGGCCTGTTCGATCATGTTCATCGGCGAGCACACGCTCTACGGACGCTACTGGGGCTGCCGCCGGCAGTACAACAGCTTGCATTTCGAAGCCTGCTACTACCAGGGTATCGAGTACTGCATAGAGCACGGCATCCAGAATTTCGAGCCGGGCGCACAGGGAGAGCACAAGATCACCCGTGGTTTCGAGCCAACACTCACTCACTCGGCACACTACATCGCGCACCCTCAGTTCCGAGACGCGATTCAAGGCTACCTGGATCAGGAGACACGGCACGTGGAGCAACGGTGCGCAGGGCTGACCGGCTTGCTGCCGTTCAAGGCGACCATCGAAGCGTCGTAGTTCCTGATGCCCATTCCGTTTCTTGCACCGAACGATGAGCTGACCCCGTTTCCGGATGTCAGCTCCGCACTTAGCGAACCGAACGGCTTGCTGATGGCAGGCGGCAACCTCAGCCCCCGGCGCCTGCAGGCAGCCTACCGACGTGGCATCTTTCCCTGGTATGAAGACGGCGAACCCATTCTATGGTGGTCGCCGGACCCGAGATGCGTGATATATCCGGATTCCTTCAAGCTCAGCCGAAGCCTTGCGAAAACGATCAGGAACCAGGGCTACGAAGTGACGGAAAACCGTGCGTATCGAGACGTCATGCGGCAATGTGCCGCGCCCAGGGCTCGCAGCGCCGGCACCTGGGTAACCGGCGCGATGATCGAAGCCTACTGTAAGCTCAACGACATGGGCCTGGCACACTCGGTGGAAGTCTGGCATGGCGATGAGCTGGCAGGCGGGCTCTACGGGATTGCCCTCGGGCGCGTATTCATCGGTGAATCGATGTTCTCCCGCCAGCGAGACGCCTCCAAGGTAGCGTTGGCTCACCTGGCCCGCTGCGGCAGGTTCGACCTGATCGACTGCCAGCTCGAGACGACGCATCTGCGCAGCCTCGGAGCAATCACGATCAGCCGCGCCCGATACGTGGCCGAGCTCCAGGATCTGTCTGTCGAGGAGTCAATTCGGCCGACCGCCGGCTACCTTCGATGATGCAGACGGGCAAGGTTGCCTGACATGGCGAGCTCGTGCATATTCAAGCGCTCGATGGAAACAGCGCGTGGCGCGAAACTGATGCAATCTATTGAAAAGACGATGCGTGACGGTCTGGCGCTGCTGATTGCGGCGAGCTTCTCCTGGGGGTGTTCGTCGTCGTCCTCCAACGGCGATGATGGTCCGGCCTATCGATTGACGAACACCTTCCTCGGTCCCGACGCTGCGCTCGTAGCCGGGGCAGAAGCCGCCGAACCGCCGAACGTGCTCGGTTTCGGCGCAGCACAGGACGATGCCCGGCTCCAGTGGGTGCTCACGCCACTCGACAGCGGCTACTACCGGATCACCAATCGTGCGCTCGGAGGAGCATTGTCGCTCGACATCATCAACGACGCTGACGACGGTGGTTCGAACGATCGGCTGACGATGTCCGATACCGCCGAGACCACGGGCCAACGCTGGCTGATCACTCCGCTGAACAACGGCTTCTGCCGATTCACGACCGATTTCCTGGGGCCCGACATCTCACTCGATGCCGTCATGGACACCGGCATGCCAGCGCAGCCAGTGATGCGGCCCAGTGGTGACTTCTCAGGTCAGTACTGGCAGCTGAGCGCACCGGGAAGCGCTGCAGACCCCGTGCTGGCAAGCTGCGATGGCGAGCCGGGGTAGTGATCCTCCGGCTGTTACCGTCGGGTCAGTTTCACGTCATCGGCAACATCAGATATGCGCGAGAATCGCAGCCTTCACGGATTCCAGGTCCGCGGTCACGCTCTTGATATCTTCCCGCCCGGCAATGGCCGTGGCGGTATCCTTCAGGCCGTGGCCGGTGAGCGTGCAGGTGACCAGGCTGCCCTCACGGATCTTGCCCGAGGCGATGTCACGCAATGCACCGCAGACTGAGACGGCCGAAGCCGGTTCGCAGAAAACCCCTTCTCGGGTGGCCAGCAATGACTGTGCTTCCAGTAATTCGTCATCAGTGATCTCGTCGAACCAGCCACCGGATTCCTCCACGGCGGCAATGGCCAGATCCCAGCTTTGCGGGTTGCCGATGCGGATGGCGGTAGCCAGGGTTTCGGGCTCCGGTACCGGTGCTCCGCGCAGGAAGGGCGCGGCGCCGGCGGCCTGGTAGCCGACCATGATCGGGCGGGTGCCGGTCATCGGATCATCGAGGTAGGGACATTGGCCGTTGCACAGGGTGCACGAGCCGCAATTCTGGCCACAGGCCTCGGAGAAACCGATCCAGTAACCGGAAATGTTGCCGGCATTGCCGACGGGAATGCAGTGATAATCCGGCGCACGGCCCAGTGCTTCGACGATCTCGAAGGCTGCGGTCTTCTGACCTTGCAAGCGAAAGGGGTTGATGGAATTGACGATTTCTACCGGAGCTTCGCCCGCGACTTCCTTGACCAGCCGCATGCCATCGTCGAAATTGCCTCTGATCTGCAGTACCACTGCACCGTGCGCGATGGCCTGCGCAAGCTTGCCCGTGGGAATCTTGCCCTCGGGAATCAGCACGAAGGCGGTCATGCCGGCCCGCGCGGCATAGGCGGCGGCGGCGGCCGAAGTATTGCCGGTGGATGCGCAGACAATCGCCTTGGCACCCTTCTCGGCAGCCTTGGTCACGGCCATTGTCATGCCGCGATCCTTGAAGGAGGCCGTAGGGTTCAGCCCCTCGAACTTCACATAGAGTTCGACGCCGCGGCCAACCGCCTTTTCCAGATTGTGCAGGCGGATGAGTGGGGTATCGCCTTCGTTGAGCGATACCACCGGCGTACCGTCGGCAACGGGCAGACGCTTGCGGTAACGCTCGATGATGCCGCGATAATGGTTGCCGGCTCCGGCGGTACCGGCTTCATGTGGAGACTCACGGTTCGCGCGGTCGGCGGGGCTCAGGCTCTGGCCCGGATTGGTCGTTGAATCGGTCATTGAAGGTGTGCTGCCTTGATTGAAAGCGTGAGTACTCGGAGAGCTTGGGTGCGCAGGATGCGTGTGCGATACGGGCGCCGTGCAACGGGCGCCGTGCAACGGGCGCCGTGCAAGGGGCCGTGCAGCGGGTACCGTGCAACGAACGTGGTGCAACGGGCACCGTGGACAAGCGCCGTGCCGAACGGGTACGGTGCGGGCACTATGAGTGAACATTTACGCACGCTGCACGCCGGGTGCCCGTAAGCTCGGCTATTCCAGCGTTTCCACCCGGATCATGGAAACTTTCTCGATGACCGATGCCAGGGCGTCGATCTTCTCGATGGCTTCACGGATGAGACCTTCCCGAACTTGCCGGGTAAGCATGATGATGGGCACGGTTTCAGCAAGATCACCGGAGCCTCGCTCACTGATGCCCGTTCCGCCCTTCCCAGGTCGGCCCGTGCCCGTAGCGCCTGAATCGCCAGCGTCGGCAGGCTCTTTCTGTATCAACGCTTCGATACTGATGCCCAGCGAACCGAATATTCCAGCGATGTCGGCGAGTACGCCAGGCTTGTCTTCTGCCTGCAGGCGCAGGAAGTAGGCAGATTCGAAATCGGCGGGCTCGAACAGGGGAAGATCGGACAGGTCGTGCGGCTGGAAACCGAGGTAGGGCACGCGTTCTTCGGGTTCGGCGGACAGGGAGCGCACCGCGTCGATGATATCGGCGATGACGGCGGAACCGGTGGCTTCGGCACCGGCGCCCGGACCGTAATACAGTGTAGGCCCCACCGCATTGCCCTTGACCAATACCGCATTCATCACGCCATTGACGTTCGCGAGCAAACGGCTTTCGGGTACCAGCGTGGGATGCACGCGCAGCTCCACTCCGCCATCGCGCCGCCGAGCGACGCCCAGGTGCTTGATGATGTAGCCCAGCTCCTTCGCATAGGCGACGTCTTCGCCGGCCACGCGACTGATGCCTTCTGTGTAAACGCTCTCGAATTGCAGCGGAATACCGAAGGCAATGGCCGCGAGAATGGCGAGTTTGTGCGCGGCATCGATGCCTTCGACGTCGAAGGTGGGGTCCGCCTCGGCATACCCGAGTGCCTGGGCTTCAGCCAGCACATCGGCAAACCCGCGCTGCTCCCCGGCCATTTCACTCAAAATGAAGTTGCCGGTACCGTTGATGATACCGGCCAGCCACTCGATCTCGTTGGCGGCCAGGCCTTCGCGGATCGCCTTTATCACCGGAATGCCGGCGGCTACGGCGGGTTCGAACCCGACAAACACACCCTTGCGGCGCGCCGCTTCGAACAGTGTGTTTCCATGCGTGGCAATCAACGCCTTGTTGGCGGTGATCACCGGCTTGCCGGCTTCGATGGCGGCCATCATCAGGCTCATCGCAGGTTCTTCGCCCCCCATGGCCTCGACCACGATATTCACGGCCGGATCCGCGACGACGGCGGTTGGATCGGTTGTCAGCTGAAGGCCCAGCCCCGTGGCCTCCGCCTTGGCAAGGTCACGTACCGCAGCCGAGTGGATGACCACTCGCCGACCGATGCGTCGCTCCATGTCGGCCGCATTTCTCGCCAGAATGGTGGCAACCCCCTGGCCTACGGTGCCCAGGCCAAGCAATCCGATCTTGACAGGTTTCATCGGAAGTGATTCTTCGCAAGCTTCAACGAAAGGTGATCCTTCAACATGGTTGCGATGGCGGCATGGGTGAGCGGACGATGTCAGCGGCCGTTGGCCGGGGGCGCTATTATACGAGCGCGGCTGCGGGAATGCTCGGCCACAGCAGCCATACCCAACCACGACTCATTCGAAGACCCATGAAATTCACCCTCGAAGACACAGGTCAGAACCTCATCAGCAATTACGGCGAGGGGGTCATCAGTGTCAACGGTATCGAGTATCACGGCAGCCTGCTGATCACCCGGGAAACAGTGATCGCTCCGTGGTTCGATGGAGATGTGAAGGAACTGGGCATGGAGGCGTTCGGGCCACTGCTGACGCTCGACGCGGAAAGCCGCCCTGAAGTGGTCCTGCTGGGCAGCGGCGCCCGGCATGTGTTTCCACCCATGCGTCTGCTCGCCGAGCTGAAGTCGGCAGGGCTCGCGGTCGAGGTGATGGGTACGCGAGCTGCCTGCCGTACCTACAGCGTGCTGATGAACGAGCACCGCCCGGTCGCGGCGGCGCTGCTGCCTATCTAGTGATCCTCACGTCCATGCCCCTGATCTCCGGCACCTCGTGCGTGCGCCCGAGAGCCTGGCAGCCAGAATGCATTCAGGCCATGAAGAGGTCATCCGGACCATAGCCACTGCCTTCGAGAATCCGGCGCAGTCGCTTCAGTGCTTCGAGCTGTATCTGGCGTACCCGCTCACGTGTGACGCCAAGCTCCTGACCGACCTCCTCCAGAGTGGATTTCTCGTGGCCATGCAGGCCGAACCGGCGCACCAGGACCTCGCGTTGCTTCGACTCCAGCTTCTCCAGCCACACGTTGATGTTCGAATGCACCCGCTCGTCCTGCAACGCGACTGACGGATCCACGTTGTTTTCATCCGGAATGATGTCTAGCAAGGCGCGTTCACCATCCTTGCCGATCGCGACATCGACCGAGCCAACCCGATCGCGCAGACCGAGCAGACGCAGCACATCGGCCACCGGCCGCTCGGTAAGCGTGGCGATATCATCGGCGGTGGGCTCACGATCGAGGCTTTGCTGCAAGCGTCGTTCGGCCTTGATGTACACGTTCATCTCCTTGACGACGTGTATCGGCAACCGGATGGTGCGCGTCTGATTCATCAGGCCGCGCTCTATGGTCTGGCGAATCCACCAGGTGGCATAGGTCGAGAAACGGAAGCCACGCTCGGGATCGAACTTTTCCACCGAGTGGATGAGGCCGAGATTGCCTTCCTCGATGAGATCGAGCAAAGCCAGGCCACGGTTCATGTAACGCCGCGCGATCTTGACCACCAGGCGCAGGTTGCACTCGATCATCTTCTTGCGAGACTTTTCGCAGCCTTTCTGGGCCTTGCGTGTGTAATCCTTTTCTTCGTCGGCGGTGAGCAGGGCCGAGAACTCGATTTCCTTCAGGTACAGGCGGGTCGCATCCATTTCCTTGCGGGACAGGTCGCGTAGCTTGCTCGGCGCAATCTTCTCCTCGGATTCTGCGAGTTCGACCGTACCTTCTTCAGTCACTTCAAGCTCGGCCGAGCCGAGTACGGTTCCGACTTCGTCTGCCGGCTTCCAGGTCGTCATAGTGCCACTAGCCATACTGTACACCCCAGTAGAACGCTACTGCGTTCGAGTTGTTTTTTTAAATATTAAAACAACTTACAGCGCATTGCTAATGCAGAATAACAGTTTAACACTTGTTACCTTTGTGGGAGGCGCGGTTAGCTCACTCATGGAACCGGTAGAAAATCCATAGGGTTCAGCGGGTTACCGTCGCGCCGAATCTCGAACCCCAGTACCGATTCTTCATCTTCGTTCGCACCGAGGCTGGCGATCGAGTCGCCGGCGCTGACCACATCGTCTTCAGCGACATACAGGTCTCGCGCATGTGAATAGGTGGACAACAGCTCATCAGGATGGCGCAGGATGATCAGGTTGCCTTCACCGCTCAGGTCCCGCCCCGAATAGACGACGGTGCCATCCATTGCCGCCTTCACATCCTGGCCAGGCACACCGGCGATGTCGACACCCTGGCCACCGACACGGTCGGGCTGGAAACCGCGTACTATCTGGCCGTCCGTGGGCCATGACCAGCGGCCGCTGAATGCATCTCCGCCTTCAGGCGCGCCACTGCCGTCGTCCACCGGCGCGAAGTCGAGATCATCCGGTACGATTTCCTCGCGCGGCCAGCCACCCGCATCCGGGGCTACCATGGCGACCCTTTCATCGTCTGACGGCTGCACAGCGTCGACGCCAGACGGACTGGGTGGATCCGATCGGGCAGGTGCCTCATCGACGGGCAACGAATTGCTACCGAGCAGTACCTCGTCGGTGGGGCCACGCGCCGAGGCGCGAACCTCGGACATGACTTGCGGGTTCGTGCCTTGCGAACTCCCTAATCGGGGAACAGGCCGAGGCTCGCTCTGATCGACGGGTTGCTCGGTTTGCATATCGAGACGTCGAGCCTCGATGCGTTGCGGCATTTCTACCGGTGCGGTTTGCACCGGTGCACTCTGCGCCATCGTGCTCTGATCCATCGGATTCGGGGCCATCGCACGCTGATCTATCGCGTCTCGATCCATCGCACGCTGATCCGGTGCGCCTCGACCAGGTGCACCTTGTCTGAACGCGTCATCGGTGCGCGCATTTTGCGTGTAAACCTCATTCTGAGAATAGGAATCCTGAGAATAGGTTGTCCGATTTCCCGGGGACGACCCATCGCCGGGATAGACCCTGGTCTGGCCATAATTCCCGGCGGGTGCTGAAGGTCGGGTCGCCGGCTGCGAATAGCCGTCCACATAGTCATCCGGGGCGGCATTCGACTGTGAGTAACCCGATGCCGGGTTCATCGCCTGGTCCGGCACCCACTCGGTGTTTGATGCCGGGTCCTGCATGTCATCCTGCCTCCGGCTCGGCGCCGGCCAGCTGCTGCGCGCGCTCGTGCCGCTGTCCAGTGGGTTACCGTAGCTGTCCACCTCCACCTGGGCCAGGCTGGCAGGCGATCGCCCCTGACGCACCGCGTCGGACATCTCGGTCCCCGGTACCACGTTCAGGCGTTGCCCGGGTCGTGGCCCGCTCTCGAGGCCCGGATTCAGATCGATGAGATCCATCGGCGAGAGCTGATAGCGCCACGCGATCGAATCGATGGTGTCATTGGCCTGCACGACATACAGATTCGGATGGAACTGCAGGTTTTGCAGCCGATTTTCGACCTCAGGCACAGTCGTGCAGCCGATACCCACGAGCACGCCGGCGGCGCAAAGAAGGGTTCGGCAGGACAGCTTGAGACAATCGGGTAAGCAGAGAGGCCGGAGTGGTGGCGTACGGTAGGAGAGCGTCATGAATCACGTCACTTCGAAGGCGGAGTGCTACAGAAAGTCTAGTTGGCCTCCTGACTTTTGCCAGAAAAAGTGTCGGTACTTTCCGGAACTAAATTTACACTCCCTGCCGGTGAGAGCCGGCCGTGGCCGGAGAAATCCAGGCTCTGCGAGGGACATCCACTCCCTGCCGGAGTCATTCGGCCCTGCCGGTGAAGTCCAGCCTATACCAGCGAGATCAGGACTTGCCGGATAGAAAAGGGACGAAATGTACGTCACTGATCTCGCGCACCGCGAAGCCTTCGGGGCGATGCGTGATGAGCGTGAGCGCCTGCCGGCCCTGCTGCTCCCCTACCGGGAGGATCATGCGCCCGCCGGGAGCAAGTTGCTCGAGCAAGGGCAAGGGAATGGATGTGGGTGCGGCGGTCACCACGATGCCATCGTAGGGGCCATGGCTGGCCCAGCCCCAGCCACCATCGCTGTAACGTGAATTGACGTTGCGATAGCCGAGCGATTTGAAGCGCTTGCGCGCCTTCTCCTGCAGACTCTTGATGCGTTCGACGGTGAATACGATGTCCACCAGTTGCGACAGCACGGCAGCCTGATAGCCGGACCCGGTACCCACCTCCAGTACACGGGTCAGCGGCCCGTCGTCGAATAGAGTCTCGGTCATGCGCGCGACCACGTAGGGCTGGGATATGGTCTGGCCTTCACCGATCGGCAGGGCGGCATCGTCGTAGGCACGGCTGGTCATGGCCTCGTCGACGAACAGATGGCGCGGCACGGTGGCCATGGTGGAAAGCACGTGCGGGTTCGAGATACCGCGTTCGCGCAGGCGTTCGGCCATCCGGTTGCGAGTTCGCTGTGAGGTGAAGCCGATACCGGCTATCTCACGCGTCGATACGTTCATGTAGAGGGCTCTCGGGCCGCATCCTCACCCGACGGCTTGTCGAACGGTTCGAGCCAGTCGCCCAGTGCCCTGAGCGTGTCCTTGCGCGTAAGGTCGATCTGCAACGGCGTGATCGAGACGTAGCCATCGTGCACGGCACCGAAATCCGTACCGGGACCGGCATCGGCGATCATGCCCGCGGCCCCGAGCCAGAACATGCGATCGCCACGCGGGCTGCGGTGCTCGATGGCGCGCTCCGGAGCATGGCGTGTGCCGAGACGCGTCGAGCGAAAGCCTTTCAGCTGTTCGTAGGGAAGGTCCGGCACATTCACGTTGAGAATCGAGTCCGCCGGCAACGGCAGGCTGTTGTGCCGCTTGATGAGCTCGACGGCCACGCGCGCGGCGCTGATGTAGTGAGTAGGTTCGAAGCTTGCCATTGACACGGCGATGGCCGGATGCCCGAGGCTGCGCCCTTCCATGGCCGCCGCCACGGTTCCCGAGTACAGCACATCGTCACCCATGTTCGGCCCGTCGTTGATTCCACTGACAACCATGTCGGGCTCGTACTCGAGTACGCCGCCGAGAGCCACCGCCACGCTATCCGTTGGTGTACCTTCCACCGAATAGACGCCAGGGCCATGCGCCCGCACAAGGATCGGATGCGACAGCGTCAGGGAGTGGCTGGCGCCGCTACGGTTGCGATCGGGAGCCACGATCGTGGCGGGCCCAAGCTCTTTCAGCGCGGCATGCAGCGCCTGAATGCCGGGAGACTGGTAACCATCATCGTTGGCAATGAGTATGCGCACAGGAATAGAAGCAGGATCGTTGTTGTGATTATTACCAGTAAATTTAGTCCGAGCTGGTGGTTAAGCAACCCCCATTTGCAGACCATCTACGCCAGCAAGCTCGGCACGCGCCCGCCGGTGACCGGCAGGCGCGAACGTCTCGAGCTGCCGGACGGCGATTTCCTCGACCTTCATCATAGCCTGCTGACGCAGGGTCCACTCGTATGCCTGTTCCATGGGCTGGCGGGTTGCCTGAGCAGCGCCTACATACGTGGCGTGATCCACGCGCTGGAAACGCGCGGCATGCGACCGGTACTGATGCACTGGCGCGGTTGCAGCGGTGAGCCTAACCGGCTGGCCCGCTCCTACCACTCGGGAGCTACCGAGGATATCGGAACGGTGATCGATCTGCTACGGGCGCGACATCCGCGTGAGCAAATCTACGCTGTCGGTTACTCGCTGGGCGGCAATGCGCTACTCAAGTATCTGGGTGAACGCGGTGCTGCGTGCGAGCTCGACGGCGCCGTGGCGGTCTGCCCGCCATTGGTGCTGGAGGAAGGGGCCAGGCGCCTGAATCAGGGGCTGGCGCGCGGCTACCAGCGCTACCTGCTGGGGTTGATGCGTGGCCAGCACAATGCCAAGCGGGAGCGCCATCCGGAACTCGGGCTGACCGCAGCCGGGCCCGAGCTCGACAACTTCTGGCGATTCGATGATGCGATCACCGCACCCCTGCACGGTTACGACGGCGTGCATGACTACTACCAGCGGTGCGGCGCACGGCAGTACCTGGCAGCCATTCAGGTACCCTGCCAGGTGATCTGCGCGGCCGACGACCCGTTCTTCACGCCGAAGATCCTGCCGACGGCCGACGAGCTCGGCCCGTACACGACCCTCGAACGATCGGCGCACGGCGGGCATGTCGGCTTCATCACCGGCGGCGTGCCTTTCAGGCCACGCTACTGGCTCGACGAGCGGGTGGCCTCGGTATTGAGCTCAATGTCGGACGCGTCTGAATCAAGCGATGCACCCGATTACCCTGTGATCCCCGATTCGCTCGGTGCACCGGAATCGGGTAAGACATCGAGTTCGCCGGTTTCGTTGAACCGCCCGGCTCGCCATTCGTCAACGACCTCATCGTGATGGAATTGATGAAGGCTGGCCGGGTCCACCGGGAAGCTCATCGCATCGGTCGCGGGCCAGCCCAGCAAGGTGCAGGTCAGTGCACGTATGGTACCGCCGTGTACGACGACGATAGCGTCGCGCGCGTTACCGAGCCGATCATCAAGCCATTGCCCGCAACGGGCCTGCTGCTCGGCAAAACATTCACCACCGGGTGGCGCACGGTTGACCCAGTCTTCGGCCCAGTACGACATGGCTTCGGGGTTTTCGCGGTGTATATCCTCCCAGGCGCGGCCCTCCCACTCGCCGAAGTCGAGCTCGACCAGCCGCTCATCGAGCGAGATGGGGGCAGCGCCGATCACCGCCTGCAGTAGCTCGGCGCTCTCACGGGTACGCTTCAGGGGGCTTGCATACCAGTCGACGTCTGCCGACGTGAGCAGTGCCCGCAGTCGATTGCCGAGTGCGCTCACCGCTTTGCGACCCGCAGCGTTCAGCGGCACGTCGGTTCGCCCCGCGGCGATGCCGCCATCGGTGGCCGACGTATGCCCGTGGCGAATGAGGTAGAGATTCACCAGTAGATCGCGCCAATCGCGATCAAGACGCTCACCTCCACGACCTGATTGGCCGCGCCGAGGCAGTCACCGGTGATACCGCCGTACCAGCGCCTGAACAGCCGGCCGCACAGTACCGTGAGCACAAAAGCCATCGGTAGTAGCAAAGCCCATGCAAGGCCGAACAGGAGAATCCCGGGCAACAGGCAGGCCGCCGAGAGTGCGGTACTGCCGACCAGCCGCCTCCCGGTCACACCCGAGGCCACCACACGGTTCGCGGCCTCGGCCCGCGCGTACGGCTCGCTGAACATGAGGTATACACAGCTCCAGCGTGCCAGCGAATGGGCGGCGATCAAGCTCAACAGCAGCCCTGTGCTCATCAACACTGTATCGGGACCGGTGCTGATGGTGATCATGGTCATCGTATCGAGACCCATCTCGACACCGAGTGGCGAGTCGGGAGACACCAGCAGACCCGGAAGTGTCGGGTTGGCGATGCTCATGAGGGCGCTATAACGAAAGCCGAACAACAGTACCAGCGCGATCGCGCCGTAGGTACCGACGCGGCTGTCGCGCATGATCGACAACTTGCGGTCACGATCGAAGGCTCCGATGCTGTCGGCCACATCCGCCAGACCATCTTCATGCAGAGCGCCTGTCAAGATCACGCCGCTGACCAACGCGCACAACAAGGCGATCGGCAGGTTCGTCGGCAGCAGCCACGTTGTCACCCAGAACACGCCGACCTGAATGATCGCGACGAGCGCACCGACCAGTGGGAAGTAGCGTGTGGACGCCGCCAATGCCGCCGGATCACCACTGGCCCAACGGCTGACGGGAAGACGCGTCAGGAACATGCATGCAGTGGCGGCCAGGGCGGGCTCGCTCGGGAATCCACCTTCGCCGGCAACCTTGGTCGGAGCCTCACCCTCCCCTTTGGCTTCGCCCGTGCGCGGGTGTTTGCCTGCCCCCTCACCTGCGGATTCGATCGGCATCAGGTGTTCGCGGTATCCACTCCCGCGGCACTGAAGCTGGCCATCTCGCACATCATCGCCGCGGCTGCGCGGACCAGTGGGATCGCCAACGTGGCTGCCGAGCCTTCGCCAAGCCGCATGCCGAGGTCGAGTAGCGGCCTTGCCTGCAGATGTGCCAGTGCCTGTGCATGCCCGGGCTCGGCAGAGCGATGGGCAAACAGCAGGACATCGCGCACTGCAGGTTCCATGGCACACGCCACCAACGCCGCCGATGTAACGATGTAACCGTCCACCAGCACCGCCAGGCGATGGGCGGCAGCGGCTTGCATCGCTCCACACAGTGCAGCGATCTCGAAGCCACCGGCCTCTCGCAGCCGCTCTCGCGGGTCTTTCGTGGTAACGCGCTTCAGCACGGCTTCGACTACCTGCCGCTTGCTGACCAATGCCGCATCGTTCAGGCCGGTGCCGCGGCCGGTAACGCTGTTCGCATCGCTGTCGGTGAATAGAGCGGTCAACACGGCGGCAGCCGTGGTGTTGGCAATCCCCATCTCACCGAGTGCCAGCAGGCGCACCCCATCGGCCAAGGCGCGCTGTACCGCGTCGCGACCGACCGCAAGCGCCGCATCGACTTGTACATCGCTCATGGCAGCCTGTTTTGCCATGTTGGCAGTGCCCGGTGCCACCTTGGCGCGTACGACCGAAGGCAACTGGCTGATGTCGGAGCCGACGCCCACGTCGACGACCTCCAGCGAGGCTCCCACGCTGCGCGCGAACACACACACCGCGGCACCGCCGGCGGCGAAGTTCGCCATCATCTGCGCGGTCACCGAGGCGGGAAACGCACTGACACCCTCCTCGGCCACGCCATGATCGGCACCGAACACCAGCACCCGCACCGGGTCCACACACGGTTCGAGCGTAGCCTGCAGACGGCACAGGGACGCCGCCACCGTTTCCATCTCACCCAGCGATCCCGGCGGCTTGGTCTTGTCGTCGATCGCCGCCTGTATGGCTTCATTCGTGATCATACGGGCTGTGTGTCCCTGCCGCCGTCCGTGTCGAGGTCGATGCCGTACTTGATGCGAGCGCTCATGTGTTCAGGAACGTACCCATACTCACGATTACTCATCGAGCGTCGGCAAACGTGCGATCAGATGCTTCACATGGCGAGCCAGTGTCTGCCGGTCCGGGTCACTCATTCGCAGGAAGCTCACCCGGCAGGAGTGGTGATCGCCGGCGGTAGGCTCGCGAAGGGGGTCGAGCGGTTCCACCCGGCAATCGGTGCGGATACGGTGCTGCTCCGGAAACAGGGTAAGCGTGATGCTCAACAGCTGGCCCGGTTGCAACACCGCGTCGTGAGCGAACACCAGACCGTCCCGCGACAGGCTGACCATGTGAGTGGGCTGCTCCGTGTTCGGATCGCCGTCGAGCATGAGCTGACGGATACGCTCCTCGAGTCCGGCGATATAGTCGGCCACTGCGGGAAAATCACTGCGTACCCGTGCGTAACCGGGAATGTCGTACTTGTTGAGCTGACGCCGGCGAGGCGCATTCAACTCGTGTGCCTCCGGCACATCGAACTCACGCGCCTCCGGCACACTCAACTCGCGCGCCTCCGGCACGACATGCCGCTCGCTGCCCTGGCCATCGGGTACGTCGGCGGTCGGCAGGTCGGCAAGTCTGCGCACCTGCAGGCCCACCGCATCGCGGACGCGCACGTGACGGCGACGTTCTCTTTGCGGCGGCGTCGAATCGATGTCAGATGTCATTCTTCAGGCCATCGGTTGTGGATTGCGATGCGGCTGGGAAGGGGCCGGGAACAGGCGCGGCACCCGTCAGGTGACTCGGTGGCATTCATACTAGCGATCATCCCATAGGATAACGACGGGTCAAGTCAATATCATGAGCGCGGGCCTCCTCTATCCCAGAGGGAGGTGGAGCCGCGCGACGTCGCAGCATTGGCTATACTGTCTCTCGTGATACGAGTGCCGCAGCGTCCCGGTAGCTCAGCTGGATAGAGCGGCCCCCTCCTAAGGGGCAGGTCGGGGGTTCGACTCCCTCCCGGGACACCATCAGCAGGTATTTCCCGCCATCCGTGCACAACCGTTATTTTCCTGCAAACGCAACAGGTGTTTGCCATTGCGCCGCTAACAGTGCATGTTGGTTATACCGACGCGATACATGGGATGGCGATGGCGATGGCTATATCAGGTGACGGCGCTAGCATCAGCACCGCGGCGAGCTTTCAGGACTTCTTCCATCAGGCAATTCAGGAAGTGGTCGAGCGGCATCACATCGATGGCGAAGACGACACCGTGTGGTACCTGACCCGTTTGCTTTCCCGCTACGGCCACTCCAGGCACTTCTTCGATCAGCGCGACGACAACGCAACCTTGACGCCCCTGGCGGAGCACTACCGCCACGCCCTCGAGGCATCGTCCAACCATGAGCGCAGTCTGCACCTGCAACGCCTCGGCGATGTGGCACTGTTCATCTCCAGCCTGTTCGCTGGCGCCTTGAAGCGCAAACCTGTGAACGTCAGCTACTACATCGCCATGGGCGAGAGTGCGTACGGTTGCCTTGCGGACGCCACCGTCCGCACGTCGCGCGAGCGCGGTCTGGTGGATATATTCGCGGACCTTGCCAATCGGTTTCCGCACTATGTGGCTGCCCTCGCCGACATTCCGGTGCGCCCCGCCGACCCGGCCTGCCTGATGCAGCAAGTGGTCGAATGGGAGCAAACCGGGCATCCGTCGCTGGCCCGCAAGCTGCGCCTGCAGGGTGTATTCCTGGCCGAGGCATCAGCCGATGATTCGAAGATGCCTACAGACGCTGCTCACTGACGAGCCGCGCACGCCATGCTGCTCTCGCAGCTACAGCGGGGCCTGGAGAAGTGCTACGACGTGCGCCTGCCCTTCAGCATCGAGCAGTTCGTCTCACACGACCCCGACTGGTTGCAGGCCACCACCGGTGACTCCCGCGGCATCGAGGAAGTGTTGCTGATACGCGAACAGCCGGATGCACTGGACGTGACGCTGTACCTGGAGAACGGCGCGGTAGACAATGCAAACGCGGCCCTGCGTTCAGGCGCACTCGATCGGCAGGGTCTGGAAGCGGTATGTGCAGTGATGGAGGGTGTCAGCCATGTGGTTTGCCTGCTGTGGCACGCGCATCACGAGCGACAGATCAGTGCGCTGGATCTGGAACTGCAGGCCGATGTGGACAAGTTCGTGCTACTGGCTGCCACCCTGGCCGAAGGCGAAGATCGCCTGGCACTGCACCGACGGCTGTTCGAGGCCATTCGCATCACCGCCGCGCAGGGCTCGCGCCTGCACGAACGTTACCGGACGGCGAACGCGCAAGCCGCGAGCTACTGCCACTGGCTCAACACCCGCTTCATGAACCTGCGCGACCAGCGCGGCCTCAGTCGCGAGCTGGCCAGGTTCTATCGGCTTTCGGGTTCGTGCAAGCGTGAGCGCATACGGCGCGCACCGGGTTGAGGGGTTTGAGATCGATACTTCGTGACACCCCGACCACTCAACTTGCATGACCGCAGTGCCACGAACCACTCGCGCCTCTCGAAGGGCCGCTTTCGGGGATCAGCTTTCGGGCTTGCTCTCCTCAAGCTTGTCGAAACCCTGATGGGTGATCTCGTCGATACCGTCGAGCCGGGGATGTGACTGGCGGAACACACCGAACGGATCGCTTTCCTCATCGAGCTCCAGAATCGTGTCCTTCAGCACATGGATCGCGGCGAGCACATCACCCGTGTGGCCCGATTCTGAAATGGTGTGCATGTTGCGCGTCGGAAAGCCCACCGAAGTGGCCGCACTGTCCACACTGGCCAGCACCGCCGCCATGCCATCGGTGCCGGTATCGCGCCCGCTCACGTCTATCTGCATCGGGATGCCCTGCGCCCGAGCGACCCGCTTGATGCGCGCATTGAGCTGCTCGCTGATGATCGCACCGTTCGACAGCGTGAAGCCCTTGCCCATCTCCAGCGGCTGCATGTTGCGATCACCGATGCCAGGTGCTGCCACGTAGTCGTGATTGACGTCGACCGCGATGAGTACGTCGGGCTTGTGAACCCCTGCCAGCACCCGGCTGCCGAAGCGGCCGATTTCCTCATGCGAGGCCACTGCGAACAGACATCGCACATTGTTCACGCCACCTGCCTCGGCCACCAGCCGGGCAACCTCGGCCGCGACGAAACAACCCAGACCATTGTCGAGGTAGGCACCGTAGAAGGTATCGGGGCTGAAACCGCGCTTGATCGGACGATTCAGCAGAATCGAATCGCCGGGCTTCAAGCCCAGCCGCTTGATCTGATCGCTCTTGTGCTTGCCATGGATCTGCAGATCCAGGTAGAGCTGATTCGGGCGGATGCCCTTGTCGCCGGTGCGCTGCGACGGGTCGGAGAAGTGAATGGCACCCATGGCTTCGATGGTCCCACCGCTGAGCGAGCGATATTGACCGGGGGACTCCGGGTTCTCACTGAACACGGTGACCTCGTGGCCGATCAATGTGCAGGGCAGGAAGGAATCACTGTTGACCCAGATCTTGCCGTCGCTACCGACCTTGCGCACCTGCAGGCGTATCTTGTCGGCGTGGCCGACGATCATGATGCTGAAGCGGTCATCGTCGCCGGGGTGGGTATCCCAGACGGCGCCGGCATTGCCGACGTATTCATGCATGGCCCAGCCCGACGGCATGAACGATTCGAAGTACGGCTTCAGCACGCCACGGGTCATCGCCGACTCGAGCCCGATCGGGCTGGGCGCGGAAATGATGTCGCGCATGATCGCAAACTGCGCATCGGGCATCGGGGAGGACCAGGGTTTTTCTTGAGACATGAGCAGTTCGGGAGCGGTTCAGATTGAATGATGAAGAGCGAATCGACGGCGTGCCGCAGGCGTGAGGTAGCCAGCACGCGATACCCGATTATACGCCAGCGATCGCCCGCACCGATGAGTGTGCAGGCCGTCAGGCGGGTATCGATCGTCGAACCAGGGGTCGTTCATCGATCGGCCAGTGGATGATCGCCGCCAGTACTCCCAACACCACCCCGGCCCACCACATGCCATCGTAACTGCCGGTGGCATCGTACAGGCGCCCGCCTAGCCAGACACCGAGAAAGCTGCCGAACTGATGGCTCAGGAAGACCAGGCCGAACAACGTAGCCATGTAGCGGGTACCGAACACCTGGGCGATGATTCCGGTGGTCAGCGGTACGGTGGAAAGCCAGAGAACCCCCATTACGGCTGCGAAGCCGTAGATCACCGCCGACGTCTTGGGCGCCAGCAGCAACGCGGTGATCGCGACGGCGCGTGCCAGGTAGATGCAGGTCAGCCCACCCTTCATGCTCAGCCGCTGGCCAGCCATGCCGGACAGCAGCGAGCCTGCGATGTTGAACAGGCCGATCAAGGCCAGACTGTAGGCACCGATGCTCGGATCGAGGCCCAGATCGCGCACGTAGGCGGGAAAGTGCACCGTGATGAATGCCACGTGAAAACCGCAGACGAAGAAGCCGATCGTAAGCAGTACGAAGCCGCGATGGCCGACCGCCTCACGCAATGCCGCACCGATGCTCTGCTCCACCATCGCCTGCCCCCTGGATGCATCGCTGCGCGGCAAAGCCATGGCCAGCGGCACGAGTACCAGCACGATCAGCGACAGCCAGACCAGCGCATCGCCCCAACCGGCAACCTGGATGAACCCCTGGCTCAACGGTGAGAACACCACCTGCCCGAACGATCCGGCTGCGGTTCCCACACCCAGCACCAGCGAGCGTCGGTCCGGGCTGACCACTCGCACCATCGCCGCCAGTGCCAGCGAGAACGCCGAAAATGCAATGCCGGTCCCGGCTAGCACACCGGCGAACAGATACAACGCGGCCTCGCTCTCCGCAAGCGACATGCCATACAGCCCCAGCGCGTAGCACAGGGCGCCGAAGACGATCACCCGGGATGACCCGAAGCGATCGGCCAGCGCACCGGCCAGCGGCAGCCCCAAGCCCCAGAACAGGTTCTGCAGCGCGAGCGCCAGTCCGAACTCCTCACGGCTCCACCCGCGCGCCAGCGTCATCGGTTCGAGAAACAGCCCCAGTGAGCCACGAATACCGAAGCCGATGGCGGCGATCGCACAGCCAGCCAGGAGAATCAGCGCCGGGTTGCGGATAGGGGCTCTACCGTCGGGAACTTGACGCGGGTCGTTGGCTGCCATGAGGTTCTGACGATGAAGGAAGGGGAGCGTGGCTGCCGGGCGCTATTCGATATTCGCCACCCACTGCTGATTTTTCACTCGCTGGCAGAACTGGATGGCTGGCTGGTTCGCACACTGCCACGAACAGGCGTCAAGGCTCGCTCCGCCGATGACGATAGTCACGTATCGCCGGGCCCCTCGGCCAGTGAAATTGGCCAATGCATCAAGCAAGTACGCCAATCAAGTACAGCGAGTACAGCAAGTACGGCAAGTACGGCAAGTACGGCAAGTGAGCACGTCAAGCAAGAACGTTCAAAAAGAATAACAAAAATGAGAACGCCAAACTGTGAGCGCATCAGCCTACCGCAGCGGTCGTGACCGCCGCGCCGCGAGTCCGTTTGTCCATCCCGCCAGCTGCCTGATCCTTGGCGCAGCCGCCTTGTGGGCCTCGGAGGCCGTGATGGCGACCGAAGCATTCCGCATGCTGGAGACTCGCACGTCACGCAACGCTTCACCAGCGTCGAAACCTGTCACCGGGGTCGTCAACGGCTTCCCGTACGAGGCGATCGATGGCTATGCGGTGGTCGAAGGCGATATGGTCATGGGTGAAGTCGACGACCGTGGACGACTACGGGCACGGCTCAGGCAGCGTGGCCTGGGCCTGACAAGCCTGTATTCTCGCTGGAGCGAAGGCATCGTGCCGTTTCAGTTCGCCGATAACCTGAGTTTCAGCCAGATCGACAAGATCGAGTCGGCCATCGAGCACCTGTCGGCGAGAACTCACCTGACATTCGTCGAACGCACTGACGGCAACGCGGATGAATACAGTGACTTCATCGAGTTCCAGGACGGTCCGGGCTGCGCCTCGTACGTGGGGAAAGTGGGTTTGAGGCCACAGCCGGTCTGGGTCGCCTCGGTGTGCCCGGTGGGCAGCGTGATACATGAGATCAGCCATGCAGTCGGGCTGTTTCACGAACATACCCGGCCCGATCGAGACCAGTACGTCACCATCAACAGGCAGAATATCATCGACGGCAAAGAGCCGAACTTCAAGATCGTGGAGTCGGGAATAACGCTCTACGGTGAGTACGATCCCGAGTCGATCATGCATTACGGCAGGAAGTTCTTTTCCAAGAACGGTGACGACACGATCAGTGCTCCTGCCCACCTCAACATTGGTCAGCGCAGGTCCCTGAGCGCCGGTGACATCGCGGCCATCGATCAGATGTACGGTACCGATCTCTCCCTGACGGTGAATTCTGCTGCTTCCGGCCAGCGGGCCGAGGTCTCCTTCGATGTGACCAACCAGGGCAAGATGGGTGCACATTCACTGGTACTCGAGCTGCAGCTCGACGATCGCACCACCTGGGACTTGTCCGGCTCGACCGGCGACTGGGACTGCACCGCGGACGGCCAGGCGCTGGAGTGCCGCCTGCCTCTGCTGGTACCCGATGAAGTGTCGAGATTCAGCGTGAGCACCGGTAATCTCGATTCGCGGGAACCGTCGGTCGCCGTACGGCTGGATTCGGCCACGTTCGATACCAACGAGGAAAACAATTCACGGGACCATGCCCTGCCCAAGAATATCGGCACCTCCAACGGCAACAGCAACCAGGCGGCCACGGGCAACACACGGCAGCCGGTGCTCGCCGCACTGCAACCTGATTCCGGGTCCTCGCCGAACGCCTTCGAGCCGGTGCCGGACGAAGACAGCGATACGACGACCGACACCATGCGCCAGGGTGGCGGTGGCTCGGGCACCGGCGACTCGGATACCGACGGCGCAGACTTCGGCAACAATGGCGGTACGCCTGATAACCAGCCCGCAACCTCGCAGCGGGCCGGCGCGACGGTCGATACCTCGTCATCCGGTGGAGGTGCGAGCCATCCGGTCGTGGGCCTGGCGCTGCTGACCTTGCTGGCGTGGCGCCGTCGCAAGCGGCGCGAGCGAGAGCAGGCTGGCGTTCGAACGAGCTGAACGTCGGGGCACGACGGCACGGGTGCGACCCGCCTTGCATTCCCCTCGAGAATCCGGCTCCAGGCTGATCGGACGGGTGCGCTACCAGTGGTCCAACCACTAGTTCACACTGTAGGGCCCGTCCGCTTCGATCTCCCGCATGACTTCAACTTCCGGCGCCTTCGCCGCCAAGCCTGCCGGTAGGCCCGGCGGTAAACCTGACCGCATAATGTTGAGTGCCGGCGAAGCCTCGGGGGATGCGCACGCGGCCCATGCGCTGTCGGCACTGCAAGCGAGTCACGGCCCGATGGACACCTTTGGCATGGGTGCAGGCATGCTGGCAGACGTCGGCGTGGAGCTGGTGGTGGACTGCCGTGAGTTGGCAGTGATCGGTATCGTCGATGTGCTGATCAACTACCCGAAGTTCCTGGAGCGCTTGAAGCGGCTGCGCGAAGCGATGCGCCAGCGACGACCTGATCTGCTGGTCCTGGTCGACTACCCGGACTTCAATCTGAAACTGGCGGAAACCGCTCGTGAGCTCGGCATACCGGTGTTGTTCTACGTCAGTCCGCAGGTGTGGGCCTGGCGCTCGCACCGGGTAAAGCGCATCGGGCAGCTCGTGGATCACATGGCCGTGCTGTTTCCGTTCGAAGTGGCAGTGTACGAGCAGGCGGGTGTGCCGGTCACCTATGTCGGCAACCCCCTGGTCGACGACGCCGTGTCGTCGCTGAGCGTTGCCCAGGCGCGCGCCGCCTTCGAATTACCCGCGATCGGGCCGGTGGTGGCGATGCTGCCGGGCAGCCGCCATGGCGAGCTGGACAGGCACCTGCCCAGCCTGCTGCACGCAGCGGCCGACCTCCTGAAGACCCACCCGCACTGCCGGTTCATCCTGCCGCGTGCACCGACGCTGGCCGCCGAGCGCGTCGAACACCACTTGCGGGCTGCCGCCGTGCATCCGATGGTCGTCGACGGGCGCACGATGGATACCCTGCGCGCCGCCGATGCCGCCTGGGTGGCCTCCGGCACGGCCACGCTGGAAACAGCGCTGATCGGTACCCCGATGGTGATCCTGTATCGCCTGCACGCACTGAACCACGCCATCATGAAGCACCTGATCAAAATTCCCGATATCGGGCTGGTGAACATCGTGGCCGGCCGGCGGGTGGTGCCGGAGCTGGTGCAGCAGCAGGCCACGCCACAGGCCCTGGCGTCGGCGATGCGGCGTCTGCTGGACGACGCCGACTACGCCGGCGCACAGCGCCTCGCACTGGCCGAGGTCCGCGAAAAGCTGGGAGACGGAGGAGCTTCACAGCGAGTGGCCGGGCTGATGGCGGGTCTGCTGCAACGCTGATGATCCGACAGGCGAGCGGGCGGGCGCGGGCAGGAAGATGCGGCTATCGGGGCCACCGGTTCGGCACACGACCCTAGCGGACAATACCCCGCTCACTAGCGCGAATGAACTCGATGAAGCGTGCCACGGCAGGAAACTGCGTCGGCAGATCGCCGAGCGATTCCACGGCGGCCTCGCGCGCGCCATGGTGGCGGACGAGCGCACGATAGGCACGGTGCAGGGCGGCGATCGTGGCATCGTCGAACGCGCGACGGCGCAGGCCGTTCTTGTTGATACCGTGCGCCTCGGCGTAATTGCCAACCACCAGCGTGAACGGCGCGACATCACGGTTGACCACGGAATTCAGGCCCACGAAAGCATGTTCGCCGATGACGCAGAACTGGTGGATGCAACTGAAACCTGCGAGGATCGCGTGGTCGCCGATGGTCACGTGACCTGCCAGGGAGGCACCGTTGGCAAATACCGTGCGATCCCCCACCTGGCAGTCGTGAGCGATGTGCACCAGAGCCATCAGCAGGTTGTTCGATCCGACTCGGGTCACCGCACCGCCACCCTCGGTGCCGCGATTGATCGTGACGTATTCGCGAATGGTATTCGCATCACCGATTTCCAGCGACGTGGGTTCACCATCGTACTTGAGATCCTGCGGATCCTCACCCACCGAGGCGAACTGGAAGATGCGGTTGCGCTCACCGATGCGGGTGGGGCCCTTGATCACCACATGCGGGCCGATACGTGATCCGGCCCCGATCTCGACATGCTCGCCGATGATCGAATAGGGACCGACCTCGACACCGTCGGCCACGCGGGCAGAAGCATCGACGATCGCGGTGGAGTGGATCACCGGCCCGGTCCGGGGTTGAGCATGGAGTGCCTCAATCGTCTGCTCTGGAAATGTGCGTAGCGTGGATCACTCGTCTATCTCGTTCTTGGCGATCATCACCTCGGCCGTACACACGGTGACGTCATCCACGCTTGCCACCGTCTCGAACTTCCAGATGCCGCGCCGCGTACGTTGCACCTTCACATCGAACAGGATGCGATCACCGGGGATTACCTGGCGCTTGAAGCGGGCGTCGTCGATGCCGACGAGCAGATACAGCGTCTTTTCGTCCGGGTAGCCGCCGAGGCTCTTGAAGGCCAGCAGCGCACAAGCCTGAGCCATCGCCTCGAGAATCAGCACACCGGGGAAGATCGGTGCAGCTGGAAAGTGGCCGGTGAAGATCGGCTCGTTGACCGTCACGTTCTTGATCGCGGTCAGCCGGGTATCCTTCTCGAAACTCAGCACCCGATCGATCATCAGGAATGGATAGCGGTGCGGCAGGTAGTTGCGGATTTCGCGAATATCGTCCAGAGCGTCCAATTATCCTCCTGACATCATGTTCGTTCCAGGCTGCGCACACGCCGCAGAAGCTGCTCCAGCCGCTGCAGCGCCACCACGGTGCGCCGCCAGCTGTTCACGGGCTGTACCGGCAGGCCCGAGCCGTAGTGGCCGGCCTCATCGATCGAGCGCAGCACCGTGGAGGCCGCGTTGAGTACCACGCCGTCGGCGATGTTCAGGTGACCGACGATATTACAGGCCCCGCCGATTCGGCAGCGACTGCCGATACGCGTGCTGCCGGCGATACCGACACAACCGGCAATCGCCGTATTCTCGCCAATTCGGACGTTGTGAGCAATCTGAATCTGGTTGTCCAGGATGACGCCGTCGGCGATCTCCGTATCATCGAGCGCACCGCGGTCGATGGTGGTGTTGGCACCGATGTGCACTCCGTGCCCGATTCGCACGCCACCGGTCTGGTGAATCGGCAGCCAGCCGTCGGCACTGGCCGCGTAGCCGAAACCATCACCACCGATCACCACGCCCGACTGGATCCGGCACCGTTCGCCCACCCGGCAGCCATGCAGGATGGTGACGCGGGGAAACAGACGGCTGCCCGCCCCGATTTCGCTGGCGTGGCCGACCAGGCTGTGGGCACCGATGACCACGTCCTCACCGATACAGGCGGAGTCCTCGATCACGGCATGGGCACCGATGGTTGCACTGGCGGCGATCGTGGCATTGGCGCTGACCACCGCCGTGGGATGTACGCCTACCGGAGCGGCAGGTTCCGGCTGCAGCAACCAGGAGGCACGTGCGTAGGCGGCGTAAGGGTCCGCGGCGATCAGGTAGCGTCCCGGCGCGTGCGGTGCCAGGCTTGCCGGCACGATTACAGCCCCGGCACCGGTACTTTCCAGCACGGCGCGGTAGTGATGCCCGGTGACGAAGGCGAGCTCGTGCTCGCCGGCGCGCTCGATGGGTGCCAAGCGCTCCACAAGATAATCAGCGGACCCCTGCAGGGCCAGATCTAGCGCATTGGCAAGCTCACCGAGCTTCACACCGCCGACCGACTGTGCCTGCCCGTTTCCTTCACCGACTCGTCACGGAAGTGCACAGACACGATGAGCCGGTCATTGCCATGTCGAAGAGCCACCAGTTTGGGGCCCACTAGTTCGACGACTGCAGGCGGGCGTTCTCCCTCGCCAATGAATCGAGTATCCGTTCGGTGACGTCGATGCGCTGGTTGGCGAACAGGACGCCATCGCTGACGATGAGATCGTAGTCGTGGTGCTTGCCGAATTCCGCGATGGCTTCCAGCACCAGGATGCGCACCTTCTTGAACTCGTTATTTTTCTGGATATTCAGCTCTTCGCGGAAATCTTGCTCACTGCGCCGTACCCGCCGCTCCAGGCCACGGGTTTCCCGATCGAGCTGCATGCGCTCGCTATCGGTGAACTCGAGCGTAGAATCTGCAAGCCTGGCGGCTAGTGAAGCCAGCTCCGCGCGCTGGCCTTCGAGCGCTGACTGGCGCGGCGCGAATTCGGCTTCCAGACGTTTCTCGGCCGCGATGGCCTGCGGTGCCTTGCCGATCAGATAGGGGATATCAACGAAACCGATGCGCGACAGGGCCACACGGGAACCGGCATCCGCATCGGCGCCGACTTCGTTGGCGGAATTGTCGTTGGCGAAGTTGTCGGCCGCGGCAACGACCGGAACGGCTACGGCTACGAACAGCAAGCCAGCTGTGATCGACCAGAGCAGGAACGGTGCCGACCACAGACCGAAGCGTGGCCGGATCGATGCTTCTCTGAAACCTTCAATGGCAGCTATCAACGTGCATTCCTGGGGGCTTGCGCCTCTGATGCGGGCATCAAAAGATGGAACCGATCGTGAACTGGAAATCTTCCACCCTGTCTCCCTCTTCTTCCTTATAGGGGTAGGCAAGGCTGAATGTCAACGGCCCGACCGGCGAGAGCCAGACGAAGGCCACGCCGTAAGTGGCCCTGAGATCCTCGTATTCAAAATCGTCTACATCAGTGTAGACGTTCCCGAAATCGGAGAACAGGCTAAAGCGGGTGGCGCCCGGTTCCTCCACGAACGGTGGCGGAAAGATCACCTCCACGGTACCCAGCGCACGGAAGTCGCCACCGGCTGCGTTGCCGAACGAATCCTTCGGGCCGACACTGCCGCTACGAAAGCCACGCAAGGTTTGCACGCCACCGGCGAAATAACGCTTGAAGAAAGGCAAGGTCTCGAAATCGCCGTAGCCGGTACCGCCGTCGAAGCGCAGATTGGTGGAAAACGTGTAGCGCTGGCTGATCGGGTAAAAATACTCAAAGCTGTAACCGAGACGGTAGAAGGTCAGGTCACTGGCGGGGATCGCCGCATCGAGGTTCAGGCGATGCACCGAGCCTTCGGTGGCAAATACCGTGCGGTTCCGGGTGTCGTACGTGAAGCCGGTGGAAAGATTGAAGACGTTGTAGGTATCGCCGTTCTCGTCGAGGAACGCGTTGATGTCATCGGGCGTGGCTACCGTGGGCGTGATATCGGTTTGCTCGAAACCACCGCCGATACGGAACGTGGAGAACTCGCTCAGCGGTACCCCGAAGCTCAGGCTGGTACCTCTCGTGTCGCTGATGTAACGCGATCGGGAGCTGTCGCTGTCGGTATCTGTCTCTCGGATGAAACCGCTGATCGTGCGGCTGATGCCATCGTCGGTGAAGTAGGGATCCACAAACGTCGCCGACAGCTGTTTCGTGGTGTCAGAGGTGTCGAAGGCGAACTGCACGCTCTCCCCGCTACCGAAGAGGTTTTCCTGTGAAAAGGCCAGGTTCACCGACACACCGCCATCGGAGCCGTAACCGACACCTGCACTGAACGAACCGGACGGGCCCTCGGTGACGTTCACTTCCAGATCCACCTGGTCGTCGGTGCCTGGCACGCGCGGGTTGCGGATGGTCACGCTCTGCATGAACGGCAGGCGCTGCAGGCGGATGCGCGAGCGATCCACCAGCGCCGGCGAGAAGCGGCTGCCTTCGAGCTGACGCATCTCGCGCCTGAGCACCTCGTCACGCGTCTTGTACTGACCGGTGAAGTTGATCCGCCGGACGTACACACGCTTACCGGGCCTGACATCGAAGGTGAGCCCCACGCTGCGTTCGGTATCGTCGATATCGGGGATCACATCGACCTCGGCGAAGGCGTAGCCGTCCTGGCCGAGCCGATCGCTGACAGCGTTGCTGCTGCGCACGATATCCTTGCGCGAGAACTGCGTTCCGGGCTGCACATCGATCAACGCCAGCATCTCATCGCGCGGAATATCCACCGTGCCTGCCAGGTTCACGTCGCGCACGCGATAGCGATCGCCTTCACGTACATTGATGACGATGAAGATGTCGCGCTTGTCCGGCGAGATGGACACCTGAGTGGATTCCACGTCGAACTGGATGAAACCGCGATCCTGGTAGTACGAACGCAAGGTCTCCAGATCAGCCTGCAGCTTCACCTGCGAGTACTCGTCGGCCGAACTGAACGGGTTGATGGTCTTCTCGCTCGACTGCAGCAGCCCGACCAGCGTTTCCTCGGAAAACGACGTGTTGCCGATGATGTTGATGTGACGGATGGTGGCGACAGACCCTTCGACGATGTCGATATCAATCGCCACCCGGTTGCGCGGCAGGGGTTCCGTCTTGACGTCGATGCGCATGCCGTAGTTGCCGGAACTGAAGTAGACCCGCCGCAGCTCCCGCTCCACCGTCTCGAGAATCGATCGGTTGTACACACGCCCGGGGGCGATATCCGCACGGCTCAACGAGTCTTCGAGGTCTTCTGTGGGAATCTTGGAGTTGCCATCGATGGTGATGCTGCCAATGGCGGGGCGCTCGACCACCTCGACTACCAGGATGCCGGCACCGCGCCGCTTGATCACCACGTTGTCGAACAGGCCGGTCTTGTAGAGCGCACGCAGCGCCCGAGCGCCGTCTCGGGACGGCGTGAAGTTCTCGCGCTGGCGCACCGGCAGGTAGGTCAGGATCGTGCCCAGATCAATGCGTTCGTTGCCCTCGATGACGATATCGGTGACGACGAAGGAGGTATCGCGTTCAGCGCCTGAACTTTCGGTAACTGAACTTCCCGTGCCTGAAATGGCGCTACCGGCGTCACCGGGCACGCTCTCCAGCTCAAGGCTCTGAGCGCTCGCGCTCGCACTGGCCAATGCAGCGGCGAGCAGCACCAGGGCGCACAACGGCAGGCCGTGCAGCCACCGGGCTGCGCAGGGCGATCGGGGGTATGTCATCCGAGCAGGCGCCCCAGGTCGTTGTAGAAGGCGATGAACATCAGGCTGCCGAGCAGCACGATGCCCAGCTGCTGGCCCCAGATCTGTACGCGCTCGGATACCGGCTTGCCACGCACGGCCTCGGCAGCGAAGTACATCAGATGCCCCCCGTCCAGCATCGGTACCGGCAACAGGTTGAGCACGGCCAGGCTGATGCTGATCAGAGCAATGAAGTTCACGTAATGGTCGAGCCCTACGGTAGCCGATTGACCGGCGAACTGAGCGATGCTGATCGGGCCGCTGATGTTGTCGATCGAGGCCTGACCGGTAACCAGCTTGCCGAGCATGCGCACCGTGAGCACCGACATGCTCCAGGTGCGCTGCACGGCACGCATCAGCGACTCCAGCGGCGGGTAGCTGACGACCACGCGCGAACGTTCGGCCAACACCGCCGACTGGTTTTCCGACACACCGATACGCCCGACGTCGCCCTCGGGACTCGCCACGGCCTCGGGCGTGATCGAAAGCTCGCGTGAGCCCCCTGCCCGTTGCACCTCGAGCTGCAGCTTCTTGCCCGCATTGGGTTGTACCGCCGCGACGAAATCCTGCCAGGTCGCGATCGGCTCGCCATCGACCGACAGCACTCGATCGCCTGCACGCAGCCCGGCGGCCTTGCCCGGGCCGTCGAGCACATCACCGATGATCGGATCCACCTGCGGCCACCAGAGACTGAACCCCAGGTTGGCCACACCATCACCACCGGACTTCAGAAGCGCACCGGCTTCCACCGCGAGCTGCCGGGTCGGGGTTGCGCCATCGGCCTGCTCGACCGCGATCGGTATCGGCCCGCTCGCATCGAGAGAGGCGTCGAGCAGGGCGATGCGGGCGTCGGCCCAGGTAGGGGTCTGTTCACCGTCCACCTCGACGATGCGATCCTCGAAGCGGAATCCGGCCTGCTCGGCGGCCGAGCCCTTCGCTACCTCGCCGATCAACGGTGCGATGCCACTGATCCCCATCATGAACACCAGCCAGTAAGCCACGATGGCGAGCGCGAAGTTGGCCAATGGCCCGGCAACGACCACGGCTGCCCGCGCCGCCAGCGGTTGCGTGTTGAACGCGCGATGACGCTCTTCCGGTGCCACCGTGGCCTCGCGTTCATCGAGCATCTTCACGTACCCGCCCAGCGGAATGGCGGCGATCACATACTCGGTGCCGTCGACCTTGCCGCGACGTTGCCACAGCGGTTTGCCGAAGCCGATGGAATAGCGCAGAACCTTGATGCCGACGCGCCGCGCCACCCAGAAATGGCCGTACTCGTGGATCGAGATCAGGATGCCGAGTGCGACCACGAAGGCCACGGCACTGATCGCTACGTTGCTGAACATGGACGACTCATGGAGCAGTACGTGGGAGGATGAATAAACGGTGGAAAGACAAGCCGGGCGCATCGAAAGGCGGTGGCGGGTAACGAGCGAAGCGGACCGCCTGGTTCACACCGAGTGCCCCCGTGACACAGTGGTCATGCTGTTGGAATGATCTAGTTCATCGCGGAGCGCTGGCAACGATTCACCAGAGTATGGGCTAAACGCCGCGCCTCGTCGTCCGCCTCAATGATAGTGGTCAAATCGTCGACCGTGGAGATTTTTGCCTGTTCCAGCGTGCTTTCGACGATCCCCACGAGTTGCATAAAAGAGACATTTCCATCGAGAAACGCCGCCACCGCTACCTCATTGGCAGCATTCAGAACCGCAGGAGCGGTGCCGCCGAGGCGCACTGCCTCGAAGGCCAGCCCAAGGGCCGGAAAGCGTTGCGGATCAGGTGATTCGAAATGCAAGCTTGCCACTTCGGCCAGGTCCAGCTGCGCAACGCCGGACTCGATGCGTTCGGGCCAGGCGAGCGCGTGGGCGATCGGCGTACGCATGTCAGGGCGGCCCAGCTGTGCGATCACCGAGCCATCGAGGTAGCTGACCATGGAATGAACCACGCTCTCCGGATGAATCACCACGCTGACCCGTGCAGCCGGTAGATCGAACAGATGACAGGCCTCGATGACTTCGAGACCCTTGTTCATGAGGGTGGCGGAATCCACCGAAATCTTCGGCCCCATCGACCAGTTGGGATGCTTTACCGCTTGTTGCGGAGTTACAACACTCAGCTGCTCGACGGTAAATTCCCGAAAAGGCCCACCCGAGGCCGTCAGCAGTATCTGGGCAACACCTGCCAGATGCACGCCGCCGCTGCCGGCGGGCAGGCTTTGGAAGATGGCGTTATGTTCACTGTCCACCGGCATGATGCGCGCCCCGGATTCATGGGCGGCCGTCATCAGCAAGGGCCCGCTCATGACCAGCGCTTCCTTGTTCGCCAGCAGCAGACGCTTGCCCGCGTTCGCCGCGGCCAGCGTCGACAGCAACCCGGCGGCGCCGACGATCCCTGCGACCACCACATCGACCTCGTCGTGGGCGGCCAGCGCCTGCACCGCCTCCGGCCCCTGGCGGACCTCGACGGGCAACCCTCTCGCTCGTACCGCTCGTTCGAGCTGCATGGCCGCATCGGCATCGTGCATGATCGCGATCGCAGGACGGAATTGCTCGCACTGAGCAAGCAGCTCGGCATCGCGCCGGTTCCCCACCAGGGCATGGACGCGGTAACGATCGGGGTGGCGCGCCAGCACGTCGAGCGTGCTGACACCGATGGAGCCGGTGGAGCCGAGCAAGGCGACGTTCTGGATCGAATCGGAGCGCCGCGTCATCGCACGGCTTGCCGAATGGTTGACCGCAGAACTTGTTCGGTGGCTTGCCGAGCCGCACGATCGCGGGGAAAAACGTCGATCATGACCAGGCCCAGACGAAGGCGAACAACGGCAGTGCGCCTAGCACGCCATCGATGCGGTCGAGCAGGCCGCCGTGCCCAGGCAGCAGGCTGCTGCTGTCTTTCATGTTGACCGCTCTCTTCAGACGGCTTTCATGCAGGTCACCGATGACCGAGGCCGCCGCCGCCAACGCGGTTGCACCGGCGATGGTCCAACGCTGGCCGGTATCGTCGCCGAGCAGGGTGACATAGATCACCAGCAGCACCAGGGTGGCGAGCAAGCCGCCCCATACCCCTTCCCAGCTCTTGCCCGGGCTGATGAGCGGAGCCAGCTTGCGCCGCCCGAAACGGCGCCCGCTGAAGTAGGCACCGATATCCATGACCCAGACTACGGCAAACGCATACAACAGCAGACCGATGGAGGCACCCGGTGCCACGCTGCGCAGATACTGCATGGCCACCGCCGCGATCAGCAAGGCCACCGCCCCGCGTAGCAACAGGCTGATGGAAGGCTTCTCGATCGGGGCATGCCGCGGAACAAGATACAATTCGGCCAGCGCGATCACCCAGTACAGCAAGCCTGCCAGGAACAACCAGCGCATCAGTGCCGGATCCTTCGGAAGGAACAGGATGAGGACGGTGGCAAGCGACACGGCGGCGGCGAAGCCCACCTGCACAGGCACGCGCGTCACGCCCGACAGACGGCTCCATTCCCAGGCGCTGGCGGCCACCAGGCAGGCCAGCACCAACGCGAAGACGGCCTTCGAAGCCAGGAAGAGATCAAGACTGAACAGCACCAGCATCACGATGGCCGAAATGATGCGCGTCTTAAGCATGAGGGCCACCGATCGCGTTGCCGCCGGCGCCACGACGGCCAGCGATGATGAGTGCGACAAGCAGCAGGGCTTGTGGCTCGACGACGCTCACGCGGCCGGGTCGCTGGTCAGCTGCTCACCGGTGCGACCGAAACGTCGCTGCCGACCGGCGTAGAAATCCAGCGCATTGCCAAGCTCGACTTCGCTGAAGTCCGGCCACAGCACATCGGTGAAATACAGCTCCGTATAGGCGAGGTGCCATAGCAGGTAGTTGCTGATGCGCTTCTCTCCACCCGTACGGATGAACAGATCGGGTTCGGTGAGTTCACCCAGCGATATGTGCCGCGCCATCGCCTCGATGGTGACCTGCTCGGGTTGCATCTCGCCGTCGCGCACCTTCACGGCGATCTGACGCGCCGCGTTCGCGATATCCCATCGACCACCGTAGTTCACGGCAATCGCCAGGTTCAGCCCGCGATTGCCCGCAGTGATGGATTCGGCATTGTCCATCTCGCGTTGCAGTTTCGGCTGGAATGCGGAGCGTTCGCCGATGAAACGGATGCAGACATCGTTCTCGCGCAGCTTGTGAACTTCACTCTTCAACGCACGCAGGAACAGATCGAGCAGCAGGCCGACCTCCTGCGCCGGACGACGCCAGTTCTCGCTGGAGAACGCGAACAACGTCAGTGCTTCGATCTGACGCTTGCCACAGGCTTCGACGACATCGCGCGTGGTCTTGAAACCCGCCTGGTGGCCGGACGCCCGCGGGCGCCCGCGCTGCCGGGCCCAACGGCCGTTGCCATCCATGATGATGGCGACATGGCGCGGCTTGATGAGAGGCGTGTGCATCGGAAGCAGGCTCTACAGGCTAGACCTCCATCAGATCGGATTCCTTCTTCTGCAATATGCCTTCGATATTCTTGATCGCCTCGTCGGTGACCTTCTGCACCTGCTCTTCGCCACGCCGCTGATCATCCTGCGAGATCTCCTTCTCCTTTTCCAGCTCTTTCAGATCGCCGTTCGCATCGCGGCGGATGTTGCGCACCGCCACCCGGGCATTTTCAGCCTCACCGCGCACTACCTTGACCATGTCACGGCGGCGCTCCTCGGTCATCGGGGGTACCGGCACTCGAATTACCGTGCCTGCGGTGTTGGGGTTCAGACCCAGATTCGAATTGATGATCGCCTTCTCCACCGCCGGCACCATGGACTGCTCCCACGGGGTGACCGTGAGCGTACGGGCATCCTCGGTGTTGATGTTGGCGACCTGATTGAGCGGCGACTCCGCACCGTAGTAGTCGACCTTGACGTGCTCGAGCAGGCTGGGGTGGGCCCGCCCGGTGCGCAGCCGCGACAGCTCGTTCTCGAGCGCTTCGGCGGTCTTGTTCATGCGCAGGCGCGCATCCTTCATGATGTCATCGATCATTTGATCCTCACTGTACAGTGGTGCCGACGCTCTCGCCGGTCACGAGCCGCATCAGATCGCCGCTCTTGTTCATGTTGAATACCTTCACGGGCAGGGCGTTGTCACGGCACATGACCAGCGCCGTGGTATCCATGACGCCCAGCCGTTGCTGGATCGCCTCGTCGAAACCCAGGGTGTCGTAGCGCACCGCATCATCGTGCTTCATCGGGTCCTTGTTGAAGATGCCGTCGACCTTGGTGCCCTTGATCATGATGTCGGCTCCGACCTCGACGGCCCGCAGGCTGGCGGCTGAATCCGTGGTGAAGAACGGGTTACCGGTACCGGCGGCGAACAGTACGATGCGCCCTTTCTCCAGGTGCCGCACCGCACGACGGCGGATGTAATCCTCACAGACGGCGTTGATGGGTAACGCCGACATCACCCGGCAGTAGGCGCCCAGGTTTTCCAGTGCATCCTGCATCGAGAGACTGTTGATCACCGTGGCCAGCATGCCCATGTGGTCGCCGGTGACCCGATCCATGCCACCTTCCGCAAGCCCGGCACCGCGGAATATGTTGCCGCCGCCCACGACCATGGCAACCTCGACACCCCGATCGCTGACTTCCTTGACCTGCGCCGCCAGCTGCCGGATGTAGGACGGGTCGATGCCGTAGTCGAGATCGCCCATGAGCGCCTCGCCACTGAGCTTCAGCAGTATGCGCTGGTAGGCGGGGCTGGCAGACGGCATGTTTCTCTCCACGTGGGTGTTGGCACAAAAAAGCCGGGAGCGAGTGAGGCACCCGGCCGATTTGCCGGCTACACATCGATCACCGGCCGGATAACACGGACCGATGACGATGCAGGCTGCTGCAAGAGTGTAGCGGTTCCAGCCAGGCTTTCATCTCGCGCTTGCACTCTGGTGCCTGTCGACGGCTTGACTGAACGGGTAGCGACTCGCTACTTGTCGGTGTCGGTCTCGGCATCGCGCACCTGCGCCATGACCTCATCGGCAAAGTTCTCCTGCTTCTTCTCGATGCCTTCACCGACTTCCAGGCGATGGAAGGCCAGCACTTTTGCACCGGCGGATTTCAGCAGCGCCCCGACGCTCTGGTCCGGGTCCTTGACGAAAGGTTGGCCGACCAGGGTGATCTCTGCCAGGTACTTGCGGATACGGCCCTGCACCATCTTCTCGACGATCTCGGCAGGCTTGCCGCTCTCACCGGCCTCGGCGATCAGAATGGCCTTCTCCTTCTCGAGCAGTTCGGCAGGCACTTCGCTTTCATCGATGCACACCGGCTTGCTCGCCGCCACGTGCATGGCGATATCACGACCCAAAGCGGCATCGCCACCTTCGAGCTCGACGACCACACCGATGCGCCCACTGTGCGAGTACCCGGTGAACTGCCCGCCATTGCCGGAACCTGCCATGAAGCGGCGCACCTGAACGTTCTCGCCGATCTTGGCGACCAACGTCTTGCGTACCTCTTCGAGCGGCTCGCCGTCGATGACGATCGCGTCGACCGATGCCGGCTGATCGGCCAGCACGGCAGCAACGACCCGATCGCTGAAGGTGATGAAATCTTCCGCCTTCGCGGCGAAGTCTGTCTGGCTGTTGATTTCGACGACCGCGAAGCGGCGGCTATCGTCCGTGATGCTGATGACGACGGCGCCTTCGGCCGCCATATTGCCGGATTTCTTGTCGGCCTTCGCAAGGCCGGAAATCCGCATCTGCTCCACGGCAGCTTCCATGTCACCCTCACTGGCCGTGAGGGCCTTCTTGCATTCCATCATGCCGGCGCCCGTGCGCTCACGCAGCTCCTTGACCATGGCAGCGGAAATTTGCATCGAGAGTCTCCAAAAATTACTGTGTTTGAAAGTGTGGTACGGGTACGAGCCTGGCTTCTGCCATCCATCAACCCATAGGCACCTATGGATCTTTGGATGGCAAGCCCTTGCTTCGCCGACCGCCAGGCAATACCGAAGCAACGCCGTGAAGCTTGCTACCCGGCAGACCACCCCGCGGGGCAACACACGCCAAGTGTGCCGCCGACCCGAAAGGCCCCGCAGGGCTCATCGAGTTATCGGTAAGGAATCGACCGTGGCACGGCAAGGCTGGAGGACCACCCCAGACTCATCAGAGCTGGCCAGGGACGCCCCTGAAACAAGCCGAATCAGTCGCCGGCCTGAGCGGGCCTCTCCGTCGCAGGCGCATCGGCAGCCTGTGCGGGCTTCTCCGACTCGGGTGCATCGCCTGCCGGTGCGGCAGCACCCACCGCTTCGGCAACCGTCTCGCTCGCGGCGGCGGCAGCTTCCGGCTCTGCTGCAAGGCTTGCGGAAGCAGCTTCCGGCACGGCTTCAGCCGCTGCGGTATCGGCAGCAGGCGTTTCGCTCGCGACAGGAGCCGCGGACGGTGCAGCAGCACCCGCATCCGCTGCACCTGCAGCCGCATCCTGCGCGGCCGCCTCTTCCTGATCACCCATGCGACCGGAGGAGCGCTTGCCGTTCTGGATAGCCTTGGCGATCACATCGGTGTAGAGCTGGATGGCGCGGATGGCGTCATCGTTGCCGGGTACCACGTAGTCCACACCATCGGGCGAGTTGTTGCTGTCGACCACGGCCACGACCGGAATCCCGAGCTTGCGCGCTTCCGAGATCGCGATGCTCTCGTGGCCCACGTCGATGATGAACAGGACATCGGGCAGGCGTTCCATGTGCTTGATGCCGCCGATGCCGCGCTCGAGCTTGTCTTGCTCGCGCTGCAGGCCGAGCGCCTCCTTCTTGCTCAGGCGAGCCATGCTGCCATCTTCGTGCATGGCTTCGAGCTCCAACAAACGCTTGACAGACTGCTTGACGGTCTTGAAGTTGGTCATCATGCCACCGGACCAGCGTCGGTTCACATACGGCATGTTGCAGGAGTCGGCGGACTCCTTGATCGCATCGCGCGCGGCACGCTTCGTGCCGACGAACAGCACACGGCCGTTCTTGCTGGCGATCTTGCCCAGGTAGTTGGCCGCATCCTCGAGCGAAGGCACGCTCTTCTCGAGGTTGAAGATATGAATGTTGTTGCGTTCGCCGTAGATGTACGGCGCCATTTTCGGGGACCAGTAGCGGGTCTGGTGACCGAAGTGCACGCCAGCTTCCAGCATCTGGCGCATGGTGAAATCAGCCATGTGGCGGTATCCTCATTGGAGTTGCATCTTGCATGGGTCGGCGACGACAGACCTTCATATAGCCATCGGCTATCGAAGGCACCCCGGCCGGGCCTGTTCAAACCCATGCGTGGAATATGCCCGAGCGCACCGTGCACGCGGGTCAGCCAGACTTTATAACACAATCCGCACGAGCAAGTTAGACTACTCGGCTTTGATCACACATCCTCATTCACTTCCCATGGCAATCACCCTCAAGAACGCCGAGCAGATCGAGCGCATGCGCGTGGCCGGTCAATTGGCGAGCGAGGTGCTCGACCTGATCGGCCCACACGTCGTGCCCGGCGTGACCACCGATGAGCTCAACACGATCTGCCACGAGCACATCGTGAATGTGCAGGGCGGCACTCCCGCCACCCTCGGCTACAAGGGCTACACCAAATCGATCTGCACGTCGATCAACCAGCAGATCTGCCATGGCATACCGTCGGATCGCAAACTGCGCCGGGGCGACATCATCAACATAGACGTCACCGTGATCAAGGACGGCTACTTCGGCGACAACAGCCGCATGTATTACGTCGCCACACCGCCGCCACACGCTGCCCGTCTGTGCGAGTCCGCCTATGCTGCGATGGTCAAGGGCATCGAGGAGGTAAGACCCGGCGCCACCCTGGGGGATGTCGGCCATGCGATCCAGACCTACGCCGAATCGCAACGCTATTCGGTCGTGCAGGAATACTGCGGTCACGGTATCGGCAGCGAGTTCCACGAAGACCCGCAGGTGCTGCACTATGGCAAGCCCGGCACTGGCGTGAAGCTTGAGGCCGGCATGACCTTCACCATCGAGCCGATGATCAACCTCGGCAAGCGGCACACCCGGGTGCTGGCCGACGGCTGGACGGTGGTCACACGTGATCGCAGCCTGTCGGCGCAATGGGAACACACGGTGCTGGTCACCCCCGAGGGCTACGAGCTGCTGACCCTGGCACCCGGGCGTTCGCTGTGAAACGGCCGGCCTGTTGAACACTCTCGGCATGTCGAATGCCAGCGCCATCGGCGCCGGCTCCTTCGACCCGGCGCCTATCGACGCCCGGCTCGATGCGGCGGAACCGAGCATGCAGGCTTACCGCGATGCCCTGGTGCTCGGCAACGAGGCCATCGACCGGCAATTCGATGCCGGCGTGCCGGCGCTGGAACTGCTGCACAACCAGACCGCCCTGTTCGACCTGATCCTGCAGCGTCTGTGGCGAGCCGCCGGCAGCGGGTTCGAGGCCCTCGCACTGATGGCGGTGGGTGGCTACGGACGGCGCGAACTGCACCCCTGCTCCGACATCGACATCTGCATCCTGCTGCCGGGTGACGGCTACCTGGAACCGGCACTCGAAGAGCGCCTGTCGGGCTGGATCACCAGCCTGTGGGACCTGCAGCGCGACATCGGCTCCAGCGTGCGAAGCATCGGCGACTGCACGCGCGAGGCGGCCGCCGATATCACGGTCATCACGAACCTGATGGAGGCGCGGTTGATCTGTGGAGATGCCTCGCTCTTCGAGACCCTGCAAGACGCTGTCTCGCCACGTCACATGTGGCCCTCGGCCGACTTCTTCGCTGCCAAGTTGGACGAACAGCTCGTGCGGCGGCGAAAGTTCCACACCAATGCTTACCGGCTCGAACCCAACGTCAAGGAAAGCCAGGGTGGCCTGCGCGACATACAGACCATTTCCTGGGTGTGCCAGCGCGAATTCGGTACGCACAACATCACAGATCTCGTCGCACGCGGTTTGCTCGATGCGAAGGAGGACGTGATCCTGCGCGACGGCCTGGAGCTGTTGTGGCGTATCCGCTACCTGCTGCATCGCCTGTCGAAGCGGCGTGAAGATCGTCTGCTGTTCGACTACCAGCGGGAAATCGCGCACGCGTTCGGCCATGTCGAAGACGAGGGAAACCGCTCCATCGAGCAATTGATGCAGCGCTACTACCGCACCGTGATGGAACTGCAGCGCCTCAACGAGATCCTGCTGCAAGGCATCGGCGGGATCATCTCCGGTATCACCGCGAAGGCTGACGTCATGCCCATCGACAGGCGTTTCCAGCTGCGCAACGGCTATCTGGAGGTGACCCACCGCGATGTGTTCATGCACTACCCGCCGGCCCTGCTCGAGATCTTCGTGGTGTTCGCCGACACACCGGCAGCGGAGAACGTACGCGCCAACACGGTGCGGCTGATTCGACTGCATCTGCCGCTGATCAACGATCGCTTTCGCAGCGATCCGCAGGTGCGCCGGCTGTTCCTGCAGATATTCACCAACCCGAACAAGCTCACCCGCAAGATCCGCATGATGAATCGCTACGGTGTGCTGGCGGCCTACCTGCCCGCTTTCGATGCGATCGTGGGGCGCATGCAGTACGACCTCTTCCACATCTACACGGTGGACGAGCACACCATTCGCGTGATGCGCAACCTGCGCCGCATGGCGCTGCCGCAACTGGCGGATGAACTGTCGCAATGCTCGATGATCATGGAACGGGTGGACAAGCCGGAGCTGCTGTACATCGCCGCGTTGTTCCACGATATCGCCAAAGGCCGCGGCGGTGATCACAGCGAGCTGGGCGCACGTGATGCAGAGAGCTTCTGTCGCCAGCACACCATGGATGAAAGCCAGACGGCGCTGATCACCTGGGTGGTGCGCAACCACCTGCGGATGTCGATCACGGCCCAGCGCAAGGACATCACCGACCCCGACATCCAGCACGAGTTCGCCCAGGCCGTAGGCACACTCGAACGGCTCAATCATCTGTACCTGATGACCGTGGCCGACATTCGCGCCACCAACCCGGAGCTGTGGAACTCGTTCAAGGCCAGCCTGCTGCACTCGCTGTACCGAAGCACTGCCAACCTGCTGCAACGCGGCCTCGACAAGCCGGTGAACCGCGACGAACTGGTGGCACAGCAACAAGCCGAGGCCGCCGAGCTCCTGAGAGATGCAGGCCTGGATGGAACGCGGGTGACCGCGCTGTGGAACGGTTTCGGGCGATGGTACTTCCAGCAATACGAACCACCGGAAATCGCCCGCCATACCCAGCTGATCATCGCCAATGAAGATACGCCCGGCCCACTGGTGTCACTACGCCATTCCGAAACGCGCGGGTCGCTGGAGATTCTGGTCTACACCCCGGATGACGACGCCCTGTTCGCATTGATCGCGACCGTACTCGGCCAGCTGCACCTGAACGTGCTGTCGGCCACGATCAACACCACGACCATGGCTTACGCACTGGATACCTACCACGTGCTGGAAGCCGACGGCAGCCTGGTGAAGGGGAGTTTCCGCCTGAACGAGATTCGAATGCGGCTGCAACAGGAACTGGGCGAACCCGAACACATTCCGACCCATGCCAACCGTGCCCCTTCGCGCCGCCTGAAGCACTTCTCCATACCGACACAGGTCACGTTCATGGATGACGACAGCAACGGCTTCACCGAACTGCGCATCGATGCCGCCGACCAGCCTGGCGTCCTGTCGATGATCGGCCGGACGTTACTGCAAGCCGGGATAAGCGTACATGCCGCGCGCATCGCCACCCTGGGTGAGCGCATCGATGACGTGTTCTTCATTCGCGGTCCGGACGACAAGCCTTTGAGAGATGTGGCCGCGCGTGAATCGTTGAGTGAATTGTTGCGGGAGAATCTGTGAGCATGGAAAGAAACTCAGCCCATCGACCCAACGACGGGAATGGCACGCCCGAATCAGGCGGTGCAGTCGATCGAGCCCGCACCATGGGCGGAGCGCTTGCATCAGACCGGGCAGTCGATCAAGCCGGCGATGAGGATCGAGCGCTTGAATCAGACGCTACCGTCGCCCTGCTCCGGCAACTGGTAAGCCGCGCCTCCGTGACACCTGACGACGCTGGCTGCCAGCAATTGATCGGCGAACGTCTGGAGCCATTGGGCTTCAAGCTGGAAACCCTCGCATCCCGTGAGGTCGCCAACCTCTGGGCCCGGCTGGGCGACAGGGGGCCAGTGTTTGCATTCGCAGGCCATACCGATGTGGTCCCCCCTGGCGACGAGAGTGCCTGGCGCTCACCACCCTTCGCTGGCATCATCCACGACGGCGTGCTGACCGGCCGTGGCGCGGCCGACATGAAGGGTGGTGTGGCCGCCATGATCACCGCGGTGGAACGCTTCCTCGGCAAGCACGACTTCGCGGCATGCAAGGGCTCGATCGCCTTCCTGATCACCAGTGACGAGGAAGGGCCGGCCAGGGAAGGCACCCGGCACGTGATCAAGACGCTGCAGGCGCGCGATGAGCACATCGACTACTGCCTGGTGGGTGAACCGACCAGCGCGCGGCAGCTCGGCGATACCGCACGCATCGGCCGGCGCGGCTCGCTCAGTGCGCGGCTTACGGTGCACGGCACCCAGGGCCACGTGGCCTACCCGCAGCTCGCCGACAATCCGATTCATCGGGCCATGCCACTGCTCGGTGCGCTGACCGCAATCGAATGGGATCAGGGCAACGAGCACTTCCCGCCCACCAGCCTGCAGGTATCGAACTTTCACGGCGGTACCGGTGCCGACAACGTGATTCCCGGCACCTGCCAGATCGATTTCAACATTCGCTACTGCCCGGAGACCACGCCCGACACGGTGCGTGCACGCGTACAGGCACTGCTGCAGGAATACAAGGTTGCCCACGAGATCGAGTGGCGGCTGAGCGCCGAGCCGTTCATGACCGAACCGGGGCTTCTGAGTCACGCACTGACGCGTGCGATTCACGACGTGACCGGCCTGAGCCCGATGCTCGACACCGGTGGCGGCACCTCCGACGGTCGCTTCATCGCCCCCACCGGCACCGACGTGCTGGAGTTCGGGCCGATCAACGCGAGCATCCACCAGACTGACGAACACATCGACTGTCACGATCTGCGATCGCTATCGAGCATCTACGAACGCTTGCTCGAAGAGATACTGATCACACCAGAGGAATGAGCATGGGAATGCTGGACGGAAAACGCGCGCTGATCATCGGCGTGGCTAGTAAACGCTCGATCGCCTGGGGGATTTCCCGCGCGATGCACCGCGAAGGGGCCGAGCTTGCATTCACCTACCAGAACGAACGCCTGAAGGATCGCGTGATCGGCATGGCCGCCGAGTGCGACTCTGCCCTCACCCTACCTTGCGACGTCTCCAGCGACGACGAGATCGACGCAATGATGACGCAGCTCACCGAGACGTGGGACAAGTTCGACATCATCGTGCACGCCGTGGCCTTCGCACCGCGCGAAGCGCTCGAGGGCGACTACCTCGAGTCCGTGACCCGTGAATCCTTCCGCGTCGCACACGACGTCAGCTCCTACAGCTTCGCCGCCGTCGCCAAGGCTGCCCGGCCACACCTGAACAAGGGTGGCTCGCTGCTCACCCTGTCGTACCTCGGCGCGGTGCGGGCCATGCCGAACTACAACGTGATGGGGCTGGCCAAGGCGTCTCTGGAAGCCAATACCCGTTTCATGGCCTCCTCCCTCGGCCCCGATGGCATCCGCGTAAACGCGATCTCCGCCGGCCCGATCAAGACCCTGGCCGCCGCCGGCATCGGCGACTTCAAGAAGCTGCTCGGGCATGTATCCGCGGTGTCACCGATGCGGGATAACACCACGATCGAACAGGTCGGCGACACCGCCGCATTCCTGGGTTCCTCGATGGCTTCGGGCATTACCGGGCAGATCATCTATGTGGATAGCGGGTTCAACATCGTGTCGATACCGCCGGCCTTCAGCTAGTGGCCCTTCCAAAGCCGTCGCTCTTCACGTCGGTACCCGCATCTGCAGCAACCTTGGAGCCTGCGAAGATTCCGCCGTCGAAGATGCTGGCATCGGAACCGCTGATTCAGAGCGCCTGGCGAGTTCATCTCGCATTGCTGCCCTTCGTCGTGGCAGGTGCCACTTGGGTGATACCGCCACAGGCATTCGCCTTGTCATCACTGGCGTTCAGCCTGAGTGCCTGGATGGCCCTGTGGGCTCTGATTCAACGCGGTCTGCCCGACCATCACCCCTACGAGCAATTCGGTCTGGCCAACACGATCACATCGATTCGCGCGGCCATCACCGTTGCCATCTTCGCTGGCATATCGACGACTTCAACCCTGCCCGCCGACTCTCGGGCCTTGTGGGTAGTTGTCGTGGCGGTCGTACTCGCATTGGTACTCGACGGCTTCGACGGCCATGCCGCCCGCGCTACCGGGCAGCAGTCGGCCTTCGGCGCACGCTTCGACATGGAAGTGGATGCCATGCTGGCACTCGTCACCGTCGTGCTGCTGTGGCAACTGGACAAGTGCGGCCCCTGGGTGCTGGGGCTCGGTGTGATGCGCTACCTGTTTCTCGCGGCAGCGTATCGATTCCCGCAACTGGCAGCGCCCCTGTTTCCATCGACCCGTCGCAAGGTGATCTGCGTGATTCAGGTTGCCGGCCTCTGCGTGATGCTTGCTCCGGTGGTACAGCCGCCGCTATCCACCATGATCGGTACTGTCGCGCTGGCGCTGCTGATCGGGTCGTTCTTGCGCGATACGCTCTGGTTGATGAAGAAGGCTTCGTGAATACGACCGAGGCGCCGCCGGGGTGGCTGACGCAGAGGAAGGCGATGTGAATTCGACTGAAATGCCGCCAAAGACGCTGACACACCGAATAGCCACAGGCTTCGGGCTCGCACGCTCGCTGCTGATCTACCGGGGCCTGCCCTGGCGGCGCCTCGCACTGAAACGCTTTTACGCCAGCCTGATCAAACCCGGCGATCTTGTCTTCGACATCGGCGCCCATGCCGGCAATCGCACCGCAACGGTACTGGCACTCGGCGCCCGCTGCATCAGCGTGGAACCACAACCTGCCTTCGCTCGCCTGCTCTCTGCGCTCTACGGCCAAAACGAGCGCGTCACACTGGTGATCTGCGCCGTGGGCTCACAGCCTGGTACCGCGAAACTGAACATCTCGAGCCGGCACCCCACGGTATCGTCACTGTCGATGAAGTGGATAGAACAGGTGGGCAGCACACGGGGCTTCGAGCAGGTACGTTGGGATACCCGGATTGACGTGCCGGTGACTACGCTGGATGCATTGATCGAGAAGCACGGAGCGCCGGCCTTCTGCAAGATCGACGTGGAGGGTATGGAGGCGGACATTCTGCGTGGGCTGAGTACAGCCATACCGCTGATTGCTGTCGAGTATCTACCCGCTGCGATGGATGTGGCCCAGGAGTGTGTGGAGCGTATCGAGGCACTCGGGAGCTATGAGTACAACTACTCCAGTGGAGAGAGCCATGCCATGATTTCTGGCGAGTGGCTGGATTCCGGGGCCTTGCTTGCGGCGCTGAGTAAAGCCCAGTCGTCCGGTGATATTTATGCGCGAAGGATCTCTCCGGCGCATTCGCGCTAGTTCGTCTTTGTCCTCCCGAGCGCGTAGCTTTCTACCACGCAAATGGAGAATTTGTCATATTCGTGTTGTACAGGTGCTCGACGCCCACTCTCGCCCATCAAGCCGGCAACCCGATCATGACGAAACGATGATCGACACAGCTGTAGGCAGACAGATTCGGAATCCAGCCATGGACCAGCGTAGCGAGCGGTGATCATTGCGTCTATGCCGCAAGCTGCAATACCAACCGGCAATAGAGGCAAACTTCATTTGCAACGTCCAGGCATCCTACTTATAGTTCACGGCGCTTGACGACGTCTCGGCATTTTTATTCGGATCTACGGAAAACAAGGAAGCACTTCATTGGAAAAGTTCGTTAGCGGTACACGCCGCAGCCTGCTGTCGTCACGAACCCTGTCAAGGGGCTTCTCGTGTCTGGCAATACTCTTCGCGCTGCAGGGGCAAGCGGTGGCCGAACCCTTTCTGGACGGCCCTGCTGTCATTCCGGGTACCCTGGAGGCTGAGAATTACGACATCGGTGGGTATTCGGATACCACATCGGGCAACACCGGCAATGCGCTGCGCGATGACGACGTCGATATCGAGCAAAGCACGAGAAATGGTCAGAACGTGGGCTGGATCAAGCGCGGTGAGTGGCTCGACTATACCGTCGATATCCAGAGGGCAGGCAGGTACCAGGTAAACTCGCTCGTTGCATCCCTGTCCCGCGGTGGCGAGATGATGATCGAGCTTGATGGGCAGGATGCGAGTACCGTCTACATTCCGCCAACGGGTGGTTGGCAGAACTGGGAGCGTGTTTCTACTGAAATCGACCTGCCGGCCGGCACGCATCGTCTGCGGGTCAACATGATTCAATCGGGTTTCAACGTCAACGCGATGGAGTTCAGCTACGGTAGCGATGACGCCGCTGATGATACGGATAGCGGCATCGTGGCTGGTGGCTATGGGGAATCGGACGATGATGCCGAAGCCTGGAATCGGGCAAACCTGACCAACTACACCTCGTACCCGGATCCCGGTAGTTCCGAATGCATCGATTACAACGGCTGCCAGTGGGAAGGCCTGTTTGCCTTTCTCAATGGCAAGCAGTCGAGGGAGTGGGTTCGATCCAACAACATCATCAGTATCCACTCCAAGGATGCGGATCAATACAAGCTCAAGACGTTGCGCATCAGGCAAGACGGTAGAACCATCGATGCGAAAGTCTATGACATGTGCGCCGATTCGGACTGTAACGGCTGTTGCTCGGCGAATTCGAGTGAGACCGGTTTTCTCGTTGATCTCGAGAAGAGCACCATGGAACGTTTCGGTTCCGGCAGCGGTATCGTCGAGTGGAGATGCCTGGACTGCTGATCGATAACCGTTCCAGCACACGGCAGCCCCGGCAAGAGCCGGGGCTGCGTGCTGTTGGTGCCGGGAACCATCGGTTTCCGGTCGGCCTGTATTCTTCACAGCCAGCCCGCGGTTAATGCTGCTCTCAGCCTGCCTTTCGAGCGTGACCCGGCCTCGATAACAAATACCTTACTACAGCCGTCTGGCCCCAAGGCTTTCAAGCGTCGCGTCCCGATCTTCATGCAGAAGCCAATCTACCAGGGCTTGTGCCTGGTCAGATGATGATGCTTGCAGACAAAGCGCCGAGTCGATGTGAACCTCGAGATCGAACGGGCAGATTGCTGCCGCATGAACTCCTGCGACCGGCACGATATTGGTCAGCGGGAGCGCCGCCACATCGACCTCGCCGGCTAGCAGTGCGGCCATGGGCCCTCCACCTGGCATGGCACGCAGCTTGGGCTCCACTTCGGCTGACAATCCCCACTCATCGGAGAGCTTGCGGGTAAGCCGGCGAAACATCTCGCCGCTGGTGCCTTTGCCCGTCACGGCGATGGTCGTTGCACCTTGCAACACTGCCGCCACCCTTGCGCACGTGCAAGGTGACAGACTCGTTCCCGAACCGCGTCGGGCGAAAGCCAGCGGGGTGCGGGCGAAGAGCTGCACGCCCTGATTGAAACCGGACCCTGCGTCGATCATCTCTCGAACGTGTGAAGGGTTGGTAAACGCGATATCCCACAGCGCACCGCTTGCCACATGCCGAGGCACCTCAGGGTTCAGCATGTGCACAACGTGAAGAGACTGCCCGGCCGCGCGAGAATAGACCGGCAGGAGGTGCTCCATGACCTCCTTGAGTGCAATCGGAACGATGAGAGTGAGGGCTTCGTCTCTCAAGCGATCAGGGCTCGCAAGATAATGAGGTGTCACTTTCAGCCATCCCTGCGCTTAGCCACCCATACGCACACCACCGGTGAGAGCGCCCATGGCATGCAATCGGTAACGATGTGATGATTGCCAATATTTAATCCTTTATCAAATAATTTGGTTTACTATTCCCAAATATAGTCTATCGATATGAACCGTTGATTCCGTAGCACCACGCTTATCCCGGGAAATAACAACATGCAAGTAGAGAATGACAAACCGAATCAACCCTCAGTGACTTCATACGGTGTAAGAGCCAAGCATGTACTTCGGTGCCTGATCGCTGGTCTTGCCGTATCCGGGGCCGGACATGCCGATGACGTTAACGTTCGGAACGAACTCGACAGTGTAGGCGAGGACGTCATCGTGCTCGACTCCGACTTCGAACCCGATCTGTCTGAATCAAACGTGGCGGAACGATTGCCTGAAGCAGCCGGCGGTGCCGAAAGGGTGTGGAACAGAACGGGCTACACCAATGTTGCCAACGGTTGTTTCAGCCCTGCCCCGAAAAATAACCGCAAGTTTCGGGAAAAGGCTGCGAATACCAGTGGCATGCCCGTGCTTTACGTGGTCAACGGCAGCTGCACCTGGTACGACGACCTCAGGTATCGCTCTATGAATCTTGCCCGGCTGTACCGCAGCTGGCGGGGCAAGGCGATGTACGTCGATGGCCCGGATGGTGATGGAACGCTTTCCACACAGATCATGTACGACGTGCGAAACGAGATGATCGAGAACTGCTGGGCAGGGCAATGCGAAGTGGCATTGGCCGGCTACAGCAGAGGGGTCTACGTCGTGATCGCGGCCTATTGGATGGCGAACAACTGGCTTCGCGACAATGGACATTCCGAGCGGATCAACGCTCGCCTGGGCACCATGGCACTCGACCCGGTCAAGACGAACATTCGCGGGTTCACCTCCAACGCCCCCGGGCCGGTCGTCTATTTCCTCAAGAAGCGCAACTGGCTCGGCGTCCCGATCGGAATCTACAGCAATGGACCACTGCGCGGTGATTTCCGGATCAAGACCCGATATGGTCTGACCCATGCTGCCATGGGTAACGACACGGGCGTCTATGACGACATGAGGAACGGCATCAACAGCCTTGCAGCGAGCATCGTCGGAATGGATGCCATC
>CBDCAW010000003.1:0-74352 GCA_965214025.1 Granulosicoccaceae bacterium
GCCCACGCGCAGCGCCGTCGCGCACCGGCGTCATACTCGCCAATCTGTCCTATCCCACGCGCGGCAAGGCGGATCTGGCCTGCGACTTCTGGTTGGATGCACCCTCGCGGCAATCGCCGCTGGATGGTTTCAGCTCCGGCCTGCCGGCACAGCTCATCGCGCAAGCGCTCGGTGCCACCGGCGTTGCCTTTGCGCTCGATGCCGCCTGTGCCTCGTCGCTCTACGCTCTGCAGATCGCGTGTCGCAAGCTGCAGGAACGGCACCTCGACCTGGTCTTCGCCTGTGCCGTCAATGCGGCGGACGAACTGATCATTCAGCGTGGTTTCGATACCCTGCAGGCCCTGAGCACGACACATCGCTCCCAACCTTTCGCGGCGAGCGCCGATGGTCTGCTGCCGGCCCAGGGTGCCACTGCACTCGTGTTGAAGCGCCTGTCGGACGTCGAGCCGACGGAGGCCGTGTTCGGTGTGATTCGGGCCGTCGGACTGTCCAACGACGGGCGACGTGGCGGCTTTCTGGTACCCGCCCCGCAAGGGCAGCTCGAAGCCATGCACCGGGCCTATGTCAGCGCTGATGTCGGCCCATCCAGCATCGACTACCTCGAATGCCATGCGACCGGTACGCAGGTGGGCGATACGGTCGAAATTCAGGCTGCCAGTGAGCTGTTCAAGGACCGCGACACCTTGCCGGTCGGCTCCCTGAAAGGCAACCTGGGGCATCTGATCACGGCGGCCGGCATGGCCAGCGTACTGAAACTCACCTCGGCCTTCGAACACGAAACCTTGCCACCCACCCGCCTGGAAGGCAAGATGAATCCAGCATTCGACGACGGCTGCCTGCGGCCGCAGCAGCAGGCAGCGTCCTGGCCTGCCGGATCAGCGCGACGTGCAGCGATCAGTAATTTCGGCTTCGGTGGCAACAATGCCCACCTGGTACTCGAAGCCTTTTCACCCGACCCACGGCCGGCAAACGTTCGACGTGGCCCGACTCACTCCCCAGCGGCATCACCTCCTGCGCAGATCGAGCCCGTGGTCATCTGCGGTATCGGTGCGCTGGCCGGCCCGGATCGAGGCATCGACCGGATCGTCAGGCGCCTGATGAGCCCCCCATTGCGACGCCTGCCGCGCTGCACCGAGCTGATCCTGGATGCGCTTGCTGCGCGCACACCGCCGGATGATCTGCGCCGCGCCGAGCCGCAACAACTGGCACTGCTCGATGTGGCCGACGAGGCGATGCGGCAAGCGGGCTTTCGCGACGCGAATGGCCAGTGCAGCGAACGGTTCAATACCATCGGCGCCAACCGGTTCGGCGTTTTCGTCGGCATGGGCTGCGCGAACGATGCCGCACGGTGGCTACTGCTCGAACGAATGGTCGACCGCCTGGGCTGCACGCCTGGCTCGGACGCCCTGCATGCGTTGAAACAAGACATAGGTGGGACGTTCACGGTAGCCGACGTGCTCGGTGCCATGCCCAACCTGACCGCCAACCGCCTGAATGCCGCGTTCGATGCACGTGGGCCAGGCTATAGCCTCTCTGCCGAGGCCGAGTCGGGCATCGCGGCCTTGCAGGCGGGCTGCGACGCCTTGCACGCCGGCGATATCGATGTAGCGCTGATCGCCGCTGCCGATTTTGCCAGCGAACCGGTGCGACGCCACGGTCTGATACAAACCGGCATCGTGAGCGCCACCACTGACCTGGCTGCAGCACTGGTGCTGGTGCGCAGCTCTGTCGCGGCAGACTCAGGTGCCCGGGTGCTGGCGACCTTACCGGGAAAAAAGACACGACCCTGCCGCTCGACTACCACCGACGAGGACACAACAGAGGCCCCGGCAGAACACTCGGCAAACGAACTGAGCGCCCTCATCGGCAGCGTTTACGGTACTGCACCCATCGCCGATCTCCTGTTCACCCTGGCTTCGGCGACCGGTCTGGCTGCACGCGGACAATTCATCAGCCATAAAATTGCAAGACCGGCACTAACCAGCAGTGCAGGCTATCGGCTGACACTGCCTGGTGAGCAAAACCTGCTGCTCGACCTGCCACCGGCCGGGGTCAGTGCAGACCCCGTACGCGGCACAGCGCTGCTGTTCCATGCGCGGGCAGAATCAGCCGCAGGCTTGTGCGATCGGCTCGAGCGCGGTGAACAGGGCGGACACGGAACCTGGCGCCTGGCGATACTGGCAGATGATCAAGCCAGCCTGCACATGCGCATGCAGCGAGCGCTTGGCGCCCTGTCGGGTTCCGAGGGCCGATCTGACTCGAAGGAACCGCCGTCGGGCGAAGGCTGGGCAACACCGCCGGAAACCAGTCACGAGGCCTTGCGCGAGGACGACATCCATATCGGTCACGGGGAGCCGCACGGAGAGTTGGCCTTCGTGTTCACCGGTGTGGCGGCGGCTTACCCGCGCATGGGGCGCGGACTGTTTCTCGCGTTTCCGGAACTCGGCAAACGGCTGGCCGAGCATCTCGAGGGCAGCGAGAGCCACGCCCATCTACTGGCCGCAGCGGAGCTGGATGCTCACGGACAACTCTGCGCCGCCACATTGCTGAATCAGGCACACGCGCTGCTGCTTCGTGAACTGGCGGGGCTGGCACCTGATGCGCTGCTGGGGCTATCGCTCGGCGAGACCAATGCGCTGATCGCCTTCGACATCTGGCAAGACGCCGGTGCGCTGCTCGATGACATCGAGGCCGGGCGCATGTACGAACAGCATCTGGGTGGGCGTTTCGAGTCGGCGGCCATTGCCTGGGGGTTGACGGCACCGGTGGCGTGGGAGAACTGGCGAATAGCGGCACCGGTCGAGGACGTGCAGCACGCTGCCGAAAAAACGCCCGAGGTGGACGTCACCATCATCTATTCGGACAACGAGTGTGTCATCGGCGGCTCCACGACCGGTTGTGCCGCGGTGATCGCATCGCTGACAGCGCCGGAGACCGGCAGGACGGCGCACCCGATGATCGTGCACACACCGGCACTGCGACCTTACGCCGATACCTGGCGCAGGCTTCACACTCGCCCGACGAAAGCGCCGAGAGGCATTCGTGTCTACAGCTGCGCAGACAATGCAAGCTATGTACCGGAGGACGACGCGACGGCCGATCGTCTCACCCGCCAGGCGCTGCAGACCATAGACTGGCGAAAGACCATCGAGCAGGCCTGGGCCGACGGTGTCAGAACCTTTGTCGAGATCGGTCCCTGCGATACGCTGACGCGCAGCATCCGGCGAATTCTCGATCAGCGCGAGCACCTTGCAGTGGCCACGGATCGAATCGAGTGCGCCGATATTACGCAGATCACCCGATTGATGGCCACACTGTTCGCCAGCGGGCACGTACAGGAACTCGATACGCTCGCCAGTCGTCTCGCCGACCTGAGCGAGCAGCCCTGGCGCACGCGTGGCACCTCGGCCTCGTCCCTGCGGATACCGGTCACTCCCCCGGCCCCCCGCACCAGAATCGAGCGGTTTCTGGCCAACATGCCACCAGCACCCGCACTGCCGCCACCGCGTCCATCGAACCGGCCAAGCTTGGCGGGAACCGTCGGTGCCTCAGCGCCGCTCGACGCACCACCGATCTGCGCACAGACAGGGCAGGAACCGCTCCTCGAACGGGATCCCACCGGGCCGAGCTTCGATCGCGATGCCATCGAACGATCGACCACGGGTGCCATCTCCAGCCTGTTCGGCAGCTTGTTCGCCCGTCAGGATGACTACCATCGGCAGGTTCGCCTGCCGGCACCGCCGCTACTGCTGGTGCACCGCATCACGGGGGTCGATGCCGAACCCGGCAAGCCCGGCAGTGGCGTGATCTGGACAGAGACCGACGTCGAAGCCGACAGTTGGTATCTGCATGCCGGCGCCATGCGCCCGGGCCCGCTGGTCGAGGCGGGCCAGGCCGATCTTTCACTGATTTCATGGATGGGGGCGGATTTTCTCAATCGCGGGGAGCGCGTCTACCGCTTGTTGGGGTGCGAGATGGTGATTCACGAACCCACCTTGCCGATACCCGGCGATCGCCTGCGTTATCAAATCGAGATTACCGGCCATGCCAACGTGGGGGATGTACGCCTGTTCTTCTTCCAGTACGACTGCCGGCTCGGTGATCGCCTGTTGCTGTCGGTGCGCAATGGCCGCGCCGGTTTCTTCACGGACGACGAACTGGCCGCCGGTGCCGGAGTCTTGGCCGATCCGGCCAGCGAAGCACCACCGACACCGTCGCCAGCGGTCTTCGACACGCGGGCCGCCACCTCGAAACGCGCCTTGTCGGCCAGCGATCTGCAGGCCTTGCGCGACGGCGACGCCTTTCGCTGCTTCGGTCGCGGCTTCGAGGCCTGTGCCGCGCACTCGCAGCCGCCGCGTCTGCCCGGTACCCGACTGGCTCTGCTGGATGAAGTACCGGTGTTCGAACCCGATGGCGGCCCCTGGCAGCGTGGCTACCTGCGCGCCACCAGCGACGTGCCACAGGATGCCTGGTTCTATGCCGGTCACTTCCACCAGGACCCCTGCATGCCGGGTACGCTGATGGCCGAGGCCGCGGTGCAGGCCCTGGAAATCTTCGCCATGGCATCTGGGCTCACCATCGATCGCGACGGCTGGGTGTTCGCGCCGGTGCCCGGCGTTGCCACGGTATTCGATTGCCGTGGGCAGGTGATACCCGACAAGCCCCACAGCCTGAGCTACGAGGTATTCGTCGACCGGATCATCGATGGAGACATGCCTGAGGTACATGCCAGCCTGATGGCTAGCTGCGACGGGCACAAGGTATTCCATTGCCCTCACTACGCGATCCGATTGCGCCGGAACTGGCCGCCGGGACCGTCGCTGGAAGCACCGATCTACATCGGGCCGTTGGGTGAGACGCGTGGCGATGCCACGGCACTGCAAGCCTGTGGCAACGGTGCTCCGTCCGAAGCCTTCGGCGAGATGTACCGCCGCTTCGATCATCAGGGCCGGGCACCGCGACTGCCACAGCCGCCCTATCACATGATCTCGCGTGTGCTGTCGGTATCCACCCGACCGGGCCAGACGGAGCCCGGTGCCACCGCCTGCTTCGAATACGACATTCCCCCGGACGCCTGGTACTTCACCGACAGCCGCAGCGCCACGATGCCGCTGGCGATACTGCTCGAGATCGTGTTGCAACCTTGCGGCTGGCTCGCCAGCCATAGCGGCTTCGCGTTGCAAGGCGGTGAGTGTTTCCGCAATCTCGATGGCGATGCCCTGTTCGCCGGCGGCGCGACCCCGGAGGACGGCCGGATCAAGGTCGTGACCACCATGACCCGGTTTGCCGCAGTGGGGTCGATGACCATCGTGCATTTCGATCTCGAAGCCACGCTCGAGAACGATGCCAAGATCGCGCAGTTGCAGACGAGTTTCGGTTTCTTCCCCCGCTCCATGCTGGTTCAGCAGACCGGCCTTGCAATCAATGACATACAGAAGCAAGGCATGGCCCTACCTGCTGTCGAGCACATAGTCGACGATCCGCAGGCACTTCTCCCTGACGGGCGCCTGTCGATGTTCGACCGGATCGATCATTTCGATGAACGGGGAGGCAGCGCCGGCCTGGGCTTCATTCGTGCGCAACAGGTCGTCGACCCCTATGCGTGGTACTTCAAGGCCCATTTCTATCAGGACCCGGTACAACCCGGCTCCCTGGGCATTGATGCATTGATGCAGCTGCTGATGCATGCGGCGCTGCTCAAGGGCCTGACCGGAGGCATGCGCAAGCCACGCCTCGCCTGGGGTTCGCCCACGCGACGCATGAGCTGGAGCTATCGCGGGCAAGTGATACCACGATCGAAGCGCGTCACGGTGACCATCGATATTCTCGGCATCGAACACACGGACACTGGTGTCGAACTCTGCGCTAGCGGTGACCTGTGGTGCGATGCCCTGCGCATCTACACCAGCGACAACCTGACGCTCAGGTTGTGCGACGATGGCGCGGTTTGATACGCCTGTTCAACGGGTGAGTGAACCGTATGACCTGAAAGGGATATTTCCTAGTTTCAAGAGTCCTGAAAGCGACGCACGCATGTGCGCCGCTGATGTCCGGTATCCCCGGGATTACTGCCGAAAACGCAGTTGTTTACAGAAAGTAGAAAACTGGGGGACTAGAACGGAATGTCGTCGTCGAACGTATCCGCACCCGCTGTTTCGGGCTGCGGCGCCGACTCTGGTCGAGACCGCTGGCCAGGCTGCTGACCCTGACCTGAAGCCTGGCCGGACGAATATTCCCCACCGCTGCCGCCACCGTCACCGCGACCGCCGAGCAGCTGCATGTTGCTGGCGATGATCTTGGTGGAGTAGCGATCTTCACCGCTCGTCTTGTCCTGATACTTGTCGGTGCGGATCGAGCCTTCGATATACACCTGCGAACCCTTCCTCAGGTACTCGCCGGCGATTTCGCCGAGGCGGTTGAACAGCGTTACCCGATGCCACTCGGTTCGCTCCTGCTTCTGACCGGTGTTCTTGTCGGTCCAGCCTTCGGTGGTGGCGATACTGATGTTGACGACCGCGCTGCCACTGGGGGTGTAACGCACCTCCGGGTCATTGCCCAGGTTGCCTACCAGAATGACCTTGTTGATACCACGAGCCATGCTCATTACTCCATTTGATGGTTGAAACGTACCCAATCCCTGGGACGTGGAAAGAACGACGTGAAGAATAACGTGCCGATGAGACGTCGGTGACAGCCCCGGACACCTTGCCAGTTTACCTCAGGAGTCGGCGGAACGTTCGGGATACACAGGGATGCGTACCCCGTCACAGAGCGCCGCCCAGGGCCTCTTCCGACGAACTCCGCCAACCGCTCAGGCCGCGGAAACCTCGAACCGCGTCTTGTCCACCTTCAGATAGGCCACACCTTCATCGACCGCGAGCACCACCTCCTCTACGCCCGGCAAGGCGCTGAGCTCGCTGATGGTGCGATCACCGGCAGCGCGTTCGGCCGGGCTCAGCGGGCGCCGGTGCGTGGCGAGCTTGCGCGGTGGCTCAAACGGCACGAGCAGAAGCAGCCAGCCGGCGCAGACGATGGTCAGCGCGGCGAACAGGCCGGACTGGCCGAAGGCACCGTACAACCAGCCCGCACCGGCACCGCCGACGAACGCACCCAGGAACTGGCTGCTGGAATAGATGCCCATGGCGCTGCCTTTGGCGGCGGCCGGCGAAAGTCGTGACACCAGTGAAGGCAGCAGGGCCTCCAGTGCGTTGAGAAAACTGAAGAACGCGGTCACACCGATGAAGATCCAGCCGATGGCCACCGGTGCGAACCCGAACAGCAATTGCGTGGCCAGCAGACCGCCGATGCAGATCAGCAACGCGCCACGCATTGCGCGACGTTCGGCGAGCATGATCAACGGAATCATGACGAACAGCGACAGCACCACCGCAGGCAGATACACCATCCATTGATCTTCACTGTTCACACCCGCATCGAGCATGGCCAGCGGCACCACGAAGAAGGTGGCGGTGATCAGCAGATGCAGCACGAAGATGCTGGCGTCCAGCCGCATGAGTTGCGGATTGCGAAACAAGCGTTTCATGGTGGCGAGATTCGCGCCCGTGTCGGCGCTGTAGTGACACTTCACCGGGTTCGGCACCACACCGTGCAACACCACGATACCGAGTACCGCACACACCGCGGTGAACCAGAACAGCATGTCGATCGAAAACCAGCCGATCAGCAGCGGCCCGAGGATCAGCGCGAGCACGAAGGAGAAACCGATGCTCGCACCCAGCATGGCCATCACCTTGGTGCGCTGCTCGTCACGCGTCAGATCGGCAGCCAGCGCCATCAATGCCGCAGCCATGGCACCGGCGCCCTGTAGCGCCCGACCTATGATCACGCCGTAGATGCTGTCGGCGGTAGCCGCCACCACACTGCCGATCGCCAGCAACGCCAGGCCGGCGGTGATCACTCGCTTGCGCCCGATGCGGTCGCTGAGCATGCCGAACGGGATCTGCAGACAGGCCTGCAGCAAACCGTAGATGCCGATCGCAAGGCCGACCAGCAATGGCGTGCTGGCCGTATACTCATCGCCGAACAGGCTGAACACCGGCAGGATGATGAACAACCCGAGCATCCGGAAAACATAGATCAGGCACAGCGACCACGCGGCGCGACGTTCGCTGGCAGACAGCTTGGAATCGGTCTCGCCCTGCGACGGCGACTCAGGATCGGTCGCGCCTTGTGGCGACGACTGGCCATCAGTAGCGCCGTACGACGACGAAGTGTTGGAGCGGGAAGGCTGGGTAGACAAGGCGGCTGAGATCCTGGGTTGACGTGCCCGGCAGTTTCGGCCCGGCGCGCTCCCTGCCCGGTTCTCGTCCGGGCATTGTAGCGCCACCGTCGCTGCAAGGCGGTGTACTCGTCAAGGCGGTGTAGTCATTGCAGCGCTCGGCAGCGCTGGGTTCGGGAATGCGCGATCAGCCTGGCCTTGCGAGCGATGCACAGGGTCATACTGCGCCGTGCGCACAGGGCCACACTGCGCCGTGTGCACGGGCCCAGAACGACCCCGTCCATGGACAGCATCGTCGTGAACATGTAACACTCGATGCACTATCCAACCGAGTCCCTGAAGCAGAATGAAACAGTTCTTCAGCCGCCTGGCATCCAGTTGCCTCCAGTCCTCGCTGCAGGCTGTTTCACTGTTTGCTTTCCGCGCGGTATCGTCGAGCGTCACCCTCCGCACGGCACTGTCGGCATCGGCCGGCATCGTTCTCGGTGCAGCCCTGCTCACGCCATCTGTCACACTGGCCGACACCCCGGACGATTCGCTCGTCATGGCCCTGACCATCGACGACATCATCTCGCTCGACCCGGCCGAGGCCTTCGAAATCTCCGCGCTGGAGGTCATCGGCAACACCTATGACCGTCTGATCAGCTACGACCTCGACGATGTTTCGAAGATCCACGGAGCGGTGGCGAGGAGCTGGAAGGTTTCCGAGGATGGCAAGACCTTCACCTTCACCATTCGCGACGGTATCATATTCGCCTCGGGCAACGAGTTGACCGCCGAAGACGCGGCCTTCTCGCTGCAGCGTGTGGTGATGCTCGATCTCACACCGAGCTTCATACTCAACCAGTTCGGCTTCACCCGCGACAACGTACAGCAGAAGATACGGGTGAAGGATGGCAAGCTGGAAATGGAGCTGGATCAGTCCTACGCCCCTACGTTTGTCCTGTACTGCCTGACGGCAGGCATCGGCGCCATCATCGACAGCAAGCTGGTGATGCAGAACGAGAAGGACGGTGATCTCGGCCACGAATGGCTCAAGACAAACCATGCAGGCTCCGGCCCTTTCGCCTTGCGCAGCTGGAAGCCGAATCAGTCGCTGTCGCTGACCGCGCACGAAGAGTACTGGAACGGTCCCCCGGCAATGAAGCGCGTGCTGATTCGCCACGTGGCCGAGTCCGCTTCCCAGCAACTGCTGCTGGAAAAGGGCGACATTGATATCGCGCGCAACCTCGAAGCCGATCAGCTCGCGGGCATCGAAGGCAATGAAGACATCAAGACCACGTCGACCGCCAAGGGTACCGTGCAGTACGTGAGCATGAATCAACAGAATGAGAATCTGAGCAAGCCGGCGGTACGCGAAGCGCTGAAGTACCTGGTCGATTATCGAGGCATCGCCGATACGATCCTCAAGGGCAAGTCCACCGTGCATCAGGCATTTCTGCCCGTCGGCATTCTCGGTGTCATCAACGACAAGCCCTACGAGCTCGATGTGGAAAAAGCCAGGCAACTGCTGGCGAAGGCCGGCCTACCCGATGGCTTCAAGGTCACGATGGATACGCGCAACATCACCGCGATCATGTCGATGGCACAATCGATCCAGCAGACCTTCGCAGAGGCCGGTGTGGAACTGGAGATCATTCCGGGCGACGGCAAGCAGACGCTCACCAAGTACCGCGCACGCCAGCACGAGCTGTACATCGGCCCCTGGGGCACGGACTATCAAGACCCGCACAGCAACGCCGATACCTTCGCATCCAACCCTGACAATGCCGACGATGCCGCGGTGCAGCCGCTGGCGTGGCGTAACGCCTGGGAGATTCCGGAAATGACGAAGAAGACGCAGGCCTCTGTGCTCGAGAAGGACGCAGGCACTCGCGCCGGGCTGTACGAGGAACTACAGCGTGAACACCAGAAGACGTCGCCGTTCATCATCATGTTCCAGGATACCGAAGTGGCCTCGATACGCAGCAACGTGAACGATTTCGAACTCGGGCCTTCCTTCGACACCAATTACTACAAGAGCGTCACCAAGGACTGAGCGCATCTTGGATCGAATACGTATACGAGGTGCGCGCACCCACAACCTGAAGAACATCGATGCCGACCTGCCTCGCGACAGCTTGATCGTGATAACCGGCCTGTCGGGGTCCGGCAAGTCATCACTGGCCTTCGATACCCTGTTCGCCGAAGGCCAGCGGCGCTACGTCGAATCGCTTTCCGCCTATGCCCGGCAGTTCCTGTCGGTCATGGAAAAGCCGGATGTCGACCTGATCGACGGCCTGTCGCCCGCGATCGCGATCGAGCAGAAATCCACATCCCACAACCCACGCTCCACCGTCGGCACCATTACCGAGGTGTCCGACTACCTGCGCCTGCTGTTCGCACGCGCCGGCACGCCGACCTGCCCGGTCCATGGTGGATCACTGGCAGCTCAGACCATCAGCCAGATGGTGGACCATATCCTGGCGCAACCCGTTGGCCAGGCCCTGGCGCTGCTCGCACCGATGGTGCGCGATCGCAAGGGCGATCATGCCACGGTGCTGGAGCGACTGAGAGCTCAGGGCTACCTGCGGGCACGCATCGATGGAGTGATCACCGATCTGGATGGTGACATCACGCTGAAGGCATCGCAGAAGCACACCATCGACGTGGTCGTCGACCGTTTCAAGGTGCGTGATGACCTGGGCCTGCGGCTGGCCGAATCGCTGGAAACCGCCACCGCACTGGGTGAAGGCTCCGCCATGGCCACACCACTCGACGGCAGCGGCGAAGACACCGTGTTCTCCACCCGCTTCGCCTGTCCGGTGTGCGGTTACTCGGTACCCGAACTACAACCCCGGGCATTCTCGTTCAACAGCCCGCAGGGCGCCTGCCCTGATTGCGATGGTCTCGGCGTCAGTCAGTATTTCGACCCGGAACGCATCATCACCAACCCCGGCGTGAGCCTGGCAGAGGGTGCCATTCGTGGCTGGGACCGGAAGAACGCTTACTATTTCGCCATGATCTCCTCACTCGCCGGACACTATGGATTCAAGGTCGACACACCGTTTGAGAAACTCGACGAAGCTCACCGGGACAAGGTTCTGCTCGGTAGCGGCAATGAGGAGATACGCTTCGTCTATCTCAGTGAGCGCGGCAAGGCCTCGCGCGAATCCGTGCACCCGTTCGAAGGCATCATCCCGAACCTGACCCGGCGTTACCGCGAAACCGAATCGAACGCGGTGCGCGAGGAGCTCGGCAAGCTGCTCTCCTCGCAAACATGTCAGAGCTGCCACGGTGCCAGACTGAACGAGGCCGCGCGCCATGTGTTGCTCGCCGGGCACACGTTGCCGGGCATCACCCAACTGGCCATCGGCGAGGCACATCATCTGATCGAGACGCTGGCGCTGACCGGCCAGCGCAAGGAGATCGCCGACAAGATCACACGGGAAATCGGCCAGCGGCTGAGTTTTCTCGTCAACGTCGGCCTCGACTACCTGTCACTGGATCGCAGCGCCGATACGCTCTCCGGTGGCGAGGCACAACGTATCCGACTGGCCAGCCAGATCGGCGCAGGGTTGATGGGCGTGATGTACGTGCTCGATGAGCCTTCCATCGGCCTGCACCAGCGCGACAACGACAAGCTGCTCGGCACACTGAACTACCTGCGCGACCTGGGCAATACGGTTATCGTCGTGGAGCACGATGAAGACGCGATCCGCGCTGCGGACCACGTGCTCGACATCGGCCCCGGTGCGGGCGTGCATGGCGGGCAGATCATCGCCTCCGGCACGCCCGCCGACATCATGGCCACGCCTGCCTCCCTCACCGGTCAGTATCTCAACGGAACCCTGAGCATCGCGATTCCCACTCGGGTAAAGCCCGGCAAGCAATGGATCAGCATCAAGGGCGCCACCGGCAACAACTTGAAGCAGGTGAATGCCCGCATTCCGCACGGCCTGCTGACAGTGGTCACCGGCGTATCGGGCTCCGGCAAGTCCACGTTGATCAACGACACGCTCTACCGGCATGCCGCGGCTGCTATCAACCGGAGCAAGCGACCGAGCGCTCCGCTGAAGGGCTTCAGCGGACTGGGCAAACTCGACCAGATCGTCGCTATCGATCAGAGCGCAATCGGACGCACGCCGCGTAGCAATCCCGCCACCTATGCCGGCCTGTTCACACCTATCCGCGAGTTGTTCGCAGGCACCCGCGAGGCCCGTTCCCGCGGTTATCAGAACGGGCGCTTCAGCTTCAATGTACGTGGCGGTCGCTGCGAGGCGTGTCAGGGCGACGGCTTGATCAAGGTGGAAATGCACTTTCTGCCCGACGTGTACGTGCCCTGCGATGTGTGCCAGGGCCAGCGTTACAACCGCGAGACCCTCGACATCCGCTACAAGGGCTGCAGTATCCACGACGTGCTGGAGATGACGGTGGAACAGGCCTTCGCGTTCTTCGCGGCAGTGCCCAACCTGCATCGCAAACTAGCCACCCTGATGGATGTGGGCCTCTCCTACATCACGCTGGGCCAGAACGCGACCACGCTCTCCGGTGGTGAGGCACAGCGCATCAAGCTGGCCCGCGAGCTGTCCAGGCGAGATACCGGCAATACCCTCTACATTCTCGATGAACCGACCACGGGCTTGCATTTCGAGGATGTGAAGGCGCTGCTCGCCGTGTTGCAGCGGCTGCGCGATGCGAAGAACACCCTCGTGGTCATCGAGCACAATCTCGACGTGATCAAGACCGCCGACTGGGTGATCGACATGGGCCCGGAAGGCGGCAACGGTGGCGGCGAGGTCGTTGCCTGTGGTACGCCGGAAGACATCGTTGCCTGCCAGGGTTCGTATACCGGGCATTACCTGAAACGCCAGCTGGGCAGTGGCGATGTCGGCTAAGGCCGCGATTTTCATGCCAGAACATGGAACTTCATCGCCGTTGGTGGCTGCACACGCAGTCTGATAGCCAGTATTCGGCCGGAAAAGACTAGCGCATGTCCACTTTGAATCTCGAACGCCTGCTAAGCCCGCGCGCCATCGCACTGCTGGGAGCGAGCAGCCGATCTGGCTCGCCGGGCCATGCGCTGGCCCGCAATCTGATCGCGCAAGCGTTTCGTGGTTCGCTGTACTTCGTCAACCCCCACTACCAGGAAGTGCTCGACGTACCTTGCCACCCGATGCTGTCGGCACTGCCGGAAACACCGGATCTGGTACTGTTCAGCGCACCGGTCGCGTTGCTGGAGCGCACTCTCACGGAGTGCCATGCCTGCGGTATAAAGGTGGTAATGCTGATGCCGCCGATGCTACCGGGCAGCATCGCGATCGCCCTGGCCCGAACGCTGTCCATCCGCCTGCTGGGCCCGTACAGTGCCGGGCTGGTCCGCCCTCATCTCGGTCTCAACGCCACCTTTTCGGAAAATCGGATCAGCACCGGTTCGTTGGCGCTGATCACTCAGTCGACGTCGCTGGGCGCCGCGATCATGGATTGGGCGGACGCTGCCGGAGTCGGGCTGTCGGCACTGCTCTCCAGCGGTGACGAATGCGATGTCAGCCTGGCGGATCTCATCGACGTGCTGGCCGAAGATCATCGCACTCGCGCGATCATCATCTACCTGGATCGTATCCGCGATACCCGGGCATTTCTCAGCGCCATCGGTGCCGCCGCGCGCATCAAGCCGGTGGTGGTCATGAAGCCGACCCATGCGGATGCCGCCTTCTGTGATGTCGATGAGCATACCGGTGAGGTGCGTTCCAGCGGGCCGGCCTTCGATGCGGCGCTGGCCAGGGCCGGGGTGGTGCGTATCCGCACCTTCAGCAATCTGTTCGCCGCTGCCAAGATCCTCGCACAGAAAACCCGTATCAAGGGACGGCGGTTGGCGATCGTCAGCAACGGTGCCGCACCTGCCCTGCTGGCGTGCGAACGCGTCGAGGCCAAGGGTTTCACGGTGCCTCGCCTTTCGGACGAGGTACGAAATAAGCTGGCACCCGATAGTTCCCGGGTCGCCAATGGGTACAACCCGGTGATTCTACGCGAGACCGGGTCACTGGCCGATCGCTATCGCGATACCGTCGAGGCCTTGCAGGGCTCGAACGAGTTCGATGCGATTTTGGTGATTCACCTGCCAGACAGCCGCACCGATCCGATGGACAGTGCCGAGGCGATCATCGCCTGCCTGCCGAGCCGTGTACCCCTGCTTACCTGCTGGATGGGCGATCGCCTGATCAGCAGCTCGCGGCAGGCGCTGGTCGCGGCCGGACTTGCAAGTTTTCGTACGCCAGAGGCCGCAGTGGACGGTGTCGATTTCCTGATTCGCCATCACACCAGCCAGCAGCTGCTGTTGCAGCTGCCCAACCCCGCCTCTCGCCGCACCCGCTCCGATCCGCAAACGGCGCGGAAGCTGATCCGACGCCAGCTCGAACGCGGTCGTCGCGTGTTGCCGAATGCGATGACGAACCGTCTGCTCAGGCATTTCGGTATCGATGTCGACACCGGTAGCCCCGTCGACTCGGTAGCAGGCGATCCGGCCGACAGCCGGCGCTTCGTTCTGAGCTTGCATCGCGACGCCACCTTCGGGCCGGTGATCTCGCTCGCCATTCATGGTGATGCGGCCATTCAACTACCCGCGCTCGTGCAACTGCCACCACTGAACCGGTTTCTTATCGACGACCTGCTCGACCAGTGGCCGATCGGCCGCTACCTGGGCCCCATCCGAGGCCTGCCCGAAATTGACCGAAGTGGCCTCGGTCATGTGCTCAGGCAAGTATCGGAAATCGCCTGTGAGCTTCCTGATGTCCATGCGCTGAGTGTCGGTCAGCTACTGGTCACGGAAGGTCGAGCCTGCGCCCGGGAAGTACGGATCGTCGCCGAACATTCGACGGGAGTGGGCGAGTACGACCATCTGGCGATTCACCCGTATCCCTGGAACTGGGTCAGGTCTTTCGAACCTCGGCAGGGAAATCGAATCACCCTGCGCCCTATCCGGCCCGAAGACGGTGAATCGATGCAGACACTGGTGCGCAGCATGTCGGCCGAGTCACGCTACTTTCGATTCATGCATTCCCTGCGTGAACTTTCACCGCAGCTGATCGCACAGTTCACCCGGCTGGACTACGATCGTCAGATGGCCTTCGTGGCCGAGGCACCCGCAGGCGGCATCGCCGGCATCAGCAGCTATGTGATCAGCAGCGACCACCGGTCGGCCGAGTTCGCGCTGGCGGTGGCGGAAGACAGCAAGCGGCAGGGGCTGGGCAAGGCGCTGATGCGGCTGCTTGCCGAGCACGCTCGGAAGCATCAGGTACATCAGCTGGAGGGCATGGTGCTGCGCGAGAATCAGGGTATGCGCAAGCTGATGGAGAGCCTCGGTTTCAGCGAAAGCGGTGACCCCGAAGACCGGGAAGTCGTGGTGTGTCGGCTGGATCTGCGCTCACGGCTTGCAAGCTGACCCGGTTTCGCGCTGTACCGACAGTCCGATGACGGCAGCGACCAAGAGGTACTGCCCCGCTCATCGGTGTGGCCGAAAATCAGGTAGTCCCTGCCACTGGCGCTGGCTTGTCTTCCGGCGACATGGCCCCGGTCATCAATGCCACAGCATCCGACATCGAATACTCCTTCGGGTCCACCACGCACAGCCGCTTGCCCAGCCGGTGCACATGGATGCGGTCGGCCACCTCGAACACGGCCGGCATGTTATGCGAAATCAACACGATCGGCATGCCTTTCGAGCTCACTTCCTGAATGAGCTCGAGCACCTTGCGCGACTCCTTTACACCCAATGCGGCCGTTGGCTCATCCATGATGATGACCTTCGAGCCGAAGGCCGCCGCGCGTGCCACAGCCACACCCTGTCTCTGCCCACCGGACAGGGTTTCGACCATCTGGTTGATGTCCTGGATGGTCAGCAGACCCAGTTCCGAGAGCTTTTCGCGAGCGATCTTCTGCATCTGCTTGCGATCCGTGGTGCGCAGCCACTTACCGGCGAAACCCTGGCTCCGAATTTCTCGACCGAGAAACATGTTGTCGGCGATCGACAGGGCCGGAGACAGGGCCAGGTTCTGGTAGACACACTCGATGCCGGCGTTGCGTGCATCCATCGGCGAGCGAAAGGTCACCTTCTTGCCATCGAGCTTCACCTCGCCCGAATCCGGGATGGTCGCGCCGGATAGCGCCTTGATCAACGACGACTTGCCAGCGCCGTTGTCGCCGATGACGGCGAGCACTTCACCTGGGTAAAGTTCGAAGTCTGCGTTATCCAGCGCGGTGACACGGCCATAGCGCTTCACCAGATTCCGCCCGGTGAGTACCGGTTCGACTTGCGTGTTCATGAGCTCACCTTCCGTATCTCCTGCGCGTACCGGCATGATCTCGTGTTCATGCGCTGACCTTCCGTATCCCCTGCCCGTACCGGCATGATCTCGTGTTCATGCGCTGACCTTCCGTATCCCCCGGCGCGTACCGGCATGATCTCGTGTTCATGCGCTGACCTTCCGTATCCATTGATCGATCGCCACGGCAATGATGATCAGCCAGCCGATCGCGAACACCTGCCACAGGACGTCGACTCCCGCGATACGCAGACCCGACTGGAAGACGCCGACGATCAACGCTCCGATCAGCGGCCCGGCGATGGCACCGCGCCCGCCGAACAGCGAAATACCGCCGATTACCACAGCTGTTATCGACTGCAGGTTACCTTCATAGAAACTCTGCGGTGACACCGACCCCACCCGCCCGATGGAGGCCCAGGCTCCGATGGCACAGATGAAGCCCGCCAGCATGTAGACGGACATCAATACCCGGTCGGTCTGAATGCCGGCCAGTTCCGCGGCATCCTTGTCGTCGCCCACCGCGTACACATGCCGACCCCAGGCCGTGCGGTTGAGCAGGAACCAGAGTACGGCGAAGATGAACACCATCAGCAACGAGCCATACGTGATCTGAGCGCCACCCACCCGGAAGCTCTCACCGAACACCTTCAACAACGGCGCCTCCTGATCGAGTGTCTGGCTGCGAATGGATTGTGCGCCGGAGAGCCACAGGTTCAGCGCGAAGAAGACGTTCCACGTACCGAGGGTGGCGATGAACGGAGGCAGCTTGACGCGGGTGATCAACCAGCCGTTCAGGCCGCCGGCGACGATGCCCGCCACCATGCCGATGGGCAGGGCAATGAGCACAGGCACGCCGAATTGGGTAGCCAGCTTACCCATGATCACCGACACCAGCACCATGATGGCGGCGACCGACAGATCGATGCCGGCGGTGAGAATGATCAGGCTCTGTGCCGCGGCCAGGATGCCGATGATCGATACCTGCTGCAGGATGAGAGACAGGTTGAAGGGACTGAAGAATCTATCACCCGCCACCAGGCCGAAGCCGACCAGGCTGACGGCGAGCACCAGTACGGGAATGAGTGTGGGGTAACTGTGCAGGAAACGCTGAATGGAGAGCAGCACCCCCCTGCGTGTATCCTCGAACTTCGCCGGAGCCGTGTCTGCACCCGATGTATCGGGCTCGGAATCAGCTGCCCGGTTCGCCGGTGGCTCGGCCGGCTGGGCGGAATCTGTAGTCATCGAACTACCTCTGTCGGTGTGATCAGCGTGTCACGTGGCTCGGTGGATAACAAGGATGCGCCCGTGGCGGGTGCGTATCAAGCGCGCCCGCCACAGTGGCCGGGCGCATTCCGACATCAGTGCAATGGAACGAGGGCCCGTTCCACCGCGATCAGCCCCAGCACTGCTCCATCGCCTCGGCCGAGTCGATCGAGTCGATACCATCGACCGGCGCGTCGGTGACCAGAGTGACACCGGTATCGACGAAATCCTTGCCTTCGGTATTCTCTGGCTTGTTCCCCGAATTCGCGAACTCGACGATCGCTTCGACCCCCTTCGACGCCATCAGCAGCGGAAACTGCATGGACGTGGCACCGATTACCCCTTCGCTGACGTTCTTCACGCCCGGGCAACCGCCGTCCACCGAGACGATGGTGGCTGCGTCAGCCTTGCCACCCGCTTTCAGCGCTTCGTAGGCACCGGCCGCAGCGGGCTCGTTGATCGTGTAGACCAGGTTGACATCGGGGTCGATCTGCAGAAGGTTTTCCATCGCCGATCGCCCGCCCTGCTCGTTACCGTTGGTGACGTCATTGCCGACGATACGCTCGTCATCCTCGTCGCCGATCTTCTTCGGATCGTTGATTTCGATGCCGAAACCTTGCAGGAAGCCGTTGTTGCGCAGGTAGTCCACCGACACGCCCGACGGGTTCAGATCCAGTAGTGCGATCTTCGCATCGGCAGCTGCATCACCCATCGTTGCCTTGGCCCATTCACCGATCAGTACACCGGCCTGGAAATTGTCGGTGGCGAAGGTGGCATCTGCGGTATCTGCAGGGTCGAACGGCGTATCCAGCGCGATCACCAGGGCGCCGAACTCGCGTGCCTGCTTGATCACGGGCGCCAGTGCGCTCGAATCCGACGGGGTGATCAGAATGCCTTGCGCACCTGAAGCGAGGCAGGTTTCCACAGCGGCCACCTGAGACTCGACATCACCGTCCAGCTTGCCGGCGAAAGTCTGCAGCTCGACATCGTTCTCCTTGGCGGCCTTCAGCGCGCCTTCCTTCATCTTCACGAAGAAGGGATTCGTGTCTGTTTTCGTGATCAGGCACGCATTCACGGTATCGGCCTGCGCAAGCGGGCTGACGAGCGGCAGCGCGAGGAACAACGGGGCTATCCATGATCGATTGGACTTCATGCAATCTATCTCCAGTAGTTGATGGTCAAGTACCGGCAGAATCGTAAATCACTAAGATTTATTTATCAACAATAATTCACTATACTTTTGCCACTAGCTACTCATTTGCAGCCATAGGGTGACCATGCAGCATGACCCCCATCATTCACAGACCGATCGCGAGGCCGTGAGCCGCACAGCCAGTCGCAGCCGCCATCATGACGGCGCCCGGCGCCCGGGCGCACAGCTACGCGGCAGCAACCAGAGCGGCATGCGCGCGCACAACGAACGCCTGATCATGACGTTGATCTACTTCGAAGGGGCTCTGCCCAGGGCGGAGCTGGCCAGGCGAACCGGGTTGTCTGCACAAGCAACATCAGTAATCGTGCGGGCGCTGCAGGCCGATGGCCTGCTCTCCTCCGGCGTACCGATTCGTGGCCGTGTCGGCCAGCCTTCCGTACCGATATATATCGATCCGCAGGGAGCATTCTTTCTGGGCCTGCACGTCGGCCGTCGGCGAGTGAAGCTGGTGTTGCTCGATCTCGCCGGGGCGGTAGTGCAGCTCTGGCACGAAGACTATTCCTATCCCGAGCCTGCGAAGTTGCTGGAGTTCGTCGAGAGGCAGGCACGCCTGCTACCGGCGGAGCTTGGCAACCATCAGTTGTCCCGAATCGCAGGGCTCGGGGTAGCGATACCCTTCGGTCTCTGTAACTGGGCCGACCAGGCAGGTGCTCCACCTCCAATAATACAAGCTTGGAAAAACTGTGATTTCACGGCGGAGCTGAAGATACGTGTCCCGTGGACAGTCGTCGTCGAGAACGACGCCACCGCCGCCTGCAATGCGGAAATGATCTATGGCGAGGCATCCGAGCAATTGCATGATTTCCTGTACCTGTACGTCGATACCTTCATCGGCGGCGGCATCGTGTTGGAGAAACGCCTGTTACCCGGGCATTCGGGCAACGCCGGTGCCATCGGCTCGATGCTGGTTCCCGATGGCAATGGCCACACACGTCAACTGATCGAGATCGCTTCGCTGACCGTGCTAGAAGACCAGCTGCGCGAAGGCGGTTTCGACAGCACTCTCATCTGGAGAACCCCTGACGACTGGACGATGATCGCCACGCAGTGCTCGACGTGGCAGCAAGAGGCAGCTCACGCGATCGCCTACGCCATCATCAACGCCTGCGCCGTATTCGATTTCGACCATGTCGTGCTGGACGGTTCTGTGCCCTCCTCCGTCCGCCTGGCATTGGTAGTGGAGATTCGGCAGGCCCTGCGCAACATCTGCTCCGAAGGCCTCGCGCTGCCGAACATCGTATGCGGAACCGAGGGCGTGCATGCCGGTGTTCTCGGCGCCGCCGGGCTGGTCCTGTCGAATCGGTTTCTGGCAGAGAACAAGGCGCTGACGATCACCCCCAGCGGTCCCTCCACGTCGTTGGTGGCCAGGGCCTCAGATTCATGAGGGCAAACGCCTTACCGATGCTTCGGCCGCGCCGGCGGTGACAACGGTCATCACTGAAACACCGAGCACCTATAACGAATCGACCCACTCGACGTAGCGCTTGATATCGAACTTGCGCTCCAGGCCCTTGTCGTTCATGTACCTGACCTTGCCGTAGACTTCACGCTCGGTCCAACCGCGATCGTGCAAGCCGAATATCCAGGCAACGTTGGCATAGGAATTCGCATCTCGGCCATCGATGAACCAGCGATTGTTCAGGTAGAGCAAGGTTTCGTAAGCGTATTCCGGTGTGTTGCTCCATTCGAGTACCTTCTTGCCCCAGTACATGCGCATCATGTTGTGCATGTAGCCGGTTTTCAGCATCTCGCCCATGGCCGCGTTCCAGTAAGGGTCGTGTGTTTCTCCTGCCTCCAGCTGATCGCGCGAGTAGACGTGCTCGCGCCTGTCGTCACGGTGCTCGGCGAGCGTCTTTCGAGCCCAGTCCGGCAGGCTCTGGTAGGTCCCGTAGTTCTCGGTAAACCACACATGATTGATGGCCAGCTCGCGTCGGACCACCAACTCTTCGATATAGGCCTCCTTGTCTTCGTCAGATGCCGAGCCGGCTTCGAGTACTTTCTGTACCACCTCGGCAATGCCGATCTGCCCGAAGTGCAGCCAGGGGCTCAGTTCACTGGTACGAGGGTCAGCCGGATCGGCACGTCGCTCGGCATATTCGTCCAGATCGCTGCGCAGGAAGTTGGCAAGCTTCTGCCGTGCAGCGCTGATGCCACCGGTAAACCGATCGCTACGCGGTACGCTGCGGTCGACATCCAGGCTTTGCAAGATCTCCTCGGGCTCCGAGAAGTCGAGGTCACCGGTGAGGTTCAACGGCAGCGACGAAGTGGCTGGCTTCAGCGATGTCGACACCGACAGGCAGGCATCACGTTGGCGGTTGATCTTCGGCCGCAGGGTACGAGCGGCGTATTCGGCCTTGTCACTGGCCATGCCCACCGGCACGATCACGTCGCTCTCTACAACCTCTACCCTGACCGGGCTCGCCGCCGCGAGGGAGTCGCGCCATTCGCGCAACAACGACAGGTAGCCGGCATCGGTCACGACGGCAACCGCATCTTCGCTGTAACGGATCGCGACATCGGCCGGCGCACCTAGATGACCCACCAGTTTCACCCCGCGTGCCGCAAGCCTCTGCGACGTCTCCTTCAGCCCTTCGAGCATGAAGGCGAAGTGCCTTTCATTGGCTTCGGGATAGTCGTCGGTCAGACCGAACACGGCCAGTACGGAGACGTCGAGCCGGTTGGCCTCCCGAATCGCCCGGTGCAGAGCCGCATTGTCATCGGCACGCTGTGACGACTGCATCCAGTACAGCATGTAGCGGCCGTCCTTGTTGACCGGCTTGTCATTCAACGTATGGCGTCTTGAATCGTCTGGCATCCTGTTCCATCCTAGGCCCGTCAATGATCAGGGTCGGTTAATCTGTGTCGGGTCCATTGCCTGCTCATACGTTGCAGCATAGTACAGGCAGTCGACGTGACTTCACCCACCTACCCCATCGATCTCAAATGACGAACACCGACGCCTCTTCACATGCCACGCTCTGGAAAACCCTGGCCCTGCGGGCAGGTCTGGGTGCAGAGCGGGTGCTAGACCTCGCACGCGAGCGTTTTCAACAGCGTTTTCGCCCCGATCTGCCCCTGCATATCATTCCGTACACCGGTTTTGCGAACGCGGATCACCTGCGGTTATCCGGCCGTATCCTGATCTATCGCAAGCCACCGAGCTCAGATCCGGAGTCGACCTGGGGCGCCCTGCGTCACGCCTACCGACGTTTCGAAACGGATGAGGTGCCCGGGGTGAAGATCACTGCGCGCATCGGTGATGCGGAGGCGGCGTCCGCGGAAACTCATAGCGATGCGGAGGGCTATTTCCACTTCGAGCTGCCCACGCCGCCGTCGGCTCGTACGCCTCTGGAGAGCATGATCAAGGTCCACCTGGATCTGCCGGAACACACCGGCGAGTTCGCAAGTACCGAGGCACAGGTGGTGATTCCGGCATCCGATGCCCGCTTCGGCGTGATCAGCGACATAGACGATACGGTGCTCGTGACCAATGCCACCTCGATCATCCGGATGATGCAACTGACACTGCTGGGTTCCAGCCGCTCGCGCATGGCCTTTCCAGGCGTGGCAGCGTTCTATTCAGCACTGCATGACCGTCGCAACCCGTTCTTCTACGTGTCCAGCAGCCCGTGGAACCTGCACGAGTTCCTGGAGGATTTCATGCATCTCAACTCCTTGGTGAAGGGCCCCATGCTGTTACGTGATTTCGGTCTCGATACCGAGCACTTCATCGCCGGTTCGCATCATGATCACAAGCTGAGTGCGGCGAAGCGGGTGCTCGATCACTACCCGGAACTACCCTTCATCCTGATCGGCGACAGCGGCCAGGACGACCCGGAAATCTATTCCGAGCTGATCGACGCCTACCCGGGTCGTATTCACGCCGTGTATATCCGCGATGTCTCCGAACGCGTACGTGATCAACAGGTGCAGGCGCTGATCGCAAAGGCTGACGCGAGAGGTGTCGAGATGTTGCTGGTACCCGACAGTCATGAGGCGGCGGTGCATGCCGTATCCAAAGGTTTCATGTCGGATACGGCACTGGCGGCGATCGACGCGGGTGTCAGCGATGATCGGCAACCTCTTCCGATGGAGGATGAACAAGCCTGACAGGGCGCGTTCACGAACCGTTGCGTTGAAGCTCGATACTGCGATCACAGACCGACGAGCCGATTTTACGGCCAGGCTTCGGTCGCTGACAAGAGAATACAAGCTGGGTACGGCTACCGCCGCCTTGCTGTTCGCCGACGAGCATCTGACTCGGGAGGTGGCAACGGGCAGGCCGCTCTCGGCGGTTGACGCAGGCGCACCGCCGGTATCGGTTGCATCGTTGTCCGACAGACCCGCTGCGAGCCACTTTCCCCCGAATACCGACCCCACCCCTACCCTGATCGTCCCGGGTTTGCTGGGCGGATCGGTTCGCCAGCTCGTCGCCCCCCTGGCCTTCGCCGAGCTGGCACTCGAACTACAGAACTACGATATCAAGGTTGCATGGGTCAGTGGCAGGCACGGTTGCGATCGCAATGCTCAAGAGCTGCACCGGCAAGTGATGGCCGCCGCCGAGAAGCATGGCCAGGCCGTTCACCTGATCGGCTATTCGAAGGGCTGCGCTGATGCCCTGCACCTGTTGGTCAACCACCCGTCGTGCCACGACGCGCTGCGCAGCGTCACCAGTCTGGCAGGTGTGGTCGGCGGCACACCGCTGGTCGCCGACAGCCCTCGCTGGATGGATCTGCTATTGCAGTATCTTCCGCTGCCGGGCGTACCTTTCGGCGATGGTCTGGCGCTAGATCACCTCGACCCGGGGTTCCGGCACGCCTGGCTCGAACAGCATGCCTTACCGGACTCGATTCGTTACGCATCGGTAGTCGCAACACCGTCGCTGGCGCAGGTATCGCGACTTCTCAGGCGCAGCTGGCGTCAGCTCGCCGTGTTCGATCGTTACAACGACGGCCAGGTCATCGCAGGGGATGCCATGATTCCGGGCAGTGAGCTGCTGGCTGTGGTGAACGCTGACCACTGGGCTATCGCCCTGCCGATCGGCAAGCGCCTGCGCTGGCTGTCGCCGTGGTTGGTCGATCCCAACGAATTCCCCCGAACGTTGTTGTTGCAGGCGATCATCGATCACCTCGATGCCGACCTGCCAGCTGCCGCTGGTACAGCCCTCTCGTGAATCATGGCTACCGGCCAACCGGTAGGTGCGCTACCCCGGGCCGCTTCAGGTAAAGATGAAATACGTCGAGACCACCACCGCCACCACAACCATGCCGGCCGGCCAGGCCAGTGTCCACGGCGTCATGTCGACCGCCATGCTGTCCTTCTGGACGAACTCCGACTCGGACGGCCGAAGGTAACCGATCAGCAGCATGATGCACACGTTCATGACGAACAGGATCGCCATCACATGCAGGAAGTGTGGGTAATCGTCTGCACCGACGATGAATGGCTTGATCACGAACTGGCTCAAAATATACAGCGACACGCCGAGCCCCAGGCCCACCTTGGCCGCCAGGGGTGGAACCCGCTTGTTCAGTGCACCCACCAGGATGATGGTCAGAATGGGAATGCTGTAGCAGCCGCTGACCTCCTGAAGATAGCCGAAGAGGCCTTGCGGCGCATTGGCGATGAACGGCGAGATGCACATGGCCAGTACTGCAAGCAGAGCCCCGAACTTCTTGCCGGCCGACACCGTCTGCCGCTCTGTGGCATCTTGCTTGAAGTACCGTTGGTAGATGTCCACGCCGAACAAGGTGACCGAGCTGTTCAGCGCACTGTTGAACGAACTCAGGATGGCACCGAACAGCACTGCCGCGAAGAAGCCGCGCAACGGAAAGGGCAGCACCTCCGATACCAACCTCGGGTAGGCCGTATCATTCACCTCCAGGCTGCCTTCGAACAGGTGCCAGGCTATGATGCCCGGTAATACGACGATGAGTGGCCCCAGTATCTTGAAGGCCGAAGCCAGCAGCAGCCCTTTCTGCCCCTCCTCCAGATTCTTGGCCGCCAATGCGCGTTGAATGATCGCCTGATTGGTGCCCCAGTAGAAGAGCTGTACCAGCATCATGCCCGTGAAGATGGTCGCGAACGGGATGGATGAATCCGGCCCACCGATGGCATCGAATTTCTCCGGGTTCGCGGTGTACAGCGTCTTTGCGCCTTCGATCACGCTACCATCGCCGATGGCCATCAGGCCGAAGATCGGCACCAGCAGACCGCCGGTGAACAGCCCGATCGCGTTGATGGTATCGGAGACGGCAACCGCCTTGAGACCACCGAAGATCGCGTAGATCGAGCCGGTGATTCCGATGGCCCAGACCGTGATCCACAACGAAGCGGTTTTACCGACGCCCAGCAGATTCGGCACATCGAACATCGTGCCCAGTGCCAGTGCCCCCGAGTAGAGAACGATGGGCAGCAATACCACCACGTAGCCCGACAGGAACAGCAGGGAGACGATGGTCTTGGTCTGGGTGTCGTATCGCTCCTCGAGGAACGTCGGTATGGTCGCGATGCCACTACGTAGGTAGCGCGGCAACAGGAACAGTGCGGTCACGACCATCGCGATGGCCGCCAGCGTCTCCCAGGCCATGACCAGGATGCCTTCACCGTAGGCCTGACCCGTCAGGCCGACGATCTGCTCGGTGGAAAGGTTCGTCAGCAACAACGAACCGGCGATGACCGGTGCCGTCAGGCTGCGCCCGCCGAGGTAGTAGCCATCGCCGGTATCTTCATTGGTGCCCCGAGTCCAGAGCCAGGAGATCACGGCCACCAGCAAGGTGAAGCCGAAGAAACTGACGATGTTCAGTGTGCCCAAGCCGATCTCCTATTCAACATCCGGCAGACATTCCCCTTGCGATGAAAGGAGATCCTCTATACCTGCGCCTTGAAACATGGAATCCGTACGCTGCCGGAGTTCGGGTAACGACCTGCAATGCCTCGAGGGAACAAGACCTATCTCTTCATTTCGAACGAACGCTAACGCAGATCCCCATTCGCGGCAAGCGGTTTCACGGCTGCGGACCCCACCGGAAGTCGCCGAGAAGCGGGTAATGGTCACTCGGCCACTCGCCATCGAAACGGCGCTGTACGACCACAGGCGAGCCGGCAGGCTCGATGCCCGTCGAGTAGGCCAGATGATCGATGGCCCTGAAGAGATTGATTCCGCGGTTGAAGTGATAGGTGGAGTCCGTAACCGTCGGGAACGAAAACCCCGCATCCTTCAGGATTTCCACGCTGTCCGAGCCGGTTCTTCCATTCAGGTCACCGACCAGGAACACAGGCTTGCCGGCCTCGATCAGCGGCGCGATCCGGCTGACCACCAAGTCGGCAGAGAGGCGACGGTTGGAACCGCTCTTGTATTCGAAGTGCACGTTGAACACGTGGAAGTCCTCACCGGACTTACGGTCCCGAAAGCTTGCCCACGACGCGAAAGCCGGGTAGGAACCGTTGAAGGTCCGCGAATAGATCACGTCGGGTGTGTCGGAAAAGAAGAACCAGCCTTGCTCTTGCAGCACCAGCCGATCCGTGCGGTAGAATATCGGCTGGGTCGACGGAAATTCGCGCCAGTCGCCGATGGCCGCCGCCGCGTAGTCGGAATTGCGATCGAGCAACCAGTCGAGCGTCAGGTTCACGCTGCCATCCTCCCCGCCCGCGAAGCTCTCCATCTCCTGGAACGCCACGATGTCGGCTTTCAAGGCCTTGAAAGCGTTGTCCAGCGGCCCCTTGCGCCTATGCCAGTCGTCGACCGACCAGGCACCGACCTGCTTGCCGAGTTCTATGTAGTGGACGTTGTAGGTGGCTATCCGCAAGGCGCCCTCTATCCTCGGCGGCACCGTACCCGAGTTCGAGCCACAGGCGGATGTCAGGGTGATGAGCGCAACCAGCGGCAATACGATGGTCCTACCCCATGCCAATGACGGATTCGGCATCATCATATGGGGAGACCACGGGAAGCGGCGGTTCACTCTCATCACGAGGGCTCGGCTTGTCGATTCATCAGTCATCATGGCACACTGCTGCGCGTGGATCGGCAGGCAACCAACGCGGCACGATGCCGGCTCGGAAAGTCTCGTTCGTTGTGGCCCCGTGCTTGAATCCTTGCTCGAAACCGAACGATGAACATGGCGACTCTTGATCTCATCACCATCGGACGCGCCAGCGTCGATCTGTATGGCATACAAGTTGGCGGACGGCTTGAGGACATGGGCTCGTTCGAAAAGTACATCGGCGGCAGCCCGACGAACATCGCCTGCGGCACAGCTCGCCTGGGCCTGAAATCCGCGTTGATCACCGGGGTCGGCGACGAACACATGGGCCGTTTCATTCGTGAGCGGCTCGCCGGCGAAGGCGTCGATACGCGCGGCGTGAAGACCGATCCGGAGCGGTTGACCGCGCTGGTGCTGCTCGGCATCCGGGACCGGGATCACTTTCCGCTGATATTCTTTCGCGAGAACTGTGCCGACATGGGGCTGTGCGAGGCGGATATCGATCCGGCTTTCATCCGCGAGGCACGAGCCGTGATCGCCACCGGTACGCACCTGAGTCACCCACGCACCGAGGCGGCGGTGCTGAAAGCCTTGAAGGTCGCTCGCGACAGCGGCCTGCGTACCGCGCTCGACATCGATTACAGACCGAATCTGTGGGGCGTCGCCGGGCATGGCGAAGGCGAGAGCCGCTTTGTCGCAAGCGAGGCGGTGACCACACGCTTGCAATCAACCCTGACCCTGTTCGATCTCATCGTCGGCACCGAGGAAGAGTTCCACATCGCCGGTGGTTCCACCGACACGCTGAGTGCGCTGCGTGCCGTCAGGTGCATCAGCCAGGCGACGCTTGTCTGCAAGCGCGGCGCGTACGGCGCCGTAGCCTTTACCGGCGACATTCCCGATAGCCTGGACGAAGGTCAGACGGGGCCAGGCTTTCCGATAGAGGTGTTCAATGTGCTCGGTGCGGGCGACGGCTTCATGTCCGGTCTGTTGAAAGGCTGGCTCGACGACCACGACTGGCCCACTTCACTGAAGTACGCGAACGCGTGTGGCGCCTTCGCCGTTTCGCGCCATGGTTGCACGCCTGCCTACCCGAGCTGGGAAGAGCTGCAATTCTTCTTCCAGCGCGGCCTGCACGAGAAGGCGTTACGCCACGATGCCGAACTCGAGCAAGTGCACTGGGCGACCACTCGGCGCGGCGAGCGCTCGACGATGCGGATCTTCGCGTTCGACCACCGCCTGCAGTTCGAGCAGATGCCAGGTGCCACGATTGACAACATAGGCCGATTCAAGAGCCTTTGCCTGCAGGCTGCAGGTCAGGTCTCGCAAGGCAAGCCTGGCTACGGCCTGCTGTGCGACGCACGCCTTGGGCAGGATGCCCTGTTCGAGGCAGCCGGCAGTGGCCTGTGGATCGGCCGACCGGCCGAGTATCCAGGCTCGCGCCCGTTGACACTGGAACCCCAGCTCGGCCCCGATTGCGGTGGCCTGATCGAATGGCCACGCGAGCAGGTGGTCAAGTGCCTGTGCTTCGCCCATCCTGACGACTCGGAGGCCATGTGGGCAGCACAGGAAGCCACGGTGTCACGCCTGTATCATGCGGCGCGACGCAACGGCCTTGAGATGTTGCTGGAAGTGATTCCGTCGAAGGTGGGCGACGTGAGTACACACACCACGGCGCAGGTCATCCAGCGTTTCTACGACATCGGTGTCTACCCCGACTGGTGGAAACTGGAACCCTTCACCACCGACGAGGCCTGGGCGGCAGTGGTCGATGCCATCGAGATGAACGATCCGCGCATCCGCGGTATCGTCGTGCTGGGCCTGGACGCACCGGAGGCCGAACTGGCAGCCTCGTTCGAGCGTGCCGCCCGCTTTCCACTGGTCAAGGGCTTTGCCGTCGGTCGCACGATCTTCGGCAAGGTCGCACGTGCCTGGATGAGCGATGAAATCAGCGACAAGGCAGCGGTGGCGACGATGGCAGGCAATTACGCACGGCTTTGCCATCTGTGGGATACCGCGGCGGAAAATGCGTCGACGCACGCCTCGAGGCATACGTCGAAACACGCGTCGAAGGGAACCGTGTGAGCGAGGGACTACCGTTACGCCTGCAGCCGACCGCTGTGGCACTGCCGGCCGACGGCCGATGGTCGCGTACCTTCTATGACAAGCGCCAGCATCTACCGGGTAAGCCACCACTGACCGAGGCGGACTACGCAAACTTCGATCGCCATGCGCTGTTCCACGATGTGTATCTGGCAACCGACGGGCGTGCGATCGAAGCCATCGGACCACCGCTCGTGAACCTGGCCAGTGATGTATTGCCGCTCGCGCTCTCGTTACCGGGTCATGATGAGCGTCGGCTACCCCATCGCATGCGGCACTACCACCGGGTTACCGTACATCGGTTTGAACTACCGAAAGTATTGCACGATTCGCCGGCTATCGAACTGCGTGTCGCCTTCGCACACGGTCAGGTCGAGGAGCTTGTCGCGTACCAGCGATTGCTGCCGCCGGTGACCTTGCAGGTCACGACCATGCAGAAGAACAACGCGGTTCGCTGGATCGTCGACTGGCTCGACTGGCTGGGCCTGATCGGAGTGGAGCGTGTGCTTCTCTACGACAACGGTAGCGACGAAGCCGATGCGTTGTTCGACGCGCTCTCGTCCGGTCACGCCTCCCGACCTGCTGTGGTGTTCATCGACTGGCCGTATCCTTTCGGCCCACCTTCCAGCCACTACAACTATTTCGCACAGGCATCGCAGAACAACCATGCTCACCGCTGCCTTGGCGGCGCGACCTGGACGGGCCACTTCGATGTCGATGAATACCCGCTGGTGGACTCGGGCGGACAGCTCCCAGGGTCGCTTCGCCGGCGAGTCGATGCTGCAAGAGCACGCACCGGCCTGCTGCGACTCGACAGCTACTGGATGCCCGACGTACGAGACAAGGCTTCCGACGCACTGCCGACCGTGCGTGATTTCGCCTATCGGGAGCATGACCCGAGAGGGCACGCCCACAAGTACCTGGTACGCAACAGGGCGCTGCGCATGGCGACCACTCACAACGCTCGGCTGCGCTTCGGCTGGGCCTGGCGCACGACTGCCACGAGCGACGCCTGCTTCCTGCACTACAGACCACTGACCACACGCTGGCGCCTGCACGCCACGAGCTTAGGTGAGCGGGAAACCTTCGATCCCGCCATACACGTTGCCGAGCGTACGGTGATCGAGGCGTTCGAAGGCGCAGAGTGCGGCTTTACTACACGAAGCGCCGTAGTCTGACGACGGGGCCGATTCGATCGTCTCGGTTCAGCCGGGCCTCATCCGGGTGATGGTGCTCCCGACCTGGCAATGACGGGTAGGAAGGCGGTCTTATTCAGAGACGTCGGGCCGCTTCCAGCGCAGCGCCGACGATACCCGCCTCGTTGCGCAGGGTCGCCGGAACGATGCGAGTATCCAGCTTCAGATACTCCAGGAACTTGTCATGCTTCTTGCTCGCGCCGCCGCCCAGTATTATGAGATCGGGTGAGAAGATGAACTCGAGATGTTCCAGGTAGTGTTCCAGCCTCTTGCCCCACTTCTTCCAGTCCAGGTCTTCGACCTTGCGAATCCGATCAGATACCCATTCCTCGGCCCGCTGACCTTCGTTGAGAAACAGATGGCCGAATTCGGTGTTTGGAAGTAGCCGACCGGCCAGGAATACGGCACTGCCGATCCCCGTTCCGAACGTCAGCACGATGATGACACCGTGCTGCCCCCTGCCCGCCCCGAACGTCACTTCTGCGCGACCGGCCGCATCGGCATCGTTCAGCAGGTGCACGTCGCAACCCGTGGCTTTCGTCAGCAGCGCATCGGCATCGGTGCCGATCCAGGATTGGTCTACATTCGACGCCGAGAGCGTGACGCCGTTCTTGACGATCGCCGGGAAGGTACACCCGATGGGGCCGCGGTAGTCGAAGAACCCGACGATGTCCTTCACGACCGCCGCGACCGCTTCGGGTGTCGATTGCCGGGGGGTTTCCAGCCGGTAGCGTTCGCTCGACAGCTCGCCCGTTGCCGTGTCGACGAGTGCGCCCTTGATACCGGAGCCACCGATATCTATACCGAGCAGGGTGTCAAGGTTGTTTCTAGTCTTTGCCATACGTTGATTATGCCTTCAATCGTCCTCGATACGGGCCCTTGCGTTACCGTGACCTGCCATCATGATTTCCATGCGAGAACCCACTCATATCGTCGACGGCTTCGCTCCTGTCATTCCCTGTTCGCTGTGCATCGCGTTGACGAGCCGATCCATGAACCGGGCGGCCGCTACCGACAGTGTACGACCGCGAAGATGCCCTGCCACCAGCCGGCCGGCGAGCATGTCCCGCTCGTCGATCTCGACTCGGTGCAGGCGGTTGGCGATATCCCGGTCGGGCATGCCGACCGGCAGCTGAAAAGCCAAGGCTGGCTCGTGTAACAGACACTGCTTGAGCAGCCCGACATTGTCCGATTCGATACCGACGGTCAGGTTCTGCGACAACCTGCGAGCAGCACGCTCCAGTACATGGCGAATACCGTTGGAGGCTGTCGGTAGCAACATCGGAAACGACAGGCAATCACTGAATCGCACGCTGGCTTGCTCGGCCAGCGGGTGATCCGCATTGCACAGCATGAGTAGAGACTGCCCGACATCGGCCACCAACTGCAGCTCATGAAAGCGATCAGGTTCGAAGAGTATGGCAATGTCGCACACATGATCGACGAGAGCTTCCCGGGCTGCTCCCCGTTCACCCGTGCGAATGCTGAAGGTGACCTGCGGATGCTCCGAGCGATACGCACTGATCAGGGGTGGCAACAGGGTCGATACCATGGCCTGGCCGCAGTAGATCGAGACATGTCCGCGTCGTTCGCCAGACAGGTCGGCGATCTGCGAGCGCAGCCGATCCATGTCGGCGAGCTGGTGCCGGATGTGGTGGATCAGAAGCTCGCCGGCCACACTGAGTCTGACGCCCTGCGGCAGGCGATCGAAGATCGGCACACCGAGATCCTCCTCCATGGCCAGAATGCGCCGGTTCAGCGCCGTCGATGTAATCGAAAGCTTCTCGGCTGCCTTGCGGATCGACCCTGCCTTGGCCACGGCATCGATGTACTTCAATGGAGTGAGATGTCGCACGAGAGTCTCTCAGTGAATGGGCTCGCCAACGGCCTGCCCGACCATCAGGGCAAGTCTGATATCACCACACCAGAGCCGCGATCAGTGCCACGCTCAGCAATGCCGACATGACTTGCCAGAAGCGCAGGGGATCACGTTGCATCAGCGGCAGACCGGCCTGTCGTCTGCGCGCATCGGCACTAGCCCGCTCGAGATCGTGGAGGAATTCGGAAAAGACCTCGTGCCGATGGTCAGCGAACGGAGAAGTCGCCTTTTCCAGTGCAACATCGATCCAGCCCGGTAAATCATCCCGTGACCGCCGAATCGACCGGTACTGCCATGCACCGAGATTCACTGGCTGACGCAAGCGACTCGAGCTCATGTCATAAGGCAGATCGCCACTGAGCATTTCGTAGGCGATGCAGCCGAGCGAGAACAGATCCGAACGCCGATCGGCGATTCCGAGCAGGACGCTTTCAGGCGCGCTGTAGTGCACCGCACCTACCGGCGTCTCCTCGCGCAGCGCCGTATGCAACTCTTCCAGCCCTTCGACTCGGGCAGTGCCGAAATCGATCAGGATACAGCGTCCGTCCGGCTCGACGATGACATTCTCCGGTTTAAGATCTCGATGCGTGACCCCGGCATGCTGCAATGCCCGTAACGCATCGACCACGCTGGCAAGCAATGGCCGGACACGTGCCAGTGACGGCTGCGGGTTGTCCAGCATCCAGGCGCGCAGCGATTGCCCTTTCAGGCAGTCGGCGAGCAAGTAGAGAAAGCGTGAGTCCGGTGGCGTTTCGATGCCTCGGAGCAGGCCCGGATGGTCGAGCGTCAGCATCAACCAGCGCTCGCGGGCGAACGCATCGAGATAGTTCGGGTTGTCTGTAAAATTCAGTGATGGCGCTTTCAACACCAGCACCTGCGCATCGTTCTGGCGCCGCACCCGGTAGACATGACTGCGGTTACTCTGATGCAGGGTTTCCAGCACTTCGAATCCATCGATCAGCATACCCTTCTCTAGCGCTGGTGGAATGGCAAGCGCGCTGACACGCCGCCGCGCTTCCGCTTCGCTCTCATGCGGCAGCGTGTCGATGCGCGCGAGCAGACAACTGGCATCGTCGGTGCCACCCCGCTCATGAGCTGCCGCGACAAGGTGTGTCGCGGCGAGCTCGAGATCGTCAGATGCCGTGTTCAATGCATCGGTCAGCAGGCTACGCAGCGATTCGTTCGACAGGTCGCGGGCACGCCCGGCAAACGTGTTCTCTTCGTTGCGGGCACGCCCGGCAAACAGGTTCTCTTCGTTGCGGGCACGCCCGGCAAACAGGTTCTCTTCGTTGCGGGCACGCCCGGCAAACAGTGTTCTCTTCGTTGCGGGCACGCCCGGCAAACAGGTTCTCTTCGTTGCGGGCACGCCCGGCAAACAGGCCATCCGTGCCCAGGATCAGCAGGTCGCCTTCGCGGAGCTCGTGCTCGCTGTGGTCAAGTTCCGCACCGGGTTCGATACCCAGCGCCCGCGATAGCAGCAGGCGCCCGTTGTGGCGACGCACATGATCACGAGTTAACGGCAACAGCTCGCCGTCTCGCAGCAGCAACAGTCGTGAGTCGCCGATATGAAAGACATGAGCCGTGCGGGACTTCACGACAACGCCGGTGAACGTCGTGACCAGGCCGTCGTGCATGACAGCCCCGCTACGGCTACTCGCGTTCTGCGCGTACAGCCACCCGTTGAGTGTATCGAGTACTGCAAAGCCGCAGGCTCGCACCGCACGGGTCAGGCCTGAGGAATAGTACTCATCGATGAACTCGGTAACGGCGAGTTCACTCGCATCGCGCGACAACGGGCTGGAACTTACACCGTCTGATATTGCAAGTACGACGCCTCGATGCAGGAGAAGCTGAGCATCTTCGGGTTGGCGCGCCGCGAATGCATCCTGATTGGAACCGTCGACACCTGCGCGGCTGCAGCCGCCGAGCGTCACCGCCAGGTTAGCGATCACGACAGTCGTCGTGATCGCGCTGTTCCGAGGTGAGCGGTCGGCGTGCCACCCGTCATCAGCTGACCGCGATCAGCCTTACCACACCGTGCTCGTCGACCTCCGCTATCTCACCTTCCGGCTCACGCAAGGCAAGCAATGCACAGAAGCCGATGGCAGCCGTTGCCGCGATGACGAGGAAGAAGGTGCTCGGCGGCACCATGGAATAGATGAGCAGGTAGGTCACGGCTCCGACGTTACCATACGCGCCAGTCATGCCGGCGATCTGCCCGGTCTGGCTACGCTTGATCAACGGCACCACGGCGAACACAGCACCCTCGCCCGCCTGCACGAAGAAAGAACACGCCATCACGGCGATCACCGCCAGCGCTATCGACCAGCTCGAATCGACCATCGACATGAGCAAATAGCCGCAGGCGAGCCCGGCGGTCAAGATCAGCAAAGTACGCCTGCGCCCGAAACGATCCGACAGGTAACCGCCACCAGGCCGCGACATCAGATTCATGAAGGCATAGCCCGAGGCGAGCATTCCGGCCAGCACCGGTGTCAGCTCGAACGTGTCGGCAAAGAACAACGGCAGCATCGATACCACCGCCAGCTCTGAGCCGAAGGTGGCGAAATACAGAATGTTCAACACCGCTACCTGTTTGAAACTGTAGCGCTGCATTTCCGGGATCGTCTCGGTGAACACCCGCTTGTTGACCTTCCAAACCAGCAGCACGTCGTAGGCAAACAGCAGCAGCAGTACGAGATAGGTCAGATTTGTGGCGGTCGCGGATATCATGTCCACCCGCGCCGGCGACAGTCGCCAGGCCAGGATGCCCAGAGCCAGGTACATCGGAATCTTCATCACGATGAGAAAGAAGAAATCGCCCTTGCTCGTGATCTCCATCGCACCCGACTGCTTCGGCTTGAAGTACGTCGACCCTTTGGGTGTATCGCTGGTGCTATGCCAGTAGATGAAGCCCATCGCGAGACTCATCGCTCCGGTCACGGCTACCGCGTACCGCCAGCCGTCATCGCCACCGAACATGAGTGCCACCGTCGGCAAAGTGAACGCGACCGCTGCCGAGCCGAAATTACCCCAGCCCCCGTAGATGCCTTCGGCCGTACCGAGTTCGTTGTGCGGAAACCATTCGCTGACCATGCGAATTCCAATCACGAAACCCGCTCCGATCGCACCGAGTGCGAACCGTGCAATCGCCAGTTGCGTGTAGCTCTCGGCGAAGGCGAACACGAAGCAGGGAATCGACATCACGATCAGCAACGCTGAGTACACTGCTCGCGGGCCGAAGCGGTCGGTCAGGCTACCGACCACCACGCGCGCGGGTATCGTGAGTGCAACATTGAGCACCAGTAGCGTCGTGATCTGCGCGTCCGTCAAATCGAAGGTCGCCTTGATCGCCTGCAACATCGGCGCGAGATTGAACCACACGGCAAAGGTGATGAAGAAGGCGATCCAGCTCAGATGGAGAATCTTCATCTTGCCGGTGAAGGCGAGTAGGTTGAAACGTTCAGTCGTCATACGCTCGGGCATCCTTTACTGGTGTGAGGAGAAAGAGGCAATGGGTCGTTCAACCGGCATCGGGTCGATCGGTGAGGTGAGCCCCGGCCTGCGGGGTTGACAGTTGTTGCCGGCTTGCAGGCCCCGGCCGAAGGCGGTGACGCTGGTACATCGGTCCGTGCAGATCTCGGTGCCTGAGATCTTGATACCGACGCCCTGCCGGCGATGCGAGCGATTGGTTCCTCTCGAACCACCTGTCATCCGACGACGGAGTCCTGCTGCGAAGTCTCGGCATGCGTGCCTGCATGCTCCTCTGTCGCTGTGTCTCGACAAGCCATCGCCACGGCTAGATCAGAGCCGAGCGATGGCAGCAGAAAGGGTGCGAACCCGATGGCGATTAACCGCGCATCGTAGGCAGATACCTCACTGCGTGTATCAAGGACGCTGCGTTCCAGCACGGTTTCAGGCATACGTCCAGGCGCCGTACCATTGACGCTACTGATCAGACGCAATGGGCTGCTCGATACTGGTAGCAGGGTAGTCTCGACATGCATGCGGCTGACAACGATCTCATGGGATGACGCCACTACCGTACTGGCCCCCAGGATCGTCGAGTACCGCTTAATTTGCAGCAGGGTGCTGCAACTCTCACATCGCTAGCCCTTGGCCCTGAAAACTCACCATCGGCGCACCGAATCGGTGCAGGAAGGCACTTATATTGCCGCTCAGTACGACGGGGCGAGCAATTATGGGATCGAACCCGACTCAGTATTGCCTGGAGTTCACAGCAGTAGGTGACTGCGGAGCAATGGACGATGTTCGTCGGCTTGTCGTTACCGAAAGGTTTATCGGTGAACCATCTTCGAACATCAGGCGCTCAGGCGCTCAGGTACTCAGGTACTCAGGTACTGAAGCATATAAGCGCATAGGCAATCGGCACATAAGCAGGTCGGCAGGTCGGCGCTGGGGCGCTGGGGCACTGGAGTGCTGGAGTGCTGGAGTGCTGGAGTGCTGGAGTGCTGGAGTATTTGAACACTCAGACCTTGTCGCGCTCTGCTATCCAGGCGTGGTCGGGATGATTCTGGAAACGCCATTTGCGCAACGGACCGGCCATCACGTTCAGGTAGTACATCTCGTAGCCATAAGGTGCACCGCATGGGTGGTACCCCCGGGGCACCAGCACCACATCGCCGTCGGATACCGCCATGGTCTCGTCAAGCGAATTGTCTTCGGTGAACACGCGCTGTATGCCGAACCCGTTGGCAGGGTTCAACCGGTGATAGTAGGTTTCTTCGAGATAGGTCATGTGCGGATAGCGATCTTCGTCGTGCCGGTGCGGCGGGTAAGATGACCAGTGCCCTTGGGGCGTGAACACCTCGGTAACCAGCAGACTCGCTGCCACATCGCGCTCTTCCATAGCGATCGAGTGGATGTATCGCGTATTGGTTCCCTTGCCACGCTCTTCAAGGCCGATACCGACAGGGCCGATAACCGCGGCCTCATGCCGGCCCGCGCCTGGAGCACTGCATACGGCGAGCGTGCACGACGTCGTTGCCGTCGCGGACCATTGCGAGGCATCGGGTACGTACACGCAATGAGGTGGCTTGCGTTCGAATACATCCAGCCTGTCCCCGAGCTCCCCGAACGTGTGATCATCGGCCGTGACGCTCGCACGGCCTTCGACGAGCACCAGTATCACCTCACGACCGAGCGTTACGTCCGCGACGCTCTCTCCAGCCACCAAGCGGTACAGCGCGAATCCCACGTATTTCCATCCCGCGCTTTGCGGGGTGATGTCGTGCACCTTCCCGACGATACCAGTTGGTCTTGCCAACAGAGAGCTCATGGGGTCTGCAGCTCAGTTCGCCATTAGGGCGTCGATGCCTGCCTGCGCAACTGCCACATCTTCGTCCGGGGCTCCGGAACCGACCCCGATCGCACCGACCACCTCGTCGTCAACGATAACGGGCAGGCCACCTTTCATGTTGGTGAAGGCGCCGCGCGTGGCGATGCCCGCCATGATACCGAATTCAACCGGTGCACCGCCGGTGGGCGCACCCGTGGAGGCAGCACTCAAGGCCTTGGCCATCGATGTATCGACACTATGAAACTTCGCACCGTCCATACGCAGGAACGCAAGCAACCTGCCGCTCGCATCGACGATGGCAATGTTCTGCGGTACGCCAATCTGGTCAGCGTGCTGCCGTGCGCCGTCAAGCAGCACTCGGGAATCGTGAGCGGTCAAGGTGTGGCAGGTCTTCAGCATGTGAGTGGTGGCTACAGGTAGTAAGAAGGTGACGGCTAGTCGTTAGGAATGATGACAAATATTTGAGACTGACGACTATCAGTAGAAAGTAATGGCTGCTGTCTGAGATTGAGGACTATGGGTAACTTAAAATTCGGGTTAGGGTTAACGTATTCCAAAAATCACGATGAAGGGCCCACAACCTGAAGCCTGCCATCAAATAGCCGTCAGGCGCCTATCGGGTAATGGGTGCCAGGTCTTCAGTCAGACAAAGTCAAACGCGACATCATTGGGCTCGACATCTCTATGATGGTGTCTATGATGGTGGCGAAACGACGCTCTCAGCACCGACAGCCCGAGCCATCAGCGCAGCCACGGCCGTTCGCGGATCGGCTCCCTCGATGACGATGCGGTACACCTGCTCGATGATAGGCATGTCCACACCCAAAGCCAGCGCCTGCTCGTGCACCACTCTGGCGGCCAGTACGCCCTCCACCACCTGACGAATCTTGCGCTGCGCCTGCTCGATGCCAAGACCTTCCGCCAGTGCCAGGCCCATGCGACGGTTGCGCGATTGATCATCGGTACAGGTCAGCACGAGATCTCCCATGCCCGCCAGGCCCATGAAGGTCTCTTCCTGCGCACCCAGTGCGACGCCGAAACGCATCATCTCGCGCAGTCCCCTGTTGATAAGAGCCACCCTTGCATTCGCACCGAAGCCGAGCCCATCGGACAGGCCGGCGGCGATAGCCAGCACGTTCTTGACGGCACCGCCGACCTCGACGCCGATGATGTCCGTAGACGTGTAGGCGCGAAAATGCGGGCTGGTAAGTTGAGCGGACAGGCTCGCTGCGTATTCGGCATCGGCACTCGCTACCGTCATGGCGGTAGGCAGGTCTCGCCCCACCTCGTGCGCGAAGGTCGGCCCTGACAGAACCGCTGTGCGTGTAAGCTTCGGCACCACGGCGTTCACCACCTGGCTGGGCAACAGCCCGGTGGACAACTCCATTCCCTTCGTAGCCCAGCACAGGCTGAAATCGCTGCGGTTTTCCAGGGTGGATGCCAGTGCTTCCAGCACGGAGCGAAACGCGTGACTGGGAACGGACACCAGCACATGGTCGGCACCATCCAGGGCAGCCTGCCAATCGGGCTCGGCACGCAGGGTTTCGGGGAAAGAGGCGCCCGGCAGATACTCCGGATTCTCGCGCTGCGTGCCGAGTACTTCGAGCAACGCCTTGTCCCTGCCCCAGAGCTTGACCAACGAGCCGGCGCGAGCCAGTTGGATGGCGAGCGCCGTACCCCATGAGCCGGCGCCTATCACCGTGATTCCTGGTTGGGTACCTACCCCCGGCACCACCGGAATCGCCCCGGTATCAGTCATCGATGCAGCCCTGCGGTCGGGTGCGATTTCCCAGTCGTTTTCAAGCCGCCAGTGCTCCAGTCTGCACGCGCCATTGCCGCGCGTAATAGCCATCCAGGCCCAACAGATCGTGATGCGTACCGGACTCTACGATCACGCCCTTTTCCATTACCACGATCCGGTCGGCGGCAACGATGGTAGACAGCCGGTGCGCCACTACCAGAACGGTTCGATCGCGGCTCAAGCGCGACAGTGAGCGCTGTATGGCAGCTTCAGTTTCGTTGTCCACTGCACTGGTCGCCTCGTCCAGGATGAGTATCGGCGGGTCTTTCAATATCGCACGAGCCAGGGAGATTCGCTGGCGCTGTCCACCCGATAGCTTGACGCCACGCTCACCGACGAGCGTATCCAGCCCGTTCGGCAACGCGTCTATGAAGTCCATCGCTTCAGCGGCGCTGGCGGCCTCCCGGACGGCGTCGACGCTTGCCTCGTCATCGCCATAGGCAATGTTATCCCGCACGCTGCCTTCGAACAGGAATACATCCTGACTGACCAGCCCGATGACCTCACGCAAGGCCTTGAGAGACAGACTGTCGATGGCCTGCCCATCGATGGAGATGAACCCCCTTCCTACCGGGTAGAAGCGCAGCAGCAACTTGATGAGCGTGGACTTGCCCGACCCCGTGGCGCCGACCAGCGCAACGGTGCTACCAGCGGAAACCGTCAGGCTGACATCGTCGAGCCCGGCGCCCGGAAGGACTATACCGGCATCCGTACCAGTACCAGTACCAGTACCAGTACCAGTACCAGTACCAGCATCTGCACCTACCCTGTCACGTTCGGAGCCTGCGGTACCGACAGGTTCAGTAGCGAAGTGGCGGGGCGCATCCGAGCCGGCTTGCGTAGTACCTTCGTAGCGAAATCCGACCGACTCGAAGCGAACCTCGCCGCGTACCGGTCGCGCTAGCGTGCCTGTCGCGGTGTCGCGTACATTACTAGTGCTTTCGATCAAGCCAAGAATACGCCGGGTGCTCGCCATGGCTCGCTCGTACAGGTCTACCGTCTGCGCCAGGCGAGTCAATGGCCACAGGAGCCGTTGGGTGAGGAAAACCAGCATCCCGTAGAGCCCGACGTTCAGCGATCCGTCGATTGCCATGAACCCGCCCACGATAAACGTTGCCAGAAACCCGAGCAGAATCGCCATGCGAATCAATGGCACGAATGCCGAGCTGACCTGTATCGCCTGGCCGTTGGCTTCCACGTAGGCTCGACTGGCGAGGCGCAACCTGGAAGACTCGCGGGCCTCGGCCGTGAACGCCTTGATGGTGGCCATGCCGCCAAGATTGTTGGCCAAGCGATTGGCCAGGCTGCCGACCTGCTCGCGCACCTCTGCATACAGCGGAGTTGCCTTGCGCATGAAGTAGAACGCGCCCCAGATCACCACCGGTATCGGCGTGATCGCTAGCAAAGCAATGGTCGGGGAGACAATGAAGAACACGGTTCCCACCAGGAAGACCGCCATGAACACCTGGAGAAAATCGTTGGCGCCACCGTCTAGAAACCGCTCCAGTTGATTCACATCATCATTCAGAATAGACGTGAGTTCTCCAGAACTGCGGGATTCGAAAAACGCCATGTCCTGACGCTGTACCTGATCGTAGGCGTCCTGACGCAGGTCCGCCTGCAGATCCTGAGCTAGTTTCCGCCACAGAACCAGATACAGATACTCAAACACTGATTCACCAATCCAGATGAACAGGATGAGTACACCTAGCAGGGCAATTTGCTGGCGCGGGGTGTCGAATCCGAGTGCCGAGACGAAACTGCTTTCCTGATTCACCACGACATCGATCGCGATGCCGATGAGGATTTCCGGCATGACGTCGAACAGGGTATTGAGCGCCGAGCACAGACTGGCCCCCAGGATTCTTCGACGGTAACCCCGCGCATACCGCAGTAGCCGAATCAGAGCACTGAAGCTCGTCGGCGAGGCCTCTTTCGAATTAAAGCTGCCTGAGACGGTAGTTGCTGACAAGACTTCAGCCACCACTCTAACCCTCCGGACAAGTTACACGAACTACAGCTCTGGTCGATCCACGAACTCGATGATGGCCATGGGTGCCTTGTCGCCGGGGCGTACGCCACACTTGAGGATCCGTGTGTATCCGCCGGGACGCGCCTCGTAGCGTGGCCCGAGATCGGTAAACAGCTTGCCGACTGCCTGCTTGTCACGCAGGCGGGCAAAGGCCAGCCGCCGCTTGGCTACATCGTCCTTCTTGCCCATCGTTACCAGCGGTTCGATGACGCGCCGCAATTCCTTGGCTTTCGGCAAGGTGGTCTTGATGGCTTCGTGCTCTACCAGGGACGCTGCCATGTTACGAAACATGGCATGCCGGTGGCTACTGTTGCGATTGAGCTTGCGCCCGCTCTTACGGTGTCTCATGAGTTCTGCGTTCCGCCGCCCGTATCAGGGCTCAGCTGCTAATTGTAATTCGACAGAAAAAGTTATTTCGCGAGTTCGCGTTGCTTCTGCAACTCGGGAGGCGGCCAGTTCTCGAGACGCATACCCAATGACAGGGCTTGCTGTGCCAGCACATCCTTGATCTCTGTAAGAGACTTCTTGCCAAGATTCGGCGTCTTCAGCAACTCTACCTCCGTGCGTTGAATCAGATCACCGATGTAATAGATATTCTCGGCCTTCAGGCAGTTCGCGGAACGAACGGTCAATTCGAGATCATCTACCGGACGTAGCAGGATAGGATCGATGTCCGATGCCGCCTCTTCCTCCTGAGCGTGACTTTCGGCTTTCAGGTCGACGAACACCGAGAGTTGCTCCTGAAGAATCGTCGCTGCCTTGCGGATAGCTTCTTCAGGGTCGATCGTTCCGTTGGTTTCGAGATCGATGATCAACTTGTCGAGGTCGGTTCTCTGCTCCACTCGCGCGCTCTCGACATTGTAGGCCACCCGGTACACCGGGCTGAACGACGCGTCTATCTGCAGACTGCCGATCGGACGATTCTCGCCTTCTTCCAGCGTACGAGCCGATGCCGGGTCATAGCCCCGACCTACCCGTGCCCTCAACGTCATGTTCAGATGTGAATCACCGGTGAGCGTGCAGATGACGTGATCAGGGTTGATGATCTCGATGTCATGATCCAGGGTGATGTCCGACGCGGTAACCTGGCAAGGACCCTGCTTGACAAGCTTCAACGTAGCCTCTTCCTTGGCATGCATGACAATCGACACTCCCTTGAGGTTCAGAAGAATATCGAGTACATCTTCCTGCACGCCTTCCATGGTGGTGTACTCATGTAGCACGCCTTCGATCTCGGCCTCGTAAATGCTGGCACCCGGCATCGAGGACAACAGGATACGTCGCAGCGCATTGCCCAGCGTGTGACCGAAACCGCGCTCCAGCGGCTCCAGCGTGACTTTTGCATGATTCGCATTGGAGGCCGAGACATCGACAATGCGTGGTTTCAGAAATTCGGTTTGCATGAAATTGAACCTGGTTGGAACCCCTCACTCAGCACCGACGAACCCCTTGGAAAAAGGGGTTCGTCCGCTGAAGATCGAGCACGTCGAGCTGATGGTGTGGAAGAGGTGATTCACACCACTAAGCTGCTCTACAGCCGGCCATAGCGCCAGCACGTGCCTTGCATTCGGTACGGCCTACTTGGAGTAGAGCTCCACTACCAGCGATTCGTTGATCTCTGCAGGAAGATCGCCACGATCCGGAACGGATTTGAAGACGCCTTCGAACTTCTTGCCGTCCACTTCCAGCCAACCCGACTGAGTTCGCTGCTGCGCAAGCTGCAGCGAGTCCGAAATTCTGGCCTGCTTGCGAGCTTTTTCGCGCACTGACACAGTCTGGCTCGGCTTGACCTGGTACGACGCTATGTTGACCAACTTACCGTCTACCATGATCGACTTGTGCGAGACCAGCTGACGGGCCTCCGCGCGGGTAGAACCGAAGCCCATCCGATATACCACGTTGTCGAGCCTAGATTCGAGCAGGGTCAGCAAGTTCTCACCCGTGGAACCCTTCGTGGAGGCAGCTGCCTTGTAGTAGTTCCGAAACTGCTTCTCTAGGACCCCGTACATGCGACGAAGCTTCTGCTTCTCACGCAGCTGAATCGCATAGTCCGACGGGCGCCCACGCTTAGCCTTGGCACCCTGCATGCCCGGCGGTGTTTCCAGATTGCACTTCGACTCCAACGGACGCAAACCCGACTTCAGGTAAAGATCCGTTCCCTCTCGGCGGCTCAGCTTACATTTCGGACCGATATATCTTGCCACTACACACTCCAGCTAAAGTCGTTCAGGGTGATAGCCAACTTCATCACACACGCCGCTTCTTCGGCGGGCGGCAACCGTTATGCGGTATGGGCGTAACGTCGATGATGCTGCTGATCTTGTATCCGATGTTGTTCAAGGAGCGCACGGCAGAGTCTCTGCCGGGCCCTGGCCCTTTCACGTGTACATCGATGTTCTTGAGGCCGTATTCCTTGGCCGCCTCTCCTGCCCGTTCCGCGGCAACACCTGCTGCGAAAGGCGTACTCTTTCGAGATCCGCGAAAACCGGAGCCGCCCGCGGTGGCCCATGAGAGCGCATTACCCTGTCGGTCGGTGATCATCACGATGGTGTTGTTGAAAGATGCATGCACGTGTGCGATACCATCTGTCACCGTGCGGCGGACCTTCTTCTTCGTGCTGCTGCTGGCTGCCATTCTAGTCTCTGATGTCGTACATTAATTCTGACCCGTTCAACGTCTTGATCAACGCTTCAAGGGACGGCGCGGGCCCTTGCGGGTCCTGGCGTTCGTCTTCGTACGCTGACCACGAAGTGGCAAACCGCGACGGTGGCGAATACCACGATAGCACCCGAGATCCATGAGACGCTTGATGTTCATCGACACATCCCGCCGCAGGTCACCCTCCACGGTAAAGCGACCGACCTCGGTACGCAGCTGCTCGATTTCCGACTCGGACAAATTCCTGACTTTCGTATCCGGCGCGACGCCCGCTGCGCTGCATATCGTATAGGCGCGAGTACGGCCTATTCCGAAAATCGAAGTGAGGGCGATCCAGGCGTGCTTCTGGACCGGGATGTTGATACCGGCTATGCGGGCCATTCTGTTCTCCGCCTGATAATAATGTTATTCAACCCTGACGCTGCTTATGTCGTGTATCGGAGCAGATCACACGGATCACGCCCTTCGCTTGACGATCTTGCAGCTACGGCAGATCTTCTTGACTGATGCTCTGACTTTCATGATATTTCTCGACTATGTTCCAGTACTTCACGTCTGCATAAAGGCGGCGAATGAGGGCAGCTTAAAGCGCACCGTACCTTCGCCCCGAACTGCGTTCTTCGAAACTGACCCCGGATTGGCTTCAACGAGCGCCCTTGGGTAACTTTCGGGTTTTAGAGTTGGTCTTGCTGCCCGACTTCTTCATCAGGCCCTCGTACTGATGACTCATCATGTGGGCCTGCGTCTGGGCCACGAAATCCATCACCACAACGACTATGATCAGCAGGGAAGTACCACCGAAATAGAAGGGTACATTCCACAGCAGGATAAGAAACTCCGGAAGCAGACAGACAAGCGTGATGTACAAGGCGCCGTATAACGTGAGCCTAGTCAGCACACCATCGATGTAGCGTGCCGTCTGGTCACCAGGCCGGATACCAGGAATGAATGCCCCAGATCGCTTCAGATTATCCGCCGTTTCCTTGGCATTGAACACCAATGCGGTGTAGAAGAAGCAGAAGAAGATGATTGCGGAAGCATACAGCAGAATATAGAGAGGCTGCCCAGGTTGCAAGGTGGACACCAGGGTATTCATCAGCGAGTTGCTGTTGTTCGTCGCAATATCACCCAGCGTTGCCGGGAACAAAATGATGCTCGAGGCGAAGATCGGCGGAATAACCCCGGCCATATTCAGCTTGAGTGGCAGATGGCTCGACTGCGCCGCAAACATCTTGCGCCCCTGCTGACGCTTGGCGTAGTTGACCGTGATCCGACGCTGCCCACGCTCCACGAAGACAACGAAGGCCGTTACCACGAACACCATCCCGAACAAGAGAATGACCGTGAACGCACTCAGCTCACCGGTTCGAGCCAGCTCAAGTGTTCCTCCGATCGCCTGCGGCAGTCCTGCGACGATACCAGCGAAGATCAGTATCGAGATACCGTTGCCGATCCCGCGCTCGGTAATCTGCTCGCCCAGCCACATCAGAAACATCGTGCCCGTAACCAACGTGATTGCCGCGGTGAGCACGAACCCCGGGCCGGTGAGGTAGACCACGCTATCGCCACCGGCTCCTTGGTTCTGAAGCGCGATGCTGACCCCGATGGACTGAATAGTGGCGAGCAGTAGAGTTCCATAGCGAGTGTATTTCGTGATGACACGCCGCCCACTTTCCCCTTCTTTCCTGAGCTGTTCCAGCGTGGGGATGACATGCGTCATCAGCTGCATGATGATGGACGCGGAGATGTAAGGCATGACGCCCAGGGCGAACAGTGACATCCGGCTCAATGCGCCGCCGCCGAACATGTTCAACATCCCCAGAATTCCACTACTCTGCTGTTCGAACAGCTGAGCCATGACTCTCGGATCTACACCCGGAATCGTGATGTGGGCGCCCGTGCGAAAGATCAACAAAGCGAGCAGCACGAACAGAAGCCGTGACCTCAGCTCCGGCGAGCCGCTAACCGCGCCCATAGCGCTGGTTTTTCTGTCTCCTGCTGCCATTTCAGTAGTCCGTCAAAGTCGGGTTGGCATCAATCCGGATCGGCAATGCTACCGCCGGCAGCCTCGATGGCCTGCCTTGCACCCTTGGTTACCCGGCAACCACTGATGGCGACTGCCACATCGAGGCTGCCAGACATGATGATCTTCACCGTTTTCGTCTGTAACGGGACTATTCCTGCCTCGACAAGAGCCGCCAGGCTGACCTTGCCTTCCGGTACGCGAGCCAGTTCATGCAGTCGGACCTCGGCGTAATGCCGGCCCATCCGGGAGGTGAACCCGAACTTCGGCAACCGACGCTGGATAGGCATTTGCCCGCCTTCGAAACCTACCTTGTGCCAACCACCCGAGCGGGACTTCTGCCCCTTGTGCCCACGACCACCAGTCTTGCCGCTACCGCATCCGATACCGCGCCCCACGCGGTTCGAAGCCTTTCGACTCCCCGGTGCCGGCCTGAGTTCACTAAGGCTCATGCTTGTTCCTCGACCTGCAACATGTAGTAGGCCTTGTTGATCATTCCACGGTTCTCGGGCGTGTCCCGAACCGAAACGCTTTGATGCATTCGTCGGATACCCAGACCCCTCACGCAAGCCTGGTGGCTCTTCAGCCTGCCGTTCATGCTGCGAATCAGCTTCACCTTGATGGTTTTCTCACTCATGCGCTTTCACCCTTGATCTCTGCCACGGTCTTGCCCCGCTTCGCCGCAACAGATTCAGGGCTCTGCATGCTCGCCAACCCGTTGATGGTCGCACGGACCACGTTGATCGGGTTGTTCGTGCCGATGATCTTGGCCAGGACGTTATGCACCCCGACGGCCTCGAAAACTGCTCTCATCGCGCCGCCGGCGATAATGCCGGTACCTTCGGACGCCGGCTGCATGTAGACCCTCGCGGCACCGTGATGCCCCTTGAGCGCATACTGAACCGTGCCATCGGCAAGCGGCACCGTACGCATGTTGCGACGCGCTTTCTCCATCGCTTTCTGAATGGCCAATGGCACTTCGCGAGCCTTGCCATAACCGATGCCGACACGACCATTGCCATCTCCGACAACAGTCAGGGCAGTAAAGCCGAACTGGCGCCCGCCCTTGACGACCTTGGCCACACGATTGATGGTGACGAGCTTCTCGATGAAGCCGTCGCTGTTCTGATTGTAGTCGTTGCCTGCCATAATCGTTAGTTCCTAGAATTTCAGGCCGTTTTCGCGGGCAGCGTCGGCCAGCGCCTTGACGCGGCCGTGGTACTTGAAACCTGCACGATCGAAGGCCACCTCGGTGACCCCAACCGCAACAGCGCGTTCGGCTATGGCCTTGCCAACCTGAGTGGCGGCATCCACGTTTCCGCCATACTTGATATCAGAACGTAGATCCTTGCTCAACGTGCTGGCAGCTGCCAGCACATTGGAACCGCTTCCATCGATGAGCTGTGCATAGATATGCTGCGAAGTGCGGTAGACCGTAAGCCGCGCACGACCCAGATTGCTGATCTTTGCGCGCGTGCGCTTGGCACGACGCAGTCTGCTTGTTCTCTTGTCCATTACTTCTTCTTCGCTTCTTTCATGACCACTCGCTCGCCCTGATAACGAACGCCTTTACCCTTGTAGGGCTCCGGTGGCCGGTAACTGCGGATGTCTGAGGCGACCTGACCCACAATCTGCTTGTTCGTGCCTGAGACCACGATCTCGGTCTGGCTGGGTGTTTCCACCTTGATTCCTTCAGGTACCTTGTGCACTACCGGATGCGAATAGCCCAACGTCAAGTTCAGGGAACTGCCTTGAGCCTGGGCACGATACCCAACACCGCGAAGCTCCAGACGCTTTTCGAAACCATCGCTTACCCCGACCACCAGATTGTTCAACAGCGCGCGCATCGTGCCAGCCATGGCAACGGCAGACTTCTCGTCGCCACGTACACTCACACCCAACACGCCATCCTCCAGCCGAGGTACGACGTCATGATGCACGGTGACGTTCTCGGACCCACGCGGGCCCTTCGCACTCACCACCTGGTCCTTAATCGTGATCTCGACGCCTTTCGGCACGTCGATCGGCTGCTTAGCTACGCGTGACATGATTCCCGTTCCAACAAATTTCTGACAATGAACGATGCAAACGTCTGCATCACTGAACGGTGCAAAGCACCTCGCCCCCGCAGCCCTTGGCGCGTGCATCCGAACCGGTCATCACACCTTGTGAGGTGGATATGATCGCGATGCCCAGACCGCCGAGAACTTCCGGAACGTCATCACGTGCCGAGTACTGACGAAGCCCCGGTCTGCTGATGCGCTTGATCTTCTCGATGACAGGCTTGCCATCGAAGTACTTGAGCGTGACCGTCAACGTCGGTTTGCCTTCGACACTTCCCTCGTTAAAGTCCTTCACATAGCCTTCGCTCTTCAAAACGCTGGCTACAGCTGCCTTTAGCTTCGACGCCGGCATCGATACCGACACTTTCTCAGCCTGCTGACCGTTTCTGATACGGGTCAGCATGTCTGCTATGGGGTCTGACATGCTCATTGCTTGTTCTCCAGTTCCTCTACCAGCTCGCTTTCACGAGACCTGGAACATCACCCCGCATCGCAGCCTCACGCAACTTGTTGCGACTAAGGCCGAACTTACGGTACACACCATGCGGACGCCCGGTAATGCGGCACCGATTTCGCTGGCGCGATGCTGAGGAATCCCGCGGCAGGCTGGCAAGCGCATTGACAGCCGTCATCTTCTCGTCGTAGGTAACCTCGTCGGAAGCTATGGTCTTCTTCAGCTCTTCACGGGTCTTGCGAAACTTGCGAACCAGCTTGGTACGGCGTGCTTCGCGCGCAATCATTGATTTCTTGGCCACAGGGCTTGAACCTCGTCTATTGCCGGAAGGGAAAGCTGAATTTCTTCAGCAGCGCAAGCGCCTCGGCGTCAGTGCCGGCAGACGTCGTGATCGTGATATCCATGCCACGAATGCTGTCGACCTTGTCGTAGTCGATCTCGGGGAAGATGATCTGTTCCTTTACACCCATGCTGTAGTTGCCGCGTCCGTCGAACGATCGCTGGCTGATCCCTCGAAAGTCCCGGATGCGCGGTATGGATACCGACACCAGACGATCGAGGAACTCGTACATCCGTGCACGTCGCAGCGTGACCATGCATCCGATCGGGTAGCCGTCGCGGATCTTGAACCCGGCGATCGACTTGCGGGCAAGCGTAACCACAGGCTTCTGTCCACAGATCGCGGTCATGTCCCCGAGGGCGTTCTCGAGTACTTTCTTGTCTCCCACCGCTTCGCCCAAGCCCATGTTCAGGGTAATCTTCTGAATCCGGGGAGCCTGCATGACCGACTTGTACCCGAACTCTTCCATCAACTGAGGAAGGACGGTCTCTTGGTAAAATGTTGCTAGTCTGGCCATTTTTCTAACCGTCCACCGCTGAGTTATCGGCTTTGAAGAAACGTTCCTTGCGGCCCTCGTCGTTCACGCGGAAGCCCACGCGCCCGCCCTGCTTGGAAGCCGGATTGAACAGCGCCACGTTGGAGATATGGATCGACGACTCCTTCTCCTTGATACCACCCGGATCCCCTGCCTGGGGGTTGCCCTTGGTGTGCTTCTTGATCATGTTGATTCCGCCGACTATCACACGCTCAGCAGTGACAGACTCGACCTTGCCGCGCCTGCCCTTGTCCTTACCCGCGAGTACGATTACGTCGTCGCCCTGCTTAATTCGATTCATCTACTGTTTCACCGCTTGTGCACCGCTTGTGCAATACGAACGCGTCGTGTGCCTGAACGCGTGAGGCTGACCCGGCTGCGCGCTACCAACCCCGACTCTCACTACAGCACCTCAGGTGCAAGCGAGACTATTTTCATGAACTTCTCCGTGCGCAACTCACGAGTTACCGGACCGAATATGCGGGTACCGATGGGCTCGAGCTTCTGATTGAGAATAACCGCTGCGTTTTGATCGAAGCGAATGGCAGACCCATCGCTGCGGCGAATTCCCTTGGCCGTACGCACTACGACAGCGTTGTATACCTCGCCCTTCTTTACGCGCCCGCGGGGAATGGCATCCTTGACACTGACCTTGATGACGTCACCCACCCGTGCATAACGACGATGCGAACCGCCCAGAACCTTTATGCACTGAACACGTCGTGCACCACTGTTATCCGCCACATTCAGGACGGTTTGCATTTGAATCATCGAAAGCTACTCTTCAGGCTTCTTGTTTTCGGTGGCCCGTTGTTCTAGAGCCAGATCCTTATGGCGGGACAATCGGGAAAGTCAATTCCCTACTCGCGCGCTTGTTCCAGAACCTTGTCCAATTTCCAGGTCTTGGTCTTCGAGATGGGCCGACACTCCCTGATTTGCACGACGTCTCCGGTCCTTACGGTATTTTCCGGATCATGCACATGGTACTTGCGGCTTCGACGCATGTATTTGCCGTAAACCGGATGCTTGATCTGCCGTTCGACCAAAACGACCGCCGTCTGCTCCATCAGATTACTCGTAACCCGCCCTATCTCGGTTCGCTGATTACCGCCACTTTCAGGAGCCACAGAGTCAAGTACATCGCCACTGGCAGCCGTGCTGTTCAACTCGCTCATCTCAGGCACCTACCGACTGCTTGTCATTGACCAACTTCTTCTCATGGATAATCGTCTTGATCCTCGCTATCTGCCGACGAACCCGCTTGTGATTATGCGGTTTGACATCCTGGCCCGAGCCCTTCTGCATCCGCAAGTTGAACTGCTCCCGAAACAAGGCGGTAAGTTCGGTAGTCAGCTCTTCAACTGACTTCTGTTTCAACTCGTTTTTCATGTCGGTGGCAGCCATCACGCCAGTGTCCTGCTAACGAAAGCGGTCTGAATCGGCAGCTTCGCCGCCGCCAGTGAGAAAGCCTCACGAGCTATCTGCTCGGTGACGCCTTCCATCTCATAAAGCATCTTGCCCGGCTGAATCTTGGCCACCCAGTATTCGACATTCCCCTTGCCCTTGCCCATCCTCACCTCGATCGGTTTCTTGGTCACAGGCGTATCGGGAAAGATTCGAATCCAGATTTTACCTCCGCGCTTTATATGGCGAGTCATCGCACGCCGCGCAGACTCTATCTGCCTCGCGGTGAGCCGGCCACGACCAACGGCCTTGAGACCGTACTCACCGAAGCTCACCTTGTTGCCTGACTGCGCCAGACCACGGTTGCGCCCGGTCTGTTGCTTTCGAAACTTAGTACGTTTGGGTTGAAGCATTGCTACTCTTTCCGTGCCTTATTTGGAGGACGTGTTGCTGACCGCTTTCGCGCGCTTGTCTTCCAGATCGAATACCTCACCGTGGCAGATCCAGACCTTGATGCCGATGACACCATACGTGGTGTGCGCTTCGGCAACGCCGTAATCAATATCAGCTCGCAGCGTGTGCAGCGGGACTCGTCCGTCGTGGTACCACTCGCGACGTGCTATTTCTGCTCCGTTCAGCCGACCGGAAACCGCAATTTTCACGCCTTGCGCACCGAGCCGCATCGTATTGGTCAGAACGCGCTTCATGGCGCGACGAAACATGACACGGCGCTCCAGCTGCTGCGCGACACCCTCCGCTACCAGCTGCGCATCCAGCTCGGGCTTGCGAATTTCCGCAATATTGATCTTGATGTTGTTGATATTCAGATTGAGCATCGGAGCTATCTTTCGTCTCAGACGCTCGACGTCCTCGCCCTTCTTGCCGATCACGATGCCCGGACGCGCAGAATGGATGGTTATGATCACCGACCGCGCCGGACGGTGGATCTGTATACGACTGACCGATGCATGCGACAGTTCCTTCTTCAGGAACTTGCGCACCATGATGTCATCGTTCAGATAATCTGCGTAATCCTCGTTGTTCGCGTACCAGGTCGAATTCCAGTCACTGGAAATACCCAGACGAATGCCGATCGGATGTACTTTTTGACCCATGCTTGCAAATACTCCCTACCGGTCCGATACCGTCACGGTAATGTGACAGGTACGCTTGAGAATTCGATTCGCACGACCCTTGGCCCGTGCCCTTAGACGCTTCATGGTCGGACCTTCATTGACCTGCACCGCCATCACCTTCAGCTCATCGATGTCAGCGCCTTCGTTATGTTCGGCATTCGCGATGGCGCTATCCACGAGGCGCTTCATGATTGCACCCGCCTTCTTGTCGCTGAACGTCAGGAGCTCCAGAGCACCCTCGACCGGCAGCCCGCGAATCTGGTCTGCAACCAGTCGGGCCTTCTGCGCGGAAATTCGCGCCATCTTCAATGTTGAATCGACTTGCATTATGTTTGTTCGCTCGTAGCTGTTGCTCGACCCGACGCCAGAAGTTCGGCGGCTAGCGAGACTTCTTGTCGGCGACGTGACCCTTGTAGGTCCGCGTGGCGGCAAACTCGCCGAGCTTGTGCCCGACCATGTTTTCCGAAACCAGCACCGGTACGTGCTGCCGTCCGTTGTGCACCGCTATCGTCAATCCCACCATATCGGGAAGGATCATCGAACGACGCGACCAGGTACGAATCGGACGCTTGCTGTTACTCGCTCTCGCCTCGTCAATCTTCGCTACCAGGTGATGATCGACAAACGGGCCTTTCTTCAGTGAACGTGGCACGGCTCTTCCTCTATTTCTTGCTGCGGCGGCGAACGATCATGCCATCGGTACGCTTGTTCGAACGTGTCTTGTGGCCTTTCGTAGGCGTACCCCAGGGGCTTACCGGGTGCCGCCCGCCAGACGTTCGGCCTTCGCCACCACCATGCGGATGGTCGACAGGGTTCATGGCAACGCCGCGGACGGTTGGCCGAACACCTTTCCATCGAGTGGCTCCCGCCTTGCCAAGCTTGCGCAGGCTGTGTTCACCATTGCCCACCTCACCGATCGTGGCTCGACAATCAGAAAGGACACGCCGGGTCTCGCCCGATCGCAAACGGACGGTTGCGTACTGACCCTCTCTGGCGACCAGCTGAGCAGCCCCACCGGCACTACGCACCATCTGCGCGCCGCGTGCAGGTTTCAACTCCAGACAATGCACCGTGCTGCCCACCGGAATATTCGACAATGGCAGGCAATTGCCGGTCTTTATCGGGGCTTCGCGGCCCGAGACGACCTTGTCACCCGCCTTCACGCCCTTGGGGGCCAGCATGTAGCGGCGTTCTCCATCGGCGTACTTGAGCAAAGCGATATGTGCCGTGCGATTCGGGTCATACTCGAGCCGTTCGATTTCAGCGACGATACCGTCCTTGTCACGCTTGAAGTCGATGACGCGGTAGCGACGCTTGTGCCCACCGCCAATGTGGCGCTGGGTTATTCGACCCTTGTTGTTTCTGCCACCTGACTTGGAAAGACTTTCGACCAGAGGCTCGAACGGACCTTCCTTGGAAAGGTCCTTAGTTGTGACCGCGACCTGAAATCGGCGGCCCGGAGACGTCGGTTTGGATTTGACCAGTGCCATGATTTTCTATTCCGCTTCTCAGCTACCGATTGACATGAAGTCGATGTCCTGGCCTTCAGCCAGCCGGACAACCGCCTTCTTCCAGTCGGATCGCTTGCCGGTACCTGCGGCAAACCGCTTTGTCTTGCCCTTGACATTGAGCATTTGCACACTCTTCACATTGACATCAAAAAGCTTCTCTACAGCGCGGCGCACCTCGAGCTTGTTGGCATCGGCTGCTACCCTGAAGGTATGCCGTCCACTCATTTCAGATGCCAGCGCACTCTTTTCGGACACATGCGGGGTGAGCAGGATCTGGTACAGGCGTTGATCATTCATGCAAGACGCTCCTCTAGCTGCTTGATGGCTGCCTGCGTGGTGATGATGTGCGGGAACCTCACCAGACTGACCGGATCGATTCCATCCACGTCGAGCACTTGCACGTTGCGTAGATTGCGACTGGCCAGATAGACAGAGTCGGTGACGTTGTCGAGCAGAATGAGTACCTTGTTCACCCCGAGCTCTGCCAACTTGCCTTGCATGAGCCTTGTCTTCGGCTCGGCAATGGTGAGTTCGTCCAGAATCAACAGCCGATCGTCAGCAGCCAACTTCGAGAGAATCGAGCGCATTGCACCGCGATACATCTTCTTGTTGACCTTCTGCGTGTAATCGCGTGGCTTGGCGGCGAATGTGACACCACCACCCGTCCAGATCGGCCCGCGTGAGGTACCTGCACGGGCTCGACCGGTACCTTTCTGCCGCCAGGGCTTGGCTCCTCCGCCCCGCACTTCAGAGCGTGTTTTCTGAGCGGAAGTACCTGCTCTACCACCAGCCAGATAGGCGGTGACGATCTGGTGCACCAGCCCTTCGTTGTAGTTCACACCGAATACCGTATCGGATACCGAAACGGACCCGCCGCTATGGGTTTTGAGATCCATGTGGCTCAGCTCTTCGCGTTCTTGTGCTTCATGGCAGGCTGCACGATGACATCGCCGCCTTCGGGACCGGGAACCGGACCCTTGATGAGAATGACCTCTCGCCCTTCGTCGATACGGACGACGGTCAGGTTCTGCGTGGTAGTACGTACGTTACCCATGTGACCCGCCATTTTCTTGCCCTTGAAAACGCGACCCGGGGTCTGGTTTTGGCCGATCGAGCCGGGAGCGCGATGAGACAGGGAGTTGCCGTGGGTGGCATCCTGCATCTGAAAGTTATGGCGCTTCACACCGCCGGCAAAGCCCTTGCCGATACTGGTGCCGATGACATCAACTTTCTGACCGGCCTCGAACAGCTCCAGACCGAAGTCGCCGCCGACTGCCAGTTCGCCGGCCTCCACACCCTCCAGACGAAACTCCCACAGACCACGACCCGCCTCGGCGCCCGCCTTGGCAAAATGGCCGATCTGAGCCTTGCTCAGGTGATTGGTTTTTCGCGTTCCGGACGTTACCTGCACTGCCTCGTAACCGTCGGACTCAGCGGTCTTCAAGGCCGTGATGCGATTCCGGGACACTTCGATGACGGTCACGGGCGTAGCACGACCGCTGTCGTCGAAGACTCGCGTCATGCCGAGTTTTCGGCCAACCACACCCAAAGTCATAACTTTCTCCAACACTCGCAAAGAGCCAGGCCCCCTGAGGGCCGACTCACAAGGCACGCCATACGAAGACATGCATTCACATTCAAAAGGGGCAATGTTCTGCCGGGTTTCTGCCGCCGGCTTGTCTGACGCTTGCCTGTGCAAGGTGACGAGCAACTCGACCAGGCTTTCGCGCCTGGACCGAAAAGCAGATTTCAGACCTGCCAAACGTCAAGACCCAGCAAGGAAAACCTTGCCGGGTCAGGTAGCCCAGCATTATAACAAGCAGATGAATCTAATTACAATGCGGTTTCACTGCTATTTGGCGATCGATCAATGACGCTCGATCAGTTCAGCTTGATCTGAACGTCAACGCCTGCGGCAAGGTCCAGCTTCATCAAGGCATCCACGGTCTTCTCCGTCGGATCGACAATGTCCATCAGGCGCTTGTGGGTACGAATTTCATACTGGTCACGGGCATCCTTGTTGACGTGCGGTGATACGAGGATCGTGAACCGCTCCTTCTTGGTCGGCAACGGAATGGGCCCGAGGACCCGCGCTCCAGTGCGCTTGGCGGTTTCCAGGATTTCCTTTGCCGAACGGTCGATCAACCGATGATCGAACGCCTTCAAGCGGATCCGGATGGTTTGATTGCCTGCCATGATTGTCTACTCGCCAGTTCTATTCAATGATCTTGGATACGACGCCGGCGCCGACCGTACGCCCGCCCTCTCGGATCGCGAACCGCAACCCGTCTTCCATCGCGATCGGATTGATCAACGCCACCGTGATCTTCACGTTGTCTCCCGGCATCACCATCTCCGTGCCCTCCGGCAACGACACCGCTCCGGTCACATCCGTCGTGCGGAAGTAGAACTGCGGCCGGTAATTGCTGAAGAACGGCGTGTGACGCCCCCCCTCATCCTTGCCCAGCACGTAGATCTCCGCCTCGAACTGCTTGTGCGGCGTGATCGTCTTCGGCTTGCACAGCACCTGACCGCGCTCGATATCCTCACGCTTCGTCCCGCGCAACAAAATCCCCACGTTGTCTCCCGCCTGCCCCTGGTCCAGCAGCTTGCGGAACATCTCCACCCCCGTCACCGTCGTCTTCACCGTGGCCTTGATCCCCACGATCTCGATCTCCTCGCCCACCTTCACCACACCGCGCTCCACCCGACCGGTGGCCACCGTGCCTCGACCCGAGATCGAGAACACATCCTCCACCGGCATCAGAAACGGCTGATCCACCGGACGCTCCGGCATCGGGATGAACGTGTCCAGCGCCTCGATCAGCTTCTCGATCGACGGCCGGCCGATATCGCTCGTATCCCCCTCGATCGCCTTCAGCGCCGAACCGGTGATGATCGGGGTGTCGTCACCCGGGAACTCGTAGCTGTCCAGCAGCTCCCGCACTTCCATCTCCACCAGCTCCAGCAGCTCCGCATCGTCCACCATGTCCGCCTTGTTCAGGTACACCACGATGTACGGCACCCCCACCTGGCGCGCCAACAATATGTGCTCGCGCGTCTGCGGCATCGGTCCATCCGCCGCCGAGCACACCAGGATCGCCCCATCCATCTGCGCCGCCCCGGTAATCATGTTCTTCACGTAATCCGCATGCCCCGGGCAGTCCACGTGCGCGTAGTGCCGGTTCTCACTCTCGTACTCCACGTGCGCCGTGGCGATCGTGATACCGCGCGCCTTCTCCTCCGGCGCGTTGTCGATCTGATCGTACGCGCTGGCCGAACCGCCAAACTTCTCCGCCTGGCAAATCGTCAGCGCCGCCGTCAGCGTCGTCTTGCCATGATCCACGTGACCAATCGTCCCCACGTTCACGTGCGGCTTGTTTCGTTCGAATTTCGCCTTGCCCATCACTAGCTCCTGTCGATTGTCAATTGCTCTGCGAGGGCGGTAGCGCCGCCTTCGCAGAAGCATTATCTGTCTGGGGCAACCCCTGGAAGGAGTCGCTAAATGTTCAACACCGTGTTCGCCACAGCTTTTGGCGGAGTCTCGTAGTGGTCGAACTCCATCGAGTACACAGCTCTTCCCTGAGTCGCCGAGCGCAGATCCGTGGAATAACCGAACATCTCGGCCAACGGCACGTGCGCCTTGATCACCTTCCCACCCGGCTGATCCTCCATGCCGTGAACGACACCGCGCCGACGGTTCAGATCACCCATGACGTCGCCCATGTAGTCTTCCGGGGTAACCACCTCGATCTTCATGACAGGTTCGAGCAACGCTGGTTCGGCCTGCTGTGCGCCGTTGCGGAATGCCATGGAACCGGCGATCTTGAAGGAAATCTCGTTGGAATCAACCTCGTGGTAGGAGCCATCGAACAGGGTGACGCGCACATCGACCGTCGGATAACCACCCAGTACACCGTTGGCAAGTGCGTCCCGAACGCCTGTCTCGACGGCGGGAATGAACTCTTTCGGCACCGTGCCACCGACCACCTCGCTGACAAAGGCGAAGCCGCTACCGCGTTCCAAGGGCTCCAGGCGCAACCACACATGCCCGTACTGACCAGTACCTCCCGTCTGCCGCACGAACTTGCCTTCGACTTCCACCTTCTTGCTTAGCGTTTCCCGGTAGGAAACCTGAGGCTTGCCGACGTTGGCCTCGACATTGAATTCGCGCTTCAGTCGGTCGACGATGATCTCCAGGTGAAGCTCACCCATACCGCTGATGATCGTCTGCCCCGAATCTTCGTCGGTCGTGACTCGAAAAGACGGATCCTCACGCGCCAAACGGCCCAGCGCGGATGCCATCTTGTCCTGATCGGCCAAGGTGCGCGGCTCGACTGCCACGGAAATCACCGGCTCGGGAAACTCCATGCGCTCGAGTGCGATCGTTGACTTCTGTTCGCACAGGGTATCGCCGGTACTCACCTCCTTGAGGCCAACGGCAGCGGCGATATCGCCCGCATGTACCTCCTTGATCTCTTCTCGGTTGTTAGCATGCATTTGCAGCAACCGCCCGACCCGCTCGCGCTTGCCGCGCAAGGGGTTGAAGACCATATCACCGGTTTTCAATACGCCCGAGTACACCCGCAGGAATGCCAGCGATCCCACATAACTGTCGTTGGCGATCTTGAAGACCAGTGCGGCAAACGGTTCGGCATCGTCCGGTCGGCGAGCCTCTGTAGTCTCACCATCTGCCAGGATACCCTCTACCGGCGCGACGTCATCGGGTGCCGGCATGTAGTCCAATATGCTGTCGAGTAACGGTTGCACACCCTTGTTCTTGAACGCAGACCCGCACATGACCGGTACGATCTCGTTGCCCAGCGTGCGCACGCGAATGCCGGCAGTGATCTGATCGACTGCCAACTGGCCGGATTCCAGATACTCATCCATCAACGCCTCACTGCTTTCTGCAGCGGCCTCGACGATCTTTTCACGCAACCTCGCTGATTCCGCCACCAGGTGTTCCGGCACCGGCGACGACTCGTACGAAAGACCCTTGTCGTCGGCTCGCCAATAGATGGCACGCTCGTTCAGAAGATCCACGACGCCTTCGAAGTTCTCCTCCGAGCCAATGGGTAGCTGCATAACGACAGGCAGTGCGGCAAGACGCGTGCGGATCTGCTCGACGACACGTGGAAAATCGGCACCGACTCGATCCATCTTGTTGACGAAGGCCATGCGCGGAACGCGATACTTGTTGGCCTGACGCCAGACAGTTTCGGATTGAGGCTCTACGCCCCCCACCGCATCGAACACGGCAATGGCACCATCCAGCACACGCAGCGAACGTTCAACCTCGATCGTGAAATCGACATGGCCGGGCGTATCGATGATGTTGATGCGATGGCGCTTGCGAGATCCATCCATCCCGCTCCAGAAGCAGGTGGTAGCCGCAGACGTTATGGTTATGCCGCGCTCTTGCTCCTGCTCCATCCAGTCCATCGTCGCGGCACCATCGTGTACCTCGCCCATCTTGTGAGACACACCGGTATAGAACAGGATACGTTCAGTCGTGGTGGTCTTGCCCGCATCGATGTGGGCCATGATGCCGACATTGCGATACAGGGAGAGTGGTGTGGAGCGCGCCACTAACGGTAGCCGAAAACAATCACACGAAAGATGGCTACCAACGGTAGTGCGAAAACGCCTTGTTCGCTTCGGCCATGCGATGCACGTCGTCACGCTTCTTCACGGCAGATCCTCGTCGTTCTGCGGCGTCGCTAAGCTCGCCGGCCAGTTTCAATGTCATCGATTTTTCACCACGCTTGCGCGCGGCATCGATGATCCAGCGCATCGCGAGAGCGCTGCGACGTACCGGGCGCACCTCGACCGGCACCTGGTAAGTGGCACCACCTACCCGACGTGACTTCACCTCGACTGCCGGACTCACGTTCTCCAGTGCTTTTTCGAGAACTTCGAGCGGCTCGGGAGAACCTTTTTCCTGAATGGTATCCAGCGCGCCATAGATGACGCGCTCTGCAACGGCCTTCTTGCCATCGAGCATCAGGATGTTGATGAACTTGGTGAGACGCACGCTGCCGAACTTGGGATCCGGAAGAATTTCGCGGCGAGGCGCTTCGCTTCTACGTGACATGGCTTATTGGGGTGTTCCTGGCAAGTCTGATCGGGTTTGGATGGCTGACGCTTTGACGTGACGCATCGGATCGCGCCCGTGCTTAAAGTACGTTCAGCCTTTCGGGCGCTTGGCCCCGTACTTCGAACGACCCTGCCGACGTGACTCCACGCCCTGGGTGTCGAGGCTACCTCTGACGGTGTGGTAGCGAACTCCGGGAAGGTCCTTCACACGCCCGCCTCGTATCAGCACGACGGAGTGCTCCTGCAGATTGTGCCCTTCTCCACCGATGTAGGAAGTGACCTCGTAACCATTGGTCAGACGTACCCGCGCTACCTTGCGCATGGCAGAGTTCGGCTTCTTGGGTGTTGTCGTGTAGACACGTGTACACACCCCTCGCCGCTGCGGGCAGGCCTGCAGGGCCGGAACGTTGGACTTTTCCGCTTTCCGCTTGCGAGGCTTGCGGACGAGCTGGTTGATCGTTGCCATAGAATATCGCTGAGAATATCGCTGAGCCGGTGCCACTCGCTGGAGCGGCTGAATACAGAAGCTGATGTTTTGGCGAGTAGACAACCGGCCCGACCTGAATCATGGCTCAAACTACGGCCTGGATGAACAGCTCAGGGGAAAACCGATGGTCACACACGTTGCGGTGCGCAGGATCACTTGCAAACAGCCCCTGCACCCGTTAGCCGACGAAGAATATCGGCAAATTTGCACCCTGTCAACGAGAGACTGGAAGGATGCCTGAAGCCGCCGTCGAATCAACCGTCACCGGGCAGATGTAGCGCGCCATTCCAAAGGGAGAGCACCTGGTTCTGAAACGAGGGCTCAAGCTGCTAGGATACCGATCCTGCCGACTTCTCATCATCTCAGTGCCACCCCATGCCAGAAACCAGCAACACCCGGTCCAGCAGTAACGACATCGATGAGCTGATACGACGTCGCAGCACCACCAAGGTGATGTTGCCACCGGAACGCCGTGCCGACCGTGAAGCAGCGTGGACCGCCGGGCATCATGAGGCGTTATGCTCTATGGTGGAAACCGCGGTCTGGGCGCCCTTTCACCGTCGAGCTCACGAGGTAACACATCGCGGTGGCAACATGAACTCACCTGTGCCGTGGCGATTTCACATCGTGGAAGGTGCCGCCTGCACCCGATTGTTGGAGTTTCTCTGCAGTCAGGCCGAGTCGCAGCCGGATTCCAAATGGAGCCGCGCCTGGCAATCCAAGATCAAGGAAATGCTGGCTGCCTGCGGTGCACTGCTGCAGGCGACCTGGCTGCCCGATCCATCGGCTAACGATGCGCCTGCCAGCGCAGATCACGGCATGCCGGAACTCACCATGAACAACATGGAACACATAGCGGCAGCTGGCGCAGCTGTGCAGAACCTGCTGTTGGCGGCCGACTCCCGCGAGTGGCAGAGCTACTGGTCAAGCGGTGGGATATTGCGTGAACCGGAAGTGTTCGATTACCTCGGTATCGATCGAAGCCAGGTACTCATAGGTGCGATCTTTCTCAACCCTCAACTCATCGATGCGGCCCGCGAGATTCCCGGTGGATTGCGTGAGGAGCGTGGCGAGTTGGGCTCATGGGCTCGCTGGGTCGAGCTGTAGCGTAATGCCCACACCGGGACGACCGTGCCGCTGGACCTGCCGGCAGCACCGATCGTCGCATTGGACGCAAGATATCGGCAGGCTCGAACAACACGGCTCATCGGTCCGCAGACTTGCCGATCACAGATGATGTTCAACCGGGGCCAGGTCGAGACAACTGATCGGATCGCTGCCAACCCGCTACCTCTCAGGTATCTTCACTCCAGCCGCCGACCGCCTTCACCTCAAGAAACTCTTCGAGCCCCCAGGGCCCACCTTCACGCCCGTTGCCCGAATGCTTGTACCCACCGAAGGGCGAACCTTCGGAACGTGCCTGACCGTTCATGTCGATCATGCCGGAACGAAGGCGACGCGCCACGCGATTCGCCTTGACGCCATCGGATGTCTGCACGTAATTGGTCAGGCCATAATCGGTGTCGTTGGCCAGTGCGATGGCTTCCTCCTCGGTATCGAACGGCATCATCGACAGTACCGGCCCGAAGATCTCTTCGCGCATGATGTTCATGTCGTTGTGGCAATCCGCAAATACGGTCGGGCGCACGAAATATCCATGCTCGACGCCCTCAGGCTTGCCCGGACCACCAGCGACCAGGCGCGCACCGTCATCACCGATGCCACGTTCGATCAGTGTCTGTACCTTGTCGTACTGCGTTTGACTGACCAGTGGCCCGATGTGCCCACCCGACTTCGAAGCGAGATCGACGGCAGTCTTCTCCGCCTGCGCCCTGGCCTGCTCCACCGCTTCGTCGTAACGAGAGCGCTCCACGAGCATGCGGGTGGGCGCATTGCAGGACTGCCCGGTGTTGTTGAAGCATCGCGCGACGCCCTTTGCAACCGCATCGGCAGGGGCATCGGCGAAGACGATGTTGGCCCCCTTGCCTCCGAGTTCCAGGGATACCCGTTTCAGGCTGTCAGCCGCGTTCTTGGAGATCGCGATGCCCGCTCTGGAAGAACCGGTGAACGAGATCATGGCCACATCCGGATGCCCGGAGAGTGTGGTGCCGACACCGGCACCATCGCCATTGACCAAGTTGAACACACCGGCAGGAACACCTGCTTCATGAAGGATGTCGGCGAACAGCATCGCGGAAAGCGGCGACAGCTCGGATGGCTTCAGTACCATCGTGCAACCGGTCGCAATGGCCGGCATGACCTTCAGGGCAATCTGGTTCATCGGCCAGTTCCACGGCGTGATCAGACCGCAAACACCGACAGGCTCGTACAGGATGCGGTCATTCGGCGTGTTCGGCCGCAGTTCACGCTCGAACTCGAAAGTCTCGAGCGCGTTGATGAAGGACTGAATGTGCGAAGAGCCCGCCCCCGTCTGAGCGGCATTCGCCATGTCGATAGGCGCACCCATCTCGTTACTGATGGTTTTTGCCATCTCGTCGGCACGCGCCTTGTAAGCGGCGAGAACACGCTTCATCAACTCGAGGCGATCTGCCTTGGAGCTTGATGACCAAGACTCGAAAGCACGTCTGGCGGCTGCCACTGCAGCGTTCGTGTCTGCCTCGCCGCCCAACGATATCGTGGCGCAGATCGCTTCGGTCGACGGATTGACGACCTCGAGATCGGTCCCATCTATCGGTGCGACCCAGGCACCGTCGATATAGAAATGTCGTGTGTCCATGGCATGTTGCTCAACTGGTTCGTGATGGTGAACAGCACCGGCGGCATTGCAGGAACAAGCTCGCCCGGAGGCTGCGTCGAAGGGTAATCGACCTGCCGTAGACTTTCGCATACTACGAGTCCGGGCGTAGCGGACATCGTGAGAAAGGACCGCCAGGGCGCACCGGTCAAACGCTGATCTGACGTGGTCTGAACTGGATGATACGAGCACTGGGCCGTTGCGAGACGGGCAACGACTGACCGGCCCGCATGCGTGGCGTGGCCAGCGCGAATCGGTCCTTGCGAAAATGGCAGCCTGCTATGTAGCTCCATTTCCTGAACAGGCCGAGATACACACAGGCGTCCGCGTCGGTGTCCGCTTCACGCAGACGCCCCAGCAGAAGTTCCACGACGGTGGCAGCAGCGCACAGGTTGCGGTGGCGGCAATAGCCTTCCATGCACTCTTCCAGTGAACCGTTTGCACACACCAGACCATCGCTCTCATCTGCAGTGGAATCTTTGACGGAATTCACGATCGGTCATACTCCTGACAGGTTCGCCTCCCGACTTGCATCGGTACCTCGCAATAACCAAGCAAAATGGTCAAGTTATTGCGAATACTATCCCTACGAGCTATCGCACGCAACAGCTGCCGACAAGTTGCACGGCAACCGGCCACGCGCCGGGATAGCACTCGCCACTACCACTAAAAATAATAATGATTCGTATTTACAATACGAATTCCCTGTGCGAGCATTCGGTCATCTCGTTTTCGCTTTCCGAAAGGTTACCCAGAGTGCCGATTCCACTACCTCGCCCGTCGGTTGCCTCCGGCATCTCGGCGGCAGTCATGCCACAGCAGAATGACCTGCTGCTGACCCTGACGACGAACGAGCCCGCTGAGGAACAACGACGCACCACGCGTTTCAAGCTGTGGGAACTGCAGGATTGCTGGCACTGCATGGTGATCGGCACGTGCCTGACGCTGTCCGAAGTTCGGCAGCAGGTTTCGAAATCGGGCAGCAAGGAAAGCGCTCTCAGCGACTACGGCGTGCATCGCCTGGCGGTGGAGCGTGCTGCAAACCGCGACCAGCCACTGACGCAACATATACAACGCCTTCTCGATCGGAAGCACCAAACGCGTATCCGGCAGTTCCGTCCGGCGCGCGACGCCGACTCATTGCGCTCGCTGTGGACCGTGGGCTCACGGAATGGTGACGTCGCCGGTAGCCTCTGGGCATTGCTGACGCATCCGCGAATCACAGGGGAACTCATTCACGACGTGTTCGGTGAGGTTCACATGATGTCGCATCTGGCAGGCGCCAGAGCCTGCGGAGAGCGTGAGCGTCTGCTCCAACAGGAACGGCGCCTGGCGGAACTCGAAGACTCGCTGCAGTACGCCCGACGGCGCCAGGCTGAGACGAGTAATGCCCTGGTCGAAGAGATCAGGAAGCACGAGCTGACGTCGCGCGAGCTCACGCATTTGACGGCCATCACTCGGGCGGCACATCGGCAGGCAGTTGTCGATTATACCGGTGCGGGTGTGGATAGGCAGTGCCTCGAGCAATTGCGTGAAAAGAACAGTTGGCTCAGACAACAACTGGACGAGGCCTGCGAACGGGAGGAACGGCTGCTACGTGACCACCGTCGGCTCGAGCGGCTGTTGTCGCGGGCGCTGGAGGACGACCTGGAAGAAGGGATCGATGACCTGGCGCTGTGCGGTCGCTGTGTGCTGTATCTGGGCGGCAAGGCCAGTCAGTGTCGGCATTTCCAGGCGCTCGTGGAATCGTGCGAAGGGCGTTTCCTGCATCACGACGGTGGTCTGGAAGCGAGTGGCCAACGAATCGCGGACCTCGTGCAACAGGCGGATGCCGTGCTCTGCCCGACGGACTGCGTAAGCCACAGCGCCATGAAGAAGGCGCGCCGCCTGTGCGCCCGGCAGGCCAAGCCTATGATCTTCATGCAGCGCGCCAGTCTCGCCACTTTTGCCCGGGGCTTGGCGGAGGTCGTCGGGAGGAACCCGCCGGCGTGACGGCCTATCTTCGCAGGCGACGACGGCAACGACGATGACGCGCGGCAAACTGCAGCTCGGTGAATGATCGGATAGCGCGTCGTGTCACGGTTCGCGGTAAATGTTCGACGCAGTAATACCTGAGCGCGATACTAGGGTATAAGATAGGCACCTAACGAGTTGGGAATAGTTCGCACCATCGCGCCGATCCGTGATGGCTTGCGTTACACTAATTTCCGTCAACTCACATTGACGAGGCCAGGCTCGGCATTGCTGTCGGCTTGCCACTCTTCTCGAACCGTGCAACCAGGATCTCCCGCATGATCATCTGCCACTGCAACCAGATCAGCGCCAGTGAAATTCGCTGCGCCGTCAAGTGCATGATGACGAACTGCGCGACACCGGACCTTTGCCCGGAGAATGTCTATCAGGAGCTCGGGGCTTGCCCCAACTGCTGTGCTTGCTTTCCGGTCGCCGAAGAGATGATCCATGAGACTGCCTTGCAATTCTTCACCAAGTCGCAACTCCAGGGCGAGGCAGTGGCCGATGAGGAAGGCTCGCGAGCTGCCTGACTCAGCCTGCCTCCTCCAGAGGCTCTGGAGCCCAGGTCGCGAAGCCGAGGCACTTTAAGTCGCGGAACCCTGTGTTAGATAAAACCGGTTGAAGTCATTCCCTGTATATTTCGGGGTCCACACTTCACTGGAACTCAATCGCATGAAAGGTAGTATCAAGGTCATCGAACGGCTGAACGAAGCATTGATGCTCGAACTCGGCTCTATCAATCAGTACTGGCTGCACTATCGCCTGCTCGATGATTGGGGCCTGACGCGTCTTGCGGAAAAGGAACGCCTGGAATCGCTCGAGGAGATGCAGCACGCTGACAAGATCGTGGCACGCATCATCTTTCTCGAAGGTCACCCCAACCTGCAGAAGATCGGAGGCTTGCGCATCGGGGAGAATGTGAAGGAAATTCTGGAGTCGGATCTGGCTAGCGAGCATGAAGCTCGTGACTCTTACAAGGAGTCGAAGGACATCTGCGAGGCCGAAGGTGACTACGTGACAAAGAACCTGTTCGAGTCACTACTCGCCGATGAAGAAGAGCATATCGATTTTCTCGAAACCCAGCTCGACTTGCTTGATCGCCTGGGGTCGCAGAATTACAGCCATTTGCAATCAAGTGGCGCTGCTGGCACTGCCTGAGAAGTACCCCCTTCGTCGGTTCGTTTTCGATGACGGTAGAGTGAATCCATTACTTTTGTAGGGTCATTGCCGTATACTCCGTCTCATACACACGCCGAGGGGCCACCCGTGCCTGCCACTTCCCTGAAGACTACCCAGAAGTCTCGCGACGGCGTCGCCGAGCTGAAGAATGCCGGCCTCAAGGTCACGACGCCGAGACTGGCGGTGCTGGCGATTCTGGAAGAGTCGGAGCCCCACCACCTCAGTGCGGAAGATGTCTACCGCATGTTGCTGAACCAGGGTAACGATGTGGGTCTGGCAACCGTCTATCGGGTACTCACGCAGTTCGAGTCGTCGGGCCTGGTTACCCGTCATCATTTCGATGGCGGTCAGGCATTGTTCGAACTCGACAACGGTGATGATCACGATCACATCGTCTGTACCCGTTCGGGTAAGGTATCCGAATTCAAGGATCGACGCATCGAGAAGCGGCTGGAAGCCATTGCCCGGGAGTTGGGCTACGAACTCACCGACCACCGCATAGTGCTACGTGGCGTGTACGTCGACGAAGAAGGAACCAACGAGAAGTAACGTTCAGGCGGCTCACGCTGACGCATCTGATCAGCGGCCGCGTACCGATCGACCGGTACGCGGCTGTCTGATCGAATACCATCTGAACCGACGCAGCTCTACAAGGGGCCGAATCTAAGCTGCCGAATCGAACAGTCTTGGCTGCACGAGCGAGCTGCTCTTGAGTTGATGCAGTACCTTGGCGCCGGCGAGCACTGCCAGATCAACCAACGGCTCAACGATCACGACCGTCATGTAGGCTGCACCGAACAGGGCGATCTGTGCCAGATTATCCGTCGCGAAGCCTTGCCCGTACAGCGCCCAGAACCCCACCCACGTCGCGATACCGCCCTGATAAGCCAGAGACAACTTGAGCGCCTGGGCGTAGCTGATGTCCACGTAGGCTGTGGCCGCAGGAATCACACGCTCGGCAACTGCACTGGCAACGAACAATGGCACGAGTAGGCTCGTGACGTTCATCCCAAACTGCGGCAGATCGGAGGGGGCAAAGAACAGGCCTTGAAGCAGCAGTCCACCCATGAGACCGATGGCTGCCGGTGCCACGCCAAACAGTAACAACAGGGTGGAACCCAGTATCAGATGCACTTCGGACACACCGACGGGCTGATGCGGAAACACTTCGAAGAAGATCAGCACGAGCACACTTGCCACCGCCCCGCGAAGAAGTAATGGTAAGGCTCCGCTTGCCCTGAAAGCGTCTGCCGAAAGCTTGAAGGCATAGGCAATTGCAGCGACGGAGGTGGCGTAGCTGAGAACGATCTTGGAGCCTTCGACGACACCGGGTTCTATATGCATGACGGGTCTTTCCTGTTATCTAGATGGTGTGCAGGAGAAGCCCGAGGCCGGATGCCGAGACTGATCGATTCGTCGGGAGCGGCTGAGGCAGTTGTCTGCGATCATCCCGCTGAGGGAAGATGCCAGGGCTCGCACAGCAACGCATTCCGGACGACGAATCATCGGTCCTGCTCGCACCCCGGAGCAACTGCCAATACGAACGATGTCAGGGCCGGTCTTCTGGCTTACCTTCAACCGGACAACGTCACCTTCCCGAGCCGCCTGCGAACAGGACGTTTCAGTGGCACATGACGATCCCGTCTGGCTTACAGCAGCGGGGGCTGCACCGGACTGGGCAAGCGCGATGGCTGCCTTCACCGGATTTCCCGTTTCACCCCGAAACACTTGCGCACCCCGGAGAACCCTGACTCGCGAAAGGTCTCATGGCGCTGTGGTGTTGTCAATTGCCGGTGCCATTCGGAGGTGCGCCCGGCTCGATCGTGTACACACTGTTCGTTTGCCCTCAATTGGCTTGCTCTCCGATCGGGTGCCCGCCATGCGCGTACCTCACCTTCCGTATGCCCTCCATCCGTATGCCGCCGCGTCGTACGCCAACCACTCAAGTGCCGTTGACAGTTAGTGCAATGGCATACCGGGCAGCCGACGTGTTAGCGTCATGGAACGGTCAGAGTCACATTCGCTTTCAACATTCATCGGAGATCGCAGGGCAGCGTATGAACACATACCAACACCTCACACTTGCAGTATCGATGCTGGCGCTTTCAGCGCCAACCGCCTCGCTGGCACAATCGGGTATCGTCGGCAAGGCCATCGAACTGCCAACGGTGACGTTGTCATCGGGCATGCCCATGGCCGACGCCCCCCTGGAACTGCAGTCTGGGCAGTACTACGAGCTGATCATCAGTGCCGATGGTTCGGCTGAAATGGCCATCAGCGGTGCAGACTTCTTTCGCAACTGCTGGTTCGACGAGATCGTGATCAACGACATCGAGATCAGACCGCTCGGCCTCGACTCCATCGAGTTCGATGATGAGGGTGAAGCGGAAATCAGCTTCATTCCGATGAAGCCCGGCACGTTCGAACTGCATGCCCCTGGCGTTGCACCACTAAAAGTGATCGTCAAGGGGTAGGTCAAGCCTGTCGTTCACTTTAAGTGAACGTATATCAGACATTATTGAATTTTTCTCGGCCTTGTCATTCGGGTACAACTTGCAACTGATTTCGATCCGAGAGTTGAGCCAAGAATGCTATACGCCGCATTACTGCTGTTGCCACCCGTCGTCCTGTTGGCGGCAGGGATCATTGCACTCGGCGATCGGGGTGGACGTTCGGCCCGGCTCGCCACACTGACAGAGAAGGCGGCACTGGTCGCACTGGGCTCGGCATTCCTTGCAGCCGTCCTGTTGTCATGGCAGGGTCCGGGAACCGGCGTGCTGTTGAGCCTGGGAGCCATGGAGATATCGGCACGGCTCGATGCCCTCAGCGTGACCATGCTGTTACTCGTCGCGTTCGTCGGGTGGGTGGTGCTGCGCTATTCGGCCACCTATCTGGATGGAGAGCCACGCTACGGCGCATTTCTCGGCTGGATGTCGATGACGCTGGCGTCGGTACTGCTACTGGTTCAGGCCGGCAATCTGGTGCTGTTCGTCCTGGCCTGGGTCGCCACTAGTGTAAGCCTGCATCGGCTGCTGCTCTTCTACCCCGATCGGATCCAGGCCGTGCGTGCAGCACGCAAGAAATTTATCGTTGCCAGAGCCGGAGACGTGGCATTGTTCGCTGCTGCCGGGCTGCTCTACACGGGCTATGGCACCGCTGATATCGCGACGATTCTCGCTGCTGCGCATGACGGCATCTCACCGGCCGGCAGTGGCTGGGCCGCCGCACTGCTGGCTATGGCCGCGTTGCTGAAATCTGCCCAGTTCCCGACTCACGGCTGGCTTACCGAGGTCATGGAGGCACCGACACCGGTCTCGGCGCTGCTGCATGCCGGCGTGATAAACGCGGGCGGCTTCCTGCTGATACGGTTTGCCGATGTGATGCTGCTCGCCCCTGGTGTACTCGCCGTGCTGGTGATCGTCGGCGGCTTCACTGCATTGTGCGGTGGTCTTGCGATGCTTGCGCAATCGGCGGTCAAAACCTCGCTTGCGTGGTCGACAATCGCTCAGATGGGCTTCATGATCATGCAATGCGGGCTTGCATTGTTCCCGCTTGCACTGCTGCACATCGTAGCGCACTCGCTGTACAAGGCGCATGCATTCCTCGCATCCGGTACCGCTGTGACCATGGTCGCTGGAATTCGCCGACCAGGCCCGATCGCCATTCCCGATGCCTCCGCCGTACTACGCGCCTTCGCACTGGCATTGATCATCTACGGTGCTATCGGCTTCGCCTTTGGCTTCGACGACAAGTCACCGCAGGCGATTGCGCTTGGCGCCATTCTGATCTTCGGTGTCGCCTACCTGTTGGCTCAGGGTTTTGCCGACAGCGCACCCCGGGCGCTGACGCGTCGTACCGCACTGTATGCGCTCGCCGCTTCGATCAGCTACTTCGCTCTGCAGAGAATCGCCGAGTGGATGCTGGAGGGTACCCTGCCCCTGACACCTGCCCCGGGCCCACTCGAATGGGCGCTGCTGGTGCTGGCTGTCGTCAGCTTCGCACTGGTGGCCCTTGCTCAGGCTCTGTTTCCCCTCTGGGCCTATCACCCGGCAGCTGCCGGGTTGCGTGTGCACCTTGCAAACGGGCTCTACATCAATGCCGTTTTCGATCGGCTGATCGGCAACTGGTCGCTCAGCCACTCCAAGTGACGCGTTGCCCTGACCGATGAACCTCACGCGCCACCTCAACGCGACGCCCTCACGCGCCACCCTCACGTACCAATCCGACGCGTTGCAATGATGCGTTGCGATGCCGCGTTGCATTGGCCGATGGGCTCGGCGAATTGCCGTGGCGAACTACCTTGACGCACTGAAAGGAAATCAGCCCCGATGAACGATGAACCCACGATCAGGCATCTGGATCTGCCGAGCCTGGCTGACGCCGTCGATGCGGCAGCACGGCAGATTCCACCACTGTGGCCCCTCGCTACCTCTGTCGCGGTCAATCCTTATCTAGGGCAGACGCAGGAGACGCTGGCGCAGGCAGGGGCTCGCCTGGCAAGAGTAGGCGCCGGCCCGGTCACGATGCCGCGTCGCTGGTACCTCGATCGCATGACGCCGAGCGAGAACAGCGATGCCGATCGCTCGAGAATGAGCAAGGTCAGCGATGCTGATCTAAATAGATTCAGCGCGATCAGCGATGCTGATCTCGACGCTGCCCTGGCTGCAAGCCCGCATGGGAGGAAGCCTGCGGATGTCATGGCATTGAAGTCGGCGGCATCTGAATCGCCGCCAGCACCCAGGATCTTGCCGACCGTTGTCGATCTCGCAGCCCGTGCGGCCGCTACCGACTGGCATGCTCTGGTTGACGAGCGCGTGGGTGCCTGGGCAGGTGGCTATTTCGACCAGGGCCAGGCTCTTTGGGCTGCACCGCTTGGCAAAAGCGCCTGGGCGGCTTTCTGCGCCCAGGCGACCCACGACCTGACACCGGAGATCATGGGGCTCAAGGGCTTCGCTGCCTTCGTCGCCGACAGACCTGCAGACCCGATGGAGTCGATTGCCGCAACCGTGCGCAGGCTTCGCATTCACGAGGCGGCACTACCAAGCTACTTCCATCAGCTTCTGCTGTCGCTCGGCGGCTGGGCTCACTACGCACGCTACCAGCTCTGGCGTGCCGAACTCGCCGACCACACCGACTCTACGATCACCGACCTGCTCGCGATCCGGCTACTCTGGGAAGAAGCGCTGTTCGACCAGCACGAGGCGGCAATAGGCGAGGAATGGAAGCACATTCGCACCGTACACGAGGAACCGATCGAGGTGCAGGCGAGCGACATCGTCGATGAGATTCTCCAGGAATCTGCTGAACGAGCGGCGCAACGCGAGTTGCAGGCAACACTTGCCGAACCCGAACCTGCAATGCACGCCGGGCGACCGACACTACAAGCCGCGTTCTGTATCGATGTACGCTCGGAAGTCTTTCGTCGATCGCTCGAAGCCATTCATCCTTCGATTCGCACCTTGGGTTTCGCCGGGTTCTTCGGCGTCTTCGCCCGACACCGGAGCTTCGCGTCGGATGTGGATGAGTTGCGCCTGCCCGTGCTTCTCAACCCGAACGTCTGCTCGTCGGCAAGTGGCTCCGGCAACGAAACGAATGATCTCGCTACCCGGTACGAAGCGCGCGCACGGCGTGCCTGGGGCCGATTCAAGCTGGCCGCCGTTTCCTCGTTCGCCTTCGTGGAGGCCATGGGTCCTGTGTATGTGGGCAAGCTGGTGCGCGATGCGCTCGGCATGCATTCAACGCCGACTCCAAATGACCCGATGCCACGCTTCGACCCTCCGTTGGATCTGGAGACTCGAATCAACGCGGCTGAAACAGTGCTTCGAGCCATGACCCTGACTGACGACTTCGCACGGCTCGTGTTGCTGGTCGGCCATGGGGCGAACGTGGTGAACAATCCACAGGCGAGTGCACTGCATTGCGGAGCCTGCGGCGGACATTCGGGTGAGGTCAACGCACGATTGCTGGCGTCGATGCTCAATGACAACCAGGTTCGCGCGGGGCTTGCAGCACGCGAACTTGCAGTACCCGGGGACACGCTTTTCGTCGGAGCCCTGCACGACACGACGACTGACAAGGTGACCCTCTATGAGCAGGATGCCGACATAGAGGCGCATGTCGATGACCTTGATCAGGCACGGCAATGGTTGATGGAAGCCGGCAGGATCACCTGCGCCGAACGGGCGTTGCGCCTGCCGCGCGCGGCGAGTGGCAGCGATATCGAGAAGCGCGCTCGCGACTGGGCTGAAGTACGCCCCGAATGGGCGCTGGCCGGCTGCCAGGCATTCATCGCCGCCCCGCGATCAACGACAGCAGGTCGTCGCCTCGAAGGGTCGGCGTTTCTGCACGACTACGACTGGCAGCAAGACAGCGTACGCGGCTTCGGTGTGCTTGAACTGATCATGACCGCGCCGGTAGTGGTCGCGAGCTGGATCAGCCTGCAATACTACGGGTCGAGTGTGGCGCCCCACACCTTCGGCTCCGGCAACAAGCTGCTGCAGAACGTAGTGGGCGGAATCGGCGTGGTCGAGGGCAACGGCGGGCTGTTGCGCGCTGGCCTGCCTTGGCAATCAGTGCACGACGGTGAGTATTACAGCCATGAGCCGTTGCGCCTCTCAGTAAGCATTCAGGCGCCACGCGAAGCCATGAACGATATTCTGGGGCGTAACGACGAGGTGCGAGCGCTCTTTGACAACCGATGGCTTCACCTGTTCGCGATGGACGAGAAGGGACGACTTGCTCATCGTTACCGGGGCGGTCTCGATTGGGAAATAGTGGAGGCCGGCACTGCTTCGGCTGATCTCAAGGCAGGTGCCTGACGCGGCAGTGCCGAGCAGGTTTCTGCCGCTCGGGCATCCAACCTTTGCGACGCGAAGTTGCACGCCCACTTCTTTCTGGATAGTCACATTAAAGAAGCGCTCCCACAGTTGCCGCGACGCCGCACGATACGAGCCCAGTTACGATATTGCAAGGACGATTAATGTTGCATAGCGTCAATGCATATGTTCGACTTCGTCCGGTAATTCACACACAGGGATAGAACAGATATGCGAGCAAACAGTTGGGAAGGTACGGGATTCAAGATGCTGCTGGTGACGAGTGTCTTCGGCGCATCAGTGGCTGTCAGCGGCACAGCCAGTGCGCATGGAACAATCGTCTCACCTCAGAGTAGAGTCTGGAACTGTAGAGAAGAAGGGCCTGAAACACTCACATCGGCTGCCTGTCAAGCCGCCAGAGCGGAAAGCGGCTCGCAGCAATTCTACGACTGGAATGGTATTCGCCAGGGCAACGCGGGTGGGGACCACCAGGCGGTGGTACCTGATGGCGAGCTGTGCAGTGGGGGCGATCCGGGTACCTTCGGCGGCTTGAACCTGGCGCGCGCCGACTGGGTTTCAACACCGGTCAGTGCCGGCCCTCAGGTTTTCGAGTGGAACAACTCGGCCGCCCACGCCACCCAGTACTACCGTTACTACATCACCAACGAAGGCTTCGACCCGAGCACGCCGTTGGTCTGGAGCGATCTGGAGGAAATCGGTGAGACCGAACCGGCACCGGCCGATTTCAATCCGTCACACACGGTCACTCTGCCGTCGCGAACCGGGCGCCATATCGTTTACAGCGTCTGGCAGCGTTCTGACAGCCCCGAAGCGTTCTACGCCTGTGTCGATGTCGCGTTCGATGGCAGCGGTGGCGGTGGTAATGATCCCGTAGCGGCCCCCGACGTTGACATGGACGACATGGCCGGTGAGGACATGGGCGATATGGCCGGCGGTGACATGAGCGGTGAAGACATGGGCGATATGGCCGGCGGTGACATGGGCGCTGAAGACATGGGCGACATGGCCGGTGGAGACATGGGCGAAATGGACGGTGGTGAGACAGACAACACCGAAACCGAGGACATGGGTGCTGAGAATGCGTGCGTCGGTATTCCGAACTGGGATCAAGCTTCGACGTATACCGGCGGTGATCAGGTTCGGTTCAATGACTCTCGCTATGAAGCTCGCTGGTGGACCAGTAGCAACAGTCCGGAAACCAACAGCGCCAGGGAATGGGATGTCTGGATTGATCAGGGTAGCTGCTAGGGTTCTCAATCCGGTTCATAACAGATAGACCTGATGCCTGTCGGGTCCGAGTTCATCTCAGGGCGGTGTCTTGTTGCTCTTACGATGGTCGAACCCGGCAGGCAGATCGAAAAGACGGACCGGGCCTGTCATCAGTTGGTTCATGGAGGCCCGTGAAACAACTGATGACCGGGCCTACAGCAAAAACAGAAGAACAGCGCTACTCACTTCGGCATTGAGCCGGTCTTGGCATTCACGCTTAAGCGTTGTATCAGCAGAGACAACACGGCCCGCCGGCACC
>CBDCAW010000004.1:0-270061 GCA_965214025.1 Granulosicoccaceae bacterium
TACTGGCGCTCGAGCAGATGCTGTTATCCGAGCCTGCGAATCATTGACCTATGCAGCAAGCGTTCGCTCGGGGTGGTCAGGCGCTAGTACAAGCTGATGTCCCGCAGAGATCTCGCGGAATTCCTGTTGCTCGCGGCAATCTGGGGCGGCTCGTTCCTGTTCATGCGAGTCGCTGCTCCCGCCCTGGGCCCAGTCACCTTGATGCTGCTGCGCTGCTCAATCGCCGCGGCCTTCCTGTTGCTCGTTCTAGGCTTGCGAGGCGGCTTGAGTGGTTTGGGTGGCCTGGCCAGGAACGCAGGTAACCTTGCCATCGTCGGTGTGGTCAATTCCGCGATACCGTTTGTCTTGCTCGGTTACGCAACGCTCACTCTGAGCGCCGGTATCACGTCCATCCTGAATTCATTGGCGCCGCTTTGGAGCGCGTTGATCGCGTTCGCCTGGTTTGGCGACCGGCTCACGCGCTCACAATTATGCGGATTGGGTCTGGGAGTGTTCGGAGTCAGCACGCTGGTGGCAGGTGCCGGAAAGTCCGGCGATACCACCACGTTCATGGCCGGGCTGAGTTCCCTGGCCTTGCCATTCACTGCCGCCGTGGCAGCGACCGCTGCCTATGGGCTGGCGGCGAATTTTTCGCGCCGTCGTCTGCAGGGTGTCGATCCGCTGGTCATCGCCACGGGCAGCCAGCTATCGGCCAGCATGGCGCTGCTGTTACCGGGCCTGTGGCTCTGGCCTGAGACCCATCTCATGAACGGTAGCCTCTGGCTAGCCGTCGTTACCTTGGGCATCGTCTGCACCGGCGTCGCCTACCTGCTGTTCTTTCGCCTCATTCGCAGCGTGGGGCCGACGCGCACCGTTTCCGTGACGTTCGTGATCCCGGTTTTCGGGGTGGCCCTGGGCTGGTGGTTTCTCGATGAGAGAATCACGCTGCTGAGCCTGAGTGGTGCGTTGGTGATCGTGCTCGGTACGGCGCTTGCGACGGGGGTATTGCGAGTGCCGCCATGCCGTGTGTGAGGGCCCGTACAACAATGAACGATCACCCGGAAGGCGAAGGTAGAGTGGTTGCGGGGCCTACATGGCTTGCTGCCGCTCGGTCCGCAGGATGCCTTGCTGGTCCGACGAGGTGCCCGTTGCCGAGCAGGCACTGCGGCGCGATGGCAAGAAGATCGCGACGGAGTCCTACCGAAGTCGGATGGACGACAGGTCGGCCAAACTGTCACCGGAGTTGCAAGAGGGTGGAGAGACAGGCCCCAGCAGCACCGGAGTTCGTCTAGTGCGACGAGCTGTCGAGCGCGGTTCGTCGGCCTTCGATCAACTTGATCAGGAACCCGGTGGCAGCGCCCCAGACACCGTTCACGAGGAAGGCACCCAGCAGGATGCCCGGATCCCCACCGGCAAACACGGGCCCGCCCTTTAGCGGCGAGATGATCAACAGGGCCAGCAGCGACGGGAAGATCGCACCGAACAGGAAGGCGAGCGTGTAGTAACGGGCCCCGGTGCCGAAGCTGTGATGGATGAAGATGAACAGGATGCCCCATACCCCACCCCAGAACGACAGCGAGATCACGGCCGGGATGCCGAGAGGCGGCGCTGCGGCCATGTTCCATGGGCTGAACGGTGCGATGCCGACGGCGGCTACCACGGCCACGGCGATCTGATGAAACACGAGCGTTGCGACGAAGCCGCTGATGAAGCCGATGAGCACTTTCTTCACAGAGTTTTGTCCTTCAGTCGAGGGTGGCTGTGCGTTTTCGATGCACCCGACACGGCGGGTCGCAACGTACCATCCTTGGGACGCCCGAACGACCGAAAGCGAGACTTCGCTCTTTCACGCGGCCTTGATCGTGATTCATATGTCGGCCAGCGGCGGAACAGATGTGCGACAGATGAGTCCATTTCCCTTTGCTTTCGTTCCCGATGCTAATGCGTTTCTTCGTCCTTGTTGTTCTCCTGCTGCTGCCGATCGGTCTGGTATCGAGCTGGCAATTGCTGGACGGTTGGTTGACCAGGCCGGCCTGGTGGGTACTGACCGGTGAACCACGGCCCGAGGCGCGAGCGCGTGTACTCGCCGCACTGGCTGAGGATACGGAAGTTTCCAGAGGCATGCTGGAGCGCTGGCAACGTGCTGGCGATGAAGCGCTGCGGAATCCCTTGCCGATCAGCGATCGCTACAGCGAACAGGTGCACGTATCGGCCGACGCCCCCTTCGTGGCCGTCTATCGCATTGACGTGGATGCGCCGCGAACCCTGCAGATCGTCAGTACGGTGGCACGTGGCGCCGAGGGTGGCCTGGTGATCGATGTGCTCAGAGGTGGTGCCAGTGATGCGCGACCTCTGGCATCGTTTGGGCCGACGCTGCAGAACCGGCGCTGGCCGGTGCCCACCGCCGGCACCTATCGGCTCCGGGTGCAATCGACGATCGGTGCCCGTGGTGGTTTCGGTTTCACCTTCGCCGAGCGGCGGGTGCTCGATTTTCCGGTCGCGACCACAGCCACGGATTCCGTGCGCAGCCTCTTCGGCGTGGACCGTGACGGGGGCGCGCGGCAACATCATGGTATCGATATCTTCGCGGCGCGTGGCACGTCGATACTGGCGGCAGCCGATGGACTGATCACGCGGGTGGGTACCTCGCCTCGCGGCGGCCTGCACATTTGGCACAGTGCCCTCGATGCCGGCGGTGAGTCGATCGGTAGCCTCTACTACGCGCACCTGGAAACCGTGAATGTCTCACCGGGTACGCGGGTGAGCCGAGGTGAGGTCATCGGCGCGGTGGGTAACTCCGGCAACGCGATCTCCACGCCACCACACTTGCATTTTGGTTGGTATCGCCGCTTCTATGGTCCGACCGATCCGCTGCCCATGGTCGGTAATTCACAGGCACCATCGCCGTCATCGCTCGCAGGCCACGGTTTGCCACGCTGGCTGGCTGTTGCCGGCACGGTATTGAACCGGCGGGCCGGGCCGGGCACCGGTTTCGAGATCACCGGAACGCAGCGTGCGGGGGAGCTGGTGCAGGTCGCCGGGACCAGTGGCGCCTGGGCACGCCTCATCGATGCGGATGGCAGCACCTCGTTCGTGGCCAGCGAGCTGCTCGCGCCGCCTGAAGCGCGTGTGACGACGCTTTCAGCCGATGGCGATCTGCTCACCGAACCTGTGAGCGGTGCGCCACAGATCGTGTCACTGTTGGTCGGTGAGCAAGTGGCGGTGCTCGGCACCTGGGGAGGCTACCGGCTGCTTCGATCGGCTGTGGGGCGGTTGGGTTGGATGCTGGACGAGCCGGCTGATGACGAGCCGGTGGCGACGCCTGGGCAGGAGTGAGTCCAGGTTGATCCCGACTGTCGTTCTGACGCCGAAGGCACGGAAGACGAAGGTGTCGCGATGAGGTCGAGCCTGACGTACATGTCGATGGCGGCACTGCAATTCGTTGGGTTGGACGCTTGCCGATTGCTAGACCGGTTCCCGCTTCTTCCTCGGAGTTGGGTTTGAGACGATCTAGACCGTTAACGCGGTGGGTTGTCGCGGAGTTGCCGGTGGCTTGCAAGCAGGCAGATGAGTGACTATTATATTAGGCATTATTCGTAATTATGCCTACTATAATGAGCAAATTCGCTGTGCCAGCACAAGTTTCCGAACGTGTCACTCTGCTCGGTCAACGTATTCGGATCGCCCGGATTCGTCGTGGCTGGTCGGTCACCGATCTTGCCGATAAAGCGGGTATCAATCGCAATACACTCACCGCCCTCGAGCTGGGCAAGTCGGGTACCGCTGTCGGTGTGTGCTTCACCGTCCTCTGGGTACTTGGTCTCGACAAGTCGCTGGACGCCGTTGCCGAGCCGGATGCCGACCTGCACGGCAAGGCACTCGAGGCATCGCGTCGCCCGTTACGAGCGGGCAGAACAAGGAATGCTGGCGACGACTATGATTTCTGAACGTGAGGCCTACGTCCATGTTCAGCTTCCCGACACTCTGGAGACGGTAGCGGCGGCGTTGATCAGAGTGCAGACATTGCCGGACGGGACGCAGATAGGCCGCTTTCGCTATGGCGACCGATATCTGGCAAGATCCGATGCGATTGCCTTCGATCCGTTCGAATTACCGCTGTCCAGAAGCGTGTTCGAGTTCACGCAACTCGGCGGCATCCCCGGTGCTGTGCGCGATGCGAGTCCCGATGCTTGGGGGCGGCGTGTCATCGAACACCGGCTCGAACGCAGTGCCGCCGATCTCCAGGAAATTGACTACCTACTCCATGGGCCTCAGGACGGCGCGGGCTGTTTGAGCTTTGGTTTGACTCCTGAACCTTCTGCGGCCACAAGGCAGTACAACAGATCAGATCAGCTTGCTGCATTGATCACCGCCTCGCAAGCGATAGAATCTGGCCAGCCGGTGGCACCTCATCTTCTCCGGCAGCTCGAACCCGGCACCAGCATGGGAGGTGCGCGCCCCAAGGCCACGATTGAATTCGAGCAGGCCCTCTGGCTCGGCAAGTTTCCGGCGAAGGATGATCGCTCGAATCTTCAGCGAATCGAATTCGCCACGCTTGATCTGGCGCGGCGGTGCGGCCTGGACGTCACGGAGGCCCGATTGCAACGCGTGGGCAGCGGGGATGTGCTCATGCTGAAGCGATTCGATCGTGATCTTGCGAATGGTGGCTACCTGCGCTTCGGCCTTGTCAGCGGTCTGACTGTGCTTGGGTGCGACGACAACTACCTGGCCAGAGAGCGCTGGTCATACCTTCTCCTAGCCGACAACTTACGGCGCTGGTCAGAAAAGCCGATGGATGATTGTCGGGAATTGTTCAGGCGGATGGTGTTCAACGCCGCTGTGACCAACAACGACGATCATCCACGTAATCATGCCTTGCTGTGCAGGCAACGCGGCTGGCGATTGTCGCCAGCTTACGACCTTGTCCCGGCGCCGGTGATCAGCCTGGAAAGGCGCGATCTGGCGATGACAATCGGTACTTATAATCGCACGGCCAGCATCTATAATCTGATCTCCCAATCGGATCGCTTTGGCTTGTCGAAGCACAACGCACGTGTGGAGATTGATCAGGTGATTGACGTGGTTGGGCAATGGCGGGAAAGCTTTCGTGCTTGTGGTGTATCGAGTAGGGATATAGAACACATCGCATCGGCTATGCTGCCTGCGTGTTTCTTTTTTGAAGCAAGGCCGGATGCTTGAGCAGACGACCGTCAGATGATGTTGCCCAGTTGACCATCGTTCCTGCGCGTGGGCATCAGTATTGCTCTCTGGCTCACCGACGGTACGTTGGACAACAAGTGGTCAGGTTGCCTTCCACGTCTTTAATTGGCGTTCTGTGCAGGTTCGCGTAGTCCAGCAGATGTTATGTGATGAATGCCGATGAACCTTATTATCGCTACTTCGAGGACTTTCGCCATGTCTCAAAGTTAGTCTACGACGGGTTTGGTCAAGAGGGCGGTACGGCCCATACAGACATCGTCAAGTGCAGTAGCAAGGGGTTTCCAACTGGCAGACAAGGCGCTGAGCTCGTCCATAACTGCGCTGACTATCTAAAACAACAGATCACTCAGTATATGCCGCGGCTTATCATTTGTAACGGCAGCCCAGTATCGAGATATATTCAGGATGAATTTCCACGAAATGATGATTCCACCAACACTCAAACCAGTTATTGGGCAACTGTCGAAGACATTGATATGTGCGTGATTCTGACAGGCTTTATAGGGCGAATAGACAATTACTCGCGGCGGCGTCTCGGTGTGGAAATTGAAGCGCGTTTGACTGAGTCAGAGCAGCGCTTCGCTACTCTGCGGTGAATCTGTCCGATGAAGACGGCGATCGAGCAGATCAATGGTCGTGGCACGCTGTAATTCCGCTCGCGTAGTCAGGCATCCTGATGTCGCAGATTGGCCCTGTTGCGCCACGACACCGCGACCAGCCCACCGATGACGAACGCTACCCCCAGCAAGTCGATCGTGCCAGTGAAAAAAATCCATGACACCTGAGTCAGGTACAAAAAGATCGCTCGAGTCGATGCGCTGATCTTTCTCGAAGATCACGAGTTCACCGGCTCAGGTCCGGTCGCGATCGATCGCCCCAATCGACGATGGTGCTCGATCGCACGGTTGGTGGTTTCAAGTTCGCTGACCTACAAGATCACAGGCTTCGCCGATAAGCATGCCTGCATCGCTCCCGGCTGGTACAAGTGGACCAATGCACTGAAGGAGTTCGGTGCCAAGGCCTGCCCGCCGGACAATGTCGGCCACATGGACATGGTGGTCTACCTGGTGGAAACCGGTGGCGTTCGAACTCTGATCTGGGGCGACAATCGGCACGACCCGGCACCATGCTTCCGGGAGGCCGTGGGGCAGGTGGATGCAATGTCAACGTCGTGTTGGCTTGAGGCAGTGTGCGGCGCCCGGCAGGTATTGCATGTGCATGTCAACTCTTGAACTTTCACGCCTGACGCACTCGAAAATTCTTCCATCGTCGATCGAGCGCACCAATGATCTATTCTGGTCACCTGCGCTGCTAACCTCATACTCATGAAAACCTCATCGATCGCCACCATTGCCGTTGCTGCCGTCCTCTTGCTGTGGATGCTCAGCGGTCTGGTAGGTGGAGAGGAGGATGGGCAGACTCCACAGGCCACCGACAAGCCGGATGCCTTGATGAAGGTGGAGGTGAAGCCGATCACGCTCTCGCCCACCGATCGAGAGGTGGTCCTCCAAGGGCAGCTCGATCCCTGGCGGCAGGTCGATGTGCGGTCGAAAGTCAGTGGAACGGTCGTCCGTATCGCGGTCGAGAAGGGCGACCGCGTGGAAGAAGGCTCGTTGCTGGTGGAGCTTGATCCGGGCAGCCTGGAAACCGATCTCCTGGAAGCGCGGGCACGCCTGAAGTCGGCTGCCAGCGAAGAGCAGGCGGCAGCCTCGCTCCAAAGCCAGGGCTTGCAGGGCCAGGTGCAGCTTGAACAACTCAGGGCACAGCTGGAGACGGCTCGTGCGCAGCTCGCCCGGGCCAGGCGGGCGAAGCGCGATACCCGTATCGTCGCGCCCTTCGCCGCCGCGATCAACGAACTGCCCATCGAGATCGGTCAATTGATTCAGATCGGCGATGTGGTTGCCGCCCTGGTCGACGACAGCCGCCTGAAGGCCAGCGCACAGGCCGCCCAGCAGAACGTGGCGGAACTGGACAAAGGCCAGCCGATGACGGTGGAGCTGATCAACGGCAACCAGCTTGACGGCACCGTGACGTTCATCTCGCCGCTGGCGGACAGTCGGAGCCGCAGCTTCCGTATCGAAGCGCGTGTTAGCAACCCTGATGGCAAGCTGGCCGCCGGCGTCAGTGCCACGCTCAGGGTACCGGTGGAGAAGCTGCGCGCAGCGTTCATCAGCCCGTCAGCGTTTTCCCTCGATGATGCGGGCACGCTGGGGGTGAAGCTGGTGAACGCCGACGACAAGGTGGTGTTTCAGCCTGTCAGGTTATTGCGCAGCGATCTCGACGGCGCCTGGGTAGCCGATATCCCGGCAGGTGCGCGTCTGATCACGCTGGGGCAGGGCTTCGTCAGTGTCGGCGAGCAGGTGGAACCGAGCGAGGCGCAGGCTGAGCCGGTGGTGAACGAATCGATGCGCAGTGAACCCTCTGCAGGCGAGACTGATGATGCCGGTGCCCTGTAACTTCCTACGATGAACGCACTGATCGATGCGGCCTTCGACCGCCACCGCACGGTGCTGCTGTTGCTGATCTTCCTGATACTCAGCGGCATCTACGCCTACGCCAGCATCCCCAAGGAATCCGAACCGGACGTGCCGATCCCGGTGATCTATGTGTCGATGACGCACGACGGCATCTCGCCCGAAGATGCGGAGCGACTACTGGTGCGGCCGATGGAGACGGAGCTGCAGGGCATCACCGGCATCAAGACGATGAGCAGTACCTCGGGCGAGGGCCATGCATCAGTGACCCTCGAGTTCGATGCAGGGTTCGACGGTGAAACGGCGCTGGCCGATGTGCGCGAAAAGGTAGACGCGGCGAAGTCGCAGTTGCCGGAGGCCACCGACGAGCCGAGCGTCAACGAGATCAACGTGGCGTTGTTCCCGATCCTGAACCTGAGCCTGTCAGGCTCGTTACCGGAACGTACGCTGACGCGTATCGCCCGTGAATTGAAGGACCAGCTCGAGAGCTTGCCCGGTGTGCTGGAGGCCGATATCGCCGGAGAGCGCGAAGAGGTGCTGGAAATCATCGTCGACCCGTTGGTCATGCAGAGCTACGAGGTGAGTTTCGAGGAGTTGTTGAGCCTGATCCGGAACAACAACCTGCTGGTGGCCGCCGGTGCCATCGACACCGGTGCCGGGCGGATGGTGCTCAAGGTGCCCGGTGTGATCGAAGACATCGAAGATGTGTTGCGGCTGCCGGTCAAGGTGACCGACGAGGCGGTCGTGGTGTTCGGCGATGTGGCACGGATCAACCGCACCTTCAAGGATCCCGACGGCTTCGCGCGGCTCGACGGCCAACCCACGCTGGTGCTGGAAATCTCGAAGCGCCTCGGTGCCAACATCATCGAGACGGTGGAGAGCATACGAGCGGTGATCGAAGAGGCGAGGCAGCAGCTGCCGCCGGGCCTGCGCATCGACTACCTGCAAGACAAGTCGGAAGAGACTCGCGTCATGCTCACGGACCTGCAGAACAACGTGATATCCGGTGTGGTGCTGGTCATGATCGTGATCATGGCAGCGCTGGGCATCCGTTCGTCCATGCTCGTCGGGCTGGCTATTCCGGGGTCTTTCCTGATCGGCATTCTGGTGATCAACGCCTTTGGCTACACCATGAACATCGTGGTGCTCTTCAGCCTGATTCTCGTGGTGGGCATGTTGGTGGATGGCGCGATCATCGTCATCGAGCTGGCGGATCGGAACATCGATGAAGGCCAGCCGCCGGCACTCGCCTATGCCAATGCCGCGAAGCGCATGGCCTGGCCGATCATCGCATCGACATTCACCACGCTGGTCGTCTTCTTCCCGCTGCTGTTCTGGCCAGGCATGATCGGCCAGTTCATGCGCTACATGCCTATCACCGTGATCACCTGCCTGCTCGCCTCGCTGGCGATGGCACTGGTGTTCATCCCGGTGATGGGCAAGCTGATCGGCGCCCGCCGAGCGGCGTCCTCGCCAGTGCCTTCCCCAGTCGCATCGGTATCGTCAGGTTCAGTATCACCCCTGCGAATAGGCAAGGTTCGGACCGCGGCAGATTTGAATGAACACAGCGTGCAGGATACGGCCCGGTCATCCGTGTTCGGTCGCGATCCGCAAAAGTATTCTGCAGGCATGACCCTTGCATACCTGAGGCTTCTGCAGCGTCTGCTGCTGCACCCGGTTCTGACACTGCTGGCGGTAGTGGTGTTTACCGGTGGCAGCTACCTGGCCTACGGGCTGCTTGGCAATGGAGTGGAGTTCTTTCCCTCCACGGAGCCGGAAACGCTCGCACTTCGTGTACACGCACGCGGTGATCTTTCCATTGGCGAGCAGGACGCCATTCTGAAACGCATCGAATCACGATTGACGGGCCGTGATGATGTGGTCTCGGCGTATGCCCGCACCGGTGCCGGTGATCGCGACGCCGGTGATGTGATCGGCTCCATCCAGCTCGAGCTTACCGACTGGGATTCGCGCGCGAAGGCGGCGGCCATCACCGAGGAGCTGCGCGAGTCGCTGGCTGATATCGCGGGTGTACGGGTCGAGGTGCTGGCTGACGAAGGCGGGCCGGACGGTGGTGGCAAGCCTGTGAATCTCGAGGTCAGCGCGGCTGATTCCGAGGTCATGAATCAAGGCGTGGAGCAGGTTCGCACCGCGATGCGCAAGATCGGTGGCTTCACCGACATCGATGACAACCGTTCGTTGCCGGGTATCGAATGGCGCATCGAGGTAGATCGCGAGGAGGCGGCCCGTTACGGTGCGGATGTGGCCCTCATCGGCAATGCCATCCAGATGGTGACCACAGGCATCCGAGTGGCAGGTTACCGGCCTGACGATGCCACTGATGAAGTCGATATCCGCGTGCGTTACCCGATGGCCCAGCGCACTCTCGACAGTATCAAACAGCTGCAGGTGCCTACCAGCCGTGGCATGGTGCCGGTGACCAATTTCGTCACGATCGAGCCTGCACCGAAGACCGGTGTGATCCAGCGTGTCGATGGTCGCCGCGTGATCACGGTCGAGGCGGACGCGGCTGAAGGGCAACTACCGGATACCTTGCTCGACGAGCTGCGCGATGAACTCACGGCCAACCCGCTGGCCGCGGGTGTCGATCTCCAGTTCAAGGGCGAAGCGGCGGACCAGCAGGAGACGATGAGCTTTCTGATGATGGCGTTCGTCTCGGCCATCTTCCTGATGACGATCATCCTGGTAACGCAGTTCAACAGCCTTTACCAGACGTTGCTGATCCTGAGTGCCATCCTGTTTTCCACCTCCGGGGTGCTGATCGGCTTGCTGGTCACCGGCCAAAGCTTCGGTATCGTCATGGTGGGCATCGGTATCATCGCGTTGGCAGGCATCGTGGTGAACAACAACATCGTGCTCATCGACACGTACAACAGCTTTCGTCGCGAGGGCGTGCCAGCCATCGATGCCGCGATGCACACCGGCCACCTGCGACTGCGGCCGGTATTACTGACAGCGATTACCACGGTGCTGGGTCTGATGCCGATGGTGCTGTCGATGAACGTCGACCTGTTGCAGCGAACCGTCACCTTCGGTGCGCCGTCCACCCAGTGGTGGACACAGCTGTCCAGCGCCATCGCCGGCGGGCTGGCCTTCACCACTTTGCTTACACTGCTCCTGACGCCGTGCCTGCTGGTGCTGGGAGATTCGGTGGCGCAGCGTCTTGCCCGGCGGTTCAAGTTTCGTCGCAGTCGCGACCGGCGAGATGCGCCAGGCGATACTGTTTCAGCCGGATAGGGGCTGGTGCCCTCAAACGAGACAATCTGCCAGGGTCTGCGCCAGCTCCTGCATGAGTCGAGGGTAGAGCTCAGGGCCAAGGTCGATATGTGAACCCAACGGATCGAGAACAGCTGAGCGGGCATCAGTGCCATCGAGTACGGTATCGATCAGATCGGTGTTGAACTGAGGCTCGGACAGTACGCAGCGGACGTAGGCGTTCTTCACGCGATCGCGAATCTCCTGTAGCCGTGCCGGCCCTGGCTTGGACGCATCGCTGATCGATATCGCTCCCGAGGCCGGGAAATCGAACGCTGTTTCGAAGTATTGATAGGCATCGTGGAACACGATGAAATTGTGATCTCGCGCAGGTTCGAGCACTTTCTCGATGCTGCCCTCGAGCTCTTTCAGATCGACCTTGCCAGATGCCGCATTCGATGCGTAGGTGTTGGCGTTCTCGGGATCCATCGTCGACAACTCGGCTGCGATCGCGTCCAGCCACACGGCAGCGTTTGACGGCGCCAGCCAGGCGTGGGGGTCGTTCGCCTGCGTCTCGTGACCATGACCCTTCTCTTCATCATGATCCTCTTCGTCAGTCTCTTCGTCGCTATGCTCGTCCTCTTCGCCGCTATGCTCGTCGTCATGCCCGTGCGCTTCGAACAGTGCACTCTCCCGCAGAACCAGCGTCGTGGTATCGGGCAGCTCCAGCAGCTCGACAGACTTCGCATCGGGTGCGAGCGTACCGATGGCCTCGCTCAACCAGGGTGTCAGACTGGCACTTGTCCAGAACACGATATCGGCATCCTGCACCGCTTGCGCCTCGGATGGCCGCATCGAATAACCGTGCGGGGAGGCACCTGGTGAGAGAGCCAGATTCGGCTCGCCAAGCTCTCCCATTACCTGTGCGACGAGCGAGTGCACCGGCGCGATGTCCACTGTGACCACGGGCACGGCAGCGTGTGCCAAGCTTGTCATGGACAGAGAAACGAGTACAGCCGATAGGTGAGCTTTCATGATTATGTGTATTGTGTGGGCACGCTGAGCAAGCGGCCAAGTCTAAATCGAATGTGATAACATATCAATGTTAAGTCGAAGGCTATGCATCGCATGGTACGAGGGTCAATAATCATGGTGGTGGGTTTCGAACCGCACGATCATATCGGGTGCATTGCCGATGCCATCACAGTGGCTGAGGCGCGTTGTACGGCCAACGGCCTACAGATGACGCCGGTGCGTCGGCGGGTGCTCGAGATATTGCTGCAGGAACACGTGGCGCTCGGCGCCTACGCAATTCTAGAGCGTCTACGCCAGGAAGGGTTGGGCTCGCAGCCTCCAGTGGCCTATCGGGCGTTGGATTTTCTGGTGAAACATGGCTTCGTTCACAAAATCGAGCGCCTGAACGCCTTTGTCGCCTGCTCTCATCCGGCGAAAATCATTCTCCGGCCTTCATGATCTGCCGCAGCTGTGAGGCAGTGGCGGAAACGCAATCTGCACCGGCGAAGGGTGCCTTGGGCGCCGCCGCGCGAGCAGCAGGCTTCAGCATAGAGCGAACGGTCGTGGAGGCGGAAGGTCTTTGCCCTGTCTGCCGGAAAGACGCGACCTCATGAGCCTGGTGCATGCCAGCGGGCTGACGGTGCGGCTCGGGTCGCAACAGGTGTTGCGGGGTGTGGACCTGAGCATCGATCGCGGCGAAATCGTGACCATCGTCGGCCCCAACGGTTCGGGCAAGACAACCCTGCTACGCACCATCATCGGTGCGGTGCGGGCCAGCACCGGTCAGATCAAGAAGGCGGATGCGCTCAAGATCGGCTACGTGCCGCAGCGTCTGCATATCGATGCGACACTACCGATAACGGTTTCCCGCTTTCTGAACTTGCCGATCGCCACCAGTCGGTCCGCACGTGAAGCCGCGTTGCAGCAAGCGGGGGTGCCGGACCTGTCGAACCGGCAGATGGCGGCCTTGTCTGGCGGGCAGTTCCAGCGCGTCCTGCTGGCGCGAGCGCTGATCGGCAGGCCCGATCTTCTGATCCTCGACGAGGCTACCCAGGGGCTCGATCAACCGGGTTCTGCCGCCTTCTATCAGCAAATCGAATCCGTAAGGCAAACGCTGGGATGTGCGGTCTTGATGGTCAGCCATGAATTGCACGTGGTCATGAGTGCTTCGGATCGGGTGATCTGCCTGAACGGTCATGTGTGTTGTCACGGCACACCGGAGGTCGTTGCCTCAGCGCCCGAGTATCGGGCCCTGTTCGGAACCGGCACCATGGGTACGCTGGCGCTCTATCGTCATGACCACGACCACGACCACGACCACGACCACGACCACGACCACGACCACGACCACGACCACGACCACGACCACGGACACGGACACGGACACGGACACAACCGCGACCGCGGACAGAATTCCGTGGAGGGCCAGGGTGTTGGCCTTGGGCGTGAGGTCAGGCCACCGCCCGAACAAAGTCAGGAACGACTTCATGATCATGGTTCGCCATCAGCCAACGATCAATTCCGTCGGCTTGACGGAACTAACGGAGTTGCCGACTGATGCTCGATGATTTCCTGGTACGGGCAACGCTTGCCGGCCTGGGTGTAGCGCTTGCCGCGGCACCGCTCGGTTGCTTCGTCGTCTGGCGGCGCATGGCCTATTTCGGCGACGCCACCGCACATGCCGCCATACTGGGCGTAGCTCTGTCGCTGGCGCTATCGATCTCGGTCTTCGTCGGCGCCTTGTTCGTGGCTCTGCTGATGGCGCTGATCGTCAGCGTGCTGAGTGGCCGAGGTTATACGATGGACACCCTGCTGGGTGTCCTGGCACACTCCGCCCTGGCGTTCGGGCTGGTCGCCGTCTCTTTCCTATCCGGCATTCGCATCGATCTGATGGCCTATCTGTTCGGCGATATTTTGGCAGTATCGCGTGGCGATCTGGTGGTGATCTGGGGTGGGGCGTTGCTGGTCGTCACGCTGATCGGCTGGCGCTGGTCCGCGTTGTTGACGTCCACACTGAATACCGATCTGGCGTACGCCAGCGGTGTCGATCCGAAACGTGAACAGTTGGTACTGACGCTGTCACTTGCCATCGTGGTAGCCGTGGCGATCAAGGTTGTCGGTGTGCTGCTGATCGCGGCACTTCTGATCATCCCCGCCGCCGCCGCCCGGCCACTGAGCAGCACGCCCGAACGCATGGTGCTCATGGCCGCAGCGATCGGTTGTGTGTCCACCATCGCTGGCCTGCGGACGGCCCTGATATTCGACACGCCCGCAGGCCCATCGATCGTCTGCGTCGCTGCCTTGATCTTCGCCATGTCGTCTGTGCTCGGTGTGAGGAGGGCGTTGACCACCGATCGGTGACGACGTCTGGAAATCTTCAGATGATATGGTCGCCCAACCATGTCAAATATTTCAGACACACTGTAGAGCGATAGCCTTGGAAGGCTGCGGATGACGAATGCATCGTCATCCGCAGCGATCATGCGATCAACACTTAGATTACCCAGCGCTTACCATGTAGATGGGTGCGCCGAAGGTATCTTGTTAGATCACAAGGATTCGAGGAAGCTCAACAAGTCCTGTTTCTGACCATTACTCAAAGCCTGGTACTGATCCTGAGCAGCACTGCCTTCACCACCATGCCATCGGATCGCTTCGTCGATACTTCTGGCACGCCCATCGTGCAGGTAAGTCTGGCGAGGCGCACAAATTTCGCCACCCTCTTGGCCGGTAGGGTTAGTTACACCGCCAGTGACGCAAGCGGATTGACCCAAGCCCCAAAGTGGAGTTGTGCGCCATTCACTGCCAGTGGCATTGCCCTCGCTCAGGTTATCAGCCAAGCCATCTCCCATGTCATGCAACAGCAGATCGGAATAAGGGTGGATGGTCTGGTCCCGGACCTCGGCAAAAGGATGAAATGCGCTGGTCTCAAGGGTTGGGGTATGGCAATCGCTGCAACCGATATCTTCGAAGTTCGATTTGCCACGAACAATAGCCTCGTCCTCTACGCCGGTCTCCCAGCCTCTTTGCGGTCGAACGCCCAACGCGGTCAGATAGGTCACGAGCTCGTCCAGCAGTTCATCCGAGAACATGTCGCCACCGCTGTTGCAGTTCGACTGCGCCGATCCACAGTCGAGATCTGGTAGCACCGATGTCTTGACACCCAGATCTGTGTTCAGCGCAGAAGCAGCCTGATGGCGAATGCTCGAAGTCGCCGCTTTCCAGCCGAACCTGCCCAGACGATTCACATCCCCATTCTGCGGATCACTGACCACGCTGGCACGTCCACTGATTCCGTCGCCATTCGAGTCGTCCGGGTCAGCCATGGCCAGGATCGTGGACTCCGGTATCGCTTCGAGCAAACCCAACCCCACCAGACGTGGTGCGATACGAGCGGAGAATTGTGCCGGGTTACCGCCGCTGAACTGGTAATTCGGTGTGCGCAAGCCATCTCCGACCGGCGACCAGGATGAGATAGACACGCTACCCTCACCTTCACCCGTGCGGCTTTCAGGCTGCAGTACGCGACCGATTCCGGGGTCTGCATCACCGTTCTCATCACCGACCTTGAATACCCACCTGTCAAGCGGCTCGTTGTCAGGTGCCACTGCGGCACCGCCATTACGCTCGTGACAACCTGAGCAACGAACGTTGATGTAGCGAGCTCCGCTCGACACTCCATTGGTCGCATCGAACACACCGTTCTCGGGATCTTCGTCATGAGTACCGTCGATGAATGACGAATGGTGTACACGCCGACCAGTCAGGAACGCCTGTGCGTTGTCGTAGCCTAAGTTGGTCGCCATCTGCATGAAATGATCATTCGGCTCGTTCGTATACTGGTAGTGCAAAGTAGTTTCGCCACCCAGCCGATACGGCAAGGGAATTTCTCGACTATCTTCAGGGAAGGGGCCGACATCGGTCGTGTACCATGGAACAATCCCTTCTCCAACTACATAGAGAAAGGTAGTTCCGTAGTAATTTGCCTGCCCTCGAGGAATGCTGCTGTCGCTGAACTGACTGATCTCGAACTCGAGACGATCCCCAATTCGGATCTCTCGATCTAGCTGCCTGTTGATGTTGTCGACCTTGCGATAGTTGTAGTACTCACCGTCAAAACCGAGATCTTCCATGATGCCGTTGCCGGCGTAGTGCGCAACCGTGTTCTGACCTACATACCACCAACGGTTCTCCGCTTCAGTCTGACTCAACGGCCACAAGGTGCGGACGTTCATTTCTATCGAATCGCCGCCCTTGGCAACGTAATCAACAATCTCGATGTTGCTGGAACGATTCTCAAAATAGAACTTGATGTAATGATCATAGGATTGGAACTCGTCTTCTCGTGCATGCCGCGTACGCGGGCGATCCGAAAAACGAGTGACTAGTGCATCGCTGCGATCCTGCTGTGAATCCGGCTGTAGTTGCGTTGACGCGTTGTAAAGAGGCGTTATATCGCCCGTCTGTGCATGGGCATCCTGGGCAATCACTGCCAGGGAGAGTACGAAGAAAGCAAGTATATAGTCTTGAAGTGATGAATAAAAAATGGGTCTGGATGGTAGAGGCGAGTGAGTGATCAGGTAACTCATGGAACGTCCTAGTAAGGATGAGATGGGAGCCAGCGACGAACCGGTCAGCACTTGAAAGCTCGGGTTTACCTAGCAGATCTTTAATCGAACCTTCTATGTACCGGCGCGTGTGTCGAATAATTGCTCCCGAAGACCTTACCAATATCCTGCTTTCAGAAAATCTGCCAAGCTGATGTTTTCCAGTATGTAATTAACCTTTCATTAACATGGCACGTTCTTGAACATGACATGCTTTCGAGCATGATGATGACAATCTCGCCATCGCTGCCTGTCATACCATCTCGTCGAGCAACGGTACACCCTCCATCACTTTGCGTTTGTCGGCTACGACCTCGCTCGCGAAATGCGAACTGGCGTCAATAGCGCCGAGTGCATGCCAAGATAGGCAAGCTGTTAAAATTGGTAGTTGCCATTCCGACCACCGTTGTTTGCGGTGGCGCGCACAAGGACCTTGTCGTAGTTTCAAAACCCCGGGCATTCAGCAAGCGTTATCTAACGCCTACTTGAAGGCTGAAGGTTTGTTCTCACTACGCCAAGACTGGATCTCACTTCACCATTCAGTATGAAACGCCCTGTGCGGACCCGCATGAAGGTGTTGTGGGGGCTGGGGGTTAGATACCCCCGGCTACCCGATTCGGTTGTTTTATTGGAATTTAGGTTCACCCTGCTTCCCGCTATTGGATGGCGCGCCCACACGTTCTATTCCTGTTTCTTCGGACAACAAGGACTCAACATCTACATCAGCTGCTGAATTCTCAAAAACCTGACCTGCTCGCACCAATGGATAAATAGGTGCCTCCCGAAGGCCTTGACGCCTCCTGCTAGAGTCAATCTTCCAAAACTCGACTATTTCTATATTTCTTCTACGAGGCTCCATAACCAGAGAAAAGTCAAGCGTATACGCCTCGTATCGTCCTGGCCTTCCTGAGGCGGCCGATGTATCGGGCTCAACTACATGAACGAGCTTAAAATCCATTAGTTGTTGAATTAAATCATGCTCGTGAGGCATCTGCTGAGCTTCCTCCTGCCAGATCAGAAATGCTGTCTTCTTTTTTTCCAATAAGAAGTGGACCCCAAAAACTGGACAGCCTGTTGAGCACCTTCCACGGGGCTACGCGGCCTTCCTGGCTACGGGTTGATAGTACACCTCGTCCGGTGTCATTCTGTTCAGCGATTGGTGCCGACGCTCGGCGTTGTAGAACATGAAATAGTTTCCCAACGAACGCTTGGCCTCGGCAACGTCGTCATAGGCCCTGGTATAGACCTCTTCATACTTCACGCTGCGCCACAATCGCTCCACGAAAACGTTGTCGACCCAGCGTCCTTTGCCGTCCATGCTGATGGCGATAGCGTGGCGTTTGAGCACAGAGGTGAATTCCTCACTGGTAAACTGAGCCCTCTGATCCGTGTTGAAAATCTCAGGGCAGCCGTTTCGCTCAATGGCCTCTTCAAGCGCTTCAACGCAGAAGGCAGTGTCCATGGTCGTGGACACTCGCCAGGACAGCACACGGCGCGAGTACCAGTCCATGATGACCACCAGGTAGACGAAGCCTTTGGCCATTGGAATGAACGTGATGTCCGTCGACCACACCTGATTGGGTCTGAACCGCCCCGGGTTTCCCGGAGACTCCTTTTCTTGAGAGAATTGGAGTATGAAGACATCAAACAAGTATTCACCAGAGGTACGAGAGCGTGCCGTGAGACTGGTTTTCGAGCATCAAAGTGAGTATGACTCCCAGTGGGCAGCGTTGCAGTCGATAGCAGGCAAGATTGGCTGTACAGCTGAGACGTTGAGGAAATGGGTGCGCGAGGCCGAGCGAGACAAGGGTGCTGGCGCGGGACTGAGTCGGGCTGATGGCGAACGGTTGAAAGCCCTGGAGCGGGAGAACCGTGAGCTCAAACGCGCCAATGACATCTTGCGCAAGGCGTCCGCGTTTTTTGCCCAGGCGGAGCTCGACCGCCGGTAGAGACGATGATCGAGTTCATCGATTCGCATCGCTCTAGCTTCGGGGGTCGAGCCGATCTGCAAACAGTTGCCGATCGCCCCGTCGACCTACTACGAGTACAAGGCTCGAGCGCGTGATGAGGCGCGAGTGCCTTCCCGGGTGCAGTCGGACCGGCAACACAGCGCCGCGATCCAGCGTATCCATGAGGACAACCTCAGTGTCTACGGTGCGCGCAAGGTATGGCGCCAGATGCGCCGTGAAGGCCTGGAGGTGGCCCGCTGCACGGTGGAACGTCTGATGCGCCAACTCGGACTTCACGGCGTCGTACGAGGCGCGCGCTGCCGGACCACGGTGGCCTCGCCTGGCGCGGCCTGTCCGCGCGATCGAGTCAACCGGGTGTTCAGTGCCGAGCGGCCGAATCAGCTTTGGATAGCGGATTTCACCTATGTCGCCACCTGGTCGGGGTTCGTGTACGTGGCCTTCGTGATCGATGTCTTCGCCCGGCGCATCGTGGGTTGGCGTGTCTCACGGTCCATGCAGACCGAGCGGGTGCTCGACGCGCTCGAACAGGCACTGTGGCAGCGCCAGGTCGCTGAGGGTCTGATTCATCACAGCGACCGTGGATCCCAATACTTGGCAATTCGCTATACCGAGCGCATGGGCGATGCGGGCATCGAATCGTCGGTTGGCAGCGTGGGCGATTCCTACGACAACGCCATGGCCGAATCGATCATTGGGCTGTACAAGGCCGAAGTCATTCATCGGCAAGGTCCCTGGCGTTCTGTCGATGCCGTGGAGTACGCCACGTTGAACTGGGTGGACTGGTTCAATCACCGTCGGCTTCTGGAACCGATCGGTTATGTCCCGCCAGCGGAGAAAGAAGAGATGTACTATCGTGAAATCGAAGGGTCGGCAATGGCTGCCTGACTCAAACCAATGAGTCTCCAGAATTCCCGGGGCGGTTCAGACAGACAAAGTATGCCGCAGCCTATTGCCGGATATCGAGCTATCTGCAAACCATGACTGCCAAGGGATACAACCCGCTCGTTGCTATTCAAATGGCTTTCTCAGGCGAATGAGTCACGGCAGGGGCATGAGCAGTTACTAACTCGTATGTGGGTAGTCGGTACGGGTATCAAGGCGACGTACGGAACCTGTCGACCGATGACGCGAAGAATACGACAGTGAGACGAGATGGTAACTTGGAGAGTTTCGGTGTTTGGGAGAAGCTCAATCCAATTCTAGGCCGGTATGACCTTAAAGCACGCGGATTCGTCGTTGTGGCGCCGCCGCCAACTGAGTTCGGCGTAGAGGTCGCAAGTGATGGAAGTGTGTTGGCTAGCGGGCGATTGCCTGGAGGGAAAACGTTCAACTATCACTCGAATGTGGACCTGGAGAGTACCCTCGGCATCAGTCTTGCGGGTCAAACGCTGTTGCCAATTGGCGTGCGATAGGCAGATTTGAAATGATGAAGACAACGCGGTTGCTGATAGTCACGATAAGCTTTTTCATGATCAGTGGCTGCGTTGGAACGGCAGTTAGAGCGATGACCTGGAGTAATGACCCGACGCCTTTTCTGGTAGTGATGCGTGATGACGGAGAGTGCTCAGTCGTATGGGGTGACCTGTTGATTGACGCTAATCAATATTCCAGAGCGGTATCACAACTGGAGAAGCCGCCTACCGTGGACTGTCTGACGACTGATGGATATTACTCGAACAATCCTTCTGCAAGAGCGACGTTGCTCTACTCTCGACCGGGTGATCTCGATCTGAGCATGCCAAAGCACACGCGCTCGGGTCCACAGATTATCGATGAATCTGAGCTTGTCGCTAGGACTGAAGAAGACTATTTGAAATGGCCTCTTGGTCTCAGTCTGGCAGGCGTTCGGCTCGGTCAATCATTTTTCTGCCCTAATATACCTGTTGAGATTACCTCGCTTACTATGGTTTTCAATGCTGGCGTCGATCATGACATACACGTTTTTGTTGGTGAAGGAATTCGACAGTGCAATTTTATCTTTTGAAGGTCATTGACGGAAGTCGAAGCGACCTAAATCTATGTTTCACTGTGGGTCCTGCGCTATCAATGCTTTCTGCCGTGCCTGCGGACATGTGACACTACGGGGAAGGGTTGGGCTCAAAAAGATGGTTTCGTTGATTGCCACAGACTATTGTGCCCGAACAGGGTGGACAAGCGAAGTGCAGGCAATGCTGACAACCTATTGGTTGCGATAGCTGGCTCATCGCAAGGCTGGCTGCTTGTACCGTGCACCCCATCTCTATGGAAGGGGCGATTCTTGGTATACCGATCGGGCAATATGCGTTGGCCAGACCGAATACTCTGTTTGCCATGCTCGATCAGTTGCTGATGAAGATCGGTGGGTTCGGTAAGTGATAGACCTCGCCTTCATGGTCAATTCGATAGGCCTGCTCGTCGATGTTTTCCTGTGCGTCTCTGGCCAGCTGTCGAGCCAGACGCACCGGCATCGTGTAGTGGTATTGCAGTGACAGGACATGCCACTGAAACAGATAGCCTGCATCGTCCCGGCTCTCGCTGGCGAGTTTTTCCATGGCGATCCGAAGACGGTTGCGGCGTTGCACGCTCGCCCGTGTCGGATCCCGCTCCGGCAAAGTGATGGCGACGTCGTGGGCCTCGTTAAGGAAGGTGACAAACGCACTGAGGCAGTTGCGTTGACCGGGGGTGTTGCGAAGGTACGATTCGAGCGAATCCTGGTCGGGTACCGAGGCGCCGTCCGCGTCGGTTGCTACCAGAAGCACTTGGCGCAGGAGATAGAAAGTCTGACTGACCCGAGGGAGGTCCTGCCCTGATCCATCTTTGCATCCAATCGCTGGTGATAGGCATGAAGCAAGGAGCTTGCGGTCGACTCGTCGGGAAATGCCAGCAAGGTACGCTCGATTCGACGTCTGTCCGACTCGTCCTTTTTTGCCGCATCGCTCAGGTGTATCCGTCCAGTGGCCGCAAGCCACCGCATGGGTAACTCGGCTGCCCGCAAGGTTGCCGAGCCGAAGTGGCGCAGCAGGGTATCAGCTTCCGGCAGGCCGGCGAACTGGACGTCGAGTTCGACGAAGAAGCCTTGGTGGTCATTGAGCGTTCGGGCAGTCTTCTGGAGACCGATTTCGTCCACCAGCCACGCCGTGAAGGTTTTGAACAGGTCTCGAACCGCCTCGGTGCTGAATGCCGCCAAGGTGAAGCTCAAGCGCCTGTCCGGCTTGTCTCGGGTGTAGCACAGTTCGCAGCGAACGCGACTGTAGCCGGCAGGCATCGGCTTGGTGCACTGCGGGCACGGAATCGTGCCGAGGCTCACGCAGCGTTGACAGAGCCGGCGTGTATCGGGCTGGACGAATAACGCACGGTGGCGCGAACATGCCTGGCAGGTGCCTAATTCCGGATGTGCGCACTGGCGACAGACGCGAAAGGTCTACGAATCGATCGTCAGCCGCTCAGGACGGCTTGTTGTGCTCTGACACAGTTCGCACTGAACCTTCGATCGAAAGTACGGGTAGCAGCTGTTGCAGACAGGGCCGTACTCGGTCAGCAGGTGCGCCCAGTGAATGCAAGGTCACTAGAAAGGCGCACTTCTGGGTGCTCGGGGAAAGGGAATCGCATCGCGAATGTTTTCCATGCCGGTAACATAGTTCACCAGCCGCTCGAAGCCGAGACCGAAACCGGCATGCGGTGCGGTGCCGTATCGGCGCAGGTCACGATACCAGCCGAGCTCCTCGGTCAGGCCCTGGGCGGCAAGCTTTATATCAAGCATGTCGAGCCGCTCCTCACGCTGGCTGCCACCGATGATCTCGCCAATGCCAGGTGCCAGCACATCCATCGCGGCGACTGTCCTCTCGTCATCGTTCAGACGCATGTAGAAGGCCTTGATCTCCTTCGGGTAGTTCATCAGCACGATCGGCCTGCCGACATGCTCTTCCGCCAGGAAGCGCTCGTGTTCGGATTGCAAGTCGAGCCCCCAGCTCACCGGAAACTGGAACGTCTTGCCACACTTTTCGAGAATCCCTATCGCATCGGTGTATTCCATACGCTCGAAACTCGACGATACGACCGACTCCAGTCGCGAGATCGCCTGCTTGTCGATACGCTGTGCGAAGAATGCCATGTCGTCCTCGCAGTGCTCCAGCACGGCGGCGAATAGATATTTCAGGAAGTCTTCTGCCAGGCTTGCGTTTTCAGCCAAGCCTGCAAAAGCCATTTCAGGCTCCACCATCCAGAACTCGGCCAGGTGCCGGCTGGTGTTTGAATTCTCGGCGCGAAACGTGGGGCCGAAGGTGTACACGCGCGTCAATGCCAGCGCATAGGCTTCGGCATTGAGTTGCCCGGACACCGTCAGGAAGGCTTCGCGTGCGAAGAAGTCACGATCGAAGTTCACCTTGCCATCCGCCGTCTTCGGCGCGTTGCCGATATCAAGCGTGCTCACCCGGAACAACTCCCCGGCTCCCTCGCAATCGCTGGTGGTGATCACCGGCGTGTTGATCCACTGAAAACGGTTCTCGCTGAAGTAGCGATGAATGGAGCTTGCCAGCACACTGCGCACCCGGCTGATCGCACCGAACGCATTCGTGCGCGGGCGCAGGTGGGCAATGCCACGCAGGTACTCGAACGTATGGCGCTTCTTGGCCACCGGATAGGTTTCCGGGTCATCGACCCAGCCGACCACGCGAACCTCGGTGGCCTGCAGCTCCACCCGCTGGCCACTGCCTTCGGATTCCACCAGCACGCCATCGATATCCACGGCGCAACCGGCACTCAGCCGCAGCACCGTGTGCCTGTACTCGGCCAGTTCGGCCTGGGCAACCACTTGCAAGGCGTCGAAGCAGGAGCCATCGTAGATGGCGAGAAACGACAGGCCGGCCTTCGAGTCGCGGCGGCTGCGCAGCCAACCCTGGACGCGAACCGTCTCGCCGATGTCGGTGGAGGCGAGGATATCGGCAATCAATGGCTGCATGGCGGAATGCTTCTGGACGTCGGGGGCGCCACGGGCGCCGGAATGGAAGGCAGAAGAAATGCTCTATGGAAACCGATGCGGAGGACGTCGTCGCAGGGAAGCCAGGGTGCGTAGACCCGGCCACGGGCATCACTTCCATGATGGCGAATTCTACCAGCGTGAACGCGGGGCCTGCCATTCATCGACTCATGGGATCCCACGGGCTGACCCAGTGGCCTAATGGATGGCAGGCCCTAGCGGCGGCTTCATCAGTGGTTCGCCGTCGCCGGCCAGCCGCACACACAAGGCACCGAACGAATCCCATATGTCGCCGGGCTCCTGTCCCTTGATCTGCCGGTCGAGCCGTGCGGTGTCGGCAAGCATCGACAGCCAACCGCTTACGCTGTGGCGCTCGATCGCAAGCTTCAGTGGCCCGATACGGTTCTGCCAGACACCGGCAGCCTTCATGGCGGCGTCGAGTGCCATACCCTTGTCGTGAGTCTCCGCCGCCCGGGTACCGCCGCGGATTTCCTGGGCGAACGCCCAGAGAATCAGCGTGGGTGCCGTATCTTCCTCCTGCAGTCCCTGCAGGATCCGTAACGCCCGTTCGCCAGAGCCCTGCAACGCGGCCAACGTGAGATCGGCGATGTTGTAACGAGCGCTGTCACCGACGGCCGCCAGCACCTGATCGGCCGTGAGCTCACCTTCCGGATACAGCAGAGCCAGTCGCTCAACCTCCTGGCTGGCCGCCAACAGGTTGCCCTCCACACGCTCCGCGATCAAGTCGATGGCGGCAGGTTCCGCCACCAGGCCGTTACGTCGTAGACGCTCCGCCAACCAGCTGCCCAGCCTTTCCGCCGGTATCGGGTATACACCAATGCTGACCCCCGCCGCATCGACAGCCTTGAACCAGGCACTGGAGGTGGCACTGCGATCGAGCTTGCCGCTGGTGATCAGCAGCAGGATATCGGCCGGGGGGTTCTCGCAGTACTCCTTCAGGACCACTGACCCGAACCGCCCGGGTTTGCCGGTGGGCATGCGGATTTCGATCAGACGCTTCTCGGCAAACAGTGAGAGGCTGTTCGACGCGTCGCGGAACTGGCCCCAGTCGGTATCATCGACCATGACCAGTACCTGACGCTCCTCGAACCCCTGCTTCGTACCGTGCGCACGCACGGCATCGCCCAGTTCCATCAGCTGCAACGGCTCGTCGCCGTGCAACAGATAGAGCGGTGCGGTTTTCGTCTGTAGATGCGCTGCCAGGCGATCCGGGTATAGTTTCATCGGCGCTGGTCTTCGTGCTCACCCTTGTCGTACTCGCGTAGAAAACCCTTCATGAAGCGACGAATTTCCCGCGAAGCGGAAGTATCGAGCTCCTGACAGGCATCGACAAAGCGATCACGCAGGTCCTTTTCAAGCCGAATGACCAGCTGCGACTCCTTCTTACGACGTGACTTCTCGCGGCTCGTCATGGTTGCAACTTGTGGAGGTGAACCCGTACGTCGTCCGAGTGGAAGACGCCCGTTTGGAAGCGCGGGTATGAGATGCCGCGGCCCTCTTACACGATACCGCAAGCGGGCACTGCGGCAGTCGGATTCAAGCGGCTTTTCTGGTCACCTTGCGTACTTCCTTGCGTGCCTTGTTGTTCTTGCCCTTGCGAGCTGCCGGCATCGCGGCCTTCTCGGCACGCTTGCTGACCTTCTTCTGCTTGCTCGACTTGATGTCGGCCTTCTTCATCGCCTTGTTGATGAACTTCTGAACCTTGCTGCGTGCCTTCTGCTTCTTGACTTTAGCCATGCTTGTTTACCATGAACGTGAGTGAGCAAGGAACATGGTGCATATACATTCGCTATTCAAGTTACAGCACCGAGATATCCATCACAGGTAACGGTGTCGTGTTCATCGTCCAATGCCCGGCAACCGTCATCGGATACACGGCGCGGGCCGATACCGGCCGCCGACGCCTGGCGATAGCGGAGCACTACGGGTGTTGCCGCGTGCGGAAGCGCAGATGGCGAAGTCCGGTTGCGGTATCCTCCTGCCACATGACTCAGCCACCACTCTCGGAGCGTGATCTGCTCTACACCGTCGCCCGGCGGGTGCTCTTCGAGCTCGACCCGGAGCGTGCCCACGATCTGGCGCTCGGGGCGTTGCAGCGCCTCGCGCCCGGCGATTGGTTACGCAGGCGTTACACCGCGAACAGCGATCCGCGCCGCGTACCGTCACAGGGCCGGCCACCGTTACGGGTATCGCACAACGTGTTCGGCATCGACTTCCCGAATCGGGTCGGTCTGGCCGCTGGCCTCGACAAGAACGGCGATTACCTCGATGCACTCGGCGCGCTCGGTTTCGGCTGCCTGGAAATCGGCACGGTCACACCGAAGCCCCAGCCGGGAAATCCCAGGCCCCGCCTGTTTCGGCTGGCATCGGAGCGTGCGCTCATCAACCGCATGGGATTCAACAATCACGGGGTCGAACACCTGGCTCGGCGCGTGGAGCAACGCCGCTACACAGGCAGGCTGGGTATCAATATCGGTAAGAACGCAAGCACCCCGCTCACTCAGGCAGCAGATGACTACCGCCTGTGCCTGGAACGCGTCTACCCGCTGGCAGACTATGTCACGATCAATGTCTCATCGCCGAACACGCAGGGCCTGCGTGATCTGCAGCATGGCGAGCACCTGCGCAGCCTGCTCGAGAACCTGAAGAACAGCCAGGCGCGACTGCACGCACGGCATGGCATGCTGACACCCCTATTGGTCAAGATAGCACCCGACCTGGACGAAGCCGAGCTCGATACCTTCTGCAAGGCTGCTGTCGAACACGAGCTCGATGGGGTGATTGCCGGCAACACCACCTCCACCCGCACACCTGTGAAACATCACCTGTACGCGCGTGAAGCCGGTGGCCTGAGCGGTGCACCGCTGAAGCCACTGGCAGACCGGCAGCTTCGACGCACCTGCGAGCGGTTGAACGGTAAATGCCCGGTCATCGGGGTCGGCGGTATCGACAGCGGTGAAGATGCGGCAGAGAAGATCAGGCTTGGTGCCGACATGGTGCAGCTCTACAGTGGTCTTATCTTCCACGGACCGGCACTGGTGCGCGACTGTGTGGAGCGTATGCAGCACGTCGATGACTCTTTTCGATCAACTCCGAGCAGACACGAATGACTCACTACGACGCCTTCAACGGTGATGCCGACGGCCTGTGTGCGCTCCATCAGCTACGCCTTGCCGAGCCTCGCGACAGCGTGCTCGTGACCGGTGTGAAACGCGATATCGACCTGGTGCGGCGCATCGACCTTCATCAGGCAAGCAGTGCCACGGTGCTCGATGTGTCGCTGGACAAGAATCGCAAGGCACTGGTGCCGCTGCTGGAAAACGGTGTGACGGTGGACTATTTCGATCACCACTTCGCCGATGAAATTCCGTCTTTCAGCACGCTGCGTGCGCACATCGATACCGATGCCAACACGTGCACCGGGCTGATCGTGAACCGGCACCTGCAAGGAGCGTACCTGGCGTGGGCCGTCACCGCTGCCTTCGGTGACAACCTGCTGAGCGTCGCGCGCGAAGCGGCCACGCCGCTGAACCTGCCGACGCCGAAAATCGCCGAACTGCAAACCCTCGGTACCCTGCTCAACTACAACGGCTACGGCAGTACCCTAGAGGATCTGTTCTACCCGCCGGCGGAGCTTTACCTTCGGCTGAAACCCTTCGATGACCCGTTTGCCTTCATGATCGAAGACGATGCCTTTGCCACACTGCAAGCAGGCTATGCGTCCGACATGCAGCGTGCCGTCGACCTGCAACCGGAAAGTGCGGACGACGACACCGCCTTGTTTCTGTTTCCGAACGAGCCATTCTCCCGCAGGGTCAGTGGTGTATTGTCGAACGATCTGGCGCAGCGCTTTCCAGATCGCGCACACGCCTTGTTGAGCCTGCTGCCCGATGGCGGCTATCTCGTCAGTGTACGAGCTCCGCTGAACCGAAAGGATGGCGCCGACACCTTGTGCCGCCAGTTCGACTCCGGCGGAGGCCGCAAGGCCGCCGCCGGTATCAATCACCTGCCCGAAGCAGATCTGGATCGCTTCGCCGAGGCTTTCGCCAGTCAGTTCTCCCGGTAATCGACGCAGCGATCAGCGCAGATTCTAGTTCTCCAGCTTCTGCCACACGCTGAGCTCGGACACGGTGTGCTGATGCTTGCGGCGGGTTTCTCGAATCACGAAGGGTACGTCCACCGGGCTACCCAGCATCGAGAACTCCGGCGCCAGATGATCGCGCAGGCCTTCAAGCGTAGTGTAGCTCTCGCCGGTCTCTGCCTTGAATCCGCCCAGCCACTTGTCGCGTGCGGTGAATTCCTCCAACCACGTGTAGGGTGAAGTGATGACCAGTAAGCCGCCCGGGCGGATTCGTTGCTTGATGAGGTCGAGGAACAACGCCGGGTCGTACAGGCGATCGATCAGGTTTCCGGCAAACACCAGATCGTAGTCGCTGAACTTCGCGGGCAGGTTGCACGCATCTCCCTGCATGAAATTGACACGATCCTTGATGGCCTCGTAGCCCAGATCCTCGAGCAGCACCTCCTTGAACGATACCAGTTCGCCTTCATCCTGCACCGCGTAACGCTGCATGCCGGTCGCCTTCAGGGCAGACGGTGCCTGAATCAACCGTGCCGAGAAGTCAAGCGCATCCACATGGTCGAAATGCCGGGCCAGCTCGAAGCTGGAACGACCCGTGGCACAACCCAGATCCAGCGCTCTGCCGGTCTTTCGACCTTCGAGCCTGTCTGCCACATGAGCGATGCAGGCCACCGGGAAGTTCGGCACACCGAAACGCTCCTCACCATAGTGAAATTCGATGTACTGCGATACCGCTTCGTCCATTTCGTAGATGTTCATTCGTACCTCGGGCAGGGCATCGGCTTCGACGTAGCGAAAGCCGGAATGCTGATAGAAATGGCGGCGAAAGGCGTAGCGTGAATCCCGGATCGCGTAATTGCCGGTGGAAATCCAGCAACCGCCCTTGAACAGATTGTGCTGCCCGTCGAAGGTGGGTGTTGAAAAGTCATCGTAGGCAGGGTGCACCTGATAACCTTCCAGGGCGTCCGTCGGTGTTTCCGTCCATTGCCACACATTGCCGATGATGTCGTGGAAGCCGCCTTCGAACTCGTGGCGGGTCACCGGGCACGACGACATGTCGTATTCCAGGTTGATGTTACCGGGTGCCTGCAGCCACAACGGTTGATCGGTTTCCACCCGATCGCGCAGCCGATACCATTCTGCCTCGGTGGGCAGCCGGATGGACTTGCCGGTCCGTTCGCTCTTCCAGTTGCAGAATGCCTTGGCTTCGAGATAGCTCACATCGACCGGCCAATCCCACGGCATGTCGATCACTTCGAGCATCGCGCGGTATCGGTAGGTATCGTTTTCCCTGACCCAGAATACCGGCATGGTGGCGCGACGATAGGAAACCCACCCCCAACCTTCGTCGGTCCAGTATTGCTTCTTCTCGTAGCCACCGGATTCCATGAATTCCAGAAATTCCGCATTGGAGACCAGAAACTGCCCGGCGTTGAAGTCTGCCACCTCGGTATCGAGACGACCGTACTCCACATCCCAGCCGTAAAGCGCATCGTCACGTGATTTGCCGATGTTCACCTGGCCACCAGACACGGGTAGCAGTTGGTTGGCTGGGGCTGCGCCGGACTCCTGACAGATGCGGCTCCACAACGGGTGTGCCTTGACGTGTTCGAGTGGCAGTTCGCGAATCAATACCGATGAAGTCTCGAGGTGAATTCGCTCGTGCTCGATTCCCATCATCACGATCCATAGCGGGTCTTCCCAGCCGATGGGAAGGTTGATATCGCAAGTCTGGATGTACTCGTCGACCGTGGCACGTACCTGATCGCGATAGGCCTTGACGGTCGCCGGGGTGGGCCAATCGTATTCGCCATCGTTGAGATCATCCCATGACATTTCGTCCACGCCGATGGCCAATGATGATTCCAATTGCGGATTCACCCTGTGATCGATCAAATTGGCGACGTTCAGCTTGTTGATGAAGAACACGGCGGTGTGACCGTAGTAGAAGATCAACGGATGGCGTAGCGGATTGGCACGCGCATAGTAGGCCTCGTCGCTCGCCAGGCACTCGAAGAGGCTCTCGTAGAGGTCGTAGGTACGGTGAAAGTACTCACGTATTTCGTGGCGCTTGGCTTCCGCCTCTCCGCTATCGAGGCGCATGGTTCGTGTGACGATATCCACGGCCGATGGCATGGCATCAAGGGTAGTGCTGGACATTGATTGTCTCTCTGAAGGCTGAATGGGAAGGCTGAATGGGAAGGCTGAATGGAAAGGCTGTACGAGAAAGGCGCTACGGGGACGCGTGCACTGGCGAGTGCATGACGGTCTGGAGGATTGCCGGCCAAGTGATTCGTCCACGCAGCGTGCACGCTCGATCCTTCGGGCGCCGTATCTTGTGTTCGTTTTCGTGCAGGACCGAGCGCAGGCAAGCAAGCGATGGTTCTTTTGACAATGGAATGATACGTACAGGCTGCGTATCAGGCTCACCAATACAAGTGCGAGTACCAGATGCGAGCCGATGACCCGTCTTTTGAACAAGGATCGATCGAACAGTTCCCCAATCGTCGGGCTTGCGCCTTAAACCTTGAGCAGGCCTCGCACATGGGCTGCCGCACAGCGCCCCAGGGCAGGCAATGCGTAGCCACCTTCGAGCATGGACACCAGCCGCCCGCCGGCATGCGTAGCCGCCACGTCCATCAGTTGCTCGGTAATCCAGGTAAAGTCGGCATCATCCAGATCCAGACCCGCCAGGTGGTCTTCCCGATGAGCGTCGAAGCCTGCCGACACGAACACCATCTGTGGCTTGAAACGCGCCAGCGCCGGTAGCCAGCTTGCCTCGATCGCCTGACGGAACCCGGCACCATCCGTGCCGCCGGCCAGCGGGACGTTCACCCGCTGATCCGCGATCGACTCGCGATAACCACCCGGATAGAACGGGTGCTGGAACGAGGAGCAGAACAGGATATTGGGGTCACCATCGACGATGTCTTCCGTGCCGTTGCCATGGTGCACATCGAAATCCACGATCGCCACACGCTCCATGCCATGTTCACGTACCGCGTGACGGGCCGCCAACGCCACATTGCCGAACAGACAGAACCCCATTGCCCGGTTCTTCTCCGCGTGATGGCCAGGCGGCCTGATCAGGCAGAAGGCGTTGTCGGCACTGCCATCGACCACCGCATCGGTGGCCAGCAACGCAGCGCCGGCACCCCTCAGACCCGCCGTCAACGAATAGGGGTTCATGGCAGTATCGGCATCGAGCTGCACCGAGCCCTCCTTCGGTGAGCTTTCGAAGAGGCTGGTCACATAGCGTTCACCGTGGGCCTCCAGCAACTGATCGTGATGAGCCAGCGGCGCCTGCAGGTGCAGCAGCAGGTCGAACACCTGCTGCTTGTGGAGCTGGTCGCTGATCGCCCCGATACGCTCGGGGCATTCCGGATGGCCGGGGCTGATCTCATGAAGAACGCATTCGGGGTGGCTGATCAGAGCGGTCGTCATGCGGGCATCCGGCAAGGGGGTACGACCGCAACTCTAGCAGGGATCTCAGGTGGGCACCGCGTTCGCGCTACCATGCCGACATGTCTACCCTGCATCTGGACCACCTGCTCGATCCCCGCTCCATCGCCCTGATCGGTGCCAGCGATCGCGAAGACTCCGCAGGGCGTGTGGTGGCCGCCAACCTCATCGAAGGCGGCTACGAGGGCGCGGTGTACTTCATCAATCCGCGCTACCGCACCGTTCTGGGAGCACCCTGCCATCGGAGTCTGAAGCAACTGGACGACACACCGGACCTGGTCGTCTTCATCGCACCGGAGCGCATCGTCCGACGCACGCTTCTCCAATGCTACCGACGCGGTGTCCGAGTGATGATGGTGATGTCGGCCGTACGCGATGACGTGGCACTCCGCGAGCTGGCCGGAGCACTCGGTATCCGCCTGATCGGGCCGTACTGCGCAGGGCTCATTCGCCCTTTCCTGAGCCTGAACATCAGCTACGCCACCCATCGCATCCAACCGGGGCCACTGGCCATCGTCACGCAGTCGGCTTCGCTGGCAGCTGCCATCCTCGACTGGGCCGATGCCTCCGGTGTCGGCTTCTCGGCTCTGCTGGCTGCCGGAGAGGGCACCGATATTTCCCTGGCGGACCTGCTGGACCTGCTCAGCGAGGATACGCACACTCGCGCGATCATCGTCTACCTCGACCGGGTCTCGAACACCCGCGTGTTCCTGAGCGCAATCAGCGCACTCGCGCGAGTCAAACCGGTGGTGCTGATGAAGTCCACCCACTCGGCGGCTCCCTGGTGTGATGCCTTGCTGCACACCGGCCAGGTTCACGACAGCAACCCGGTGTTCGACGCGGCGATGACCCGTGCGGGCGTCGTACATATCAAGAGCTTCGGCAACCTGTTCGCCGCAGCCCGCACGCTCTCTCTCGACATGCGTATCAGCGGCCGACGACTGGCGATCCTAGGCAACGGCGCAGCACCGGCGATGCTGGCCTGCGAGCGGATCGAGGCCAAGGGTTTCGATCTGCCCCGCCCATCGCGCAGCCTGCAACGCTTGCTGGCATCGTCGCACGGTGGGTCGGACGGTGAGATCAACGGGCACAACCCGTGGGTACTGCGCCAGCCCGGGCAGCTGGCCGAGCGCTATCGTGACCTGTTGACGGCATTGGCCAACAGTGGCGAATTCGATGCAATCGTGGTCATTCATGTACCTGATGCGCGCAACGATCCACAGGTGGTCGCCGAAGCGGTGATCAGAGCCCTGCCCCTACCCGTACCGCTGCTGACCTGCTGGATGGGGGAAAGTCGGGTGCAGGCAGCACGTGCAGCACTCACCCGCGCCCGTCTGGCTACATTCCGCACGCCGGAGGCGGCCACCGATGGCTTCGATTTCCTGTTCCGGCACCATCGAAGCCATCAGCAGTTGCAGCAACTGGCAGGACCGGCTGCGAGCCACAGCCGCTCGAAGCCCACCGCGGGCAGGCAGCTCATCGCCGAGCATCTGCGTCAGGGTACGCGCGTGCTGGAGGGCCGCGATGCCTGGCGGCTGCTCGCGTGCTTTGATATTCCAACAGGCTTCACGGCGGGTATCCAGGCGAATGATTCGATGGCGCCTGTCGCCGATCACGACAACCAAGACAAAGGAACGCATCCAGAAGGTGCGGGCGATCAGCGCTCCGCACTACCTGATGCAAGGCAGACCCCGGGCCAGACATCGCACACCCCGGTCAACGAACGGCTGTTCATGCTGACGTTGTTTCGCGATGCCACCTTCGGACCCGTGATCGCCCTGAGGCTGCACGGTGACCAGGCAGCCTCACTACCCGCCAGTGTTCAGCTTCCGCCGTTGAACCGCTACCTCATCGATCGGCTGCTGAGCGAGCCTCATGTCGCACGCTGGCTCGGTCCTTTACGGACACACCCCGCCGTGAATGTCGACGCACTGATCCATGCGCTGAGACAACTGTCCGAGATAGCCTGCGAACTACCCGAGGTGTTCAACCTGACCATAGGCTGCCTGCGGGTACGCGATGATCACGTCGTGCCCGAGGCGGTACATCTGGTGATCGAGAAGAGCGCCAATCTGCCACTGCATGCACACCTGGCCATTCATCCCTACCCCCGCGACTGGATACGGCAGACCACACTGAAGGACGATCGTCCAATGATCTTGCGGCCCGTGCGCCCCGAAGACGCACTTTCGATCCAGTCGCTGGTACGCGGACTGTCCATCCAGTCGCGTTACCTTCGCTTCATGCACACGGTGAGTGAGCTTTCCCCGCTGCTGATCGCGCGTTTCACGCGGCTCGACTACGATCGCCAGATGTCGTTCGTCGCGGTAGCCGACGAGGCCGAGAACGAGATCGTCGGCGTCAGCCGCTACACCATGAACAACGATCGCACGGCTGGCGAATTCGCCTTGTCGATTGCAGATGCCTGGCAGGGCAAGGGCTTGGGCAAGGCCTTGCTATCCCTGTTGATCAGCCACGCTCGCAGTCGCGGCCTGCGCTGCCTGCAGGGCACGGTGTTACGCGAGAACGAGACGATGCAGCACCTCATGCGCACACTCGGGTTCGTCAGCAAAGTTGATGACGATGATGTACGCACACTGAATTTCTCCTTTGATCTGATATCTGCTGCACTGGAGCCTGCCGAACCAGGACCTGCCGAGCCAGAACCTGGCGAACTGGGGCCTGCCGAACCGGGACCTGCCACGAACCACCATGACTGAACCGACAGCCGAATGGGAACCGCTGAGCTTGCGTGCTGGCTCGCGGCAGATCGCCGCCCTGCGTTATCGCAGCCCGCAGGCTACCCCCCTGCAACGAGTGCTGTGCTTGCACGGCTGGCTGGACAACGCCAGCAGCTTCGTGCCCATGGCACCGTACCTCGACAATGTGGACCTGGTCGCCATCGACCTTCCCGGGCATGGCCTGTCGGATCATTCACCGTACGTAAATGCGGGAAACTACTCGCCTGCATCGATGATGCTCTGTGCGTTCGATGTGATCGCTGCGCTGGGTTGGAGTACCTGCCACGTCATGGGCCATTCGCTGGGTGCCTGTATTGCCCCATTGCTTGCGGTGGCGGACGCATCGATGGTTCGTTCGTTGATATTGATCGAAGCGTTCGGCCCGCTGACCGAGGCCGCCGAAAGTTATCCCGCTCGCCTGCAGAGTGTGCTTGCCGACCATCGTCAGCCACAGCGCTATTCGTCGAGGCGTTTCGATTCGCTCGATGTTGCGATAGACGCGCGACAACGTGCCGCAGGCATCGAGCGTGAAGCGGCGAGACTGATCGTGGCGCGTCAGCTGAAGGCTGATGGCGATGGCTTTCGGTGGCGCTTCGATCCGGCTCTGCGCATGGCATCGGCACACTATCTCACCGAGCCGCAGGTACTCGCCATGTTGAGCAACGTCAGCTGCCCGGTGCTCGGCATCATCGCCGACAACGGCTACCTGACAGCACGCCGGAAAACCGCTGCGAGGCTCGCCAGCCTGGCGAACGGGCACATCGAAAGGCTTGCCGGCCGGCATCATGTACACATGGAGTCGCCGGAGGCGGTGGCTGGCATGATCAATCGCCACCTGCAACGCATGGCGGTAGATCGATGATAGAGGCGACGGATGCTTCCAGAGTGGAACGAAGAGGGCGATGAACAACGCCAGGTCGAAGGGGAAGGGGATGGTGGAAAGTGCCAGACCCACCGGCAGGCAGGCGATCGCCCTGCATCTGCTCGCACTCGCCCTGACGACTGGATGCGCAACCATGACCCCGCCTGAGCGAGAACCGTGGGCAGGTACCGACGATGTCGGGATGATCGACGAGTCGATGATCACAGGGCGCTGGGCGCTGACGGTACTCAACCCCCTGGTCGGTCAGGAGACCCAGACCACCCGCCTGATCTATTCGGCCGATGGCACCCTGCGAGGCACCCTGACAACGCGCAACGTCGGAGGCATGGTCGAGAATTTGAGTTTCGCGCTGGCGGGCCAGTGGCAAACCGACGGCGAATGGCTCACGCATTCGAACGTCAGCCTTGCCAGTCGTGACGGCAGCCCCGCCGGAGTGGCCATGAGCCAGATGTTCAGTCGCCAGGCCGCTGCAGGCAAGGCCGATGTGTTCGAGGCATCGGCCAACCGCCTGCTCATGGTCGGAGATGACGGCCAGGCGATTCGCTATGACCGGCTGAGATGACGCCGAGCAGTCATGCACAAGCGCCCTGCACTTCGCCTCATTCGTCGAGCTCGCTGACCTGAGTGTCGTCGTCCGGGAAGATGATCTCGACCCGACGATTCTGCTGGCGGCCCGAATTGGTACCGTTGTCCGACACCGGCTTGGTCTCGCCGAACCCTCGCGTGGTGATGCGCCTGGGGCTCACGCCCAGCTGAACCAGTTGGCTACGCACCGCGAACGCTCGCTCGCGCGACAGGTTCATGTTGTAGTCGTCGTCCCCCATGTTGTCGGTATGCCCTTCGATGATGGCATCGCGATCCTTGTTCTTGACCATGAAGCTGGCCACCTTCTGCAGGTTGCGCGCGGAACCCGATTTCAACGAGGCCTGCCCGGTATCGAACAGTACATCGCCGAGCGTCAGCACCATGCCGCGCTCGGTATTCTTCGCCTGCATGTTGGCCATCTGCAGTTGCAGGGCCTGGGTCTCAAGCCGTGCCCGCTCAACTTCCTGCGCACGAAGATCGAGCTGTACTCGCTGGCGCTCGCCCTTCATGTTCTCGATCTTGATGTTCGTCTCGCTTTTCATCGCCACCAGCTCGGCGATTTCGACACGCCGACTGGCAAGATCCGCATAGTGGTTCGCGCTTACCTTTTCCTCATCACGGTTCCAGGCATTGTCGGCCATGTCGAGCGCCTTGCGCGCCTTGTCCAGCTCGTCGGCCGCATGTCGCGCCACCTTCTGGTCGTTGCTCGCACGATCGTAGGCCACGTGCGCCTGATCCAGGGAGTCGAGCTTCTTCGGTGCACCACCACAGGCGCCGAGCGCCGCGGAAAGCAACGTGATCGTAGTGAGTCGTGCCAGTGTCTTGGTCGTCATGTATCGATTATTCCTGCAGGTGTAGCCAGTCAAGTGTGATCAAAAGAGACTAGAGCGATGTACGGAGACGATTATCTCGGAGCCTTGACCCGACGAATCTCGTCCTTCATCAACTTGATGCCATCGTTCGCCTCCTTGAGCGCCGCTTCCGATCGCGCCGCCTCGGCCTTGGCTTTGGCGAGCTCGGCGTATACTTCGGCCTCGCGGGAGAAGCGCCCGGCGCGCTCGAATTCCTCTTCTTTCATCGCATCATCGGCAGCGTCACGCTTTTGCCGGGCTTTGCGCAATTCGATCGGAGCGTGTTCGCGTGCACCAGCCGATTCGGCGCCTTTCAGGGCAGATTCGGACAACGCGATCTCGGCTCGTGGCGCCGGCGTGCTGGAACAGCCGGTAGCAATGGCGAGGACACCCGCCAGCACGGTGGTGGATAAAACGGAATGTTTCATGAAATGGAATCTCCTTCGCGAATACCGCGGATAACGGCGCAGGCCGCCTCCAACTGAAACCCGCACGAGGGCGGTGGAGATAGATCTGCGATCGATGTGCGCTCTATCTCAGTATCGAGATTTCGGTATCGAGCGCATTCGCATCGGGTCGTGCAAGATGTGTGCACGCTTGTAGTCGCAGCGGTCGGACTGGTGAGGCGGGTGCAGGGGTGGCCCGAGGTTACAGCGCGAGCAGCTCGCCCTGCAGGTGGGCGCGAATCGACCGGGTGACGGAGGAGAACGGCTCGGCCATCGACAGGCGCATGGTGCGCCGCCGGAATTCGGCTAGAGGCCGAGGGCCATCTTCACTGCATCCTGCCCGGCCGAGCCATCGAGCGCGTCGACACCATCGAGCCAGGCACCGAGCACATCCGGGTTCGCCTTCAGCCAGCCGCTTGCGGCACTCAGCGGGTCGTCGCCGTCATCGAGGATCGCGCTCATCACCTCGTTCTCCATGACCAGTGTGAACTCCAGGTTCTCGAGAAGGGTGCCCACGTTCGGGCAAGCCTCGAGATAACCTTTGCGCACATTGGTGAACACCGTGGCGCCACCGAGGTTCGGGCCGAAGAAGTCATCCCCGCCCGCCAGGTAGGTGAGATCGAAGTTCGCGTTCATCGGGTGTGGCTCCCAGCCGAGGAATACCAGCGGGGTATCGCGCTTCGCGGCACGTGCCACCCGTGCCAGCATACCCTGCTCACTGGACTCCACGATCTTGAAGTCGCCCAGCCCGAACGCATCTTCATCGATCATCGACCGAATGAGTCGATTGCCGTCGTTACCCGGTTCGATGCCATGGATGCTGCCGTCGAGCTCATCGGCATGGGTCGCGATATCCTTGAAGCTTTCGATGCCGAGCGCGGTGGCGGCTGCAGTGGCGGCCAGGGTGTACTTCGCCCCTTCCAGGTTTGCCCTAACCGATTCCACACTGCCATCTTTGATAAACGGCGCGATGTCTGCTTCCATCGTCGGCATCCAGTTACCCAGAAATACATCGATATCTCCATTCTTCAGCGACGCGTAGGTCAACGGAACGCTCAGCACCTCCTCCTCCGTGGTGTAACCCAGACCGGTGAGCACGCTGGTGGCAAGCGCGGTGGTTGCCGTGATGTCGCTCCAGCCGACATTGGAGAAACGAACCGTGTGGCAGCTTTCCGGGTCGGTCGCCATCGCAGGCGCCGTGCCCGCAAGCATCGCGGCGGACAACAGGAAGACACCGACGGTACCCGTACGGCGGCCGGGACGAAGACCCTGTGCATGGCTTGCGCGAAGGGCAACTCGAAGGTCGGTTCGGCCCGCTGGCCGCCCGACGTTCGCGTCGGCGGTGCTGACAATCGTGTTCATTCGTGCGATCTGCCTGACGTATTTAGAGCGATGAGAATAGACGAAAAGCTTTCACACGGTACAATTCGCCGGTGAAGAGCCTTCCTCGTGTATTGAACTTCGACGACGTGATCGAGCTTTGCGGCTCGGTAGCCACCTCGCGCGGGCGTGTGTACAAGACCAACGGCTCGGTTCGCGAACTCGAATGGCAGGCCGATGCCCAGGTGCTGTTCAGCGAGGTACAGGGCAGCGCTCGCGAGCCCTATCGGCAACGCATCACCATCGCACCGCATCGCCTCGAGGGCGAGTGCTCCTGCCCGGTAAGTCTCAACTGCAAGCACGTCGCCGCCTCTCTGCTGTGCTGGATCGACGAGCAGACCAGCGCCCCCGGTGCCGACGACCAGACGCTGCGAGCAGTGAATCGCTGGCTGCAGCGCATGGTCGATCGCGGCCGCCATGGCAGCCAGGCGCTGGACCATCATGAGCCGGGCGAGCCCTTGCTGTTCTATCAGCTCGATGAAAGCTCGCTGGCGCAGCACCAGAAGGGCATCACGTTGCAGGTCCTCCAAAGTCGATTGCTCAAGCGTGGCGGCTTTGGCAAGGAGACGCCCTACCGCTATCACGGTCATTACCACCACCCGGACTGGGTGACTGCGACCGACCGGGCGATTCTGGAAATGGCCGTGGGCAGGAACAACGATTTCACCTACCGCACCCTGACCATCGAAGGCGATATCGGGCACCTGCTCATGGGCAAGCTCATCGCCACGCGCCGCTGCTACTGGGGAGAGGACCGCGAACAACCGCTCGCGCTGGGTGATGACGGCACGCTCGAATTCGACTGGCGTACCGGAGAGGATGATCTGATGCGCCTCGAGGTCTCGCTGGATGTGGCGAAGCAGTGGCAGCTGGTTCCGGCCGATCCGCCGTGGTACATCGCCAGGCAAGGCTTGCTGGCCGGTCAGCTCAGGCAGGTACCCGCAGTCACATTGCTTGAAGATCTGCTGAGCGCGCCTCCCCTCCCGGCCGCGAATGCGCAGGCCGTCAGCAACTACCTGGCCTCGCGGTTACCCGAAGCCAGGTTGCCGTTACCGTTGGAGCCGGACTTCGTGCGCGTGAGTGTGCCACCGCGACCGGTGCTGCTGCTGCAGTCGCGCGACGACAGCGCAGACATTCGGCATTTCTTCGCCACCATCCGCTTTCGCTATGACGACTACGTGTTGCCGTTCGCCGGCATGGAAGCCGATGGCAGCCTGGAAGGCAAGACGGCCGACGGCAGGCCACTGGTGCTCAAGCGCGACCTGGTCGGTGAAACGCGTCACGTGGTCGACTTCGGCAAGCGCTTCACGGATTTCGAAGCCGCTCAGGGCCGCGACCCGAAGTTCTTCTCCAAGGCTGATCGCTTGCCGCGTTCACACGATGTGCAGTCGATAGCCCGCAGTTGGCAGCAAGTGCTCGACGCGCAGCCTGAGTTGGAGGCGGAAGGCTGGCGAGTGCAGACGCGCGAGCCGTTCGACCTCAACTTCAACAGTGTCACCCGCATCGAAGCCACCGTGTCCGAGACCACTTCGAACTGGTTCGACATGGCGCTCAAGCTCGAATACGGCAAGCAGACCTTCGACCTGCTGCCGCTGGTCGTCGACTGGCTGCAGAGCGATCAGCGGGACCAGTCGATACTGTTGCAGGCGCAGGATGGCGAATGGCTGGAGATTGCTCCGGATGTGTTCAAGCCGGTGGCTGATACGCTGCTGGAACTGTTCGACGATCCCTCGCGCGAAACTCAGGCGCGGAATGGCGAATTGCGACTGCCACGGCAACGTGCCGCCACACTGGACACCCTCGATGCCCAGTGGCAGGGAATGGGGGTGAATGTGTCGTGGCGCGGTGCCGGCGAACTGTTCGCCACCGCTGAAAAGCTCAGGAACTTCGAAGGCATCGATCCGGTCGCCCTGCCGGATGCCATGGAGGCGACGCTGCGTCAATACCAGCACGAAGGCGTCTCCTGGCTGGGGTTTCTGGCCGAGTACGGCTTCAACGGCATTCTGGCCGACGACATGGGTCTGGGCAAGACGGTGCAGACGCTGGCACACATCCTTCACGAACGCAGCATCGGCAGGCTGACCGCACCGACGCTGATCGTCGCACCGACCAGCCTGCTGGTGAACTGGCAACGCGAGATCGCACGCTTCACCCCCACCTTGAGCTGTGCCATCTGGCACGGCACCGATCGCAAGGCACGCGGCATACGCTTTGATCAGGTCGACATCCTGGTGACCAGTTATGCGCTGGTCACACGTGATATCGAACTGCTCGACGCGCAGAATTTCGGCTGCGTGGTACTCGATGAAGCCCAGTCGATCAAGAATCCGACGGCCAAGGTCACCCAGGCCCTGAAAACCCTGCACGTGCGCCGACGCATCTGCCTGTCGGGCACTCCGATGGAGAATCATCTGGGTGAGCTGTGGTCGCTGTTCGATTTTCTGATGCCGGGTTTCCTGGGTTCGCGCAAGCACTTCAACCGCTACTTCCGCAACCCGATCGAAACCCACGGTAGCGTGGATCGCCAGCAACGCCTTGCCACCCTGGTGCGGCCGTTCCTGTTGCGCAGGAAAAAAGAGCAGGTGGCCAGCGAACTGCCACCGAAGACCGAGATCGTTCGCGAAGTCACGCTCGAAGGCGCTCAGGCGCGGCTGTACGAAAGCATCCGTGTGAGCATGGAGCATCGCGTGCAGCAGTTGCTGCGCGAACGCGGTGTGGCCCGTAGCCATATAGAAATGCTCGATGCGCTGTTGAAGCTGCGCCAGACGTGCTGCCACCCGGCGCTGGTGAAGCTCGATACCGCACGCGGTATCGTGGAATCGGCGAAGACGGAGCTGTTGCTGTCGATGCTCGACGAGCTGATCGCCGAGGGCAAGAAGATCCTGTTGTTCTCGCAGTTCACCGAAATGCTCGGCATTCTGGAGGTGGCGCTCGCCGAGCGGCAGATTCCCTATGTAAAGCTCACCGGGCGCACCCGCAACCGCGCGGAGGTCGTGGATACCTTCCAGCACGGTGACGTGCCGCTGTTCCTGATCAGCCTGAAGGCGGGCGGTACCGGGCTCAATTTGACGGCGGCCGATACGGTGATCCACTACGACCCGTGGTGGAACCCGGCGGTGGAGAACCAGGCCAGCGATCGCGCTCACCGCATCGGCCAGACCAAGCCGGTGTTCATCTACAGGCTGGTGGCGAGCAACACGGTGGAGGAGAAGATTCTGGCGATGCAGGCGTACAAGCAGCAGTTGTCGGATCAGACGGTGAGCCGCAGCGAGCCGCTGGCGCTGAAGAACCTTACCGCCGACGATATCCTGTCGCTGTTCGCGGCCGACGACGCGTCACGCCATGTGGCCTGAGAGCGCTCTACAGACAGGCCGTCAGGCGTCGAGGCGGCGTTTCGAGGCCCAGGTCAGCCAGGAATCGGCAAAACCGTGCAGATCGGTAGCGTTGTCGTACTTGCAGGCTACGTGATCGAGCCGGTTGGTGAGCTGATCGTAGTCGGCACCGTGGTCGACCAGCGGCAGCTCCTGCATGGCATCCGCGATATCCAGCGCAAGTTGGTGCTTGTTCTGATACAACGCAACCTTGATCAACCGGAAACCACGACTCGAGAGGCGGATTATCCGCTCATGGTGCGATGGCTGAGCCTGTGTACAGCTGTTCATCGTGTAACTATCAACCTCCTGTCAAGGCCTTGGGGCCGACGAATTTCCCACGAACGGAAAAATACCAGCCAGCAGGCGCCAAGCTACTGAATTATAACAGCGGAAGATCGATTATGCCCTAAATCAGGCAAGCAATCTGTGGTACATCACCGGTCTGGCCGGCAACGACGATCATGGCTCCTGTACCGATTTCCCTGTTCCATGCGGCTCGAGGCACGGCACGATGCGCCGGGAGGCTACCGACTATACGGGTTGTCGCCACCGTCCCGGATCAACCCTCCGCCTTCCCCGGCGAGAGTTGACGGCATGCTCACTGCACTGCCATATTCCGGCGAATGAATCGATACAAGCGTTATCTGCCCGTCGCTGCCCTGGTGCTGATCGGCCTCGGCGTCAATCTCGACCAGTTCGGTATCGACCTGCACCAACTGGCAGGCCAGGGTTCCGGGCCATCGACGATCAGCACGTCCGATGCGGTCGCCGGGCGTGATGCCAGCAGCGCTGAGGCGGCTCAGGACGCGGGCACATCGTTCGACCGGGCCGACGCTCGGGAGCCCGCCACCACCGGTTGGTCTGATACCGAGCCGAACATCAACCTCTCGCATGTGTTCCACGGTGAGATCAACCGCAGCGGCAAGCCCACCGGGTTTCACTCCCGTCCCGGCGGCAGGGATCCTGCCGGTGCCAGGGTCGTGCGGCTGCAGGACGAACCCAATGCCTCGGGTGTCTACACCGCCCGTGTGGCAATTCGTGACGGCAACGACTGGTCGGAGAAATTCTCCAGCATGTTCCCCGATGAACTGTCGTCGAACGAGGTGATCGACGTGGTGCTCAATGCCTATCGCCAGGCGGACAACCCGCGTGCGCAGCCCTGGGAAGGGCCATCCGGTCTCGGCTTCCGCGTGCAGGGCTATACGTCATCGCGCGGCGGTATCAGCACCGCCTTTCCGATTTTCGTGCGCAGGCCCTGAAGCCTTGTCGTACACTGCAAGCCTGTCAACGTGCGACTTTCATCATTCGGAAGAATTGATCATGCTCAAGAGTGAAAACACAGCTTTACGCGGCAGCAGGCGCCGCTTCGTCAAGGGTGTTGCGGCAGCGGGTGCCACGGCGGCGGTCGGCCCCTGGATCATCAGCCCGAAGGCACTGGCTTCGTCCGGCGAACTGAACGTACTGATGTGGTCGGACTACCTGCCCGACAGCTGGAAGGAGGCCTTCACCAGTGAAACCGGCATCAAGCTGAATCACACCGGCATCGGCTCGAACGAAGAGATCATCAACCAGATGAAGGCGACCAAGGGTGCCGGGTTCGACATCTGCTCGCCGACCAACAATCGTTCGGGCCAGTGGAGCGAGCTGGAACTGTTGCAACCATGGGATTATTCGAAGATCAGCAACGTCGATCAGGCCAACCCGTCGATGCTCAAGGTCGGCGACGCCGAATGGGATTTCGCCGGCAAGGGTTCGCACTGGCTGCCGCAGATCTGGGGCACCGAGGGTATCGGCTGGCGTACCGACGAATTCGAACCCGAGGGTGGCGTGCCGAGCTACGGCGATGTCTGGGCGGAGGAGAACGCCGGCAAGACGATGATCCGTGCGCATTCGGGCATGCTCGGTGCAGGCCTGCATATGGAGTCCGCAGGCCTGATGGAGCCGGGTTCGGTGTGGCGGGCCTACGAGAACGAAGAGAACATGCGCAAGGTGTGGGACCAGATTCTCGCTTTCGTCACCGAGCGCAAGGGTAACCTGAAACTGATCTGGAACGATGCCGACACTCAGAAGAACGGCTTGCTCAACGATGGCGTCATCGTCGGCCAAACCTGGGATGGCCCGCCACTGGCACTCAAGACCGCGGGCGAAGCGGTGACCTACCAGGCGCCGAAGGAAGGGGCGATGGCCTGGGTGGACGGCATGTCGTTGTCTTCCGCGGCGGCAAATTCCGAGGAAGCCTATGCCTTCGTGCAATTCTGCTATCAGGCGGAGCCCGCCGGCAAGGCGATCGACACCCACGGCTACAATTCGGCGGTACTCGGTGCTGACAAGTTTGCAGGCGATGCCTACAAGCAGAACTTTGCCGAAGCCTACCCGGACGAGTCGTTGGCCAACCTCAATCCCTGGCCGGCCGAGCCCCAGTGGTACGCCGACGTGCGCACCGAGTACGAGAACAAGTTTCTTGCCGTCTGAGTACCTCGAGTTGACGTGCCTCGGGTCGAGTGCCCACGGTAGGTTACCGTGGGTTGAACCGGGGGTAGGCATGAAGAGATCATCGGGGTACCGCCGGCATGACCGCTGACGTCACCCTCGATGATGTCTGGATTCGCTTCGGCGATTTCGTGGCCGCCCGGGAGGCCAGCATCCACATCGAAAACGGTGAGTTCTTCAGCTTTCTCGGGCCGTCAGGTTGCGGCAAGACCACACTGCTCAGGGCTGTATCCGGCTTTCTAACACCGTCGCAGGGTCGCATCCTGATCGGTGGGCGCGACATGCGTGGTATTGGCCCGAACCGTCGCCCCACCGCCCTGATCTTCCAGAACCTGGCGCTGTTCCCGCTGATGAAGGTGTGGGAGAACATCGCGTTCGCTCTGGAGGTGCGCGGCGTGGGCCGAACCGAACGCCGCCGCCGTGCCGATGAACTGCTCGAACTCATCGCTCTCGACGGTCAGGGCGACAAGCAGATCGCCGAGCTCTCCGGTGGCCAGAAGCAGCGGGTGGCGATCGCCCGCGCTCTGGCCGCGAAACCGGATGTGCTGTTGCTCGATGAGCCCCTGTCGGCACTGGACCTGAAACTGCGCCAGCACATGCGAACCGAACTGCGTGACATCCAGCAGCGAGTGGGCATCACCTTCATCTACATCACTCACGACCAGGGCGAGGCGCTGACGATGAGCGATCACGTGGCCGTGATGCGTGAAGGCCGGATCGAGCAGGTGGCGGACGGCACCACACTCTACGATTCTCCGCAGAGCGCTTTCGTGGCCTCGTTCGTCGGCGAGAACAATGTGTTCAGCGGCACTGTCGATTCCATCGATGCCGGCCAGGCCTCGGTGCAGAGCCCCCTGGGCACACTGCGCGCCCGCACGGTGGCACGCGATGGCCACGTCGAGCTGAGCGCGAAGGCTGACGCCATGGTCTTCGTGCGTCCGGAGGCGATGCGCATGTTGCAGGCCGGCGACACCGCCGACAACGAGGTATCGGGTGTGGTGTTGCGGCAGGAATTCGAGGGCAATCTATGGCAGGTTCACGTTCAACTGAACGACGGTGGGCCGATCGTGACCGTCTCGGCGGTGAATGATGGTCGGGCCACTGCACGGGAGCCGGGAAGCAAGATCAGGCTTGGTTTTTCCGCCCGGCAGTCCGTTGCGCTGCCACCCGGCTCGGTAGCCGCCGCGTAGTGCTTCGATACTGGCGAGACTATTTCACCCGCAACGGTATCGGCCTGGGCCTGTTCCTGCTGATATCCGTGCTGCTGTGGATCGTGGTCATGATCGTGCTGCCGCAGGCATTCATGATCGACTTCTCGTTTCGCGCCAACGTGCCACCACCTCAGTGGGGCGGCGAGAAGCACGTGTATACGTTGCAGCATTACGAATACCTGCTCTACGGCAGCGCCAACTCGCAAGGTCAGTACAACGTCATCGACCTGGCGGTATTCGGACGGACCATCCTGGCCGCCGTGTTCGTCACGATCATCGACCTGGCGCTGTGCTACCCCGTGGCCTTCTACCTGGCGCATGTGGCCAAGGGGGGCTGGGCAAGGCTGATGGTGATTTCGCTGATCGTGCCTTTCTGGATCAACGAAATACTGCGGGCCTTCGCGTTCCGCGTGCTGTTCGGCAGCAATGGCGTGATCAACGATGTACTGCTGGCAATGGGAATACTCGATCAGCCCTATGACTTCATCCGCGAGAACGTGGCGCTCTACAGCGGCCTGTCATACGCGTACATCCTGCTGATGATCTTTCCGATCTACAACGCGGTGGAAAGCCTCGATCGCAACCAGCTTGAGGCGGCTCGCGACCTGGGCTCGCCCTGGTGGCGCATTCACTGGCGTATCGTGCTGCCACATGCCAAGCCCGGCATCAGCTCCGGTTGCACCATGGTGTTCATGCTCTCGGCCGGTGCGCTGGCCGCCCCGCAGGTACTCGGCGGCCCGAGCAGCCTGTGGTTTACCGAGCTGATCTACAAGGCGTTCAACAATTCCGCCAACTGGGCACGCGGCTCGGCCTACGCACTGGTGCTGCTGATCGCCTGCATCCTGTTCGTGCTGCTGATGATGCGGCTGTTCAAGGTGAAACTCGGCGACATAGCCAAATGACGGCTCCGCCTCGGGGCCAAATGACGGCTCCGCCTCGGGGCCAAATGACGGCTCCGCCTCGGGGCCAAATGACGGCTCCGCCTCGGGGCCAGGTGACGGCTCCACCTCGGGGCCAGGTGACGGCTCCGCCTTGGGGCCAGGTGACGGCGAAATGACAGCCGATCGCCTTCGGCAGGGGTTCTCGCTGCTGTTCGTACTGATGTTCTTCGCGTATCTGTTCGGCCCGTTGATCATCATGTGTCTGACCGCCTTCAACAGTTCCGCCTTCCCGCGCGTGGCGCCGTGGGAATGCTTCACGGTGGAGTGGTTCAACGCACTGGCCGCGGATGCGCGACTGCTCGATGGCCTGCGCAACAGCCTGTTCATCGGTGCAGGCGTGGTGTGCACGGCCGTACCCCTGGGCCTGGCGGCGGCGCTGATGCTGATGCAGGTGAAGGAGCGCGTGCGCCCCTGGTACTACACCCTCGTGATCTCGCCGATTCTGGTGCCCGGGGTAGTGCTCGGCATCTCGACCCTGCTCTTCTGGGACCGCATTGGCACCATGTTCGGCGCCACGCGCAGCTCGATCTTCTACGACGGCTTCTTTCTGACCATCATTGGCCAGTCCACCTTCATCGCCGCCTACTGCATGTTGGTGTTCATTTCGCGGTTGCAACGCTTCGACACCGAACAGGAGGAGGCAGCACTCGATCTTGGTGCCAGCCATTGGCAAACGTTCCGCAAGATCCTGCTGCCGTTCCTGAAGCCTGCCATTGCCTCGGCAGCAGTACTGGCGTTCCTGGCGTCGTTCGAGAACTACAACACCACCGTGTTCACGGCCATCTCCACCAGCACCCTGACCACCGTGCTGGCCAGCAAGGTGCGCTACGGCATCGATCCGTCCATCAGTGCGCTGGCCGTGGTCATCGTGGTCATCACACTGGTGGGAGCGGCGATTCATGAAGTGCTGAGGCGGCGCGAGCTGGCTCGTTCGATGGCGAGCTCGACCACGGGGATCGGTGCTCAGGCGTCCGGCACTACACCGATTGGCAAGGGCCCGTCGGCGCGCGTGCAGCCTCCCTGGTTTCGTGATCCGGCGCTGATCATGATCGTGCTGGTCGTGATCGCGGGCCTCGGAACCACCGTGATGGCTGGCACGATCGGTGTAGATGAATGCAAGGTGGCTGTCAAGGCTGAAAAGCAGCAGCGCACCAAGCTACGCATCGAGGCGCTGCGCGAGCGCCGCAAGGCCGCACGGGACGCAGCGATCACGACTCCCGCCGACACGAGCCCCACGGATGATCCACCCTCAGAAACAGCACCCGGCAACGATCGCAAGGGTCGAACTGGCACCGAGAACTTCGATTCGATCTTCAACACGGACAATCTCGGGCCGGGCGGCGACTGAACTCGAGCGGCAGACCATTGGCAGTGGCAGCAGTAACCAGGCGATGCACACGGAATGGGCCAGGCAGGTACGCCACGGCATGATCTTCCTGTTCGCGATGGTTTTGATCGGCGCTGTGGCGACGGCACCGAGCCTTGCGCAGGAAAAAACGACCGAGAGCACTCCCGCCAAGGCTTCCAACGCTATCGCGAATACCGAAGAGCCGGCCGTGGGCGGCGCTGCAGGCTCCACGGAAGACAAGGCCATAGCCCCTTCCGACCCGAAGGCCGAGGCCGAGAAGCGGGCTACCCGGGAGCGTCTGCAGAAGGTCCAGGTGATCATCGATGCGAAGACCGACGAGCGCAAGGCCGTCGGCGACCAGCTCGAGAGCGCCGGGCCGGAAGAGACAGTCGACCTGCAGGCCGAAGTCGATCAGTTGACGCAGGAGATCGACAAGCTGCGCGACACCTTCGAACGCCTGGCCACCGGGGGCGCCGATTCCACGCTGTTCATCAACAGCGGCGAGGTCGTCGAATCAGACTGGAAGCAGGATATTGCACTGATCGCCAAGCCGGTGCTCGACAGCCTCAAGGAGTTGACCGAAAAACCGCGCCGCATCAGTGAACTCAACGAAGCCATCGCCCAACACCGCCGGGAGCGAAGCACTGCCGGCGATGCGCTCGAAGCCTTGCGCAATTCCGCAGCCGCGATAGAACCTGAAAACGAAACCCTGGCGCGCTCGATCAAGACGCTGAACGGCAACTGGCAGAAGCGCTTCAACAATGCCCAGAACGAGATCGATGTGGCGCGCCTGCAGATCAGCTCCCTGCAGGGCGACGCCTCCCTGTTCGACAGCCTGACCGGCACCCTGATGGACTTCATCAAGGGTCGTGGGTTGACACTGTTGATCGCCACGGGCGCCGCAGGCTTCGTCTACCTGCTGATCCGATTCATGATGAGCGGCTACCGCCGCAAACTGCTCGACAAGACAGAGCCCAGCAGCCGCACCCATTACCGCATGGCCGAATACAGCGTGCGGGCGTTCACCTTCCTGGTCTGCCTGGTGGTCGTCTTCATCGTGTTCTACGAACGCGGCGACGTGTTGCTGCTCGGTTTGTTGATCCTGCTGATGGTAGGGCTTGCCCTGAGCGTACGCCATCTACTGCCACGCTACGTGGCCGAGGCCCGCCTGCTGCTGAACGTGGGTGGATTGCGTGAGGCGGAGCGCGTCGTGTACCACGGCTTGCCCTGGCGCGTGGAAGCGGTGAACATGTTTACCATCCTCAGGAACCCGGAACTTACCGGCATCCTGCGTATACCACTGTCCGAACTGCACGTCGCGACTTCGCGCCCCATCGTCGGCAAGGAAACCTGGTTCCCGACTTCGCGCGGCGACATGGTCATGATCGAAGGCTCCATGTTCGCCGAAGTGCTGAGCCAATCCCCGGATACCGTGGAGCTCAAGACCGGTGGGGGGCAACGCCGCGCCGTTCCAAGTGCCGAGTTCTATGCGATGTCGATGGTGAACCTCTCGCGCGGCGAAGTGTTCGGTGCCTGGACCGTGTTCGGCCTTGACTACGACCAGCAGGCCGACGCGCTCGACGAGGTGCCACGCAAGCTACGCAATACACTCCGGGATGATCTCGATAACAGCGATGTGGCCGAATTCGTCAAGGACATACTGGTCGAGCTCAAGGCCGCCGGCTCGTCGTCACTCGACTACCTGCTGTTCGTCACCTTCGACACCAGGGCTGCGAAGTCATACCTGCGCATCGAGCGTATCCTCCAGCGCGCCTGCGTGCGAACGTGCAACGAAGAAGGTTGGAACATCCCGTTTCCGCATCTGTCGGTGGTACAGAAGGGTGTGGCAGCCGGATCGGTCGAGACTGAGAGGGAAACGGAGGGTGGGTGCGGAATGGCATGCGACGCTTCCGCCCATGTGCCTTACTGATCGGCCGAACCGAGTGATAGAGTGTCACGGGCATTACAGTGCACTGACGCTCCTGTCTGACTCACCTAACGGCACCGTTGATGAAAAGCCCGGGTACCCGGACCATTCGCCCACTGGGCAACGATGATCTGCCTTTGCTGATGCAATTCCTGCAGTCGCATCGTGAGGCTTCGCTGATCCTGCTCAGCAATGCCCGGCGTGCCGGCCTGGAAGATCAGGGCAAGGCCTTTCAGGGTACGTATGTGGCAAGCCTGTGCGATGGCGAGATCACCGGGGTGGCCGCGCACTACTGGAACGGCATGCTGACGCTGCAGGCTCCCGACGATGCGCTGGCTCTGGCCCGTCATGTCAGGGCGTCGTCCGAACGATCACTCAACGGTCTTCTCGGGCCTTCCGATCAGGTTCGTGCGGCAGCGGCCGTAAGCAGCGATGTGCCGCCGGTGTTCGACAGTGAGGAGCGACTGTATTCGCTCGACCTTGCCGATCTGATCCTGCCGACCGCTTCGGGTGGCGTCGATGGCGTGAGGCGAGCCACTCTGGAGGATCTCGACACACTGGCCCGCTGGTCGGTCGACTACAACATCGAGCTGCTGGGCGCGACGGAGCGCACGTCCATGCTGGAAACGTCGCGCAAGTCAGTGCGACGGCTGATCGAAGGTGGCCATCAGTGGGTGTTGACGGGCAACGGGAAGGAGCGGGGCAAGCGCGATTTGTTGGCTGCCTGCACATTCAACGCCGGTATCGACGATACTATCCAGATCGGCGGCGTCTGGACGCCGCAAGCCCTGCGCAGGCGCGGCCATGCCCGAACCGTGGTGGCCGGTGCACTGAGCACCGCCCGCCATGAGGGTATGAATCAGGCAATACTTTTCACCGGCAATCGCAACCGGGCTGCAAGAAAGGCCTATGAGGTACTCGGTTTCGTGCCGATTGGCACCTATCACATAATGCTCTACCGATTTCCGGCGTGATCTTCACCTCGCTCCAGCCTGAAACGAGTGGCTGTCGCTGCATACGACACTTAGGATCATGATCACTCTTACCGGTTCAAACTGCTCAAGGCCACCCGGGTGATGTCGCGAGCATGGTGTACGTTGCCGGTGAGTGCAGCTTGAACACCCGTGACGCCGTCCTGGTCGGCCGGCCCGCTTCAGCTGCCACGCCGGCCACCCTCCAAAGAGAAGACTACAGACAATGCCCATTCGAATGACTCGCCTGCTAGCCGTTGCGGCGCTGATCGCCCTGGCCACGACCTTCACCGGCTGCGCAACCGAATCACGCAAGGTCGTCGAAGCCGAGACCGTACGCACCTACGACACCTCCTACAGCGGGCCACGCTACGCGCTGGTGATCGGCAACTTCCAGAACCGTTCCTCCTACCAGCGCGGGCTGTTCTCCGATGGGGATGATCGTCTCGGCAGCCAGGCCAAGACCATACTGAAGACGCATCTGCAGCAAACCAACCGCTTCGATATCGTCGACCGGGACAACATGCGCGAAATCACCGAGGAGGCGAAGCTCAGCGGCACGACCCAGAGCCTGCAGGGCGCGCAGATCGCCGTGGGCGGCGATGTCACCGAATTCGGCAGGAAGACCACCGGAGACCAGCAGCTGTTCGGCATTCTCGGTTCGGGCAAGAAACAGGTCGCCTATGCCAAGGTCGCGTTGAACCTGGTCGACGTGAAGAGCTCACGCGTCGTCTACTCCGCGCAGGGTGCCGGAGAGTACGCCCTGTCGAATCGGGAGGTCGTCGGCTTCGGCGGTACGGCCGGTTACGATGCCACGCTGAACGGCAAGGTGCTGAACTTCGCCATCACCGAAGCGGTGAACAATCTGGTCGATGGGCTCGAACAGGGTGCCTGGTCACCGACGAAGGAATGAGCACGGTCGCTTGCATCACTGCACCGCGACGTCTGATGGCAGCTCCGCATACGGTGCAACGCACGAGGGCGCCCGTGCCACCGTTCGCACCGCTGTCGATGAAGCCTTTGCTCGCCTTGATTCTACTGAGCACAGTACTGGTCGGTTGCGTGACGCCTGAACCTCCGCTGTACCGCTGGGGCGCCTACGAGGACATCATCTACCAACCCTACAAGAACCCCGGTGAGTCCGATCCGGTTACCGATGCCACGTCGTTGTCCGAAGACATGGCGCGCACCGAGGCCGAGGGCCAGCAGATTCCGCCGGGGGTTCGCGTGCAACTCGGCTACCTCTACTACAACCAGGGGAATACCGGCCGGGCCGTCGCCCTGTTCAAGGAAGAGCGCGCGGTATTCCCTGAATCCGCCGTCTTCATCGATGGCCTGCTCGAGCGGATGAAAGCGCAACGATGACCCTTCCGTATTTCAAGGCTTGCCGTAGCCTCGCCATCGCCGGCCTGCTTGCGATTCTGACGAGCGCCTGCGTCACGCCCGAACCGAAGGATTACACCGCCTTCCGGCAGTACATGCCACGCTCCATTCTGGTGCTGCCGCCGTTGAACCAGTCGCTCGATGCCAACGCCTCCTACTCGTGGCTGACCACGGTATCCCAACCATTGGGCGATCAGGGCTATTACGTGTTTCCGGTGGCCGTGGTCGATGAGTTCATGCGTGAGAACGGCCTGCCGGGGCCGGAGGAGATGCACGCGGTGTCGTTGAAGAAACTCGACGAGATATTCGGTGCCGATGCCGTGCTGTACGTGACGCTTGAGGAATTCGGGCAGAAGTTCGAGCTGCTCAGCTCCACCACCCGGGTGCGCGCCAGCGGCCGGTTGGTGGATGTGAAGACGGGTACCGAGCTATGGGTCGGCGAGGTGGACCATGCAGACAGCAGTGGCAGTACCAGCGGCCAGGGCCTTGTCGGTGTGCTGGTAGCCGCCGCCATCAATCAGATCGGCAACACCGTGACCGACCGTTCGCACGATGCGGCGAAGCTCGCCAACTACCGGCTGATTCGCGATTCGTACGAAGGCCTGCTGCTGGGGCCACGCCACCCCGAATTCGGTGCGGAGCCGGATGAGTGAGAGTAGCCGTCGGTCGATGAAGATGAACACTGAGGTGCCGACGAAGAAGGCGTAGTGCCTGAACAGGCGCCACAGCGAGCGGGTCATCACCGTAGCTCTAAAGCCAGAGTGATCCGTCGATCAGTACATGGCTCGAACCGCCTACACGTACCCGCCCGGGCATTGAACCGTCGAGCCGGATGAACACGCGCCCCTCGCGGCCGATACACCGCCCCTGTGCCACCACGATATCGTCTTGAAGCTCACCGCTTTGGTATAACCAATGTGCCAGGGCTGCATTGAGTGAGCCCGTGATCGGGTCTTCGCTCATGCCGCTGGACGGTGCCAGCATGCGTACTTCATAGTCGACCTCCGAACCGGCCGGGTACGGGCCTATCAGACCGATCGCCTGCTCCTCAGGCCAGCGTGTGCCAGCTGAATCCACGCCGAGCACCTGCTCGGCGCTTTCGAGCAGGAACACCTGCCATTGCGGGCCATTGTCGAGCAGGGCAGTTCGCACGATGCTGCCAGGGTCGAGTTGCATCGCAGCGGCCAGGGCCGCGGCGGCCTTTTCAGGTAATTCGCTGATTCGCGTGGGTGGTGCGATGAAGGCCGGCGACTCCGATGTCAAGTCGATCTCGACGATACCCACACCGCACTCCTGACGCACGGTGGCGGAATCCTTCGGTATGCCACCACAATGCAACCAGGCGGCGCAGCTACCCAGCGTGGGGTGGCCGGCGAAAGGCATCTCTCGGGTCGGGGTGAAGATGCGGACTCGGTAGTCAGCCGTCGGATCGGTAGGTGGCAGGAGGAAGGTGGTCTCCGCCAGGTTGGTCCAGACCGCGAAGGTCCGCATGGCCTCCTCGCTCAGGCCATCCCCGTCCACCACCACGGCCAGAGCGTTGCCGCGAGTGGGTGTGGCGGTGAATACATCACACTGGATGAAGCGCCTCTCGAGCGTGGCGGCACTCATGACGGCACACTCAATGGCTGACCGTTGTGCTCGACGCCCAACGACAGGAAAAACGGTGCAGCCACCCTGGCCCACTCGTCGACCTTTATGTGCAAGTCGGCGGACTCACCGAAGCAACTACGTAGCATGTGTGTATCGATCACCCCCGGATTCACGGGTATGGCTGCCAAGCCGGCCGGCAGTTCGGTTGCGAGTGCACGCGTCAGCCCCTCGATGCCCCATTTGGTCATGCAGTAGGGCGCGACTGCAGGTGATACCGATCGACCCCAGCCGCTGCTGAGGTTGACGATCACCCCCTGCCCGGCATCGATCATGGCGGGCAGCAGGTGCCGGATGACCGAAAAGACGCCTACCAGGTTCACATCGATCAGTTGCCTGAATTCGTCCAGTGGTACGTCCCACAGCGGCGCGGAGCGATTGATCTGGCCGGCGCTGTTGATCACCAGATCCGGCGCGCCGCCGTCAGCCACCAGGCTTGCGCACCAGCGCCTGACGGCAACATCGTCCGTGAGATCGAGCGTATCGAAACGATGCGGGCTGCCGTGCGTCTGCTGCAGATCCCAGATAGCGCCAGCGGTGCGTGAGCATCCGATGATCGTGTGACCGGCCGCCGCCAGCTCACCGGTCAGGGCACGCCCGAGACCGCGGCTGACTCCGGTGATCACTATTCTTCGGGCATCGGGCATGGCTGGTCGCTCCACTTGACAGCAGCCAGCATAGCAAGCAGTGGGAAGCTACAGGCCATGGAAGGCAACGATCGATCCGAAGTGCATCACCGAATGGCGAAACGGCACAGCGAATTGCCGATTGCCGTCAGGGACCGTGGAAACGGTTACTGATCCGACAACATCGCCATGTTCAGCGGCATCGCCAGCACACCACCCAACATTTGCTCCAGCGACAACGGTTCGCCGTTGATGTTTACGATGAGATCGGCAACATCCATCTCGGTACGGTAGCTCACGCCGTCATCGATCACATAGGCCGACAGTGCCGGCGAGGAAGCCAGCAGCATGGGCGCCGGCGTCAGCGCCAGCGCGTCAGCGTCCGCCCTCACCGTCAACGAACCCGTCATCGCGCGCAACAGATCACCGACCGTCGCGATGGTCTCGCGACCGGTGGCGGAACCGTCGCCCTTGAACTTCAACGCAAGCTTCGCATCGGCATCGCCGCCATCGTTGTTCAATGCCAGCGTGTAGGTCATGCCTGCACCCGGTGCGATCACCTGCTTCATGGCATCGAGAATCCTGATAACAATGGCGTCGTCGTCCAACGCATCCGGGTTCGTCAACACGAGCTCGTTGGTCACCTCCTGGTAAGCTTCCAGACCCCTCAGTGACAGCCCGTCGATGTTCACCTGCAACGAGCCCGAATTCAGCGGCAGCGGTGAATCGATGGCCGCGACCTTGAACGTCGTACCGCTGTCGAGTGCGTCATCATTGACCTTCATGTCCGCGGAAAGCGATACCTCCTCGATCGATCCGAGCGTCTGGCCCGACGAATCCGCCAGCTCGAATCGCGGGAAGCTGATCGATTGAGTACCCGTATAGATACCGTTCCCCACCCATTGAAGGTCAGCCTCGGTCGTACCGGGCTCCATCTGCAGACGCATGCCGTCCGGGCTGCTCAATAACAACTGGCCGATGGTGCCCATACCGCTGAATCGGCCATCGACCTCATTGTCAAAATTCAACGTCGCACCCTCGAAACCGAGTTCGATTTCGTCGTCATTCGTGTGCAATCCGTTGACCACCAATGCGTTACCGGTGTTACCTGCGAAATCCACATCGGAGGTCAACAGGAAGGCCTCGCCATGGTCGAACTTCGCGAGAGCCTGTTGCCAGTCGGCACTCATCTGGTCGGTCAGCAACCGGGTCTCGATGCGTGCGGCGCCAACCCGTGGCGAGCCATCGCCCACGCCAACCGGCGAATGGTGGATCTCGTGCTGCAAGCGCAGCAGCACCTGCGCATCCGGTGCCTCGGATGTGCGCACCTGCGTGACCGCCAGGCTCTTCATGAAGCCGGCCGAGTAGGTCTCATTGCTTACCGTGAGCCCGCTCATCTGATCGAGCTGGGTAATCAGCTGATCATAGGCGTCTCGTGTCTGGCTACCCGTGTAGAGGGTGGTACCCGCCCAGGAAACCCCGGCGACGAATGGCAAGGCGAACATCAGCTTCTTCACGTTATGCATCCCCTCTGGTACAGGTGTGGAGTGAAAACGGCTTCACCCATCGACACGGCCCGGGAGAGCGCACGGTAAAAACCAACCGATCGTGTCTACCGTGCGCGGGCCAGATCCAGCTTAGCGCTCGGCGTGACCATCGTTTTGATACACAGATGCCCGGCTTGTGGCACGGTCGCGCAAATGGAACTTTAGCTCGGGCAAAAATGTGTGGCCTCGCGCGAGAGGCACGCAACGGATCACGTCGATCGTGCCGTCCAATGCTGCAAGGCGCGCACCGCGTAGCTGCGCGGCGGTTCTTCGCCACTGACCAGGTACTCGAGCGTATAGGGGTTCTTCAGCGTACCATCCAGCGTGCTCCGCGCGTGTCGGGTACCGCAGAACAGCAGCTGATCATTTTCGAGCAGCGCCGTGTCTAGATCGGGAATACGGGTTTCCCTGTCGTTTCTGGAGAGAATCAAAGGCACGCAGCCTACCAGCAATTCCCGGTCCTGAGGGTCACGCATGAGGTCTCTCAGTGTCGGGTTGATCGTACCTTCCTGAGAGGGCCGTCCTTGCAATGCGGGTGCCGTCGTTTCATCGAGCTTGATGATCCACAGCACAGGCAAGTCCATACCGACAGCGGTGCGCAGGCGACCGATCAGGTCTTCCAGGTCTACCAGCGGGCAGTTTTCCAGGTGGTCGAGCAACGGCTGCAACGCCGGTGATATGAGCTCGAGCTGAATGCGCCGGGCTATCACGCGATCAGGATGCATCACGAGATCCACCGGAATCATGTTGAAGACCAACTCGTTCAGGTAGCGGTTCTGGCGCATCACCAGAAATACCTCCGGATTCATGTCACGTACCGTCATCATGATGCGAAGGTTGACCGTGTCGCTGCCGGTCGCGATGATCACGCACACAGCCTCTGCCAAGCCTGCATTCTTCAAGGTCGCCTGGTTCGCAGAACCGCTGACATGGTTTTCATCAGCATCTTCTTCGGTGATGTCTGGGTCGATCACGACCACCTCGATTCCCTGCTCACAGAGGTTTTTTTCCAGCCGCCGCCCCATCCTGCCATAGCCGCAGATGATCCAGCGCCCTGCCGGGCAGTTGAGGCGGTAGTCGAGAGTGGCTCCCGGCATACGCACCAACCAGTCGCTCAATGCGTAGAGCACCGGACGCTGCAGGGCGACGCACAGCCGATCTGCGAATACATCGAACGATTCGAGCTGGGTCACCGACCCGAGCGGCCCCAGTTCATCACCGACGATGTCGGAATCGATTCGGCAGATCGGGCTGATATCCGGATTCAGCACCCGTGTGATGACGGCGCTCTTCATGTTCACGTAGTCTTCATCGGTGACTGCCGCGATGCCCAAACACAGCGCATGCTGCAAACCGGCGTCGCGCAGCACCTGTGGATCGCTGCAGTCGGCATGCACGCCCAGCACCCTGACCTCGAAGTTGCGCAGGTTCAACGCCTTGATCCGATCAACATCGTTGTCGATGATGATGGCACCTATGCCCTGGTCGTTCAGGCCGCGGGTCAGCAGGCTGCCGGCATCACCAAAGCCGCAAATGATGACGAAAGGCTCATCAGCCCTGCTCACGCGCCGGGCAAACAGGTAGCGTGACACCGCATTGCGGAAGTGGCGGTTCTGTATCAGACGGATGATGGCACCGATTGAATAGAGCCAGGCCACCACACTGACATGCAGCATCACGATGGCCCACAGCCGTTGCGCATTGCTGAACGTATCCGGCAATTCGCCGAAGCCGGTGGTCGTGGCGGTATACGACAGTATGTAAAGCGCGTGGAAGAAGCTCAGCGGGTCGTCATCGACGCCGGGAATCAGGGTGAAGCCTGCAATACCGATGCAATAGACCGAGAAAAGCAGCATGATCGGCACGCGCATGGAGCGCAGCACGATCATGGTGACCCGATCGATGTTCGTACCTTCAGCCATGACGCTGGAGCCGAACCGCCCCGCAGGCTAACCCGAACTCGTCAACACCTGTCGACGGCACTCGGCGGGGGCCCGTTGAAACAACAGGCCTGGCCCCGATCAACGTCTCGCCATCAGGGTTTCGGATACCACGATCACCACTGAGACCACATTCGCTATCAGGGCACCGAAGGCGAGCGACACGATCGACGCCAGCACGTCGTTCGTGACGCCGGCGTCCGTGGTGTGCGCGGCGATCGTCCAGAGCGTGGCGGCAGCGAACAATTGCAGATCGGCCACCAGTGCCGTGGCCAGCAGCAACGCACCGGTCTGCGATCGCTCACCGAGCTTCAGCCCGGTGGCCAGTACATTGGCGATGATGGCGACGAACAGCAACCACACGTTGTGATGACTTGGATTGTCGATCTCGCCATTGACGAAGCTGAAGTTCAGCGTCAGCGCCAGCAGGACGAAGAACCCGAAGATGGTCTTTTCAAGATTCATGAAGTTCGGCGGGTCTTGAGTTCGGAAAACCGATGGTACCGCTTTTACGACGCCACCGACTTTCCTGGGTCAAGCCCCGATTCAGGCGGGATCCGTGGCTGGCTCACGCCGCGGCTCCGTACGATCTACATCGGCACCGTTACTCCTGCCAGGGGAGTGGTCGGAGGCGTTCTCGTCACCGTCGTCCTTGACACTTCCGGTGCGATCATCCTGCGCTGCCCCTTCCTCCCCCACCGTGGTTCCGATGAGAAGTAGCACGCCGGTCAACAACGCGGCACCTGCCGGCAGGCAGATCCACCAGGGTACGCCGAAACCTACCGGAATCAGGCCGGCCCCCAGAGACACCGCTCCTACCAGCAAGGCATAAGGTATCTGCGTGCGGACGTGATCGACGTGGTCGGACCCTGCAGACACCGACGAAATGATGGTGGTGTCGGATATCGGCGAACAATGATCGCCCCACACACTGCCGGCGAGGATGGTGCCGATGGTGGCATACAGGATGTAGCTGTGCTCGGCGTCGGCGATGTTGCCGTTCTGCATGATCGTCCAGATCAGCGGTACGGCCAACGGCATCAGGATTCCCATGGTGCCCCAGCTGGTGCCGACCGAGAAAGCCACGGCGGCCGACAGTACGAACAGGATGGCGGGCAGGTATTCGGGAGCCAGTGAGTCGCCCAGCACCGATACCAGGAAATTCGCCGTCATCAGGTCTTCCGCGATGGCTGCCAGCGACCAGGCCAGCGTCAGGATGATCATCACGAACAGCACCGTCTTCAAGCCGGCGAACCAGGCGTTCATGGTTTCACTGACGGTAAGGATGCGCGAACCGATGGACATCAGAGCTGCCACCAGAACCCCGAGCAAACCGGCCCAGACGAGCACTTTGTTCGACTCGGCACTGCCGACGATCTCGCGCAGCGTATCGCCCTCGCCGGTCAGGTAGAGCCCTGCGGCCACCGTGACGATCAGCGTGCCGATGGGCAACAGGCCGTTGATCATGTAGCGTGGCGCACCATCCTTGACATGCAGCTCGCCGCCGTCCTCTTCTTCGTCGTCATTGCCGGAATCTCCCACGTCGGCCCCATCTCGAACGAGCTTGCCCTCATGAAACGCCCGCTTTTCCGCTTTCGCCATCGGGCCGAAATCACGGCCGGTGAAACCGATGAGCAACACGAAGAAAAGCGACAGGATCGGGTAGAAGTTGTACGGCAGCGAATTCAGGAAGATCGAATAGGCACCCTCGTCGAAACCGATCGACTTGATCGCCGAATCGATCAGGCCGAGCTGGAAGCCGATCCACGTGGAGATGATCGCGATGGCCGCCAACGGTGCGGCGGTGGAGTCGATGATGTAGGCGAGCTTTTCGCGGGAGATCTTCAGCCGATCCGTGACCGGGCGCATCGTGTTGCCCACGATCAGCGAATTGGCGTAGGTGCTGAAGAATATCGCGAACCCGAGGCCACTGGAGGCCATCTGCCCTCGCCGACGGTTGTTGGCCAGCTTGCTGATCCTGTCGGCGATGGCGTGGGCACCACCATTCCTGTAGATGATACCGATCAGGCCTCCCATCATCAGGGTGAAGACCACGATCGAGATATGGCCCTTGTCGCCGTCGGTCGGGACCAGGGCTTCGAGCACGTAGATTTGCATGGTATCGAGCAGGCCGAACCACAGACCGCTCAGCGACAGGCCATGCGTCATCCACGCACCCAGCACGATGCCCATGAACAGGGATGGAATGACCTGCCGGGTGATCAGGGCGACGATGATGGACAAGACGGCCGGCATGATCGAATACCAGCCACTGATCGCCACGCTGCTGGCCTCCACCAGCGTCTCGCCACCCAGTGCCAGGCTCATGTCGAAACCGCCGGTGCTCGGCACGACGACATCTTCGACGATCGCCTCGGATGTCAGTTCGTCTTCGCTTGCCTCGAAGGCATCCGGCTTGATCTCGTAGGTCTCGCCGGCGACCGTCAGCGAAAGCGCCTTTTCGGGCGGTACGGCCGCCTCGACGACCTGATCGAAAGGCACACCGGCCAGTGCGACGGTGGGCTTCTCGAATCCGTAGTCCGGCCCCTGGCCGGCATCACCGCTGCCGGCCTGCGCATGGACTTGCGATACCAGAAGCCATGAGCTGATCAGCAGAAAGGCGCGGACGACCTCGAACCAGCGATGACGAGGCCCGTGTTTGCCGGGCATTGCATCTGTCGTTGTCATGGGCAAGTTCTCCTGGCCTCCGAAAATGATGTCAGCGAGTGATCATCGATCTGGTACCCCTGCCGCACGAGAAGATCCTTCGTCACGAACAGACGCACGTTCTCACGCCACCTTCACGGATAGCACACGTCCGGGGCGATCAGCAAGATCGGAATCGTTGCGCTCGGCATGCCGTCACTCATCGGTACGGCTGCGCATGGCACGACCTCGGAACCGGTACCGCCGCCGATCATGATCGGAACCAGGCCCGCGATGATGTCCAGCGACTGTCGTGATCACCTGGCGGACGCGGCTTCCAGCGCCCTGAGCGCTCATGGAACTTGGCTCGTCCACGATGGCTCGCCGGCCAGGATCGATGTACCTCGCCCGCCGTTTGCCAGGCAGGCACCCGAGCGTGGATGACACGTCACCCCGCAAAGCTTGCCACAATGTTATTTTTCACTCCACAGCACTATTCTGCGCCGACGAATCCTCACTGCCCACGATGACTTCCTCCAACACTCCTCGCCAACGCCTTGTCGCCTCCCTGACCGCCATCTTCATAGGCACCACCAGCGTTGCCATGCCATTTGCCCATGCACAGGACGAGGGCGGCGCTGCGTCCGGGCAGGTGGACTACGAGCCGCCGCTCCTGGAACACGAGGTTGTTCCTCGCGGCACCGCCGGTGAGTCACAGGTATTCCTCGCGACCGCTACCGACGATCAGGGGCTGGATGAGGTCACCCTGTTCCATCGGTTTCGCGGCGACGAACGCTATGCGAGCCTGCCGATGAGAGCGCTGGAAGAATCTGACAACTACACAGGCACCGTGAACACGTTGGCAAGCGAGGCACGCAACATCGAGTACTACATCGAGGCAACCGATGTGTCCGGTAATCGGGTTGTCCAGGGCTTCGTGTTCGAACCACTGGTACGAGTGATGGAACCCGCGCCGATGGCTATCGGTGAATCTGAAGAGCCTGCTGAAGAGGCGCCGGAAGGCATGTCGCTGACCCGCAAGATCGTGTACGTGACACTGGGCGTCCTTGCCGTTGGCGGTATCGCTGCCGCTCTCGACAGTAGCGATAGTGACAGTGGCTCAGGCGGCGGCGGCAACAACGGCTCTGGTGACGACGGCTCTGCGGATGGTTCGGCCACCGGCGGTGATACGGGGGGTAACGACGACTCGACAGCAGGCGACGGCAGCGATGACTCGGCAGCGGGTGACGGCAACGACGACTCGACAGCAGGCGACGACGCGCCAGGTGGCAACGACGCCGCTGCGGAGGAAACCGACGGCGATACCGGAACCGATGAAGTTCTGGTAGCCGATGAAGGCACGGAAGGTGAACCGGTCGGCGTTCAGTTCGGTGGCACGGGCGTCGGTTTCGGCGTGACGTTCTGAGCTATCGGCTCGCCAGGACATCGGCGACGATGGCTTGGCGTATTTTCCAGCCGCAAGGCCGATGACTGGAGCCAGGTTCGTTGGCGCGACCCTTTCATCCCGTTCACGCCTGCGTCTTGCGGGCCTTACAACAGTTCACGATGCACCTCTGGCACGAACGTCTGATCTTCCATGGGCGAACGCTCGTGCATCTCTTCCGCCGGTCGTTCATCGAGCTCGATCGGTTCCGGCGTGAGATCCTCGTAGGGAATTTTCGACAGCAAGTGGCTGATGCAATTGATGCGAGCATGCTTCTTGATGTCTGATGCCACCACGTACCAGGGCGCCTCTTCGATGTCGGTGTGCTTGAACATCATGTCCTTGGCACGCGAATAGTCTTGCCAGCGATTCCGGCTTTCGAGATCCATCGGGCTGAGCTTCCAGCGTTTGGTCGGGTCTGTCAGGCGTTTCTGGAAACGCCGTTCCTGCTCCTCGTTGCTCACCGAAAACCAATACTTGATCAATTGCATGCCGGAACGTATGAGCATGCGCTCGAACTCCGGGCAACTGCGCATGAAATCCTCGTATTCGTCATCGGTGCAGAATCCCATCACTCGTTCCACACCCGCCCGGTTGTACCAGGAGCGATCGAAGATCACGATTTCACCGGCGGCCGGCAGATGCGTGGCGTAGCGCTGGAAATACCACTGACTTTTCTGACGTTCGGTAGGTGCCGGTAGTGCCACCACCTGGCATATTCGCGGATTGAGCGCTTCGGTGATTCGCTTGATCGTACCGCCCTTGCCCGCTGCATCTCGCCCTTCGAAGACGATCGCTACGCGATACCCCGTCACCTTGACCCATTCCTGCAACTTGACCAGTTCGATCTGCAGACGTGCCAGTTCCTCCTCGTACTTCTTGTTGGAGATCTTCTCCTCTCCATCCGGCTTGTCGGACGATTGTTTGTCCGGTGATGACTCCCCCATGTGCAATGCCTCCGTACCGCCTCTGATGCGCCGACACGGCATGCGTCAGCTCATGTTCGCCATTCCGATGGAAATACCCGAACCATTCGCAGACGATGTATCCACTGTACTCTGGCCAGTTGCCGTTGGTCCAGCCTCCTCCGGGGGGCCTGTCGTCAATCAGCCCGCAGACAGTGCCGACAACAGCCCCTAATAGGCGGGCTCCATCCGTGAGCTCACGGGCACCGTGTGCTTGTGTGCGGGTATCGTGTAGAGCGAGACGAAGGCGGCTGCGGCACGCCCCATGCCGGAAAGCCGCTGCAAGCCGCCGACCAGCCCACCGCGCTGCTTGGCAGTGGCGATATCGACATTCGCCACGCGCAGGCGCTCAAGGCCCGGCATCCAGCGCGGGTGATCGATATCCAGCGTAATCGGAAACACCTGCTGGCTGATGGCCGAGGTCTTCCTGAATACTTCCTGCCCGTACCAGCTCGGATCGACCCCCAGCGCTTCGTGGAACAAGGGCCGCTGATGGTCGCGAACGTACATGGTCGAGAACACGGCCGTCAAAAAGAACTTGATCCAGAGTACGTTCTTGCCCTGGGTAAGCTTCGGGTCGGTCTTCATCAGCAGGGCGAAAGCCTCGCCATGCCCGAACTCGTCATTGCACCACTCTTGGAACCACTTGAAGATCGGATGAAATCGCTTTTCCGGGTGCTCCTCAAGATGCCGAAATATCGTGATGTAGCGTGCATAGCCGATCTTCTCGGAGAGGTAGGTCGCGTAATAGATGAACTTCGGCCGAAAATAGGTGTACTTCTTCTGCTTGGTCAGGAACCCGAGGTTCACAGCAATACCGACCTCACGCAGGGCATCGTTGATGAAACCGGCATGGCGTGCCTCATCCCGGGCCATGAGCGAAAACAGTTTGCAGATGTCAGGGTTCTTGCCGCGTCGCTTCATCTCCTTGTAGAGCACGCAACCGGAAAACTCGGCGGTGCACGAGGAGATCAGGAAATCGGTGAACTCCTTCTTCAACGCCGGGTCCATGTTCTCCCAGTCGACTTCGTCCCACTGCTCGGTCTTCCTGAAATGATGCTTGTTCGGATCGGCTTCCATCCGAGCGATCAGATCATCCCATTCAGCCCTCACGGGCGTCACGTCGATCCGATCCATTTCGTCGAAGTCGGTGGTGTAAAAACGTGGCGTGAGCAGGGTATCCTGCATCGCGACGGTCGTGGAGTCGTCTGTCGTGGCCTGATCTGACGCTCGAGCCGCGCCAGAGGCATCCGCCGAAGCATCGCCGGTGGTATTACCAGCAGCAGGCGGATGATCATCCGTGTTACCCGCATCGCGCGGAAGATCGCTCTTGTTCAGGGGTGCGTTCACAGGGTGACCTCGTCGCTGAAAGAGAATTCGCACAATTCCATGAATTCGAAATCGCCGGTGAGGCGTGTCCACAGACGCTCCAGCCCGCTGGCACGTGTGATGGTCGCGAGCCGGTCCACGACGACGACCTCCCCGTAGGCAGCCATGACCTCCGGACCATGCACGAGTACCGCATCGCCGGGGTGAATCACGGCGCCGTTGTTGAGCTTGAGATGTGCGTGCAGGCTCTCGAAACGGTGGCTTACCTCGATAGTGCAAGGTGCCTGTTCGCTGGCCCGGGTGAACATGCCCATCGGTACCTCCGGCAAGTGTAACAACAAGTTGACACGATAACGCCGTGGCTCGCATTTCGCAACATATGCACCTTGGAAAATTGCCAGACCAAGATGCAGATTCACCGGTGAATGAGACTGTCGGCTACGGATGATTGCCACCTGGACAGATCACCGGTTAACATCCTTGGATTTTCAGGATAGAAGGGAAGATTCAAACCGTGGAAAGGCACCAACCGGGCACCTGGTATTCGGGCATACACCACTCGGCCGAGCCATGCTCGACGAGATCAGGATCACAGCGATCGGCGCGAACCCTGTCACACCGTATCGGCACTACCGGTCTGCATCTGGCCACCGTGTTCGCGATGATATTGGGCTCGAGTTCGGCGGTCTTCGGGCAAACGGCTGTCGAGCTACCGTCCGCAACCGACGCACGGTCCGTCAATGACCGAACCGTGGGTATCGTCTTTCATTACGAGGACATCTACCGGCAGTACGTCGACGATTTCTCCGCGGCATTTGCCGATCAGGCCGATGAGGCGAGCGCAGAGCTTCGAGTCGTACCCATGCTGGGCAAGAACCACGTTCAGACCATGCTCGACTTGCTCTACATGAAGGGGGTAGACATGGGAATCGTGCATTCCGACGTCTTCGAGTACATGTCCAGAGTGCGCGGCTACGAACAGATCGGCCGACGGATAAACAGCATCGGCGAACTCTTCGATGAGAAGGTCGCCGTGATCGCGGGCGATCAGTACGAGTCGCTCGAGGATCTTGCCGGTCGCCGGGTCAACTTCAGAACTCGCGGCAAGGGCTCGGATGTGACTGGAACCATCCTGTTCGATACGTTGGGTATCGACGTAGAGGTAACCCGTTTCGACAAGCTGGAAGCCCTCGAAAAGGTAAAGGCCGGGGATATCGCCGCGATGGTGTATCTGATTGAAGAGCCGGTCGAAGAATTTCAGGCACTATCGCCTGCCGACCAGGTGCGCGTCATCGAGATTCCGCAAGACGACGCGTTGCTCCAGTTTTACCGCAAGGCGGAACTGACCGCAGAGGAATTCCCAGAACTTGCCGGCGACACCGGAAGCGTACCCACCCTCGCCGTTCCCGTCATCCTCGCCGCCTACAACTGGCCTGCCGACAACAACACGCGTTACCGGAAGTCCGAGCGTTTCATCACAGCCCTTGTCGATAGCATCGATGGACTTAAAGAAGGCGACACGGCTGAGCGATGGCAGGATGTTGACCTCGACAGAGAGGTACCGGGCACCACTCGCCTCGGTCTGGTCGATTCCGTGTTGCGCCAAAGGGAATCCGAGCAGGAGCGGCTGGCGAGCGAGGCGTCCGACAGGGAAGCCGCCGACCTCAGGGAGAGGCAAGCGGCCCTGTCGGAGCGGCTCGAAGCCCAGCTCGACCAGCGAATCGCCGACACTTCCAACCCGGCCGAGCTGGATCGCCTTCTCATGCAGCTGGAGGACATGCTCGAACAGCAGGAATGAGGGTGAATCGCCATCGAGTCGTGCTTGTCGAAGCGTCGTCTTCCACCCGTTCGCTTGAACAATCACCAAATGGATTTAGTTCAGAACGAACGCGCTGCGATACTGCAATGACTGACCTGCGTTGCGATGCCGAGATGGAATAACCACGCCCAGTTCACGTCTGCGAATGCAGAGGATTGCCACCCCCCAATTCACCGAGTAGACTCTACGCCGTTGAGCAGACGAGGGATCACTCGAAAAATGGGTAAACACAATCAGGGCAGAGCGCGGTCGCAGTGCTCTTCGCACATCCCTTCACCGAGTTCCAGCATTCCCGGCCTGTTCGCCACTGCGTTGTTGATGGCCATGCTGAGCCTGAGTTCGGCGGCCATCGGCCAGTCAGGTAGCGCGCTGCCGTCGTTGGACGAGGCACGTACGATCAACGACAGAACCGTGGGCCTGGTCTTCGATTTCGAGGACCTGCACTATCAGTACATCAGCGATTTCTCGGCAACCATGAAGGAGCGTGCCAATGGTACGGCAGAAGAGCTTCAGGTGGTGCCCATCATCAGTGAAAACCACGTGCAGACCATGCTGGACCTTCTGTACCTGCGAGGTGTGGATCTGGGCATCGTGCATGCCGACGTCTTCGCGTACATGGCCATGGCACCTGAGTACGAGCAGGTCTATCAGCGAATTCACAGCGTTGTCGAGCTGGCCGAGGAAAAGGTGGTAGTGATCGCGGGGGAGCAGTACGAGTCGCTCGAGGATCTCAACGGTCGAAGGGTCAATTTCGCGAGCCCGGGTAAAGGCTCGGACTTGACCGCGACGGTTCTGTTCGACACGCTCGGTATCGACGTCGTGGAAACCCGCTTCGATGAACTCGATGCACTTGAAAGGGTCAAGAGCGGTGAGATTGCCGCCATGGTCTACATCATCGAGGATGACGCCACCGAGTTCCGGGCGTTGTCGCCAGCCGACAATGTACGCATCATCGGAATCCCGCGAGATGATCGGTTGCTGGAGCATTACCGCGAGGCGGAAATCACCGGGGAGGACTTTCCCGATCTTGCCGGCGAGACCGGTTCCATCGACACGGTGGGCGTATCCGTCATCATCGTCGCCTATAACTGGCCCACCTCTCAGCGCACACGCTACGAGAGGAGCGAGCGCTTCATCAACTCCTTTGTCGGCAGCCTGGATGAATTGAAGAGCGGCGACACGGCCGAACGATGGAACAACGTCGATCCGGCCAGAGAGGTGCCGGGTACCAACCGTCTTGCCCTGGTTGATGACGTGCTGCGACAACAGGCATCCGAGCGCGAGCGCCTGGCTCTCGAAGCTTCCAACGAAGAGGCCGCCGAGCTCAGGGAACGACAATCAGACCTGACGCAACGACTCGAAGCCCGGTTGGATGCCCGCATAGCCGAAACCGATGACCCGGCCGAGCTTTCCCGCCTGCTCGAACAGCTCGAGATGATGCTCGACAAGGAAAGGTGAGGGCAATCACCGAATCCTGTGAGATCAATGCGAGCGCGGCGCGGATCTTCTCTATCTACGAAGATGTCGAGCATTGGCCCGACTGGGACCCGGACCTTGAAGCTGCCAGCCTGACCGGACCATTCGAAGCCGGCGGTATCGGATGGATCAAGCCTGCTGGTGCACCGCGCATGAAAACCCGCATAGTGTCACTCGCTCCCCGACAATCCTTCACGGCACATGCACGGTTGCCGCTGTGCCGCATGGAATTCATCCACACCATCGAACCGGTTCGCCAGGGCACTGACTCCCCCATGGCAGTGACACACAGCATCGACTTTCACGGGCTGCTGGCTCTTGCGTTTCGTATGATGCTACGGCGCAAGATCGCGAACTCCCTGCCCCGCGCCCTGCAGGGCCTGCGTCGGCACGCAGAGGCCGGCAGTGGATGCACGACTAGTGGTCCAACCACTAGACCCGAAGCTTGATCAAGCCGGAACACGACGGCAAGGCGTATCGCTATCCGGGAGGCGACTCCGTGGCGTCTGGCCTGGATGCACTGCGCTGGGCGCTTACCCGTAAGCCTGCAAAGTGGCCCGCCCGTGTAGACAACCCACCGCCCGACTCGATTGCCGAACGCGTGCACGGCGATGCCATGCGCGTTACCTTCATCAACCACGCAACTGTGCTCATCCAGAGCGAGGGCCTGAACCTGATCACCGATCCGGTCTTCTCCAGACGGGTCAGCCCGGTGAGCTTCGCAGGCCCCGCCCGACACCGGCCACCGGGCATCGTTTTCGATGAACTTCCGCCGATCGACGCTGTGCTGATCAGCCATTGCCATTACGATCATCTCGACATCAGGTCGCTCAGGCAACTGCACGAGCGAGACTCTCCTGTCGTGATCGCACCACTGGCGAACGGGCCCATCGTGGCCAAGGCAAACGTTTCGAACACCATAGAATTGAACTGGTGGGAAGCTCATGCGTTGTCGCATAACGTAAAGGCTACGCTCGTGCCTTCGCGACACTGGTCATCCCGCAGCCTTGGTGATGCGAACCGGGCCCTGTGGGGAGGCTACGTGCTCGAGCTGCCTGGAGGTGCGATCTACTTCGCCGGAGATACCGGCTACGGCAATGGCAGTCACTTCGTCGAAGCAAAGCAGGCTCTGGGCCCTTTCCGACTGGCGCTGCTGCCCATCGGCGCCTACGAGCCGCGCTGGTTCATGCGGCCACAACACATGAACCCGGCCGAGGCGGTACAGGCGTTCAAAGACCTGGAAGCCGAGCAGGCGCTGGCCATTCATTTTGGCACGTTCCAGCTGACTGACGAGGCGATCGACGCACCAGAGCGGGATCTTGCTGAAGCGTTGGTGTCAGACCCTGCGCTGTCGAAGCGCTTTCACGTGTTGGAGAACGGGCAGGCGCTGAATCTGTAGCAGCTCGTAGTCATGCATCGGGCTCCCCGGTCATGCATCAGGCTCGCTGGATTCTTGAGGTGGGGCACTACCTGTGGACCAGGCTTCGTTGGGAATCACCAAAGTACCATCGATACCCGAATCCCATGCCTGGGTTCGTATGCGGCCACCGGCGAAGGCCACGATCTCACGCGTCAGAACGGCGCCGGAGCCACCAACGAGATTCGGTGTGCTGAATGGCCGATGGTGCCGGGCTCCGGTATTGGCATCGATCACCGACTTGTTCCAGTTGAACGCGATCATCGGCTTGCCTTTTTCGGTTGGAAACCCCCACGACAGCAAGACAGTTGCCGCCGGCCCGTACTGCTCACCGATGGACTTCGTGATGGAGACCATCTCGTGCAGCCACATGGCCAATGTGCCAGCGAACTCTGAAGCAAAGCTACCGGTTTCGCCGCTGAGGCTCAGGTTGCTGCCTTCCACATAACCGTAGGGCTCCAAAAGGTAGGTGCACAACGCGTGGATGCCGGCCCGGTCGGGACGCGGGTCGGGCGTGGGAAACTGGTACGGGCGGCTTATCACGACCAGACGTTCGACGAGTGGCACCCCCGCCACACCCCTGCCCATCTCGATCGAACGCCTCACCAGGTGATTCGCCAGGCGATCGAGCATGCGTAGGCGCGGGTTCAACGTGCGATCACGCAGATCTTCCGTGGCTGACGCATCCAGACGTTTCAGCGTTTCCGACACATCCCACTGCAAGCCGAACAGAAAGCGAACTTCGCCGCGTGTATCGCGTAGCTGACCGATCTGCACCGCGTTGTCGAAGATACTGCCGTCACGGCGATAGTTGAGCAGACGCGTGAGCAGGAACGTACCGCTCATGATGCCACGACGGATCGCGTTCGATTCGGACTTGCGGGTGAGGCTGCCCTGCAGAAAACGGCAGTTCACGCCGACGCACTCCTCACGTGCGTAGCCCGTCAGCTTGACAAAAGCATCATTGACGTAGATCAATGCTTGATCGGGTGCATTCGGATCGGCGAAAGACACCGCCATGTCGCTGACGTCGAGAAACCGGGTGACGATGACATCGGGGCGTGAGGGAATTTCGGCAAGTGGCTCAGGCTCGACGCTGAGTCCTGGCTCAGGCGCTGGCTTCGCAGGGTTTTCATCGGCAGCTGATGTTCCCCACCGCTTCTTCAGGAAGCCGAACACATCGTTCTCCATGAGCATTTAGCTGTGTGAGGTTCGAAGTCGTCCATCTTCCTGGTCATCCGCACCCGATCGAAGACCTGTAATTCTACAGATTGGCAGCCACCGGGCGAACTCGTGAGTTCGAAAGCGACGATCAGGTCAGGTATGTCAGCGCACAGGCGCATCAGCGATGCCTGATCAGCCACCTCGCGAACACCTCCGCGCCGAAGGTATCCGACATCGTCGCGCGAACTCCCCTGTGGGAAGATGAGGCCGGTGGTCCTGCCATATCGATGATGACCGGTTCGGCCGTCATCGTCAGGGATGAAGGCCACCGGTCCGGCGAAGCGTACAGGGCAAACCTCCAGGGCAAACCTCCGGGGCAAACCTCCGGGGCAAACCTCCGGGGCAAACCTCCGGGGCAAACCCCCGGGGCAAACCTCCGGGGCAAACCCCCGGGGCAAACTGCAGCATGGCTTCGACCGGGCATCCATCAAACACTTTTAAGGAGTTCACATGTCACGATTCTCGGGCAAGACCATCATCGTCACCGGATCATCCGGTGGCATCGGCGAAGGTATTGCACGCCGGTTCGCCGGCGAAGGCGCCAATGTCGTTCTCAACGGGCGTAACCGATCGAAACTCGACCGGGTGGCAGGCGATCTCGACACGTCGCGCACGCTGGTGGTCGAAGGCAGCGTTGCCGATCCTGCCTTTGCCGACGCGCTGATCAAGCAGACGACAGAGCGCTTCGGTGGCCTCGATACACTCGTGAACAACGCAGGCGTCGCCGCTTTCGGGCCGATCACCGAGGCAACGAACGAGGATATCGACAGCGTCATTGATATCAACGTCAAGGGGGTTCTGTACGTTTGCCGCGCCGCCATTCCGGCACTCAAACACAGCCGCGGCTCGATCGTGAACGTATCGAGCGTCTCCGGTAGCGGCGGCGACTGGCAGCTTGCGATCTACAACGCCTCGAAGGGTGCGGTCAGCAATCTCACCCGTGCCCTGGCACTCGAACTGGGCACCGCCGGTGTGCGGGCAAACGCGGTATTGCCAAGCCTCACACGCTCGGACATGAGCGCGGATCTGATGGAGAACACCGTGCTGATGGATGCCTTCAAACGACGCATCGCATTAGGCCGTCCGGCGGAGCCCGACGACATAGCCGGACCTGTATTGTTTCTGGCATCCGACGATGCCGGTTTCGTCACCGGTGTGAACCTGCCGGTAGACGGCGGCGTGAGTGCCTCAAACGGTCAGCCGAACTTCATGGCGTATCAGTAACGATACCTCGTGAAACTATCCTGTGCCTGAACGTTCGGACTGACGCCGACGATCCGTCGTATGGTCTGGTCACGCTCGATCATCGAGAGCGCGACCTTCAAGAGGAGCACTCATGCAGCGACGCCAGTTCCTAGCAACCTCCGGCGCACTCGGCGCCACCGTACTCAGCGCACCGGCGCTCGCCCAGAGCGAAACTGTCGAGTGGAAGATGACCACCGCCTTCCCGCCAGGTCAGCCCTTCTATTCCACCGGCCCGGGTTCACTGACGGACTTCACCGATCGCGTGCGAGAGATGAGCGACGGCCGTCTGGATATCAAGGTCTACCACGCTGACGAGCTGGTACCGGCATTCGAAGGCTTCGACGCCACTCGCCAGGGTGTGGTGCAATGCAATGGCTGGGTCAGCTACTTCGGGGCGGGCAAGGTTCCGGCGGCTCAGTTCTTCGGTGCCGTGCCGTTCGGCATGTCCACTCAGGGCCAGAATGCCTGGTTCTATACCGGCAACGGCATGAAGCTGTGGAACGAGGTCTACGAACCGCTCGGTCTCGTCGCCTTTCCGGTAGGCACCACCGGCGTACAGATGACAGGCTGGTTCAACAAGGAAATCAACTCGATCAAGGACATGAAGGGCCTGCGCATGCGCATACCCGGGCTGGCCGCCGAAGCCTACTCGCGTATCGGTGTGGAAGTGAAGGTGTTGCCGGGCGGTGAGATCTTTCCCGCTCTCGAGCGCGGTGTGATCGATGCGGCCGAATGGGTCGGCCCCGCGCAAGACAAGATTCTCGGGCTGAACAAGGCCGCGAAATACTATTACACCACCGGTTGGCACGAGCCCACCACCGTGACCGAGCTTGCGATCAACAAGGCTGCCTGGGATGACTTGCCCGGCGATGTGCAGGCGATCGTGACGAACGCCGCAGCGGCCTGCAACGTGATCTCGCATTCGTGGGCCGAGGCGAACAACGCGGCGGCGCTCAAGGAGTTCGAGGCTGACGGTATTGAAGTGCGCACGCTGCCATCGGAGGTAGTGGAAACGCTGCGCCAGGAAATGACACCGGTCTATGAGGGCCTCGCCGAGAAGGACCCCTTGTTCAAGAAGGTCATGGACGACTACTTCGCCTTCAAGACAGAACACGACATCTGGGCCCAGGCATCCGAAGAGGTCTGGCACTCCGAGCTCAGAGGCAAGTCCTGACAATGCAAGCCCGATCGCCGCGCCTGTTACGCATCGCGGACGCGGTCGATCTACTGACCGACTGGCTGGGGCATCTTGCAACCGCCCTGCTGCTGTCACTCGTCGCTTTGCTGTTCTACAACGTCATCAGCCGCTACCTGTTCGGTGGTACCACGGTGTGGCTGCAGGAAACGGAATGGCACCTGATGGTGCCGATCGCATTACTCGGCGTCACCGTACTGATGCGTGAAAACGGGCATGTGCGGGTAGACATGCTCTACGAGCGTTATCCGACGCGCGTGAAGCACGCCGTGGATCTGACAGCGATGATCCTGGGAACGCTGGTTGCAGTGATGTTCATCCGCTACTCCTACGGGTTCGTCGAAAGCGCCTGGGCGATTCGCGAAGGCTCCGCCGATCCGGGTGGCCTGCCCGGTCGCTACTGGTTGAAGAGCCTGCTGCCCGCCTGCTTCGTATTGCTCGCCTTGCAATGCGCGGCCAATGCTTGCCGCCAGCTGGCCGCATTGCTCGATACCGGCCGCCGGTGATCGTCCGGCGTCGTGATCCCGAGAGCATGAACCAGGAACGTCGACCATGAGCGGTTCATCCCCATGAGCGGCCTCCTGCAGCCCGAGGCCCTGGCCATCGGCATGATCGTGGCGTTCATGCTGCTGCTGTTGCTGGGCTTTCCCGTAGGCATCGGTATCGCTGTCGCAGGCTTCGTGTTCGGTTGGCTCGGCTTCGGGGATTTCCTGTTCAATCTCAGCCCGGCGCGCATTTACGGGGTAGTCACGAAGTACGAGTTCATCGCGATACCGATGTTCGTCTACATGGGCGTGATGCTCGAGAAATCGCGGGCCGCCGAAGACATGCTGGAGGTCATCGGGCAACTATCGGGCAAGCTGCACGGGGGCATGGCGCTCGCCCTGATCGTGGTCGGCGTCTTGATGGGCGCCTCCACGGGCATCGTCGGTGCCACCGTGGTCACTTTGACGTTGCTGACCATGCCGGTGCTGCTGCGTCGTGGCTATGACGGCGGCCTGTCGTCAGGCGTCATCTGCGCCTCCGGAACACTCGGGCAGATCATTCCACCCTCGCTCGTTCTCATCCTTCTGGCGGACATCATGGGCGAAAGCGTCGGCACGCTGTTCGCCGCCTCCCTGATGCCCGGCCTCATGCTAGCCGCCCTGTACGTCGGGTACGTTCTGCTGTTGGGCAAACTCCGGCCGGCGATGATGCCGCTCATACCGATCAGCGACGATCCATCGGACAAGGGATTTCGGTTGTTCCTGAAGGCGATCAAGGCGCTGGCTCCTCCGCTGCTGCTGGTGGGCGGCGTGTTGGGCTCGATCATCGGCGGCATCGCCGCACCCACGGAGGCCGCCGGTGTCGGCGCGGTGCTCTCGATAGCCATCGCGGCGCTCTACGGGAGGCTGACCCTGAGCATGATCTGGGCAGCCGCCGCGAGTGCGCTACGCATTTCGGCGATGATCTTCTTCATTCTGATCGCGGCACAGATCTTCGCCATCGCTTTCCGCGGTCTCGATGGCGACACGTTGATCAGTGACACCCTGACGCTGTTGCCGGGTGGTGAAACCGGTGCGCTGCTCTTCCTGATGCTGTTGCTGTTCATCCTCGGGTTCTTTCTCGAATGGATAGAGATCAGCTATATCGCGCTGCCGCTGTTGCTGCCGTTCTTTCAGGAAGCCGGCACCGACATGGTGTGGCTTGCTGCGCTGATCGCTCTCAATCTGCAGACCTCGTTTCTCACCCCGCCATTCGGTTGGGCACTGTTCTTTCTCAAGGGCTCGGCTCCGCCTGCCATCACCACCGGCATGATCTATCGCGGCGTGATGCCTTTCATCGCCATCCAGATGGTGGCGCTGGTGCTGTTGTTCACGCTGCCGGGTATTGCCACCTGGTTACCCGACCTTATCGGCTGGTAGCAACAGGACCTGCACCTGATCATCCCTGACGCGTACCGGCCAGGTCTTGAGTGGCCGTGTGGCCGGTGCGAACAGGGCCCGACCGTCGCGGACGTCGAAGCAGCCCTGATGCAGCGGGCACTCGATGGTGCAGCCATCCAGATAACCATCGGCAAGATCGGCACCGCCATGCGTGCACAGTGCATCGGTGACGAACAAGCCTTCCACCGTATCGTAGATCGCCAGCTTGCGCTTTCCGACGTCGACGCGTGTGACATCATCGGCCTCGATGTCGGCGTACGGGATCAACGGCGTCCAGTCACTCATCCGTGTGCTCCGAGCACTTCCATACGATAGTGGCCGTCAATGATCTTCAGGAGCTGAACAGACGCGGAAGGCAGCGCGCGGAGGCGCAGCGCCGGGGCAGTGCGGACGCAGCAACGTACTCAACCACGGGAAGCTTGCCGCTGCACGATGCGCTGCAGGATATCGCGATGGCTGCCCCGGTAGCCGTCATGCACGACGGTCAGCCGGTCACCGAGCTTCTCATGCAGGTCTCCCAACCGGTGAAACGGCACCGACGAGGCGTAATGATGCTCGGCATGGTAGTTCATGTTCCAGGCCAGGAAGCGCCACGGCAATGACACCACGTTGGTACGCACGTTCTCGAAGCGGTCGTCGGTAGTCGGACGGCCGACATGCTCGGTCATGCGGGTGTAGCGCATGACAGGCTCCGCCAGCACCATGGGCAACCACCAGTACCAGAAAGGGGCTGTTGACCCGCTGATCAGCATGAACCCGACGATGCCCAGGTAGGCAGCTCCCATGAGGCGCGACTCGTTGAGCACGGCCTGACGTTCACTGCGCGGGATGAAGACCTTCTCGGCATCGGTGAGAGTGCCGAAGGCACGTCGCACCAAGCCACCGATGTTGTAGTACCAGTACGGCAGACCCGACAGGTAGAGCAGGTAGCCGGCCCGCGATTCCGGTAGCTCGATGAGCTCCGGGTCGTGACCACGCAGATTCGTGTAGGTGTGATGGTCGCAATGCTCATAGCGAAAATGCAGTGGCGGCAGGATCAGCAGAAAGCCACAGATGCGCGTCAGTGCGAGACACAGGCGCCGCGAGCGAAAGGCGGTGAAGTGTGTGCACTCGTGCAGGATCGGGAAATGATGAACCAGCAGCAGCCCGTGCAACAGCAAGGCCGGCAGCAGCCACCACCCAGCATCGTAGCTCAGGTATACGCCCGTGGTGGTCAGCGCCAGAAGTGCCAGCCAGATACCGAGATGAATCAGCCCCGGTACGTTGCTGCGCTTCATGAGTTGCTTAAGCTCACGCCGGCTCAAGGGAAACTCGGAGGAGGACTCGGAGGATCCGTCAACGGCAACGTGGACAGATGAGCCTGAGGCTGTCGGGTTACCCGTCGTACTGGTGTTTGCGGCGGTGGTTACTGTGTCTTTCATTGTGTGAGCAGTCTGCGCGATGGCGATGGCTGGCTGGTGGTCCTTCCCCATGATGGATGCCGGGTTCGTCGACATCAGCTTGCAGCCATGAAGCAGAACCGCTGCCAGCTCGAGCCCGTCGAGCGCTTTACAGGGGAAGTCGACATGTAGCGCACGAAGGTATGGGCCTTACCTCGTTGAAAGATACCATACTGATCAGGGAGCGAAGCCTGCGGGGCATGCGAGTTGTGCAGTGTGCACAAGTCATGCAATGCATGCGGAGGAGTGTGGGGTATGCCAAGTGCCTGCGGGTCGTGGCGGGCACCCTGATATCCTGTACCGGCGGGCAGGCTGCACTGGCCCGAACGAGAGTTGTCGGCGTATCGTCAGGAGATGAAGCGGTACTTTCATGATAGTCGCCCGGCAGGTGATCGCTCGCGCGGAGTTCGCGCAGCGGGCGCACTGCTCCTGATCGCGCTCGCGACGGCACTGCTCTGGTTCGGCACCCCAGCGACTCGGGCACAGGAAACCGATGCCGACAACTCGACTCTGCCTACCGGTGACGAGGTCTTGGTCGCTACGTTGAGCGGCCCCATCGGCCCGGCAAGTACCGAGTACCTGCGGGGCCTCCTGGAAGAGGCGACGCCGAACACCACCCGGGCTCTGGTACTCGAACTGGATACGCCGGGCGGGCTGGTTACCTCGATGCGCACGATGATTCAGGCGATCCTGGATGCACGGGTGCCCGTGCTGATGTATGTCAGTCCGCGTGGCTCGCGGGCCGCGAGCGCCGGCACCTATCTGCTTTACGCCAGCCATGTCGCTGCCATGGCTCCCGGCACGAATCTCGGTGCGGCCACACCGGTGGCGATCGGTGGTTTCGGCAACCCTGATGTACCTGATGTACCTGATGTACCTGATGATCCGGATAGACCCGATGAGAACCGCGACCGGACACCGGAACAGTCAGGCGACGATCAGGATGACACTGGGCAACAGGGCGACAATCTGGAAGAGGGCATTTCCGAGCCATCGGGCGACACCGGCGATAAGGCGAGGCCACCGCCACCTGCGACGGCGACGGAGGCCAAGGTCATCAACGACTCGGTAGCCTACATCCGCTCGCTTGCCGAGCTGCGCGGACGCAATGCCGACTGGGCGGAGGAGGCAGTTCGCGGCGCCCAGAGCCTGACGGCCGGTGAAGCGGCGAAGCGCGATGTCATCGACCTGGTCGCCGATGATGTCGACGATCTGCTGCAGCGGGCGGACGGCCGCACGGTGGAGCTGCGTGGTTCCGAGATGGCATTGAATCTGACCGACGTCTCGCTGGAACGCGTCGAAGCCGACTGGCGTATCGAACTGCTGGCCTTCATCACCAATCCGAATGTGGCGCTGCTGCTGATGGCTATCGGCTTCTACGGCATCGTGTTCGAGTTCATCAACCCCGGTGCCCTGGTACCCGGCACCGTCGGCGCGATTTCCCTGCTGCTGGGGCTGTACGCTTTTTCTGCCCTGCCTCTGAACCTGCTGGGTGCGGGCCTGCTGCTGCTGGGTCTGGCTTTGATGATCGGCGAGGCCTTCCTGCCCTCCTTCGGTGTGCTCGGCATAGGTGGTGTGGCCGCGTTCTCCCTGGGAGCCACCGCACTGTTCGATACCGATGCTCCGGGCTTTCAGGTGGCGATACCGGTAGTGGCGGGCATCGCCGTCGGCAGCCTGCTGGTAACGTTGCTGATAGCACATATGGCGGTTCGGGCCACCCGTAGAAAGGGCGTTTCCGGTGAGCAGGGCTTGACGGGGCAAATCGCCGATGTACTCGACTGGTCGCAAAAAGGCGGTCACGTGTTCGTCGACGGCGAACGCTGGTCCGCGGTTTCAGACGTCGCTCTCGAGGCGCCGGCGAACGTGCGGGTAACAGGCTTGCGCGGCAACACTCTTCACGTCGAGCCGTGCGCATCGACGGACGATACATTCAAGGAAACACCAGAGACATGAACTCCTTCTACTTCTACCTGCCGATCATCATCCTCGTGGTCGTCTTCCTGTTCTCGGCCGTTCGCATCATGCGAGAGTACGAAAGAGCCGTGATCTTCACCCTCGGACGATTCAGCGGCGTGAAGGGGCCGGGCTTGATCTTGCTGGTGCCTTTCATCCAGCAGCTGGTCAAGGTCGATCAACGTACGCTGGTGCTCGATGTACCCGAACAGGACGTCATCTCGCAAGACAACGTATCGGTCAGGGTGAGCGCCGTCATCTACTTCAGGGTCAGCGATCCTGAGCGCTCGGTGATTCAGGTGGAAAACTATCGCCAGGCCACCAGCGAACTGGCACAGACCACACTGCGATCGGTGCTCGGCAAGCACGAGCTGGATGAAATGCTCTCGGAGCGTGACAAGCTCAACAACGATATCCAGAATCTGCTGGAGGCGCAGACCGACAGCTGGGGCATCAAGGTGGCCAACGTGGAGATCAAACACGTCGACCTGAACGAGGGCATGATACGCGTCATCGCGCGTCAGGCCGAAGCCGAGCGTGAGCGTCGCGCCAAGGTGATCAATGCAGAAGGTGAAGAGCAGGCTGCGCAGAAGCTGCTCGAGGCGGCGCGCATCATGGCCGAGGAACCCGGTGCGATGCAGTTGCGCTACCTCAGCACCTTGTCGCACATCGGTGCGCAGAACAGCTCGACCATCGTGTTCCCATTTCCGGGTGATGCCGGGCAGGCGCTCGCTGGTGCGCTCGGAGGGCTGCAGCGTGGTGGCGGTACCGGCAGCGGTCCTGGCGGCTGAACAACGCAGAACCCGACTGGTTGCTCCCTCATAATATTGACGGGTTCAAGTTCCCTCACATAGGGAAGGACCACCGGCCTCGTGGATGTGGAACTTGTTGACCCTGGCAGTCGGCGCATCGATGTAGTACAAGTTCAGGCGACGCAAGGAGACGGACGCCATGGTTACCACGCCCGATTCATCGCATCGCGACAACAGTGCCGATTCGCCATCGACTGCTGCCGCATCAGTAGCGGTTCCTGCAACCGAGCTGCTCAATGTCTACACGGGCGAAATCACGATTCGCGTGGATGAGCTGCCCGCTCTTCAACCGCAGGTGATACCTACCCGATCTGACAATCGCTGGCAGCGTTTCATTGCGGCAGGCAGGAGGCGCAGCTTCACGTTGGCGCGCGGTTTCGAAATGGAAGTATCCGGCAATGCCGTACCGGGCAATCTCAGTGGCACGCTGGTCATACCGGTGAAAGCCAAGGGTGTCATCAACGTGTTCGACGGTGCGTCGATTCCGCTACCGTGGGTTGTGAGTTATGCCAGCTTCGGCGTGTTGCGCCCATTGGGCATCCTGCTGGCTGCATCCGTGGTGCACGACTTCGCCTTTCAGTACGGCTACCTGCCGGTACGCCGCGACGGCCGTACCCGTGATGTACCGGTAGAGCGCCATGATGCCGACGAACTGTTCCGCCTCATCACCGCCACGCTCAACCGGTCGCGATTCTTCAGCAGGCTTGCCTGGCACGCCGTTCGCCTGGGCTGGTGGTTCCTGCCCTACGCGGGCCAGAAGCGATCGGGCGAGGTGCCGCTCAAGAGTACCGTCATGGCAGGCGTGGCGGTGTTGGCCGGGCTCTTCGTGGCAGGTGTGGTGCGCGCTACCTGGCTCGACAACCTCGGGCCATTGCAGTCACTGGTATCGCTTGCCGGCCTCGTCGTGATGATCGTGGCGGTGGTCTACCTGTGGATCGCCGTGGAACAGCGGCGTCGAAGCTGAGGGCAGTTAGATGATGACTTCCCGCCAAAGGCATCCAGTGCAATGATGACTCTCTCACATCGTGGTGACGGTTTCAGCGTGCCTGTCGGTTTTCGCGACAAGACGGGCATTCGCTGGCATGGCAGCGACGGTTCAGAGTGAACTTCATGTTTCCACCTGTGTGACTTCAACCGTCCGGAAAGAACCTCTCGGTCTCGCCTTCATCGCACTGGTCGCAATCCTCGTGACCGGCCTTTCGCTATGGAAGCTGGAAGGGGCACGGGCGGGAATCGAGACATCCGATGTAGAGATAGGCACCACCCCCGCTACCTTTCTGGAGCTGCCTGGCAGCGACGGACCGCTGGTCGTCGTGGCGCATGGTTTTGCCGGCTCGCGACAGTTGATGGACGCGTACTCTCTGACGTTGGCGCATGCCGGGTATGCGGTGCTGGCGTTCGACTTCGAAGGCCACGGCCGAAATCCGGTGCCGATGTCGGGTGACGTCACGGCCATCGACGGCACCACCCGTCTGCTGGTCGATGAAACTCGGCGCGTGATTGCCGCCGCGCGGTCCCGGTACGGTGCGAAGCGCGGGCTTTCGCTGCTCGGCCATTCGATGGCCACTGACGTCCTGGTTCGTGCGGCGCTTGCAGAGGCGAAAGAGGGTCGCGCCGTCGATGCCATTGTCGGCCTGTCGATGTTCTCCCAGGCGGTCACTCCTCGCGTACCCGAACGCTTGCTGGTCATCAATGGCGAATGGGAGGGCCGCCTGCGGGAATCGGCCCTGGAACAGCTGCATGAAATGCGGCCGAATGCGCGGGAAGGTGAAACCGTTCGCGAAAACGGTGTGCTGAGACGAGTGGTGGTGGCACCGCACGTGGAGCACGTGGGCATCCTGTACAGCGCCAGTGCATTGGGTGAGGCGCGCGACTGGCTGGACCTTGCGTTCGATCGCGACAGCCAGGGCCCGGTGGTGCAGATCGGTCTGTGGATTCTGGCGTTGTTGTTCGGTATCGTCTTGCTGTTCCGGCCACTGGTGGCCCTGCTACCCTCACTGACCACGGCACTGACGGCCGCGGGGCCTGCGCCCTGCTCAACCCGCCGCTTCCTGCTGGCGATTCTTGTGCCGGGGCTGCTGGTGCCCGCGGTCGCCACCATCCCCCCGATCGACTTCCTACCGGTGCTGGTCGCCGACTACCTGATGGTCCACCTCGCGCTGTACGGTGCCCTGCAACTGGCCATACTGCAACCGTGGAAATCGCTTCGGTTATCAGTCTCACCGTGGCCCGTCATGGCACTGGTGATCTGGGGCATAGCGGTATTCGGAGTGGCGCTGGATCGCTACGCCGCCAGCTTCCTGCCAAACGCGGAGAGGCTGGTCATCATCCTCGTGCTATGCCTCGGCACGATCATCTTCATGATCGCCGACAGCATCGTTTCAGGTGCCGGTCAGGGGCGCATCTGGAGGCGACTGAGTGCTCGCGTCGCGTTCATCGGCTCACTGGCCGTTGCCGCCGCCATCGATCCCGAACGGCTGCTTTTCCTGCTGTTGATCGTGCCGGTACTGCTCCTGTTCTTCTGCGTGCATGGTCTGATGGGGCGTTGGGTAGCGCAGCGCCAGGGGCCCTGGTCAGCCGGGCTCGGGCTCGGCCTGTGCCTGGCGTGGGCGCTGGGGGTCAGCTTTCCACTGTTCGATGCCGCTTGAGGGTCGCGGCAGCTTGAAGGTCGCAGCCGGTATCGGGAAGGGCACACCGAAGCCAGTGCCTGCGGCCAAACTCGATAGTGAGGCCGAAAACTGGCGGTGCGCTGGCGGTATGCTGAGGAAATGGAGCGGGTGAAGGGAATCGAACCCTCATATGCAGCTTGGGAAGCTGCCGTTCTACCATTGAACTACACCCGCACTCGATCTCGATCATACACCGGTAGAGAGCACTACACGATCTTGCCCGGGTTCATGATGCCCGCCGGATCCAGAGCCGCCTTGATCATTCGCATGTACTCCGTCGCCGCACCGAGTTCGCGCTCCAGGTACCGCTTCTTGCCCTGACCTATACCGTGCTCCCCGGTGCAGGTACCGTCCATCGAGATGGCCATGTCGTTCAGCCAGCCGATGAACTCTTCGGTTCGCGCTCGCTCACCGGGGTCTGCCTCGTCGATCAGCGGCAACATGTGAAAATTGCCATCACCGACGTGGCCGACGATCGGCGCGATCAGCTTCAGCTCGCCAGCCCTCGCCTGTGCTGCACTCACACATTCGGCCAGGCGGGACACCGGCACGCAGGTATCGGTAGATACCGCCTTGGTACCGGGCCGTAGTTGCAATGTTGCCCAGTAGGCGTCATGGCGCGCCTGCCACAAGCGGCTGCGTTCTTCAGTGCTGGTGGTCCAGGTGAAGTCTTTTCCCCCGCACTCGTCGGCAAGCTCGTCGAACATCGTCGACTGCTCCGCGACCGACGCCTCCGAGCCATGAAACTCGAGCAGCAACAGTGGTTGCTCCGGGAGACTCAGCCCCGAGTAGGCGTTCACCGCCTTTACCGTGAGCGCATCGAGCAGCTCCATTCGCGCTACCGGAATACAATACTGGATCGCGCTCATCGCAGCCTTGCAAGCGGCCTCCACAGATGGAAACGAGCAGCTGGCAGATGCCATGGCCTCGGGAATTCCCTGCAACTTCAGGGTTAGTTCCGTGATGATGCCCAGCGTGCCTTCCGCGCCGACCAGCAGGCGCGCCAGATCATAACCCGCGGCGCTCTTGCGGGCACGGCCACCCGTGCGAATGCAGGTGCCGTCCGCCATGACTGCCTCGAGGGCGATGACGTTGTCTTTCATCGTGCCGTAACGCACCGCGTTCGTACCCGAGGCGCGGGTCGATGCCATACCGCCGAGGCTGGCGTCCGCTCCCGGATCGATCGGAAAGAACAGGCCCTGGTCACGCAGGTGAATATTCAACTGACTGCGCGTGACGCCGGGCTGGACCACACAGTCGAGATCGTCGGCGTGCACGGCAAGCACGCGATTCATCGAGGACAAATCGATCGAGACACCGCCAGCCGGTGCGTTCAGGTGACCCTCGAGAGAGGTGCCGGTGCCGAACGCGATCACAGGTACCCGATGGCTGGCGCAAATGGTAACGATCTGCGCCACCTCATCGGTGGACTCCACGAATACCACGGCATCCGGTGGCTGATTGGTCAGCCAGGTCGTGGTGTGACCATGCTGTTCGCGCATCGACTGGCCGGTGTGGAACCGCTCGCCGAAACGTTGTTTCAAAATACCGCAGACAACTTGAATGCCGTCGTCGTTGCGTAGTGTGTCTTGTTGCATCGCGCTCGCCCCGTCAGCCTGACATCGTCTTCGGGCCATACGGTTGATGACCCTCCGCATGATACTCACATAACACCATGACGCACCACAGGGCGCGATGCCACCGTTTCGATACAATGTCGAGGCGGAACGCCGTCGGCGACCTCAGACCCGAACCTTGCATCCGATGCCCGACCAACCTGATTTTCCATTGGCGATACTCGCCAAGGCGCCGATCCCCGGCAAGGTCAAGACGCGCCTGATTCCTGCGCTCGGTGCGCAGGGCTCGGCCGATCTGCATCGCAAGCTTGTGTGGCAGACGCTGGAGACTGCCGTGGCCGGCACCGACAGAAAACAGGTGACGCTCTGGACCGGCCTTGCCGATTCGGGCACCCGGGAGCATGAATTCTTCGATCGCTGCGCCGAGCACTTCGGTATTCGGCTGCGTACGCAGCCATCGGGAGATCTCGGCTGGCGCATGCACACCGCCTTGAGCGCCATGGCAGGTCCGGGGCTGGTCATCGGCACCGACTGCCCGGTGCTCACACCGAAGCTCCTCCAGGGCTGCCACGCCTGCCTGAAGGGAGTCGACTGCGTGCTGCTACCGGCAGAGGATGGTGGCTACGCATTGATCGGCACTCGCTCGGTTGACGCGCTCCTGTTCACCGACATCGATTGGGGAACCGAACACGTCTTCGAACAGACGGTGTCGAAACTGCACGAACTCGGCTGGACGTACCGTTGCCCGGCCTACGTCTGGGATGTGGACCGGCCAGCCGACCTGGATCGTCTTCATGCCCTGTCAAAGGCACCCTACGATGACTGACTTGCAAGGCAGACTGCAGGATGCACTGGATGCAGCTTCGATACAGGCCCGGCGCCTGCGCCCGATGGAAGACAAGGGCCTGGCGCACGAGCATGTATGGCTCGAGCGAGGCGACGGGAAACACTGGGTCGCGCGTCTGCCGAAGCAGAGCCAGATGGCGCTGTCGCCCGAGGCGAATCTGACTTACCAGGCTTGCTGTTTCCGCCGCGCGAGCCAAGGCGGCCATACGCCTGAGCTGCAAGGTATCCTGCCACCCGGGCAGTCCTTGCCTCGGGGCGGTTTGCTGGTCACAGCCATCGACGGGCGCGTGGCCAGATTGCCCGAAGACCTGGCCGAGATCGCCACGACGCTTGCCAGTGTGCACCGCTTGCCGCTACCGGACCCGGAAACACGTAAGCCCCTGCTGGATCCGGCGTCGCCCGCGCAGGCCATGCTCGAAGAAATCCGTCGACAGGCAGCGTATCTCGACAATGCCTCGCTTGACAGTGATGCGCGCCGACAGATCGAGGTTGAACTGCAGGCACTCGAAAAATGGCTGAAAGCGAGTACACCTGCCGGGAAGGCACTGATCAGCTTCGACGCCCATCCGGGCAATTTCATCATTCGTGCCGATGGGCGAGCGATGCTCGTCGATCTGGAGAAATGCCGCTACGGGCTACCCGGATTCGATCTCGCCCATGCAACGCTCTACACCTCGACCACCTGGGATATCGACACCCACGCCGTGCTCGGTGTGGAGGATGTGCGCGCCTTCTACGCACGGTGGGCCCTCGCGATGAGCGACAGCAGCAACGGTGTTGGTGTTGGTGTTGGTGTTGGTGTTGGTGTTGGTGTTGGTGCTGGTGCTGGTGCTGGTGCTGGTGCTGGTGCTGGAGAACATTCTGTCGACGAGCGGACGATACTGCAATGCCGTCGCGCCATGTGGCTCTGGTCGATCACCTGGTGCGCGAAGTGGCGCGTGGAACATCTGCGTTCACGAGATGGCGACCTGGGCGGGCAAGACTGGTCGACGGACTTGAGCGAAGTACACCTCATCGAGCATGTCGCCAATCGTGTGGACCACTACCTTTCGCCTGCAATTATCACGAAAGTTCGAGATGAACTGCAGGCACTGCAGCAAGGCGGTCTATTCCAGTGAAGGAATAGCGATGGCAACCAACCTGAGCATCATCGTACCTACCTTCAACGAAGCGCTCGGAATAGAACGGCATTTGCGGTCACTACAGTCGCTGCGCGAGCGTGGCGTTGAAGTCTTGGTGGTAGATGGCGGCAGCACCGATGGCACCGTGGCGCTCGCCGTTACCCGGGCGGACGTCGTGTTGCAAGAGCGTCCCGGCCGCGCACGGCAGATGAACGCAGGCGTGTCGGCCAGTACCGGCAACCATCTTCTGTTCCTGCACGCCGATACCTTCCTGCCCGACCGGGCCGATCACCTCATCGCCGAGGCGCTGTCAATCGTGAAGCCCGGCACCGGCACACGCTGCTGGGGCCGCTTCGATGTTCGTCTCAGCGGTACCTTGCCGATGCTTGCCGTGATCGCCGCCGCCATGAATCGTCGCTCGAGGCTCTCCGGCATAGCCACCGGAGATCAAGCGCTGTTCATGACGCGGCAGGCGTTCATCGACGTCGGCGGGTTTCCCGATCAACCGCTGATGGAAGACATCGAGATGTGCCGGCGGCTCAAGCGCTTGTCGCCCCCGGCATGCCTGCACGAAAAGGTGATCAGCTCCGGGCGGCGCTGGGAACGGCACGGTACCTGGCGAACCATTCTGTTGATGTGGCGGCTACGATTCGCCTACTGGCTCGGCAGGGATGCAAGCCGGCTCGCTACCTCATACCGCCAGGTTCGCTGAATGGCTCGCTCAAAGACTCACTGGAAACCCACATCTTCCCAGCGCGGGCTACCCAGGCCGAAGGCGCCATAGTTCGCCAAGCTTTGCTTGCTCGCGATCAGCTCGGGGCGCTGATAGAGCGGCAGCGTATGCACGTTCTCCCACAGCAGGCTGCTTGCCCGGTTGGCCAGCTCGATTCGGGCCGCCGTGTCGCTTTCGGCGTCGATCTTCGCGATCAGATCGTCCACCGCAGGCAGGGAGAGCTGCGCGTAGTTGCTTTGCGAGCCGGTGCCGTAAAGCTGCTTGAGTCCCGTGAACGGGTACGGTGTACCGACCCATGAGAAGGCGATCAGTTCGAATTCGTGACCCGACAACGTCTTGCCGAAACGGGCCGTCGGGATGGTGACTATCTTCAGCTGTACACCGATGTCGGCCAGCTGGCTCTGTGCCTGCAGTGCCTCGTTCTCCGACACCTTCACGGTGGCGATCTGGGTAAAACGCACGACCAGCTTCTGCCCCTCCTTTTCCCGAACCCCATCCGCGCCGAGCGCCCAGCCAGCCTCATCGAGCAAGGCTCTGGCCTTGTCGGGGTCATAGTCCAGGTTGGTGGCAGCCGCGGAATCGACGAACCCCTGCTGGCTGCGCAGGAACACATGATTGTTCAGCGGTATGGCCGGCCAGTCGATGCCGGCCAGGTCACTGGCGGCGATCGACTCTCTGTCCAGCCCGAGCACGATCGCCTGGCGAACCGCCAGTTCCTGCAACCGGCCGGCCTTCGTGTTGAAGGTGAAATGCCGGAAGTTGGGCCCCCCCGCCTTGCGCACCTCGCCATCGGCAACGCGTGTGGCACGCTGATACGCATCAGGGTCGGAACCGATGTCGAAGGCATCGATCTCGTCGTTGGCGAATGCCTGGGCCACCGCATCGGGTGCGATGGCCCGCCAGATGATCTTGTCGAGCAGTGGCTTCTCGCCCCACCAGCGCTCGTTCGGCACCAGCGTCATCACCTGCTGTGCCTCGTCGAAGCTGCCGAGCTTGAACGGGCCGGACAACCAGTCGTTGTTCAGGGCCTTCCAGCCTTCGTTGAACACATCGACTGCATTGATGCTCTCCGCCTTGATCGCACCGGGAATGCTGAAGCCCTGGCTCCAGTCCGGGTAGGTGCTCTTGTAGGTAATGGTGACATCGGTCTTGTCCTTCCCCGTGTCGATATTCGCTATGGCATCGTAGCCTTGCGTCGAGGTGCAGTTGAACGCCTTATCCTCACCATTGCAAGCCTGCCATTTCGCCTTCATGTCGTCGCCATCGACCGGCGAACCATCGCCCCAGACGGCGTCGGGGTTGAGTCTGAAGCGCACGATCGTCGGATCCTGGCTGACCTCCTCTACCGACACCACGTAGTCTGGGTTCGGTGTGGCAACGCCTTGCGCATCGAAGTGAAAGAAAGTCGGCAACAAGGCTGCACGGACGTTGGAGTAGTCTGCATTGTTACCGTCGATATGCATCGGGTTCCAGTTCTCTGCAAAATTGCCGACACTCAGCCGAATCTCGCCCCCGGATTGCAGGCCGGCACGATCCTGGGCGTTGATATTCTGAGCGCTTGTCTCGACCGCCGCTGCGGCAGCAGCGCCATCCGATTCAGCGCCACTCTTGCCAGCCTTGCCGGCCTCCTCACTGCCGCTGCCACAGGCGCTCAGCAGGCAGGCGAACACCAGCAGGCAGGGCAGAGCCCGTTGCCTGCCCGTCGGGCTGAGTTTTGCTCGATGGCAGCGAACAGTGTTCATTGATTCGATCTCGTGCATCATGGTGTGGACAGGCTTGCGGAAGGCGAAGTGGACATCGGCCATGGCCGATCGTTGAAATGACAGGCGGAGGCATGCTCCCCCGTTGGTGCCGATATCGTCGTGTCGCCGGTGAGTGTGGTATTGCGTACCGCGACGCGTTCGGCATCGCCGCCATCATTCGCCTCACTCATTTCTACCCTGACCAACGGCGGTGACTCGGTGACGCATCGGCTCTGCTCTTCCACGCCCAGGGCCTGCTTCTTCGGGCAGCGCGTGTGAAAGCGGCAGCCTGATGGCGGGCTGGACGGGCTGGGCAGTTCGCCTTCCAGAAGAATGCGGCGACGGCCGCGTTCAGCGTCCGGATCCGGTATCGGCATGGCGGACAGGAGCGCGCGCGTATAGGGATGCACGGGATGCGCGTACACCGCCGCCACGGTCCCGGTTTCCACGATGACACCGAGATACATGACCGCCACGCGATCCGCGATATGCCTGACGATGGCCAGGTCGTGCGCCACGAACAGATAAGACAAGCCGAGCCTTGCCTTCAGCGAGTCGAGCAGGTTGACGATACCGGCACGAATGGAGACATCGAGTGCCGAAACGGGTTCATCGAGAATCAGTACGGCTGGCTCCAGCGCCAGAGCCCTGGCGATACCGACGCGTTGCCGTTGGCCACCCGACAACTGCAGCGGGTAACGATCGAGGTGGCTGGCATCCAGGCCCACCAGCACCAGCAGTTCATCGACCCGACGCGTGAGCCTTTCACCACCGATTCCGAACACGCCCAACGGCTCGGCGATCAGATCGAACACCGGCATGCGGGGATCGAGCGAGGCCATCGGATCCTGGAACACGACCTGCAGGTGGCGACGCATCTCGCGCCGCTGAGCCCGCTTCTGCAGCCGGGCAACATCGCTGCCCAGTACCGAGATACTTCCTCGTGTCGGCTGTTGCAGTTCCATGATCGCACGAACCGTGGTGCTCTTGCCGCAGCCGGATTCACCGACCAAGCCGAGCGTTTCGCCCTTCCGCAGTTCGAGATCGATACCATCGACCGCGAAGACGGTACCCATCCGCCGACGAAAGATCGCCCCTTCGAGCAACGGATAGTGTAGCGCCATGTCGACAAGCTTCAGCACGACTCCATGCTTGCATTCAAGACTGTCTTGTCGAGTGGCAGCACCTTCACGCTTGTAGCTCGAGCGATCAGGCCGCGCGACATCGCCTTCGGTTAGGAGATTCAAGCGATCAAGGCGGGTGGCATCACCTGGCATATCAGTCGGATCTGACCTGGCAGATGCAGTAGCCCCGTCGAGAAGTCGGCTTTCGTGGTAGTCGAGAGGCGACGTGAAGAGGTCGTCTCGTGATCGCACACCGCTTGCAATCGTATCCGCATGGATGCAGGCGACCAGGTGGTCCGCATCTTCGGTTGCAGCAAGTGCAGGCTCCGCCTGGCGGCATGTTTCGCTGACGAGCGGGCAGCGCGGCGCGAACGGGCAGCCTGACGAAGGCGCGAGCAGCGATGGCGGGCTGCCCTCCATGGTGGCCAGAGCCACACGTTCGTTCCCGTTCGTCCGCGGAATGGAGCCGAGCAGCCCGACGGTGTACGGCATGCAGGGCCGATGGAAGATATCGGTGGTAATGCCCTGCTCCACCACACGGCCGGCATACATCACGCTCACCGTATCGGCCACACCGGCGACCACACCCAGATCGTGCGTGATCAGAAGCAGCCCGGCGCCGGTCTCGTCACGCGCTGTTCGCAGAACCTCGAGTATCTGGGCTTGTATTGTCACATCGAGCGCCGTGGTCGGCTCGTCGGCGATGATCACGTCCGGGTCGTTGGCGATGGCCATGGCGATCATTGCCCGCTGACGCATGCCACCGGAGAACTCGTGTGGAAAGGCGTGCGCGCGCCGCCGCGGCTCGGGAATGCCGACCAGGTCCAGCAGCTCGATCGCCCGCCGCAGGGCAACCTGACGCCCAAGCTTCTGATGAACGCGAATCGCCTCGACGATCTGATCGCCGATGGTGTATACCGGCGTCAGGGCGGAAAGTGGATCCTGAAAGACCATTGCCATCGAGCGCCCACGCAAACCGGACATTGCGTCGTCGTCGCGGCCGAGCAGCGCTTCACCGCGCAGACTGATCGAGCCGCGTACGTGCGCCGTGGCAGGCAGCAGGCCCATGATGGCCAGCGATGTGGCAGACTTGCCGGCTCCCGACTCGCCGACGATCGCAAGCGATTCGCCGGCGTGCAGATCGAAGCTGATGCCTCGCACCGCTCGTAGCGAGCCGGTTTCCCCGGCGAAACTTACCTCCAGATCGCGCACCGTGAGTACAGTATCGGTAGAACCGGCGTCGAGACTCTGCTCACCCTGCTCGACTCGCCCGCTACTCGTCCGGCCATCGAATACGCGGGTCACGATGCCTGCGGCCCCGCCCGCCTGGTGGTCGGGTCGAAGGCATCGCGAAGCCCGTCGCCCACGGCGTTCACCGACAGGATCAGCAGAACGATGACGGCCGCCGGTGCAGCGAACAGCCAGGGGAAGCTGTTGAGTTGCCGCGCTCCATCGCCGAGCAACGTACCCAGAGAGGTATCCGGCGGCTGCACACCGAAGCCGAAATACGCCAGGCTCGTTTCGGCGAGAATCGCGCCGCTGACGTTCAATGTGGCATCGATGATGAGTAATGAGGCGATGTTGGGCAGTATGTGCCGCACGATGATCGTCGGCCCCGACAGCCCCATGTAGCGAGCTGCCAACACGTACTCGCGCTCCCTGATCGACAACGTCAGGCTGCGAACCACACGTGCCGAAAGCATCCAGCCAAAGCCTGCCAGCAACAGCACCAGCGGCAACCACGAGGTCACCCCGCCACCTTCGTTGCCCCCGCTGCCCGCTACCAGCGCGATCAGCAGGAACGCAGGGATGACCAGCAGCAGATCGATGATCCATAGCGCGAGCCGCTCCAGCCAGCCACCGTAGTAGGCGGCGAACGCGCCGACGATGGCAGCCACGCCGGTGGAAAGCAGCGCCACCGTGAAGCCGATGATCAGAGACTTCTGCAAGCCGTGCAGCGTGAGCGCCAGTACATCCCGTCCCGCCTGCGTGGTACCGAGCAGATGCTGCCCGCCAGGGGGTTTCAGGAAGGCCGCGCGATCCACACTGGCGTAGTTCCAGGGAGACAGCAGTGGCCCGACGATCGCAATGACAACGAGCGCCACGACCGTGAGAAGACCGACGACGGCAGTTCGGTTGCGCACGAACCGGCGCAGCAACAGCTGATGCCTGCCACCTCCTCTCCTCGACGAAACCGGGCTTTCAACCATGCAGACGACCCTGCCCGTGACGCACGCGAGGGTCGAGCCAGGCTACCATGATATCTGCAAGCCAGGCCCCGGCCAGCACGCACACGCCACCGAAGGCCGCCACGGCAACGGCACCGTGAACATCCTGCCCCTGGATGGTCTGCACGGCGTATTCGCCCATGCCGTGAAACGAAAAGATGATCTCCATGAAGGCGGCGCCGACGAACAGCGTGGCGATGCTGAACGCGAAATAGGTACCGGTGGGTATCAGGGAGACCCGCAGGGCGTGCCGGATCACTGCCGCCCGGTAAGGCAGCCCCTTGGCACGCGCGGTGCGCACATAGTCTGACTCCAGCGCATCGAGCATCAGGCTGCGCTGGATACGGCTGAAGAAAGCCGCTCCGAGAATCGTCAGTGCAAGCGTGGGCAACACCAGATGCTGCAGCCTGTCGAGCAGCGCAGCGCCGGGCCAGTCACCGTGCGACCCGGTTTCCCCGACGAACTCGAAGAAACGGCTGCCGGTGATCGCGTTGATGTCCGTCGCGATGACCTGCAGCACGCTTGCGACCACGAACGAAGGTACCGACAGACCCAGCAGCGCCAGAAAGGTGAAGGCTCGATCGGGCAGCCTATACTGCCGGGTCGCGGTCCAGGCCCCGAGTGCCACGCCTGAAACCGCGCCGAGCACGGAACCGATGGTGATCAACCTGACACTGACCCAGATACGACGATCGATCTGCTCGCCGACGGCACCGCCGCGCGGCGACTCGCCCCAATCCCATCGCTGCACGATACCACCGGCCCATACCTGCCAGCGTTGTACCAGCGGCACCTGATCACTCAGGTTGCGTGAGCGCAGGCTGTTTTCGATGGAGACCGGATCGATCGGCGGGTTGGCCGTTTCGTACAGGGCGCGTGGATTCAGCTGAGTCGCCGCCAGCAACCAGGTCAGGTTGATCGCAAGCACCAGCAGAAGGGCGTAGTTGAACAGACGCCGCAGGAGGAAGCTTGCCATGTTTCAGAACACAGGGGGCGGTTGCATGACGCGTGGAGAGTTCGGGTTCTATCGGATCTTCGGGGTCAACTTTGCCATGCCGACAGCTCGAGGATCCAACACCGTACGCCGGTTCGCGATCACCAGGGCAATTTATGAGTGGTACGCCTGCATGATCATAACGAGTTCAGCGTCGCTTTCGTGCGGATCGACCACTGAACTATATAGGTTGTCGTTTGACATCCAGACCCTTAAGCTCGCCGCTCACACACGCAAGAGCACACCTCATGACCGAACGCGACGACCCCACGGACATCACCGGCGATCAACGGGCAGCCGGTGCCTTTGTCGGCTCACTGGTCGGTGATGCACTGGGGCTCGGGCCTCACTGGTACTACGATCTCGATGAACAGCACCGAGACTACGGCCCCTGGGTCGATGACTATACCGACCCGATGCCCGATCGCTATCACGCCGGCTTGAAAGCGGGCGACCTCTCGCAATCGGGTTATCTCATCCTGCTGATGGCCAGATCGATCGTGGAGACGGGCCACTACAGCGAAGCCGATTTCTGCCGCCGCCTGGACGAAGACCTGTTTCCACTGCTTGATGGCTCGCCCACGAGTGGGCCGGGTGGTTACACCAGCCAGTCGATACGTGACGCGTGGAAACGGCGCATCGAAGACAAGAAGCCATGGCCCGAAGTGGCTGGTCATGCCGACAACACCGAGGCGCTCGAGCGTCTACTGCCGCTGGCGATTCATTACGCCGGCCAACCGAGCGAAATGGCCAGGCATGTCGTCTCCAACACGGCGCTGACGCAGAGCGACGATGTGGTTCAGGCCATGACGCTTGCCTTTTCAGCCGTACTGGGCTTGTTGCTGCAGGGGCACCGGCTCGACGCCGACATCTCGAAGACGCTGATGGCCATGGTCAAGTCCGGTGACCTGCCGTTCCATACGATCGTGCGGGATAATTTTCAGCCGCCGCAAGCCGGCGACCTCGAGAAATCGAACCTCGGTGTGTTCGCCTCTCCCGATGCCCTGCTCAGCCCAGCCTACATGGCGGCTGCCGCACGCGACCCGGGTATCAGGATTGAACCTGCTTCCAAGGTAGCGATCGTGTACGGCATGCCATGTGCGATATACCACCAGCTACCCGCGGCCTATTACCTCGCCGCTCGCTTCGAATCCGATTTCGAGAGCGCCGTGCTGCATGCGATCAACGGTGGCGGACAAAATCAGGTCAGAGCCATTCTCACCGGTGCACTGGTCGGTGCGCAGGTGGGCATCGGCGGCATACCCGACCGCTTTCTGGCCGGGTTGACTCAACGGGACGAGATCATGAAGCTGGCGGCGGCTCTGAGCAGGAACTAGCCCTGCTCAGCCGGCTCCATTCGGAAGATGGATCAGTCCCTGACGGTCCACTTCTGATTCGGCATACCCGAGCACGAGTACAGTATCAGCGGCGCATCCCGTGCAAAACTGGCGTCCAGGATGTCGACACATTTGTCACTCGCCTCGTTGACGAGATCGCCGGCTTCGTTCAGCGTGAATCGTTGCGCCGGATCATCCGAGCAGCTCGCTATCTGGATAGCCGTGCCATCCTCCACGAAGCCACCCGCGGCAGTCATGCACTGCCCGTTGGCTACCTCGACGCGCCCGTCGGCAATGCTCCAGCTCTGGGCATCGGTACCGTTGCACTGCCACATGCCAAGACCCGTACCGTCGGTAAAGTTCGATCGCGGCACGTCGATACAGAAGCCATTCAGCTCGCTGACGACGGAAACTCCGTCTACCGGCACATCTTGGGTACCGCTATCCGGCACCTCCGGGCCACTGTAGGTCGGTTCTTCCGGGGTGCCGCTGTCCGGCACATCCGGAGTGGCGTCACCACCGGCCGGAACCTGGCCGCCGCCAACGAACGGGTCGAGTGTTATCGACGCCGATACCGGGGCACCTTCGTTCACCAGTGATTCGAAGTTGCCGACATCATCGAAGGCGAATGCATAGGCCTTGCCGTCGAGCATGTTGTCGTGTATCAGGTCACCGTAGAGATTCGGTGTGGAGTTCTGATAGAACTCATCGTCGTCCAGGCTGGGCTGGGTATCGATCGTGCCAAGTGTGCCACGCACGAGAGCTGCGCACAGTGTGCGGGCGATCGGCCCGACGACCAGATCGTTCGGTGCGCCCAATGCACCGTCACAACCCCATACATCTGAGGTGGTCGGCTTCTCGAACGTGGCAACCTGGGCTCCGTCGGCATCGGTGAACGTCATGGTGTTGCCAGACGTGGTACCGCTGAAGCGCACATCCTGCTGATCATCGAACGGCACGACTGTCAGGGTCTTGCTGGTATAAGCGTTCCATGCCTCATCGATGTAACTGTCGAGGTAGTTCGGATCGAAGGCACCGGCGTCGGCGGCCTTGCCTGGCGACAGTACGCGCAGCACCGTACCGTCGTCGCGAACCTGAACCGTACCGGCCCAGTCCGGATCGGAGAGCATGCCATCGATGATCTGCTGGCGACCATTGGCCTCGACAGTACCCGTTGTCTGCGTCTCACCCGAAGAGCCGGTGGAACCCACCGTGTGCGGGATGGCCAACATGTCGACCTGAGAGCTGTTCAGGAACAGGCCGATATCGTTGTAGGTGAACTCACTCCAGTCGAGCAGCGTGTCGGCGTTCGCGTCGCTCGGGATCCAGGGCGCAGGCTGCACGACGCCATCTTCCGTCAATCCGAACTCGACAGGGCCGCCGAGCGAAAAGTAGATCCTGCCGGAAAAATCCTTCGGCACCTGGAAGGTACTGCTCGAACCGTCGGCCGGTCCTGGAAACGAGACATCCGGGGCAGGTACCGGAGGGCTGCCGCCAGCCGGCCATGGTGAGAAGTTGCCCTCGGCGTCGGAGTAACCCAGCTGGCCGCTGGCGATATCGACACCGATCACATAGATCTGGACGGGCTCACCACGACCGGTGTCGTTGGTGAATGTGAACGGTAATTGGTCCTGTGCCGTGGCTAGCGACGGCAAAGAGACTGCGCAGCACAAGGTCAGAAAAAAGGCTAATTGGCGAAACGGTGAGAGGATGATTGAACGGGGTGGTTTCAATGGCACGATATGCACGTTTCCTTTGATTGTTACCAGACCTGAATGGCTGGAGTGCAAGGGAGGATAGACACATAGCAGTTCGAATTATATTACCGAACTTAAATTTCTCTTGGATTACGGCTCTAGGGCCTTGCAACACTTTGAAATTACGGATTCTTCGCATTCACCGATGCAGGCTTCCGGCCTGCCCTGAGCTTGGATTTTCCGGAGTCCCGTAAGTGCTTCCACGGGCAGCATTAATGCAAAGATGATCCTACCCCGACAGCACCTGCGAACGATTTCGGTGGCAAGCGATCGGCACAGGCTTCCTGCCGGTCCTGTGCACCACTTCAGAGTTCCGGTCAATGAAGTATTTTCCGACGCAAAGATCAGAATTTCCTGATATCCGCACTCGGTGCGGCTGGACATACTGGCGGTGCGGTCAGGGAAGACCGCAGCGGTCGCTGCAAGGATTCGATCGGCCCCGGGGACTTCCGAAGGGCGATGGAGATTCGAACGGCAGTGTAGTGGTACGCGACATCGGCACGCCAGGAAGGCGAATGGGTTCAAGGATCGAATCCCGCGGGCAGGAAGCTCGCTGCCGATGGCGCAAGTGCCACGGAAGGCACGCGCCCTCGGCAATGTGGCCGGGGGCTTTTTCCATCGACCGTCCAGGTACCCTGCCCGGCAGCGTTGCTCGTCGGCTGAAGGGCCGGCCAGGCGCCCCCTTCGTTCACTCCCTCGCGCTTTGGCTGGACCGGCGCCTGAACGACCGAAAGCGATAGGTTATCGTTGCACGGGCCGTTACGACCCCTTCAGGCAGATTCCAACCGCGTAAGAATGGTTGACAACTAACCATTTCAACTCATCTCGTGCGAAACTGCCGCGCTTACAGCCCGAGAGGATGCCGTGTCCAGGAACTTTCACTACAGCTTCAACGACGTTGCCGTCGTCTCGATCGAGGCGTGCGAAGCGCCCATCGTCGTCACTTCCGAGGAAATCGATCAGACGCTCAAGCCCTTCTATGAGCGATTCGGCTCGCAACCGGGCCTGCTTCAGAATGTCGCCGGCATCATCGAGCGCCGTCAGTGGCCGAGTGATGTCTCCTTCATCGAGGCTTCCGCGTTGGCCGGAGAGAAGGCCATCGCCGCCGCCGGGATAGATACCGACCGGATCGGCCTCGTCACGAACACCAGCGTGTCGCGCGATCGCCTCGAACCCTCCAGTTCCGTGACCGTACACGACCGTCTCGGGCTATCGCCACATTGCCTCAACTTCGACATATCGAATGCCTGCCTCGGTTTCGTGAACGCGATGCACATGGCCGGCACGCTCATCGATGCGGGCCAGATAGATTATGCGCTGATCGTCGATGGCGAAGGCACGCGGGAAATCCACCAGAACACCATCAACCGCCTGCTCGACGAGAGCGCCACCGCGAACGATCTGCATTCGAACTTCGCCAGCCTGACGCTCGGCTCCGGTTCGGCAGGAATGGTCGTGGGCCGTCACTCGGAAAACCCTGGCAGCCACCGGCTCGTGCGCGGTGAGTTTCGCGCGGCAACCCAGTTCCACGACCTGTGCGTCGGCTCGCTTGAAAAGATGCGTACCGATACGAAGGCGCTTCTCAAGGCCGGCACCGAACTGGGCAAGTTAGGCTGGGACAAATCCGAGAACGATAACTGGGGCGACATGAATCGCTACATCATCCACCAGGTATCGCAGGTCCACACCAAGGCGATCGTCGAGATTCTCGGCATCGACCCGGCAAGCGTACCGCTGACGTTTCCGAAGTTCGGTAACATCGGCCCGGCAGCATTGCCATTCACACTGGCCCTTGAAGGGCCCACGCTCGATGCCGGCGATCGCGTGCTCTGTGTCGGTGTCGGGTCGGGCCTGAACGTCGCCTTCCTCGAAATCGACTGGTGAACACCCGGCCGACGACACCGGCCGAACTTCCCCCGGCCGGTATCGTCGGGCTCGACCCGAGCTGGTCGCGGCTCGTTGTCGCTCCCGACGCCGATGGCGTCAACCGAACCTGGCATCTGCTCGACACCTGGGCCTCTCGGTCAGACGGCGCAGGTCCGGAACTGACCCTGCTTTGCGTTCATGGCAACCCTTCCTGGTCGTTCCTGTGGCGAGACCTACTGTCACAGGTGGAACGATACGACCCTGAACGGGTCCGCGTGATCGCCGTCGATCAGCTCGACATGGGGTTCTCGGAGCGCACCGGCGTTCGACGCACGCTGGCGATGCGGGTCGAGGATCTTTGCCGGCTGACTGAAACGATGGTCGTTCAGGGGCCGGTCATCACCGTTGCGCACGACTGGGGCGGGCCGATTTCACTGGGTTGGGCGCTGCGTCATCGGCACCGCGGTGCCGATGACGCGCAAATCGCCGGGGTAGTGCTCACCAACACGGCCGTGCATCAACCGGCAGGCTCGCCCGCGCCTGCGGTCATCCGCCTCGCACGCACCCGATTGATGCTGAAAGCGGCCACCGTTTACACGGGCGCCTTCATCCAGGGTGCGATCGAGATGTCGCGGCCGCGGCTGCCAGCCCCGGTACGCGCAGGTTTTCACGCACCGTATCGTGATCGGTCCCGGCGTTCGGCGATAGCGGACTTCGTCGCGGATATTCCGCTGGATCCGGATCACGAAAGCGCTACCGCACTCGATGCAATCGCTGCCGGGCTCGCCGAGTTGTCCGACGTGCCCGCGCTGCTGCTCTGGGGGCCGCGTGACAAGGTGTTCGGTGATCTCTACCTGCACGATCTGGAAGCGCGCTTGCCGCAGGCGGACGTGCATCGCTTTCCGAAGGCTGCGCACTTCGTCACCGAAGATGCAGATGTCGCCGGCGCCGTGGTCGCGTGGCTGCGTCGGTTCAGCGCAGGCAGTTCCGGTGGTGAAGCCGATACCGATGCGGACAACGGTATGCAAGGAGGCGGCAAGCAGGCAAAAGGGCAGGTAGGAACGCTGGGCGGCAAGGTTCCGCCAACGCCCCGCGAGAGACGTGCTCTGGCGGATTTCTCCGTCGCCGACGCCTTGACCGAAGCGGTCGTCGAGATCGCACCCGTGCCCCGCTCCATCACTTTCGGCGAACTGGCGGAACGAACGAGCCTACTGGCAGCCGGCATGGCCAGTGTCGGTATGCAGCCGGGTGATCGCGTTGCCGTGATGGTCACACCCGGCGTCGATCTCGCCCTGGCCGTCTACGGCTGCTGGCGGCTCGGCGTCACGCTCGTGCTGGTCGATTCGGGCCTCGGCAGAGCAGGCATGCAGGCAGCTCTACGCAGCGCGAACCCGGCGTGGCTGATCGGGGTCGACAAGGCGCTGGTCGCGGCCAAGGTACTACGCTGGCCCGGCCGGCGCATCGCGGTCCGCAAGCGATCCGGAACGTTGAGCCGAATGCTGGAAATCGTCACCGATCTGAACAGCCTGGCCGATCTCGGCAAGCGCCAGGCGGTGAAGCCGCTATCAGGATCGCAATCAGGGTCGCTGTCAGGGCCGCTTTCTGAGCCGCATCCAGGGCCCTTCCCCTCACCCGATGCCATTGCCGCCGTGGTGTTCACCTCTGGATCCACTGGCCCTTCCAAGGGCGTGGTATATCGTCACCATCAGATCCAGGCACAGCGTGACGCACTCATGGCGCTCTACGACATCACGGCAGTCGACCGCCTGGTCGCCGCCTTCGCACCGTTCGCCCTCTACGGGCCGACGATGGGCATCACCTCGATCGTACCGGCCATGGATGTCAGCGCGCCCGGCACGCTCACCGCACAGGCACTGGTCGATACCGTGAGGCGAGTCGATGCCACGTTGGTGTTCGCCTCGCCCGCCGCCCTGGTCAATGTGGTGGCAACTCGGGGAGCAGTGCACTCATCACAGCGAGTCGGGTCGTCGAACAGCGTTGCCACCAGTGAAGACCCGCCTGGCTCGGCCTGCGAGGCGGTGCGGCTGGTGCTCTCGGCGGGTGCACCGGTACGAGCAGAACTGCTGAGCGCCGCCTCGGCCATCTTCAACCAGGCTCACTTTCACACCCCGTATGGCATGACGGAGATGCTGCCGGTAGCCGACATCTCCCTGGCCGAACTCGAGGCAAGTCACGGCGACGACGAGGCTGGAGCCGGCGTCTGCGTCGGTCATCCATTACCGACAGTGGACGTCGTCATCGACCCGCTGGATGAGCACGGTGAGCCAACCATGGGACCGATCGCCACCTTGCCATCGGAGCCTGGTGTTCTTGGCGAGATCGTAGTGCGCGCCCCCCACGCCCGCGACGGGTACGATCGGCTCTGGCTCACCGACCATCACGCATCGCAGCCCGAAGGCTGGCATCGCTCCGGCGATATCGGACAACGTGACTCCGGCGGACGGCTATGGGTGGGCGGCCGGCTCGGCCATGTCATCACCACGCCTGCCGGCCCCGTCGCGCCCGTCAGCTGCGAACAGCGCATCGAGTTACTGGATGACATCGCGATGGCAGCCGTGGTCGGCGTCGGACCCATCGGCACCCAGGCCATCGTCGCCGTGGTGCAGATACCATCGGATAGTCACGCGACGGGGGAAGCCTCTCTCGACCTGCTCGACCTGATCAGGCACGCAGTCGATGACCGGATAGACGTGGTCGCAGCCCTCGTCGTCAGGAAGCTACCCGTGGACCGTCGGCACAACTCGAAGGTAGACCGCACCGCCGTGGCGCACTGGGCGGCTCGAACGCTCGCTGGCGAGCGGGTTGCCAGCCTGTGAAAGTATTGCTGACCGGAGCGACCAGCCTGATCGGGCGGCATGTGGTTGCACGGCTCTTGGAACGAGGCGACGAGGTCACCGTCGTTCAGCGCAATCCCTCACGTATCGAGGGCGTAGCCGAATTCTGCCATGATATCGGTGGCAAGCACGGCGGCGCCGGCCCCGGCAAAAGCGCGTCACCCATCACCGGTCTACCGCCGCCGGCTTCGGGTCTACCGCCCTCGAATGCAGGATCGCCTTCCATCGATCCGCTCGACGAGCCGATGGCGAACATGGACGCCGTGGTTCATCTCGCCGCCAAGGTCACCTTCTCCGGCAAGTGGGAAGCCTTCGAGGCCATCAACATCGAAGGCACCCGGCGGCTGGTCGATTCGGCCAGCAGATCCGGAGTGAGTCGGTTCGTCCATGTCTCGACACCCTCGGTCGCGCATGCCGGGCGCTCCTTGATCGGCGAACCGGCAGGGCCTGCCGACCCTGAGCATGTCAGAGGCCACTACGCCCGCTCGAAGGCGTTTGGTGAGAAGATCGCACTGGCTGCCAACGGCCCCGGCATGCGCGTGGTCGCACTACGCCCGCACCTCGTGTGGGGCCCGGGCGACATGCAATTGACCCAACGCATCATCGACCGGGCCCGCGCCGGTCGCCTGGTGCTCGTGGGCAGTGGCCTCGCTCTTATCGACACCACCTACATCGACAACGCCGCCACCGCCATCGTGGCCGGGATCGACAACGCCGAGCGTGCCGCCGGCCATGCACTGGTAATCTCCAACGGCCAGCCACGAACCGTCAGCGAGATCATCAAGCGGATGCTGCATGCCGGCGGCCTGCCCACCCGGCTACGCCACGTACCGAGCCCCGTTGCCATCGCCGCCGGGGCCGCGATCGAAACGGTGTGGGACCTGCTCGACAAGAGCGACGAGCCACCGATGACACGGTTTCTGGCTGAGCAACTCGCCACCGCGCACTGGTTCGATCAGCGCCAGACTCGGGAGTTGCTGAATTGGAAACCGGAGGTGGGGCTCGACGAAGGGTTCAGGCAGTTGGCTGATTCGTTGCGATGAGGAACCGAGCCCAAGCTGTGCCGCCGGGCGTGGCCCTACCCGTCAGCAACGTCCATCAGTGCCATATCCCAGTACGTTGCCTCGATCTTGTTGCCCTCGAGATCGCGCACGAAGCATCCGTAGTACGGCGTTCCGTATTCAGCACGCGGCCCGGGTGGCCCGTCGTCTTGTGCCCCTGCGGCAAGCGCAGCAGCATGAAATGCATCGACGGCCGCCTTGCCACTCGCCATGAACGCCACATGAAAGCCATTACCAACCGTTGCCGGCTTGCCGTCATGCGGAGCGTGTACCCAGAATTCCGGAAACTGTTTCCCGTAGGCCGAGGCTTCACCATCAACCGAATGGACCATCCTGATGCCCAATGACGGTAAAACGGCATCGTAGAATGCGACTGCTTTCCGTAGGTCGTTAGTACCGATCGAGACGTGTGACAGTGCGGAGGGATTTTCATCAGCCATTTGTCTTTTCCTCAGGCGGGTTTCAATGGAAGGTGGATATCGACCTGAATTTCCATGGGTGGCGTACTTCTTGGTTCATTCAGGTATCGCTCATGGCAGGGCAGATCGGCAGGTTCCCGGCCACTGGCTGGCAACCATTGCCCATACAACCATCGATAGGCGGCAGGCAAGTCTGCCAGGGGGCCACGGTGGTGCAGAACGGCGTGCATACCAGCCGCCAGAACATGTTTTCGCACGCCACCGTCTATCTTCCGTGCGCAGGCAATATCCGTTGCCGACAACGGTGCCGCGCACGCCAAAGACTCAAGCTTCGCCTCGGGTACCAGACTCGGGTCGCCGAAGTAGACTCCGTAGGAACGGATGGAATCATTCGACCTGCCGCTCGAGATCAGCGCATGCTGCAGCCGGTCGAACGCCTGGCCGATTCCCATGTAGTCACCCGAATGAACCACGGCGGCGCACTGAATGGCGGGTATTGAAATGACGTCGACCCGGAATGTCGAACCATCGTAGCTCGGACTCGCCACGTCATACCGACGATGACCACCCTCGACGCGGTAGCGCGCGGGCGGCAAGCCGTAAGCAGTCCTGAATCGTCTGGTGAACGCTGCCACACTGCTGTAGCCGGCAGCTCCGGCGATTCGATCGATTGACTCCGGTGTATTGGCCAGTTGATGCGCAGCGCGTTGCAACCGCAACCGTCTAACGGCATTGCCGATGGTCTCACCTTGAATTGCTTCGTAGATCCGATGCCAATGACAAGGCGACAGACAGGCTATCCGCGCGAGCCTGTCCAGGTCGATCGGCTCATCGAGATGCCGATGAACATGATCATTGACGAGGTGCAGACGTCGTTGATAGCTCTGCAAGGTCGATCGCTTGACGGCAACAACCGTTTCATCGGTGGACATGGCATCCTCCTGTGCGACAGAGGATCACGCTAGCAGAGTGCGCCTTGATCTTGCTTGCGCTTTTTCCGACCGGCCCGGCCGCTTCAACCCTTCAAGAATGCCAGGATCGCATTGCGCACGCGCTCGTCCGCCATGCCGAATATGTGCGGACCGGTCGTCTTCATCAACCGTTTCGGTTCACCGGCGGCTGCATACAGCAGTTCGGCGTTCTCGAAGGGGATGATCTCATCATCGCGGCTGTGGATCATCAGCAACGGCAATGGAGACAAGGCCGGCATGCCGTCCAGTGCATCGTAGGCATCGCTCAGGAACCACTGCACCGGATACTGGAACGGCCACGTCAGGAAGAACTGACTGGCCACGTGCCGGGCCGTGGCCCCGTATCGAGCGAACGCCGCCTCGACGATCACGCCATCGTAGAATGCTCGGGCATCCGGCGCGTCTGCCAGATAGCGCAAGGCCAGACTTGCACCCAGGCTCTGACCGAACAGATAGACGGGCTCCTCAAGCTTCTTCCGCTCCTCGAGCCACCGAGTGCCCGCTGCGATATCGTCGAACACTTCGGGAAGGTCCGGCGACCCCGAAGACCTGCCGTAGCCTCGATAGTCCAGTGCCAGCACCCGGTAGCCTGCGTCTACCAACCACCACATGGCGTTGATGTGCGTACTGATATTCTGCGCGTTGCCATGCAGGAAGTAGAGAGTACCGCGTGGCTCGTCGGCAGGCTGGACGTACCAGGCGTGCAGGCGGGTGCCATCGGCAGATTTCAACCAGACGTTCTCGTAAGCGTAGCCACGATCACTGGGCAACTGCACCAGCGAACGCCCGGGCACGAAGAAAAGCTGGGTACAGCCGCCGAGCGCTAGCAGAAGTACCAAGGACAGCAACCGGATAGGAACGGCCTGGAAGCGAAGGTGTTGCATGCGCAGAGTCAACGTTTTTTCAGGATGTCAGTGGCAACCGACAGTGATCGTCAGGACTGGCACGGCAGCGATGATGCGGAGTGGAGATCCGCGACGCAAACTACCCGCGAACTCGCGGAAGGCTGATCAGAAGTAGTATCTCAGCTCAGCGCCCGCCGAACGTTCTACTGCCGTACCCGAGCGTTTCCTGCCGCTACCTTCAAGCACCAATGCCCACTGCGAGCCGAGCGCAACGCTTATCCAGGCTTCCACATCGGTTTCCTCGTGACGCAGGCCGACTCGACGTCGAAAGTCGAGCTCCAGCCCGGTGCGCAATCCGCTCAGCGGCTCCCAGTGCACCCCGCCCCTGACGCCTAGCTGCAGGCCGGCACGCTTGTCGAAGGACGGATCGTCGACCACGTCGCTTTCAAGCAGCGCGAACGCGATCGGCGTACCCCGGCCGCGTTGCAACGCGACACCGGCACCGACGTTGAACGTGAATCGGTGATCGGCCTCAGGATCATCCCGATTCCAATGCAGCCGTGTGTGCCACGACACCGGCTTGAACAGCTCGTCACGTGGCTCTATCGACTCGATATCCAGCAGCGTCACTTCACGCAGGAAAGTTTCGCTGCGATCCAGATCATGCGCTACCGTGAGTTTCAGCAGCTCGATGGCATCCTTGTCACCGTAGGCGAGGCTCGGATCCCGAAAATCGTGATAGGCGGGGCGAGCACTGAACTCGACAAGCTCTGCGCCATGGCGAGTGGCACTGCGGCCCAAGGACACTCTTGCAGTTCTGTGCCCGTGCTCGGGAGAACTCCGCGGGGCCGGCACCTGCACGGGCTCACTGCGAACGCGCAGGCGGCTGCGGCGGCTGAGAACCTCGCGCTCCCGTTCACTCATCCCGGTAGCGTCGGTATCGAGTTGCAGTCGCTCATAGCGCAGATAGTCAGACAGCAAGTCGAGCACCGCAGCCTGGCGCTCGTCCGGCAGCTGAGCTAATCGCCTGCCGATCGCAGGCAGCCCTTGCTTCAATGCCTCGAACGCCAGCGGCCGGTCCGCCGCCGGCAACCCCTCCCTGCGTGCGCGCAGGGTACGAATGGACGACGGTACGAACCGCGACTTGCCGACGATACCGCGCTCCTCCAACAGCCTGATCGTATCGGTCGGTATGGTCCACAAGCCAAATTCGTCGGTCAGAGGCTGATCGGGGAACAGCACGTCGAGCAGGGACAAGAGGTGGTATGAGCAATTCTCACTGAAGAAGTAGTAATCGAAGTCGGCGATCAACATCTCGTAGGTGTGTCGCAGCAGAAGATCCACCTGCTCGGGATTCAGATTCAGCTCGTACTCCCAGGTGTCCCGATTCTGAATCTGGCCGTACTCGCGCAGCTTCAGATGGTAGGGCAGCAATCGGTAGCGTCCGGGGAAGCCGCCAGCCAGCCCGTTGATCGCGTAGGCGGCCGACGATACGTCCGGCGGCACCTCTGCGGCGAAATTGATACTCATGTTCAGCAACCTCGACTCGGCTGTCTGACCTCGTCGGTCGACGCGCATCAGGGTGTGGCCGAACGCTGAAGACGGGTTGTTGGGATAGGCACTGGGAAAGACCAGCGTCAGCACATCGGCTTGCAGATAGTCGCGGTATCGTTCGAACTCGGTACAGTGCTGCGCCGGAATCGAAGAGATCAGTTCACCGAGTTGCTCTTGCAACCAGACGCGTCTGGCAACGAACCGGCAATAGGGCGTGAGGCGTAATGGTGGTTTCGCCTGCCTGGCAAACAGGGCAGCGAGCGTGGCGTTCAACTCAGCACGCGGCGAGCGCTTGCCCCGACTCGACAGGAAGAAGTGTTCGGCATCCACCTGACTGGCAGATCCTGATACACCGGACTTGTAATGCAGAAGTGATTTCCAGAACGTGTGATCGGCTAGTTCGGCCTTGTCCGCGGCGGCTATGACGCGTGCCAGGGTAGCATTCATCGTGCTGGGAACACGTTCCCGGTCGCTGGCCGATGCCATCGGGCGGTCAGACCTCGATGCGCTGAGCGGGTCAGCGGCTATGGCTGAACGTACCGCCCGATCGTACTCGCCGGCGTCGACCAGTGCCTGCACGCCATCGGGGCTCGCAGCAGAGACGATCGAGGGAACACTTGCAGACAGGGCACAGAGGGCACAGAGGCCAAGCGAAGCCATTACCCGACTCAAGGGCCGAGAGACCCGTGGAATCATGAGTCAGGGAGTCATACGAAAATGGCATCGCGTTCGCGACGGAACGCGATGCCGGAGGTGGCATCAATTACGGGCGTAACGAGCAAGCTCATCGTCGGTCAGCATGGCGGTTTCGATCGATGCGATCACCGAACCGGCGTCGGCGCCCATCGAAAAAACCTGATCGTAGTGCAGCTGCGCCATTGCCTGAAAGGAGACCCTGTCCTGCTCTTGCACACCCATCAGCGCAGCCAGCACGTCGAGATGCTCACCACCACCGCGAGCGATCTCGGTAGATAACTGATCCATGTTGCTGGCCACGAAGACCTCGGCCGCCTCTTCGTTCTTCACGGTTTGCGTAGGGTCGCAGCCCATGAGTCCACCACCGGTGGTCATGAAGGTGGTGTTCGGTATGACCAGTCCGTTCAGGATGGCAGCCGCGATGTGCGTTCCCTTGCCACTCTGACCCTTGAGAACTTCCGCGCCGAGACCGCAGCCGGAGCCGCTGTCTTGCGCCTGTGCCATCGACGCGGCAGCCAGCAGGGTAGCGGCGCTCAGTGTTTTCAGCATTTTCACGGGTGTTCTCTCCTAGGAGCCGGTGGAAGGTACGACGTAACGGGCCAGTGCGGGGTCGTCCGCCAGAGCACCATCCAGCCTGGCCAGCCAGGTGCTGGAGTCTTCGCCGTGCGCCGAGAACAATTCGTCGTAGTGCAGCTGGGTGAGTCGGTAAAACTTTCCTGCATGCTGCTTCGGAATCTGCATGATGGTAGCCAGCGACTCCAGATGCGTACCACCTCCACGTGCGGCATCGTGGGCAATGTTGTCCAGATTGCCTGCGACGAAGACATCTCTCTGGAACTGTGCCGTGATCACGGTATCCCCGTTGCAACCGAGACTGTCGAACGACAGGCCGAAGAGCTGGTTGAACGAGGAACCGTTGGTCGTTGCCGCCATGACATGCGCCGCAAGCCCCGATTGGCCGGCGAAGATATTCTGCCCAAGACCGCAACCCGGACCACTATCCGCGTGGGTGATACCGCTTCCCATTGCCAGCACAGGCAACAGGCACATCGGGAACAATCGCTTCATGACGCCACATCCTTACCAATTAGCTAGTGGATAGGCATGATGCTGTGCACCCTTACGTGTGTCAACGATGCAACCGAGAAATTGCTCCGCTACCTACGTGCAAACTTGTCGATATACTTCAGGATCCACCCGATATTCGATAGCACTGCCCGTAACTTTTCCTCGCTGGCAAACAATACAAGCCGTGTAAAAAATACCGAACGGGCGGCAGTGCGACGCAACCACCCTCAGGCGATACGCAACATCGGTGGTTCTTCCTGGTCGTCGTCATCGGCAACCGCGTAGCGCGCCAGAAAGCCGCTCACGTCACCCGCCGGCATGGGCCGGGCGATGAGGAATCCCTGCAGCTCATCGCAATGCAGGCCTGTCAGCAGGTCGGCTTGCCCGGCCGTCTCCACCCCTTCGGCCACCACACGCATGTTCAGGCTCTGGCCCATGGCAACCACCGCCTGCACGATGCTGGCATCCTGGGGGCTGGTCTCCAGGTTCGACACGAAAGCCCGGTCGATCTTGATCTTGTTGAAACTGAAGCTCTGCAGATAGCTCAGGGAAGAATAGCCGGTACCGAAATCGTCCATGGCAATCATCACACCGAGCGCCTGGATTCGGGTCAGCAGGCGCAGCGCATTTTCCGGATTGTCGATCAGCAGCGACTCCGTGATCTCGATCTCCAGCCGTTCGCCGGGCAAGCCGCTCACGTCCAGTGCGTTGCGCACGGTGTCCACCAGCCCTTCGCTACCGAATTGAGCCACTGAAAGGTTCACCGCCACCCGCATGGTCTCCGGCCAGCTCATCGCATCCAGACAGGCCTGGCGCAGCACGAACTCACCGATGGCCACGATCAGGCCTGTACTTTCGGCCACCGGAATGAATTCAACCGGGGAGATGGAGCCAAGCTCTTCATCATTCCATCGAAGCAAGGCTTCGAAGCACTGGGGCGTACGCTCGGTACTGCTGACCAGTGGCTGATAGAACACGGAGAGAGACTGGTTCGCCAGTGCCTGGCGTAACCGGCCCTCCAGTCGCAGACGCCCCTCGAGAATCTCGTTCATGTGCTGCTCGAAGAAGCGAAACCTGCCCTTGCCATCGGCCTTCGACTGATACATGGCGGTATCGGCGTTACGCAGCAAGTCCTCGGTGGTGGCGCCGTCGATCGGGTAGATCGCGATACCCACCGAGGCGGTGATCGGCAAATTGACACCCTTCAAGCACACAGGCTCTTGCAAGACTTCGAGCAGCCGATGTGCGAACGCCATCGCCTGCGCCGGCTGCGAGGCGGACGTTTCGAGCAGCGCGAATTCATCGCCACCCAGGCGCGCCACCACATCGCCTTCACCCAGAATGCCGTGCAGGCGGCGCGCGACCTCTCTGATCAGATCATCACCGCCCTCGTGACCGTGCAGATCGTTGACGAACTTGAAGTTATCCAGATCCACTGCAAACAGCGCGAAGGAACTGCCATCGCCCTGCGCGTGCTTGAGAACGTTGGCAGCCAGCTCGGTGAAGAAACGCCGGTTGGGCAGGTCGGTGAGTGGGTCGTGCAGGGCCAGGTGGGCGATGCAGCCCTCGGCTTCCCTGCGCGCAGTCAGATCGCGAACGGCGATGAGTTCGCCCTGGTTGCCATTGCGCAGATTGATCGAACGTCGACAGATCTCGGCATGAAAGAGTTCGCCACTGGCACGGGGAATCTCCACCTCCTCCACGACGTCCGGATTCGCCACGTCGCCCAGATGGGTTTCCAGGCCCCAGTGCGCGATGCTGATGCCCTCGACCTCCTGCGGCAAACCGAAAAGCTCACGAGCCGCCACATTGGCGTCGACCAGCGTGTAATCGTCATGCACCAGCAAACCTTCGAAGGCGCCGTCGGCCAGGGTGCGCAGCCGATCTGCTTCCGCGGCCATGCGCGCCGAAACCTTCTGATCGACCAGGGCCGCGGCCGTGCCGATCATCAATACCGATACCGACGCGATCACCACGCCGATCACCAGGGTGGCCCGTGATACGCCTTCGGCCATCGCTGTGACGGCGAGGCCGAGCTCCAGCTGAACCGCACCCATGCCGATGAAATGCAGTGAGACGGTCATCAGCAGTAGCAACGCCCCGCCAAGTAGGTGTGAATAGGCACGTTGCGTCCCGAATATCACGTTGAGTGCCAAGGCCCCGAGCACGATACTGGCGGTGACCGAGGCGAACACCAGATCGAGATCGTAGCCGAGACTGCCCTCGAATCGCAGGCCGGCCATGCCTACGTAGTGCAGTGCGATGACGCCGATGCCCACCAGGCTACCGCCGAGCAGCCGGGCCGACCGATTGTCGCGTTGCCACCAGGCGATCGGAAAACCGAGGCTCATCGGCACCACACCCGCGACGAAGGACAGCACGGTCAGGGTCGGGTCGTAGGTGATCGCAAGACTGGTCCGAAAGGCCAGCATGGCGATAAAGTGGGTAGACCAGGCCGTCGCACTGAAGCAGATGCCCAGCAGCGCGATCCAGAATACCGGCCGATGACCCGCTACCGCTCGCCCTGCGACCACGATGGTCGATGCGCAGCCCAGCACACACAGACAGGCGGCAAGCAGGACGAGACCGTAGTCATGATAGACGGTCAGGCAATCTACGATACGCAACATCGACGAGGGTCTCCGACCAGTCAGATTTCCAGCCCCGAACATTCAGGCCGCACGACCACAGCCGCCGGATCGGATAACCGGGGCTCCCGCTCATCTAGCGGCCGACGAGACGACGTGCTTGAACCGGCCCCCGGCCACCCTACAACCGCCTGTTCAGCCCATCAGATACCGTGCGAAGAAGGTTTGCGTGCGAGCCCAGGCAAGCTCGGCATCGGCCTGATCGTAGCGTGCGCTGGTGGGGTTGGCGAACGCGTGATCGGCCACGTACCAGTTGACGTCGAGCATGTCGGCCTTGTCGGCCGAGGCCATGGCGCGCTCGAAACCGCCGACCATCTTCTCGTCTATCGAGTCGTCTTCCGTGCCGAAGTGCCCGAGCACCGGACCCGCGAGCGACGCCAGCTCATCCGCCGACTGCGGCAATTGGCCATAGTAGATGACCGTCGCATCCACCTCGGTAGCGACCGAGGCATTGATCGACCACCCCCCGCCAAAGCACCAGCCAACGGTGCCCACCTTGCCGTTGGAGCCTTCGAGGGTACGTAGCCCATCGATCGCGGTGACCAGAGCTTCACGCGCCTGGCCTTCGTCGACCTTGTTCATCAGCGCCATCGCACCTTCCGGTGCGTTGGCGAGCCTCGCCGCCATACAGGTCGATCGCGTAGGCGATGTAGCCCAACGCGGCTAGCTCGGCAGCCATGGTCTTGATCTGATCGTTCAGTCCCCACCATTCATGGATCAACACGACAACCGGCGCAGGCAGAGTCTCGGGCATCGCGATGAAGCCGTCGGCAGACTTGCCATCAGGCATTTCGAGCTTGAGCGGCTTGACCCTCGCGGCTTGCGCGGCAGCCAGTTCCGGATAGCTCAGCACCGTCGCCAGTGGCAGGCTCGCCAGCCCGGCAAGGAAGCGTCGTCGTTCGTGTGATCCCAACGGGATCGGGGGTAGGTTCTTGTCGCTGTCACAGCCGTCGAGAGTACACATGGGTCAAGTCTCAGGATGATGGAAAAGAGGCACAGGCACGCGCGGTGCGAGGTTTCACAGTATAAGACGCAGCTCACAACTTGACACCCTGTCGCGCAGGCGACAGCCACACTGAACGATAATGCGAGCTCTTCAACGACGACGACGACTGATGCCAGTATTCAGCCAGACCCCGCCGGCAGTCGACAAGACTCGCCTCCCATGCGCGCTTGCCATCGTTGGCCTGATGTTCGCAGGGTGTACCTCTGAATCGTATGATCAGAGCGCCGATACCCTCGCCGGGCAAGCCGAGCCGCCGGCACTCACCGGATCCATGATCGACGTCCCCCCCGGCCCCATCGCCTGTGAGGGCAATACGGCTCATCAGCAGGTACGTGTTCTCGAGTTGATCAACGATGCACGATCCTCGGCACGGCAATGCGGCGACACGAGCTTTGCGGCAGCGTCGCCGTTGAGCTGGGACACCCGCCTGGAAAGTGCAGCCCGTTCTCACTCGCAAGACATGGTGCGCAACAACTTCTTCGACCACTCGGGCAGCGATGGCAGCCGTGCATCCGCCCGCGTCACCGCTGCCGGTTACCGATGGCGGGCGACGGGCGAGAACATCGCCGCCGGCCAGGAAAGCGTCACCGAAGCCGTGAACGCATGGCTCGACAGCCCGGGCCACTGCCGCAATGTCATGAACGAGAAATTCACGAACATGGCCCTGGCTTGCGAAGTGGCCGACGGCAACGACTACAAGGAATACTGGACGCAGGTTCTGGCACGACCCCGATAGGCCCATCGGTCGGTGGTGGTCCTTTCAACCGACCCACGGCTGAACCCGTCATCTCTCCTTACCGAGAACCCTTCGCTCACGGTGTCGCTGCGGAACGGCTTGAATGCTTCATACAGGGTTTGCACCACTTATGGTGCCGTGCTCGGGGCAGTAAGCTGGCTCGCGTGAAAGCGAACAGGTGCGAAGTGCATGAAGGTGGCAAGCGATGCGGCAAGGAACATCCGCGACAATCTCAGGGTTGGCTGGTTCGACGGTGTCGGCGCCGTCGAGCTTCGCGAGAACAACGCGATACTCGACAGGCTCACTCCGAACCAGACCAACGATGTCATCAGTGCGCTTTCCGACGATGAGCTCGGCCACTGGGTCGCCGAGATTCACGACGGCAGGCTCCTGGATATCTTCGGCGCCGGCGGGCTGACGCTGGACCAGCGACGTGATTTTCTCGACAACCTCTGCACCGATCTCGACGCCGGGCAGCTCGAGCGCGTGTACCGCTCCTTGGGCACGCAGAGCCGCCAGGCAGAATTGCTCGATTCGGTGGCAGCCCGGACGAACGAGCCAACCCGGGTTGCCATCGTTGCAAGGCTGGCCGGTGACACCACGGATCGACCCTTCGACATCAGGCCGGGTTTCGGCCTGTCCACTACCGAGCGATGGGATCAGGACGCACACGCCGTGTCCACCCTGATCGGCAGCCTGCGTCAGCCGGTTGCCATCGAGGCATCGATCACCTCGTTGAGCACCCCCCAGCTCGAAGCCGTACTCGAGGCCGGTACCAACCATGCAACCTTGACCCTGACCCATGCAGGTGGTGTATCCCACTCGCACAGCTTCGGCACGGGCGGCATCATCGCGCTGATCGATGCCGCCGGCCGTAGCACGGACGCCGATCTCAAGGCACGTGTGTTCGAACTGGCCAGCCGGCAGATCGACGAGATCCGCAGCACCGACCGGCCATTCTCACCGAGCCCGAACGCCGAACATCACGCCCGGTCGATATCGGACGCCCTGTTCCGTCTGATGAATACGAACACCGGGGCAATCGTCACGGCCCTGGAAAGGGGCGATGGCATTTCCTCGTCCCGAACGGGCAATGGCATGAGCAGCTGGGTGGCAGAACTGGTACGCCAGGGCGACACCAGCGGTATTCAGAACATGATCGCGAAGCTTCAGGCCGGCGATGCGCTCGATGCAGAGCCGGCAGAATATCTGTCACGATTCACGGTCGACGAATACGGCGCACGCGATTTCCAGAATGCATCGAACCTGGGTTTCCTGGTCGGTGCCGTGCGCGAAGGCATCAACGCGATCGATGCAGATGCGCGGCAGCAGGCTGACATGCTCCACGGCATCTTCGGCATCGCGGCCAGCCTTGGCAGCCTGGTGATTCCCGGCAGCGGGCTTGCCGGCAGGGCAGCATGGATCGTTGGCAGTTCACTGACCAAGGAGCTGATCGGCAATGTCACCGACGAACTCTCCTCCGGTCGGTCGAACCTTCAGGATGCGCTGGAGCAACTGGCACTTCCCGAAGCCATGGTCAGCTCCGATGTGACCGGGCCTTACGGCAGTGCGATCAACAACGTCGAACGCCACTGACGAGCGCATCGGCCCATACGATAGCCAGGCTGTGGTTTTTCCCCGACGAATCTCCAGGCGATCACGCCCTACGCGGCATCTGCCGTGCGACGCTTCGACAACCGATCCACCACGATATAGCCGACGATCGCGGCGGCGATACCGTTGAGGGGCGGAATGCCCGGTGAGAACCAGGCAACGGTGCCGCCGAGGATATAGCCCGCAATGCCCGCCACATTGAAACGCCCGATGCGCGCCGTTGCCAGCGTCGGGTAGGCACCGCGGTGCTTGTAGAAGTAGTCCGCCATGATCACGCCGCCGATGGGCGGTATGAAGGTGCCCAGCAGCAACAGGAATGGCACCAGGTGAAGATCGATACGCAACAGCGCGAGCACCGTGCCTATGGCGGCTCCGCCCAGAGTTACCCGGCGGCGGTTGGCGGTTCGCAGTGCATTGCAACCGACGGCCGAGAAGTTGTAGATCGTGTTGTCCTGCGTTGTCCAGATATTGAGAAAGAGCATGATGATGCCAAATATCAACAAGCCCTGAATGACCAGCACATCGACCACGTCGGGTTGCTGATACACCAGTGCCCCGATCGCCCCGGTCGCGATCATCAGGCCGTTGCCGATGAAGAAGGCCACCAGCGAGGCACCGACCGCGTGGCTGCTCTTGCGTGCGAAGCGTGTCCAGTTGGTCGCCTGGGTACCACCGGAGACGAAAGTGCCGAACACGATCGTGATCGCGGTACCGAGGCTCATGGTAGTCGTCGGGGTGATCGTGCCCAGCCCGTGCCAGCCTCCTGCCTCCGAAAACGCCCTGCTCAACGAGACGATCAACAGGATCGCCATCAAGGGAACAGCAACCAGCGACAGAACCTCCAGGCCTCGATAGCCGATATAGGCCGTCCAGCAGAAAGCGGCTCCGAAGAGCACGATCAGAACGTACAGCCAGATGGTGTACGTCGCCGAGGCTTCTTCCATGCCCAGCAGCCGCAGCAGTACCACGGCCAGTGTGGCGGTACCCCAGCCGTACCAACCGATCTGAGTGACCCCGAGCACGATGTCGGGCACCTTCGAACCGACATCACCGAAGCCGAAGCGCGATAGCAACGCCGTGTTCAGGCCGGTGCGACACGCGATGAGGCTGAGGATGCCCACGTACAGACCCAGCAACAGGTTGCCGGCCACCATGACCCCGATCAGGTCGGGGAAGAACGCGAAAGCCGGCCCGAGATTGCCGCCTGCGAACATGGTGGCCGTGAAGAACGTGAACCCCAGCAGCACAATGCTGAGCGACCCGAGGCCCTTGCGAGCGGACAACGGGACTTCCGACAAAGGATAGTCTTGTTGCTCCCGCGCGATGTCCGCCACTTGATGTTCCGTCATGCCGCCAGGAGTCCTGTCGATAGCCTGTCGGTAAGTTTACGACGCAATGGCACCGGGTAGCTGTGAATGCCCAGCGCAGCGCATGTTCACTACACTGGTGACAAAGTAGCGACAGGCATGGCATGACTCTCAGACGTGAACGGTTCCGACTTCGAGGCCGAGTCCTGGATGAAAACTTCGCACCCTGGATATCCCGCCACGGATCACGGTTGGGGTTGGTGTGCACGGATCCGCAACGCGTGGGCGACGGGGTGGAATTCGAAGCCACCGGCGAGCCCGATCTGCTCGATGCCATGGAGCTCGGGTGCAGCCTCGGCCCCATCGAGGTCGATGTTCGAACGGTGGATCGCGTCGTGCTGCCACGCACCGATTGAAATGGCCGGGAAACACTGAGATGATCCTGAGGGCCCGCTCGTGCCCCCCCCATGAAACACCTGACCATGCCCTGGATCGCAGCAGCGCTATCTACCGACCTGCCCCCGTCCACCGCGATGCCGACCCATTGCGGCAGCGTGGAAGTGGCGCTATGGCGCAGTGGCAGTGGCGCCCTGCGTGCCTGGCACGACCGCTGCCCGCATCGTGGCATGCGGCTGTCGCACGGCTTCGTCCGCGGCGAGACGCTGAGCTGCCTCTACCACGGCTGGCGTTACGACGGCAGCGGGCAGTGCCGCGCCATACCGGCGCATCCGGCATTGAAGCCACCCGCCACCATTCGCACGAACCCGTTGGCAGTCATGGAACGCGACGGCGTCATCTGGCTGGCCGCGGCTACGGCTGAAAACACAGGCTGCCTGCCACCGACACTGACGGAAGGTCTGGCACCGCTGCGTTCATTGACCGTCGATGCCCCGCTGGCGTCGGTATCGAGTCATCTGCGGACTGTCGATACGTCGGTGGCCCTGCGAACGGTACGGGCCGAGACGGCTGCGGGGCAGGCCGGTGTTCGCGACCCATCGGATCCCATAGCCCTGGCCGGCTCGAACCTGACGCTCTTGCTTCAGCCGCTACCGAAGAACTCGAGGATCGCCGAACGCACTACTCTCCATGCTCTGACCACCGCGACTGGCGCAACTGAGCTGACAGCCGCTTCACGCGATCTCGAAACCCTGCGGCGGTCAATCGAAACGTTGGAGACAGCATGAGCGACGACTGGTTCCCGGTTGCGATGAGCGATGCTCTGGCGCGAACCCCTGGGGTCGAGACGGTTCTGATGGGCCGGAAACTCAGGGTGTTCGAGAAGGCCGGCACGGTGAGTGTAGAAACGGCCGATGGCACTGCGCTTCCGGTAAGGTCGCGCTATCAACACGTCTGGACATCGCTCGGCGCACCGGCAAAAGACCTGTTCGACATTCCCGAGGCCGATCAGCCCGAGCGCCGTCTGGTGCCCTGCGGACGGATCCGGGTGGCCTGCTCGCCGTTGCGGGCAGTGGAGAACTTTCTCGACATCGCGCACTTTCCGTTCGTGCATACCGATATCCTCGGCGCTGAGCCGCATACCGGCGTGGATCGCTACGATGTCCGCGTGCGTGAAGAGGTCGATGAGGTATGGGCCACCGGTGTTCAGTTCTTTCAGCCTGCCGCCTCGAAGTCGGCCGGGCAAGGCATCCTCACAGACTACGCGTATCGCGTTCCCTCACCCACTTGCTCCGTGCTCTACAAGACATGCCCGCCACGGCCCGATCAATCGGACGTCATCGCCATCTTCGTACAGCCAGTGGCTGAAACGGTCTGCGACGTCTGGCCATGGATGGCGCTGTACGACGAGGTATCCACACACGCCGAACTGGTGGCCTTCCAGCAGACGATCTTCCTGCAGGATCGCTCCATTCTGGAAAATCAGATTCCGGCGCTGCTACCGCTGGACCCGGGCATGGAACTGCCCACACGAGCCGATGCCACCTCGGTGGGCTACCGGCGCTGGCTACGTGCACGCGGCTTCACCTACGGTGCACAACGAGTCGCGGCATGATGCTACTGCACGACTGGGCATTGAGCCCGAACTGCTACAAGGTACGATTGCTGGCGGCATTGACCGGCATCGCCGTCGAGATCAGGGCGGTCGATCTGTACCCGGGCGCCGAGCATCTGAGCCAGGACTACCTCAGGCTGAACCCGGCGGGCACACTGCCGATCGTGGAAGCAGACGGCCTGACGATGACGGAGAGCAGTGCCGTACTGGCGTACATCGCTGCACAGGTCGGCAAGGGCTGGGCCGGCGATGGCAGTGCCGCGGGCACGGCATACGTTCAGCAATGGCTGGCGTTCGCAGCACGCCTCGATACAAGCCTGGGAGTCGCGCGAACGATCTCCATGCTCGGTGGGTCCGGTGAGCTTGCAAGAGCTCAGTCCGATGGGCAGGGCTGTCTGCGCGAGATCGAGGCGGCACTGAGCGACCGGCGGCTGCGAGCCGAGCGATTTCTGACAGGCGACACACCGACGATCGCGGACATCGCCTGCTTCCCACAGGTGATGCTTGCACCTGACGGTGGAATGTCGCTCGAGCTGTACCCGGCGATCCGGCTCTGGACACGTGCGGTGCGCATGCTGTCCGGGTTCATCGAGATGCCCGGAATCCATCGGCTGCATGAACTCGCACCGCAGCCGAAATCACTCGCCTCATGAGCATTCTGTTTCGTGGCTGTGAGGCCATCGTCACTGCAGCCATGGAACCGGCGCAACGGCACGTCGACCTGCTGACCGATGGCAACCGGGTCGGCGCGATCGGCGTGGGCCTGGAAGCACCGCCGGGGGTGCGAGTCATCGACGCCACCGGCTGGGTACTCTACCCGGGTCTGATCAACACTCATCATCACTTCTTCCAGTGCTGCGTCCGCAATCGTATCGAACTCGACTGGACGCGCCTGTCGCTGATCGAGTGGCTGGAGGCGATCTACCCCGTGTTCGCCAGGCTCGACGAGGAGTGCTTTCACCAGGCGTCGCTGGTGGCCATGGCGGAACTGATCAAGCATGGCTGCACCACCGCCTTCGATCACCAGTACAATTTCCCGCGCGCAGGCGGCACCCGCATTGTCGACCGGCAGTTCGAGGCGGCCGATATTCTCGGCATGCGCCTGCATGTGGGTCGGGGTTGCAATACACTGCCGAAATCGATGGGCAGCACGATTCCCGACGAGCTGCTGGAGACTACCGATGCCTTTCTCGCCGATTGCGAACGCCTGATAGATGCGTACCACGATCCGGCGCCCTTCTCCATGCGGCAGATCGCGGTCGCGCCTTGCCAGCCGGTCAATTGTCATCGCCACACCTTCGTCGAATCGATTCGTCTGGCACGTGACAAGGACGTGCGCCTGCATACACACGTCGGTGAAGGCGAGAGCGCCGTGATCGAGGCACGGCACGGCCTGCGCACCGTGGACTACCTCGAAACCCTTGGCTTCGCCGGCGCGGACACCTGGTATGCCCACTGCTGGGAACTGCACGCCCGCGAGATCGCCAGCCTCGCGGCATCGGGCACCGGCGTGTCTCACTGTTCGGAGCCTGTCTATCTGGTGGGGGCGGAAATCACCGATATTCCGGCGATGGCCGCCGCCGGCGTGTCGCTGGGGTTGGGTGTGGACGGTGCCGCGTCGAACGACAATTCGAACCTGATGCACTGTATTCACTCGGCCTACATGCTGCAGTGCCTCGTCGCCTCCACCCGTGCCCATCCGGTGCCGCTACCCGGTGCCTTCCTCGGCTATGCCACCGAAGGCGGAGCCGCCCAGCTTGGCCGGGCCGAGTTGGGCCGCCTGGCACCGGACACCGCCGCGGATCTCTTCGCCATCGATACGCGCACGATGGATCATGTCGGCACCCGCCACGACCCGGTGTCGCTGCTGGCCAGGGTCGGCATCGGCGCACCGGTGGACCTGACGATGATCGACGGCCGCATCGTGTGGCAGAACGGCGAGTTCCCCGGGCTTGACGAACGGCAGATGGCGGCCCGGGCTGAAGCCGTGATCACGAGGACGCTGGATACGTGACGATGTCTCACAGCGCACCCGACGTAACGCAATCTAGAGTCATGACAGACAACCGTCAGCACACGACGACGAATCGGACCCACGGACAATGAAACAGACTAGACGACACTTTCTGGCCAGCCTCTCAGCCACCGGGCTGACAGCGGCCGGTCTGAGTGCGGCCGGCCGGCCACGACCCGTGCTTGCGCAGGATGCATTGAAGATGACCCTGATAGTGCCGTCGCCGGTGGCCGACGTAGGCTGGTCGCGAGTGCTTGCCGACGGCGCCCGGGCCGCTGCCGACGCCGTTGGAGGCCAACTGGCGGTGCTGGACAGCATCTCCGAAGGCCCCGATGCCGACCGCATCATGCAAAGGGTCGTCACCGAAGGGGCCGGGGTTGTCATTCTTGGCTCCTATGGCTACATGAACGGTGGGCTGCAGCTGGCCAGGCGCAACCCGGAGGTGTCGGTGCTGCATGCGTCAGGCTACAAGGTGGCTCCGAATTTCTCGCCGTTCGTGGCACGTATCTACCAGGCCACCTACCTGATGGGCATGGCGGCGGCCTCCCTGTCGAAAACCGGCAAGCTCGGCTCGGTTTCCGCCTATGCCATCCCCGAACTGATCAACGCGATCAACGCGTTCGTGCTGGGCGCACAGTCGGTCAACCCGGATGTGGAGATGTCCGTGGTCTGGGTGAACTCGTGGTTCAACCCGGCCAGCGAGCGCGAGGCGGCAAAGACGCTGATCTCGCGCGGGTGCGATGTACTGTTCTCCAACGCACAGGACACCCCCTCGGTAATCTCGCTGGCCGGTGAGCGGGGCGTGTACGCCTTCAACCTCAACTCATCGATGAAGCAATACGCACCGAACCATTATCTGGGCGTCGCAGGGACCGACTGGGCACCGTTCTTCACCGCACAGGCCGAAGCGCACCTGGCCGGCAAGTTCCAGGGAGAGCATCATTTCCTCGGCTTCGCCGAAGGTATCGTACGTCCGGCCGACTGGAGTCCGGACATTCCGGCCGATGTGATGGACCAGATCGAGAAGCGACAGAAGGCCATCGCCAGCGGTGATTTCAATCCGTTCACGGGGCCGATCGTCGACACCGAGGGCACCGAACGCCTGGCCAAGGGTGAGTCGATGACGGTCGAAGAGATCTTCGGCATGGACTGGCACGTCGAGGGTGTGGTCACGCCGTTGCCGAAGTAGACGTTGGCTGCCGACAAGCAGGCTGGCGACGCGGCCGAGAGTACACCTCCTGTCATGACACGAAACGTGACGTCGGCTCGCACTGGCAATTCGCAATCGTCGCCGGATGCGCCACTGCTGCGATTGCGCGGCCTTTCGAAGGCTTACGGTGAGGTGCAGGCCAATCGTGGTATCGACCTCGATGTGATGCCACGGTCGATCCACGCCATCCTCGGTGAGAACGGTGCAGGCAAATCGACGCTGATGAAGCTGATCTCCGGTATCGAGGCACCGGATGGCGGCACCATGGAGTGGCACGGGCAACCGGTGCGACCCGCATCGCCAGCCGCAGCGCGGAGGCTCGGCGTCGGCATGGTATTCCAGCATTTCTCGCTGTTCGAGACACTGACGGTACTGCAGAACATCGCGCTGGTGGTACCCGGCCGGCCGGCGGAGCTGGCTCGGAGAATCGTCAAGCTGGGCAAGGCCTACGGGCTCGAAGTGGAGCCCAAAGCCCAGGTACTCTCCCTGCCGCTGGGTGTACGCCAGCGGATCGAGATACTGCGTTGCCTGATGCTCGAACCGACGTTGCTGGTGCTCGATGAACCCACCTCGGTACTACCGCCGCTCCTGGTAGCGCAGCTGTTCGACACGCTGCGTCAACTACGCGACCAGGGCATGTCGATTCTGTTCATCAGCCACAAGCTCGACGAGATCCGCACGCTCTGCGACGATGCCACGGTACTGCGCGACGGGACGGTGACCGGCCGGGTGGATCCGCGTACCGTCGATTCACCCACCCTGACGAGGATGATGATCGGGCGCGAGAGCGCACCTGCATTGCCGGCCGAGATCGGTACACCGGGCACGACGATGCTTCAGATGCAGGCGCTCGACTGGCACGACGCCGACCCGTTCGCCAAACCGCTGAAGAACATCGATCTGCACGTGCGTACCGGTGAGATCGTCGGTATAGCCGGTATCTCCGGCAACGGGCAGTCGGAGCTTGCGGCCTTGGTTTCCGGCGAGGCGAGGCTATTCACGGTACACCGCGAATCGATTCAGCTAAATGGGCAGCCGATCGGCGACCTCGGTCCGGCCGCGCGACGTCGCCTGGGCATGGCCTTTGTTCCCGAAGAGCGACTGGGGCGTGGCTCGGTCGCCGAGTTGTCACTGGTGGACAATGCCTTGCTCACCGCCCACGGACGCGGACTCGTGCGTCATGGCCTGATCGATCGCAGGCGCGCGGCTACCTATGCGAGCGCCTGCATTCACGACTTCGACGTGCGCACCGTCGGCCCACACGCCGAGGCCGGTGCGCTGTCGGGAGGTAACCTGCAGAAGTTCGTGGTGGGGCGCGAGATCATGCTCGAACCGCGATTCCTGCTCGTGCAGCAACCGACCTGGGGTGTCGATGTCGGTGCTGCCGCCGCGATCCGCCAGCGGCTGGTCGAGATGCGCAATGCCGGTTGCGCACTGCTGATCATCTCGGAGGAGATCGAGGAGATCTTCGCCATCGCCGATCGAATCCATGTGATGCGTGCAGGCGAACTGTCACCGTCGTTCATCACCGGCGATACCTCCGTTGACGCAGTTGGCGCCTGGATGATGAATGTGGAAGCCATGCCTGAGGATGTGAGAGCTTGACGGCGCTTGGGCGGCGCTTGTGGCGTGTGGCGTGTGGCGTGAGGCGTGTGGCGTGTGGCGTGTGGCGTGAGGCGTGAGGCGTGAGGCGTGAGGCGTGAGGGAATGAGGATCAACGATGCAGTATGAATTCATCCGCCGTGAGCGTGCATCGATCCGCATGGCATTCCTCGCACCCTTGCTTGCGCTGGTCGGCGCCGGTGCGACCTCGTTTCTGCTGTTCGCGATACTCGGCCGCCCGGCAGGCCAGGCACTGTGGATGCTGTGCGTATCACCGTTCCTGTCGTGGTACGACTTCTCGGAAGTACTGCTCAAGGCGGGGCCGTTGCTACTCATCGCGCAGGGGCTTGCGATCGGCTTTCGGGCTCGCATCTTCAACATCGGTGCCGAAGGGCAGCTGGTGCTCGGTGCGATCTTCGCATCGGCGATACCGGTCTGGTTCCCCGAGGCCAGCTCGTCGCTGCTCTGGGTACTCATGCTGTGCCTCGGGATACTCGGTGGCGCCGTGTGGGCCGGTATCGCGGCTATCTGGCGTACCCGGTTCAATGCCAACGAGATACTGGTGACCCTGATGCTCAGCCTGGTCGCTACCCAGCTGTTGACCTGGCTGTTACTCGGCCCCTGGAAAGATCCAAGCGGTTTCAACTTCCCTGAAACAGGTTTGTTCCAGGATGCTGCGATGCTACCGATCCTGGTGCCGGGTACACGTGTCAACGTGTCGCTGCTCGCAGGCGTCACGGTGACCTTGCTCGCCTGGCTGCTGATGCAGCGCAGCCTGATCGGCTATCGTCTGATCATAGGTGGAGCCGCCCCCAAGGCCGCGCGCTATGCCGGTTTCTCAGCCAGCCAGTACCGTCTGGATATCGTTGTTGATCAGTGGCGGCAACGGCCGGGCTCGCAGGTGCCGCCGAAGTCACCGGGCCGATCGGTCAGCTGCAACCTCAGGTGATACAGGGCTACGGCTTCGCGGCGATCATCCGTGGCCTACCTTGGCGGCCTGCATCCGCCTGGGTATCGTCGTCTCGTCACTGCTCATGGCGGTACTCTACATCGGCGGCGACAACGCGATGGTTTTCCGCCGGCCTGCCGGTGGCCGCGGTACAGGTGGTACAGGGCCTCCTGCTCGTGTTCTACCTGATGGCCGGTCACGCTGGTTCGCTACCGCATCATCAGGCGTCAGGGGGCTCCCGTTTGAACACGGTCAAGCTCGACGAGCATCCGGGCAATGGTCGCATTCACGCTTATAGTGCAACTTCGACACCTGGAGTGCCATTACGCTCGGGAGACAAACGGAATGAACGAGCTGGTCTTCATTCTCTCGGGAACCCTGGCCGCGGCGACACCGCTGCTGCTCGCTGCGATGGGCGAGTTGGTGGTCGAGAAATCCGGGGTGATCAACCTGGGTGTGGAAGGCATGATGGCACTGGCCGCCGCCCTCGCCTTCATCGTCTGCTACCACACCGGCAGTCATACCCTGGCCTTCGTCGCCGGTGCCGCCGCCGGCACGGCGGCAGCCCTCGTGTTCGCGGTGCCAGTGCTGCTCTTTCGTGCGAATCAGGTGGCCGCGGGCCTGGCCGTCGGCATCCTGGCCGGCGGGCTTTCGTCCCTCGTGGGGCGAAGCTACGATAGCCTGACCGTGCGCGGCCTGCCAACACTCGATGTGCCCGGGCTTGCAGAACTGCCGCTCGTCGGCGGGCTGTTCCGGCAGGACGTCATCGTCTGGCTGACCTTGGCCGCGACCATCACCCTGGCCTGGGCATCTCGCCATACCCGGCTCGGCTGGACGATCCGTGCAGTGGGTGAAAATCCACAGGCGGCCCATGCCATCGGTACACCCGTCGTCTTGCTGCGGTTGAGCTGCATCGCGTTTGGCGGTGCCCTGGCCGGCCTCGGTGGCGCCTACGCATCGACCGTCTACACACCACTGTGGGCGGATGGCATGATTGCCGGGCGCGGCTGGATCGCCGTGGCGCTGGTGGTGTTCGGTACCTGGCAGACAGGCCGCGTCGCCTTCGGCGCGGTGCTGTTCGGCGCAATTGTCGCTGGCCGAGCTCACCTTCCAGGCCGCCGGCACCGGACTACCCTCACAGCTGTTGGCCTCGCTACCCTACGTCGCCACGATCATCGTGCTCGGCCTGATCTCGTCGAACCGCAGGCGCATGCAGTTGTATTCGGTAGCATCGCTGGGCGAGCCATTCTGGCGAGGTCGTTGAGCGGGAAGCGGCTATTCCCGCCTGCATGCTCGTCGGGGCCGTTACCACGACCTGCACAGCCTTGGCCAAGCTCGCATTGTGCGACGCCTGCCCGACAGAGCTGTGCGGCACATCCACGTTCCGCTCACTGAAGCCTTTTCCTACCGAAAGATCAGAAAATTCCGATAGCACCCGCCTTACCAGCTCGACATACTGCAATGGCGGTCAGGGAGGGCCGTGTTGATCAGCGAACGGAATCGGACAGCCTGCGTCAAGGAGCAGGCCGGAACGAGGCAACCGGCAAGGATCAGCCCGTAGTGTCGGCAAGTTGGAAGCATTCAGGCTCATGGATCGAGCCAGGCAAGCCAGGAAGGTTTGCCGTCGACACTGCGATCGCCATGGACGGCGCCCGCCCCCGGCATCATGCCGGGGGCTTTTTTTTACGCTTCACTTTTTTTGCGTTTCCATGGTGACCTGCTCGCCTTTAACGAAGTGCATGCTGTCGAAGGCGGAACCAATACGCTCTCTCACGGTGCAACTACTGAACACCTTGCCCCATGCCGGTGCGAAGATACTGGCAATTCGGTAGTCGCCAGGGAATCGCGGTAAATCAAGATCATGAATTCAAAGGCAATTGTGAGCATGGCACCTGAATTGCGCAGATCGAATAGATAAACGGCGTGCGCACGATCCGACGTCATATTTCAGGAAGTCAAAACCATGCAGTGCTTGCCGCTCAGGAAACTCCTCGCCACTCTCGCGCTCGCCGCTACCGGGCTCTCGCCCGTTGCCGGCCATACCGCCGACAAATTCAGCATCTGCTGGTCGATCTACGTCGGCTGGATGCCGTGGGCCTACGGCGCCGAGCAGGGCATCGTCGACAAGTGGGCCGACAGGTACGGCATCGAGATCGATGTCGTGCAGATCAACGATTACATCGAATCGATCAATCAATACACCGCTGGCGCGTTCGACGCCTGCACCATGACCAACATGGATGCACTGACCATTCCGGCAGCCGGCGGCGTCGACAGCACGGCTCTGATCGTCGGTGACTTCTCCAACGGTAACGATGGCGTGGTTCTGAAAGACGAAACCGATGGGGAGTCGGAACTGGCGGACATCGCCGGTCAGAATGTGAATCTCGTCGAGCTCAGCGTCTCCCACTACCTGTTGGCACGCGGTCTGGATTCGGTGGGCCTCAGCGAAGCCGACGTGACGGTCGTCAACACGTCGGATGCCGACCTCGTCGGTGTGTACGGCACCGATGACGTGACGTCCGTGGTCACCTGGAATCCACTGCTCAACGAGATCGATGCGATGCCCGACAGCAACGTCGTCTTCGATTCATCGCAGATTCCCGGCGAGATCATCGATTTGCTCGTGGTCAACACCGAAACGCTAGCGGCAAACCCTGACCTGGGCAAGGCGCTGGTCGGAGCCTGGTACGAGATCATGGCCACGATGAGTGGTGAAGACGCGGCCGCCGGGGCCGCTCGGGAATCGATGGGCAAGGCATCGGGTACCGACCTTGCCGGATACGAAGCGCAGCTCGCCAGCACGGAGATGTTCTACACGCCCGATGCCGCCCTGGAACTGACCAACGGCCAATCGCTCGTCGAGACGATGGAGTATGTCGCCGGGTTCTCCTTCGAACACGGCCTGCTCGGCGAAGGTGCACCGGATGCCGGATTCATAGGCGTGGAGATGCCCGCGGGAATCTTCGGCGATGAGCAAAACGTGAAGCTACGCTTCGATCCAAGCTACATGCAGATGGCAGCAGACGGAGAGCTCTGAGCACGCGTATCCGCGCAAATACACAGCCGTGCGACGCCTGGTCAATCTCGAGCCGCGCGGAGTGTTTCGCGTCGTGGTCGGACTGCTGCCACTGGTGGCGCTCATCGTCATCTATGTGATCGCCTCCGATGCCCGGTTGTCGGTGAACCCGTCCGACAAGCTGTTGCCGGCCTTCGGCACGATGGCCGACAGCTTGCAACAGCTCGCCTTCGAGGCCAGCCGGCGGACCGGCGACTACCTGTTCTGGAGTGACACCGGCAGCAGCCTGCGACGCCTGGGCATCGGCGTGAGCATCGCTGCCTGCCTGGGTTTGCTGATCGGTCTGCTCGTCGGTGCCCTGCCGTCAGTCTCGGCACTGTTCACACCGCTGCTGACCATCGCCTCCCTGGTTCCTACGCTTGCCTTGTTGCCGATCCTTTTCATCGTCTTCGGGCTCGGTGAGTTCTCGAAGGTCGCATTGATCGTGCTCGGCACCACGCCGTTCATAGCGCGCGATATTCAGAAGCGCGCCGAAGAACTGCCGCGTGAGCAGATCGTGAAAGCTCAGACGCTCGGCGCGAACAGCGCGCAGATCCTGCTCAGCGTGTACCTGCCGCAACTGCTGCCGAAGCTGTTCACCGCGGTACGGCTGTCGCTCGGCGCCGCCTGGCTATTCCTGATCGCCGCCGAAGCGATCGCGTCCACCGACGGGCTCGGCTACCGGATCTTCCTGGTGCGGCGGTATCTGTCGATGGACGTGATCCTGCCGTATGTCGCGTGGATCACCTTTCTAGCGTTCCTGATGGACATGAGCCTGCGCACATTGAGCATGCGGTTGTTTCCCTGGGAAGCCCGGCGCTGATGACTCACACGCTCGAATACTTCGGAACCGCATGATCGAGATCCGCGATGTCTGTAAGCAGTTCGGTGATCATGTGGTGCTGCAGCATCTGACCGTATCGGTGGCCGACGGTGACTTCATCTCCATAGTGGGATCGTCGGGCTGCGGCAAGAGCACGTTCCTGAACCTCTTGCTCGGCACCTCTGCAGTCAGCAAAGGCGCTATCACGCTCGATGGCCGGCCGATCGCCACCGAACCGGGCCCTGACCGCGGCATCGTGTTCCAGCAGTACTCGGTATTCCCGCACATGACGGTGCTCGGCAACGTGATGGCGGCGGTCGGTTTCGGCCGGCGCGGGTTGACGGCCTGGCTTAGGGGAGAGGCGAAGGCCGCTGCGCGCCGGAAAGTGGACGAACTGTTGTCGCAGGTCGGTCTGAGCGATTCACGTCAGCGCTACCCACACGAGTTGTCCGGTGGCATGCAACAGCGCCTGGCCATCGCCCAGGCACTGGTCACCCGGCCGCGCATCCTGCTGCTCGACGAACCGTTCGGCGCGCTCGACCCGGGCATTCGCAAGGACATGCAAGCCTTGCTGCGCGACCTGTGGCAACAGTACGGCCTTACCGTGTTCATGGTCACCCACGATCTGCGCGAGGGCTTCGAGTTGGCCACCAGGGTCTGGGTATTCGACAAGCCCCACCGGGAAACACAGGCCACGAGCGAACAAGGCGCGACGATCACCTACGACCTGCCGGCCACCCGCGGACAGCACGGCCTGCGCCGCAGGTTCCCGACGACCAGCTGCGGTGGAAAGTCCAGCAGGGCCACGAGCCGATGATCGGCACGGAATAATACAAGCATGGGTAATCCGTTCAAGACTATCGACTACCGCACCGAACTGCCGGCTGGCAGCCACTGGTCGCTGCGGCTGCGGCGCGGTACGATGCTGCGCCTCGACGACATCGACGGCACCGCCAACGTGGGCATGTTGCTGTACAACCCCGAGAATCTGCTGGAGCGCTACAACGCTCCCGATACCCTGAAGTGCCAGCACACCTTTCGCCTGGGCCAGGGGCACTGCCTGTATTCCGACATGGGCCGTATCTTCGCCTCCATCGTCGAAGACAGCTTTGGCTGGCACGATACCATCTGCGGCAACAGCCATGCCTCACACGTTGCCCGCTGGGGCACCAGGGATTACCAGTCCGACCGCAACGACTGGTTGCAGAACGGTCACGACGCGATGCTCGTGGAGCTGGCGAAGTACGGCCTCTCGCTGCCTGACCTGGCCTCGAACGTCAACTGGTTCAGCAAGGTCACCGCCGATGAACACGGCCGGCTCCAGCTCGAGGATTCCGCTGGCCAGGCGGGATCACAGGTCGTGCTGCGCATCGAGATGTCCACTCTCGTAATTCTGCACACCTGCCCGCATCCGATGTGCACGGATGACTCCTATCCCACAGGTTCTGTACGGATCGAACTGGGTACGGCACCTGAGATCACTGGCGACGATCTCTGCCTGAACCACTGCGACGAGAACCGCCGCGGCTTTCTCAACAACCGGCTTTACCATCTGGGCACGGCTTGAATACCAGGTAGCCAACGGGCACCGGATAATTTCGCAGCGCAACGAACACGACTAAGAACACGACTAAGAACACGACTAAGAACACGAGCAAGAACACGAGCACGAGCACGAGCACGACTACATCCTATCCTGCAGACACCGCCGTCGAATACACCATGCCTCTGACCACCAGCAACCGCATTGCCGATGAAGCTCCGATCAGCGCCGGGGTAGCGGCCGGAGACTATTTCATCCATCGTATACCGGCCGGCCATGTGCTGCGCATCCATGATCGCGAGGGCAACCAGGCGGCAGACACCCTGTTCTATGTCGCCGACGATACGGCGGAACGCTACAGTGCATCGGACACCGTGCGTGAGAACGCACAGCTCTATCTGACCACCGGAGCAAGGCTGTATTCCACGGCCAATCGCGTGATGCTCGAGATCATCGCCGACACCTGCGGCAGGCACGACACGATCGGCGGTGCCTGTTCCACCGAAAGCAACACCGTGCGCTACGATCTGGAGAAGCGGCACATGCATGCCTGCCGCGACAGCTGGATGCTGGCGCTGAGCGAACACCCGGAGTTCGGTATCGACAAGCGCGACATCGGGCATAACATCAACTTCTTCATGAACGTGCCGGTCACGCCGGCCGGCGGCCTGACTTTCGAGGACGGCATCTCGGCACCGGGCAAGTACGTCGAGCTGCGTGCCGAGATAGACGTAGTGGTGCTGATCTCCAATTGCCCGCAACTGAACAACCCGTGCAACGGCTACAACCCGACGCCGGTCGATGTGTACATCTGGAATCACTGATGTTCAGCAAGGTACTGATCGCGAATCGCGGTGCAATCGCCCATCGAATCATCCGTACACTGAACGCACGCGGCATTCTGGCTGTGGCCGTCTACGCGGACAGCGATGCCGACAGCCTGCACGTGCGCGATGCGGATGAGGCCCATGCGCTCGGCGCCGGTGGCGCGGCCGACACGTACCTGAACATCAGGGCGCTGATCGACATCGCCACCCGTGCCAATGTCGACGCGATTCACCCGGGCTACGGATTCCTGAGCGAAAATCCATCTTTCGTGGAGTGCTGCGAAGCGGCCGGTATCGTTTTCATCGGTCCCACTGCCCATCACCTGCACAGTTTCGCACTGAAGCATCGAGCTCGGGAGTTGGCGCGCGACAACGATATCCCGTTGCTGCCGGGATCAGACCTGTTGGACAGTGCGGAGTCCGCCGTGCGCCAGGCCGAGGCGATCGGCTTTCCGGTCATGGTGAAGAGCTCGGCCGGCGGCGGCGGTATCGGCATGCAGGCATGCCACGATGAAGCGGCCCTGCGTGAAGCCTATGCGTCGGTGAAGCGGCTTGGCAGCAGCCATTTCGCCAATGATGCCCTGTTGATCGAGAAATACATCGAACGGGCCCGCCACATCGAGGTCCAGGTGTTCGGTGACGGCCACGGCACCGTGGTCGCGCTCGGCGAACGCGACTGTTCGGCACAACGGCGTCATCAGAAGGTGCTGGAGGAATGCCCGGCGCCCGGGTTGTCGGCAGCTCTCAGGCAGACCATGCAGGACACCGCCGTACGCCTGCTCGCTGCCGTCGATTACCGCAACGCCGGCACTGTCGAATTCATTGTCGATGCGGCTGGCGAGAACTTCCATTTCCTCGAAGTGAACACGCGCCTGCAGGTGGAGCACGGGGTGACCGAGGCGGTGTTCGGTGTCGATCTGGTCGACTGGATGCTGCAGGTGGCATCCGACGATCCGTTCGACCTGAGAGCCGCGGCAGCGCTACTTGAGCCCGCTGGGCACGCCGTGCAGGTGCGTCTGTATGCCGAAGATCCGTACCGGCAGTTCCAGCCCAGTGCCGGGCGTCTGACCGACGTGCATTTTCCTGTCGACGCAGCGGTGCGCATCGATACCTGGGTGGAAACCGGTTGCGAGATATCGGCGTATTTCGATCCGATGATCGCCAAGGTCATTGCACATGCCAGCGATCGCGAAAGTGCACTCGAACGTCTGCAGGCAACGCTATCGAGCACACGACTGTACGGTTGCGAGACCAATCTGAGCTACCTGCATGCGCTGCTGCAGACGCCGGTCGTTCGGCAGGGTCTCGTCACCACCCGCTTCCTGGAAAGCTTCCATCCGACGCCGCAGCGCATGGATGTGCTGCGCGGCGGAACTCATACCACGGTGCAGGACGGTATCGGCCGCCAAGGCTACTGGGCCTTCGGCGTGCCACCTTCAGGGCCGTTCGATGCGCTTTCGTTCGCCCTGGGCAATCGGCTGGTCGGTAATCTGCCGACGGCGGCGGGTCTGGAATTCATGCTGGAAGGGCCAGAGCTGCGCTTTTCAGTCGACACCGTCATCGTGGTTGCCGGCGCCGATCTCACAGCCACGATCGATGGTGAACCGATCACATCGTGGACCCGCCTGTGTGTTGCAGCAGGGGCGACCTTGTCGCTCGGCCGGATCGGCGGTACCGGGCATGCGCGGCTACCTGTGCATTCAGGGCGGTATCGCCTGCCCGGCCTATCTGGGGTTCACGCAGCACCTTCACGCTCGGCCAGTTCGGCGGACATGACGGTCGTGCACTAACGCAGCGGCGACGTACTGCCACTGACGCCGCACAGCTTGGCCGAACAGGAGCGTGCCGAGGACTTACCGGCCGTGTTGCCACCGATGCTGCAGCCCGCGATAGTTCACCGCTGGACACTGCACGTGACGTACGGACCTCACGGCGCACCCGACTTCTTCACCGCTGCCGATATCGACACCCTGTTCGCCACCGACTGGGAAGTGCACTACCAGTCGAGCCGCACCGGTGTACGACTGATCGGGCCGAAGCCTGCGTGGGCACGTACCGACGGCGGCGAGGCCGGCAATGCCCACCCCATCGAACATTCACGACAACGCCTATGCCTTCGGCACTGTGGATTTCACCGGCGACATGCCGGTGATCCTCGGCCCGGACGGGCCCTCGCTCGGCGGCTTCGTGTGCCCGGCCACCGTCATCGCAGCCGACCTGTGGAAGCTCGGTCAGCTACGCGCCGGGGACACGCTGCGTTTCCGGTGCGTCGAACAGGCCACGGCGGTGGAGATGCGCCGGCGGCAGAAGCAGGCGGTCGAGGAAGGTGCGCTCGATGGCGCGTTGCCGAAGGTTGGCAGCCGATGCCCACGAAGACAACCGGAGTGGGCAGTGTCAGTGGTGGCAATGTCAAAGATGTCAGCGATGTCAGCGATGTCAGCGATGTCAGCGATGTCAGCGATCATGACAGCTTGGAGGCTACCTCTTCAGGGTCGACGTCGGGGAAGTCTGCTGATTCGAGGAAGTCTCATCCGCGTACCGCCATCCTTGCGGCTCTGACACGCGATTCCGTCGGCGAGGATGTAGTCTATCGAGCGGCCGGTGACGACTTTCTACTGATCGAATACGGTGCGCAGACACTCGAAATTGCCCTGCGCTTCCGTGTTCACGCTCTGATGGGCTGGCTCGACGACAACCCGTTGACCGGTACGCTCGACATCACCCCGGGCATTCGCTCCCTGCAGGTTCGATACGACAGTCTGGCGTTGACACAGGCTGAACTACTCGCGCACCTGCAGTCCGGTGAAACCCATCTGCACGCCACCCTGGCAGATCTGAGCGTGCCCTCACGCATCGTGCACCTGCCCCTGTCATGGGACGACCCGGTGTGCCGCCAGGCGATCGACAAGTACGTGCAGACGGTACGCCCCGGCGCACCCTGGTGCCCCAGCAACCTCGATTTCATCAGGCGCATCAACGGGCTGGAGAGCATAGACGCCGTTCGCGACATCGTGTTCGATGCCGCGTACCTGGTGCTCGGGCTCGGCGATGTCTATCTGGGCGCACCGGTCGCCACTCCGATCGATCCGCGCCAGCGTCTGGTGACGACGAAATACAACCCTGCACGTACGTGGACAGCCGAGAATTCGGTGGGCATCGGCGGCGCCTATCTCTGTGTGTATGGCATGGAAGGCCCGGGCGGTTATCAGTTCGTGGGCCGCACCGTGCAGATGTGGAACCGCTACCGCCGAACGCCGGATTTCCAGAACCCCTGGCTGCTGCGCTGCTTCGATCAAATCCGCTTTCATCCGGTTTCCGGCGAAGAGCTGGAACGCCTGCGCCGTGATTTTCCGACCGGCCGGCATGCCTTGCAGATCGAACACACCACCTTCAACCTGAGCGACCACAAAGCCTGGTTGGACGCACATCGTGACAGCATCGATCAGTTCACTGCACGACGTAACGCCGCCTTCGAGGCGGAGCTGGCGCGCTGGCATTTGGATGGGCAATTCAGCTTCGAGGCGGCCGAGCGTGACACAGTACCGGATGCGCGGGAATGGCCCGACGGTAGTAACGTGATCGAAAGCCCGGTAGCCGGTAGCGTCTGGCAGGCTCGCATTTCAGTCGATGACGTTGTCGACGCCGACGATGTCGTGATCGTACTCGAATCCATGAAGATGGAGCTCGAGGTACGCGCCACCGCGGCAGGCACGGTGAGCCATGTGCTGCACCGGCCTGGCGAGCGGGTGGAAGCCGGCCAGGCGCTCATCGTACTGGCTCCCTGACTGTCTGCCCGGTGGGCTGATGCACGACCTGCCGTGTGCAGCAACACCGACCAAAAGGACAACCGACATGCTTGATCTCACCCTGGCTAACCTGCGCAAGGCCTACGCTGATGGCACGGCAACCCCTCGCGGGATCTGCCAGAGGATTCGCGAGCAGGCTCGGGCAAGCCACGAACACTGCATCTGGATCACGCTATTCGACGAGACACAGCAAGAAGTGTGGTTGAGCGCACTCGAGGGTACTGCCTGCAATTCATTGCCGCTCTGGGGAATACCCTTCGCGATCAAGGACAACATCGACATGGCCGGCATCCCGACCACCGCCGCCTGCGAAGCCTTCACCTACACGCCCGATACCGATGCCACCCTCATCCGTCGTCTGCTGGATGCAGGTGCGATACCTGTCGGCAAGGCCAACTTGGACCAGTTCGCCACCGGACTCAATGGCACACGCTCACCGTGGGGTGCCTGCCGCAATGCCTTCGATCCTGCCTATGTCAGTGGCGGTTCGAGTGCCGGGTCTGCAGTATCGGTGGCATTGGGTCAGGCAAGCTTCAGCCTGGGCACCGACACCGCCGGCTCAGGCCGGGTGCCGGCCGGTTTCAACAACCTGATCGGCCTGAAGCCGAGCCGCGGTCTCCTGCCGACCACCGGTGTGCTGCCGGCGTGCCGTTCACTCGACTGCGTCAGCGTACTTGCCCTGAACACCGATGACGCGGATGCGGTGCTGGCGGTGGCCGAGGGTCATGACCCCACTGACGGGTACAGCCGGATGAATCCGCCCGACAACCGTGCATCGCGGTACGGACGGCGTCGAGGCCCGCTGCAGGTCGGTGTACTGCAGGAGAGCGATCTGCAGTTCTTCGGCGATGATGCCTACGCCACGGCCTACCGAGAAACGCTGTCTGAACTCGCCGATGACGGCATGAGCTTCATCGAGATCGACTACACCGCGTTCAACGAGGTGGCACTGCAGCTGTACGAAGGGCCATGGGTCAGCGAACGCTACCTGGCCACGCAACCGCTGATCGACGAAAACCCCGAGGCTCTGTTCCCGGTGGTACGAGCGATCATCGAGCCGGGCGGCACGCCATTGGCCACCTCCCTGTTCCGCGCCGAATACCGCCTTCACGAACTGCGACAGCGATGCCTGGCACAGTTGCAGGGCCTGGACTGCCTGCTGACGCCGACGGCCGGCCGGCACTTCACCATCGAGGAGATGCTCGAAGAGCCCATCCTGCGCAACAGCCAGCTCGGCTACTACACCAACTTCGTCAACCTGCTTGACCTGGCGGCGGTCTCGGTACCCTCCAGGCTGACTCCGAGTGGCCGACCGTTCGGCATCACCCTGGTAGGCCCGACCTTCTCCGATCGGCACCTGCTGTCGATCGCCAACCGCATACAACACGTCTTGCCGACACCGATCGGGGCTACCGGCCTGACTCAACCTCCCTTGTCTACCGTGCCGGTCGGTAACGAAGCATGGCTGGAGATCGCTGTCTGCGGTGCGCATCTGAGCGGCTTGCCACTGAATGCTCAGTTGACCGAGCGCGGTGCCGAACTCGTCGCCAGCACGCACACCGCCCCCTGCTATCGTCTGCATGCCCTGCCCGGTGGCCCGCCACATCGGCCTGCCCTCGCGTTCGACGCAAACCAAGGTGCGCCCATCGAGGTAGAGGTATGGCGCCTGCCCATCGGCAACGCCGCCGGCTTCATCCGGCAGATTCCGCGACCGTTGGGCATCGGCAGGCTGCTGTTGGCCGATGGCTCCGAGGTAGCAGGTTTCATCTGCGAAGCGGGCGGCCTCACCGGCGCTACCGACATTACCGAACACGGCGGCTGGCGGCAGTATCTGGCTGCGGGTGCATTGTAACGCCCGCTAACCGGCTGACCCCTTGGCTCTTTCGCTGTCTGAGTGTTTTGGCGCTGCAGTGCATTGCTGTGGGCTGGAGCCCGATCCATTGCATTGACACGGCCACCCCCCATGCTTGAGGCTGAATCAGACCATCAGTCAGGAGTAACCGAACGTGGCCCGAACACTCAAGATAGATTTCGTCTCGGACGTCTCCTGCCCGTGGTGTGCGGTGGGGCTCGGCAGCCTCGAGCAGGCGTTGGCGAACGTGCGTGACGAGATCACGGCAGACGTGCATTTCCAGCCCTTCGAGCTCAATCCGCAAATGGGGCCGGAAGGGCAGGATATCAGCGAGCATCTGACTCAGAAGTACGGGTCCTCACCCGAGCAACAGGCCGACATTCGCGACACGATCCGTCAGCGCGGAGCCGATGTGGGCTTCGAATTCAACCCGGCCGGGCGAGGACGCATCTGGAACACCTTCGATGCACACAGGCTGCTGTACCTGGCTGAACGGGAAGGCACACCGGCCACTCAACGCGACTTGAAACGCGCCCTGCTGGCAGCCTGCCACACGCGCTCCGAACGCATGGCCGATCACGCCGTGCTCCTCGCCTGCGCGATAAAAGCAGGGCTCGACGATGCACGGGCTCGCGAAGTGCTCGACGGCGAAGAGTTCGCGGCCGACGTTCGCGAGCGCGAAATGCATTACACCAGCCGCGGCATTCATTCGGTACCAGCCGTGGTCATCAACGATCAGCACCTGATCTCCGGCGCACAACCCGCCTCCGCGTTCGAGCAGGCCTTGCGGCAGATCGCTGCTGAACGGGATGGTACCGATCAGTCGCTCGAGTCTTCGATTGCCTGAGCACCGAAAGATCGGGTAACGGTATTTCGCGATCGGCCACGGACGAATCGTCTCCACGGATCGTCGCGACTTCGGCATCTACCGCTGGAAGAATCACGACCTCGTCGAGAATCTGTTGTTTCCGCGCGATTGACCGAAAGGGTCACATCACGACTGGTCCAACACGCGCTTCCGCGCAACCTTTCGCTCTGCTTCTACCTCATGAACGGCTACCTCGCCCCGGCATGATCGTGCTTCGCTTCACGTCTGTTTCGGGACATTGACCGACCCGCCCGCCCACATCAACACGCTCTCAACCATCAATCCGATCGTAGGCCGTATCACGGGTTTACTCCTGGTGATCATCACGAGCCTGGTGATCATCCACGACTGGCTGCCTGACACGCGGTTCGCCGCCGTGAACTCGGTGCTGCTCATCCTGGTGATCGGCCTGTTCATCAGCGGGGTCAAGCGTTCACACCGTGTGTTCGTGGTGGTGGCGTTGCTATTGACGGCGGTATCGGCCGTGTTGGATGAGGAGTGGCTCGAGCATGTTCAAAGGGGTTTCGGGACGGCGGCGATCATCGCGGCCTTCTTCTCGGCTCTGAATACCTTGCGCAATGCAGCGTTCACATCGGACGCCGTCGAGACGAGTGGTCTGTTTCTGGCCAAGCAACCGCCCGGGCGTCGCTACGCGGCACTGACCATCGGTTGCCAGGCCTATTCGGTCCTGCTGAACTACGGCGCCATCTCGCTGCTCGGCAGCCTGGCCACCGCCAGCGCACGGCATGAGCCAAACAAGGAAATCCGTGGCCATCGCATTCGCCGTATGCTGCTGGCGATACAGCGCGGTTTCATCGCCACACTGCCGTGGTCGCCGCTGTCCTTCTGCGTCATCATCACGACCACGGTGGTGCCGGGAACTTCATGGGCGCAGGGTGTCTGGCCATGCCTTGTCAATGGCGTGATCGTCTCGGGCATCGGCTGGGCTCTGGATACCGCATTCAAGCCCCGGTTGTCATCCCCGGCGCCACCGCGCGACCCGAGCGAAGGCGGCTCCTGGTCGAGCTTGCTACCGCTGCTCGGCCTGCTGCTTATCCTCGGCCTGCTGGCGACAGGGCTGCACCTGCTTACCGGCGTTCGCGTGGCGGGTATCGTCATCACCGTGGTGCCGGTGGTCGCGATTGGCTGGATCGGCTGGCAGACTCGTCACGACAAGCCACTCCGACAGATGGCCCAGCGCATTCGAAATTATGTAGAACAGGATCTGCCGGGCTATCGTGGCGAACTGACGCTGTTGATGACGGCAGGCTACATCGGCACGCTCGGCGGACACCTGCTGGCGCCGATGCTCAGCGCCTCCGGCCTCGACCTGACGAGCGTTCCGGGGGCCGTGATACTCGTGGCGCTCGTCTGGCTGCTACCGCTGGCCGGGCAGATCGGCATGAACCCGATACTCGCCGTGTCCCTGTTCTCCCCCCTGTTGCCTGAAGCGGCCGCCATGGGCGTCGAACCTACCGCGATCATGGTAGCCCTCACCGCCGGCTGGGCATTGAGCGGCGCCTGCTCACCGTTCACCGCCACCACGTTGCTGATCGGTTCGTTCGGCGGCGTCAGCGCCGCACACGTCGGGCTTCGGTGGAACGGGGTCTATTCGCTGGTCACCGCGACGGCGTTGTCGTCTTGGGTGCTGGTGTTCGCATTTCTGATCGCGGATTGACCTTGCCATTCCCGCACCCAATCCCGCAGTTGAAAGGATGATCAGCCGCAGAATCCACGAGCCGATCGCAGAAATATATGCAACCATGTCACCGGCCCAGCTCAGCCTCCAACGCATCAGCAAAGAAGTCCGCCTCAGCCATGCTCAAGCACAACGGCGGTCTGATCTTCAACGTATTGCCGTACTTTCCGGCTGCACCGATCAGCACGTGGCGTGATCGAAGCCCCTCGATGATTCTTGTCGCTAAGGCAGGATCAGGGCGCTGCAGATCGCCCTCCTCTGCAAGCTCGATACCCATGAACAGCCCCTGCTGACGAACTTCGGCAATGGACGCGGAGCGCTCGGCGATGGCCTGTACGCGCTCGTGCAGATAGGTACCGACCACACGGGCGTTCTCCCGCAACCCCTCTTCTTCGATGACGCTCAGCACAGCCAGACCTGCAACGGCGGCTACCGGGCTACCGCCGAAGGTATTGAAGTAACCGACATCGCTGCAGAATGCGCTGAAGTGCTCAGCCTTCACTGCAACACCTGCCATAGGGTAACCATTGCCCATGGGCTTGCCCATCGTGACCATGTCCGGTTGCACGTCATGATGTTCGTAGCCCCAGAACCCTGAGCCGGTGCGCGCGAATCCGGGTTGTACTTCGTCGGCGATGTACAAGCCGCCATGCGCCCGTACCACATCGACCGCGGAGCCGAGAAACCCGGAAGGGTCAGCGAAGACGCCGTCGCTGGAGAAGATCGAATCGCAGATCAGCGCCGCCACGCGATGACCACGAGACTCCAGCAGTCTGGCCGCCTCTTCTACCGCATCGCGAAAGCCCGATACCACGTGGTCACCGAAGGCGGCGCGGCCCGGCGCCCGCACGGTCACGACATGCGGTGGCGGTTCACCGTGAATGAACGATGCGGGCGATATCTCGGTCACCGCTCGCGTGTTGCCGTGGTAGGCGGTCTCGGTGACGATGTAGCCCCGGTGCCCGGTGGCCTTCTCGGCCACCCGCATGGCCAGGTCGTTGGCTTCACTGCCGCTGCAGGTGAGTGCGATGTTCGTCAGTGCATTCGGCAACGTGGCTTTCAGCGACTCCACGTAACATTCCAATGCTTCGTGCAGATAGCGGGTATTGACATTCAGGATAGCGAGCTGTGCGGAGACAGCTTCAACCACACGTGGATGGCAGTGCCCCACCGAGGGAACGTTGTTGTAGAAATCCAGGTAGCGAGCGCCATCGGCCGACTGCATCCAGGTGCCGCTGGCACTGACCATCTCGATGGGCTCGCGGTAGAACAGCACCGACGTGGCACCAGCGTTGGCCATGCGTCTGCCGAGCAGGCCTTCCGTTTGTCCGGCGTTATCGAAGGCATTCATCTGCAGGATGGAGCGCTTTTCGGTCTTCATTTATATGTTGCTCACACTCCAAAGGGTCGCTCACCCTCCAGAAATCGTTTCGCCAGGCGAACGGAACCAGCAGTGAAGGTATCTCCAAGCTCCTGCGCTGTTGGCGTCTCTGCATGGCTTGCGATCCAGGCCGTGAGCTGTATACGCCGCAGCATGACCAACGTGGGTATCATCGTCTCGTCTTCAGCTTCCAGCGGTGCGATGCTTCGATAGCCGGCAACCCAGGCATCGAACAGCGCCGGAACGTACGCCTCTTCCTCTATGAAGCTGATGGCGGCCGCGAAATCGTAGCCATACCAGCCGAAGCCACAGTCATCGAAGTCGATCACGCCGAGCCGCGGTCCATCGACCAGCAGATTCGCCAGTCGCAGGTCGGCATGGATCAGACCGAAGCGTGTGTCGTCCCATGCCGTAGGCGTTGGTCCGGGCTTGCAACTCATCGACCGCGGCTGACAACACCACACGGCCATCGGCATCGAGGCCCTGCGCATCTTGCCAAGAGCCCCAGTGCGGATGGCTACCTACGATGGTGTCGAAATTCCACGTCTTGCGCACGAAACTGTCGGGCCTCGTCCATCGGCGTGCATGGGCATGCAGCCGTGCGCTGATCGCCCCAAGTTCACCGAAGCCTGCGACCAACGCGTCGCCTTCGGCAGGTTCCACGCCCGTCATGAATTCGAAGGCGACGGCATCACGCGGCTCACCTTCATCATCGAACCGTGCGAGGAAGCCGCCGTTGTCACATGGTACGGGTGCCGGGATGTCCACGACCCGCTGTGCACGCAAGGCTTCGATCCAGGCAAGCTCCGAACGAATCTCTTCGCGCGTGTGGTACCCGGGTCGATGTACGCGGGCAACCAGTGTGCGACCCCGAGCAGGTTCCTGAATACGGAAGGTGGCGTTCTCGGACACGGTGATCAATGTGACCGTGCTGTTCGACGCCAGGCCCCAGCCGGGCAGCAGGCTCTCGACACCTCTCCCCAGGCGGCTTACGAAAGCCGCATCGTAGATTCCGGTCATTGGCACTCCTGACATCCGTTGCTTTGCAGTAGAAGATAAGCAAACAGCCTCCCGGCTGCAATATTTCTCTTGCACGCTCGCAACCATGCTGATTCACTTTGCCCTCACCCCCTCTTCTAAACCATGAGGAACGAACGCATGCTGACTTCCATCGAAGGACGAACGGTCATCGTGACCGGCGGCTCCAAAGGTATCGGCAAGGGCATCGCCCGGGTATTCGCGCGCAAAGGTGCCAACGTGGTGATTGCGGCGCGAGGCGAAGCCTCCCTTCAGGCAGCCGCAAGTGAACTGGAAGGCATCGGCAGCGGAGAGGTCGTTTACGATGCCTGCGATGTCTCGGACTGGCAGCAGGTGCAGGCGCTGGTGGCCAGTACGGTGAAGCAGTTCGGTGGTGTCGACATCCTGTGTGCCAACGCCGGGGTATTTCCACAGACGAAGATTATCGACATGGATCCGTCCGAGTGGGATCAGCTCATGGCGACCAACCTGAAGAGTACCTTCCTGTGCGTGAAGGCCTGCATTCCAGCGTTCGAGAAGGCCGGGCGCGGGCGCGTGGTGTTGACATCGTCCATCACCGGCCCGATCACGGGTTTTCCCGGCTGGGCACACTACGGCGCCTCGAAGGCAGGGCAACTCGGCTTTCTGAAGACTGCAGCCATGGAACTTTCGCGATACGGCACGACCATCAATGCAGTGCTGCCCGGCAACATCATGACCGAAGGGCTCGATGATCTCGGCCAGGGATATCTGGATGGCATGGCCGCCTCGATTCCACTGAAGCGGCTGGGTTCGGTCGAAGACATCGGGCATGCCGCACTGTTCTTCGCGTCCGATGAAGCCGGCTACGTGACCGGGCAGACCATCGTGGTCGACGGTGGCCAGATACTGCCGGAGTCACTGGAGGCGATCGGGGAGATCTGATCAGCCCTGAACCGTTAGCGCGCCAGCGGATAGGCTTCGTCGAGTGCACGGCGCACATCGAGCTGCTCCCCCCTTTCAAGTGCCGTGATATGTTCGCCAAGCAACCCTAGCGCCGCCGCTGCCAATACGGCCTGCTCGGGGTTCCGGGTGAAGGTTTGCGTGTCGATCGCAGTGATCACGCTCGCGTCCACACCGGGCACGGCAACGGTAGCCAGCAAGGCTGATTCATATTCCTGAGCCAGGCGCTTGATGGCGAGCTGGTCGGTTTCGCCCTGAGGGTTAGGGCCGACGAGTATCCTGCGATTCTGCTCAGTACGACTGACCGCACTCCACATCCGAACGATCTTGAACCATGCGCTCTCCGCCACGAACCGTGCGAGCCGGGCATTACGCGTGTCCTGCTCGTCTTGAAGCCGCTCGAGCGTCGAGTCCAGGCGACCCACGAGGCTTGCATCGGCACCCTCCCAACGAAGCGCCGTGGCCAGTTCCACCAGTTCATTGACGACCGGGTCCGCCACTGAAGGCGTGCTCAAGCGTGCCCGTGTGCTTTCAAGCTCTGCACCGGCGCGCACGTGGGTATCAAAATCGGAATCGGAATCGGAATCGGAATCGGAATCGGAATCGGAATCGGAATCGGAATCGGAATCGGAAATGATGCTGGCCCCTTGCGTGGCTTCTCTTCAACGGCCAGCCGCTCGAACGATTGCAACGATGTTCCAAGCGCAACGCGAAAACCGATGCGGCTGAATGAAACCGCGGCGGGCGCGGCTTCCCTGGCCCGCCATTCGAATTCCATGATTTCCTCACGCTGTGCGGTATAGGGCTTTCTGGAAAACGCCCTGCCCGCCTTGCCACCACGTGTCAGCCAGGCACCCGTGCCCAAATCTCCTGCTCGCACGCTCATGCGGTTGTCGACCAGCTCGGCAACGTTGCCAAACAGATCGAAAAAGCCGAACAGGGGCTTCTTGCGCCCGATGGATCGAACTCGCTCGAGCTGGGCGAAATCTCCGATCTTTCGATTGCTCACGGGTAGACGATCGCGGTAATCGGCACGAGCTTCAACCACACCACGGGCAGCGTATTCCCATTCAAGCTCTGTGGGCAGTCGGAAGAAGGGCAGGTGGCGAACATCGCGTACACGAGCGCTGGCGCCCACATCGGGCAGCCTGTCACGGCAAGGCCCATGGCGGTAGCACAACCTGTTCAAGGCACGAAGAAATGCCTGCACGTCGGCAGGCGCCAGCCGCTCTACCGGGGAGGCCAACGTGGTCTCGCGCGTGACACTTCCCGCATTGACGCTGTCGAGAAACGCGGCGTCCCGATTGGCCACCTCCGCATACATGACCAATCCCGCATCGATGTTTCCAGAGCCCATGACCAAGGCATATTGAGCAATGGTGGTCTCGTACTTTCCGAGCCAGATCTGCCAGCTATCTTCCGCTCGTGTGGCACCTCGAATCGCGATCGATACCGGCCGTTCGAAGACGTCTGAGTTCGAAGACTCGCCCAGTACGACGAACCGTTCGTTCTCCTCCCAAAAACGCTTGCCGGGAACGCTCACCCTACGCACCACCATCTGCCAGTCTTCCCCGTCCGCTCGCGGCAGCGGTAGGGAAAGATCACGAGCATCCAGCGGTTCAGGGCTATCCCACATCGACGCCGAAGCGGCTGCCGGCATCGCGACACCGGCTAGCACGGCACCCAAAAGCACACACGAACACAAGATTCGGCACCCAACCCTCATCATTCAGCCCGCAACGCTTCAGCCGGCTCTATCCTGAGCGACCGTCGCGCCGCGACACTGGCACACAGCATCGCCAATAGCCCAAGCGCACCGGCAAACGCTGAAAACTGCATCATGGAAATACGCACGATCCCCAGGCCGTCCCCACCTGCATCGCTCATGTTCAGTACGTCATTCACGACCTGCCCGAACACGAGGTACAGGACACCGGCGATCATCACCGCGATCAGCGCGATCAATACCCCCTGCACCACCGGAAATAACGCCACACTTACACCACTGAAACCCAGCAGGCGATAGATTCCCATCTCGGCCTTCTTGCGCTCCACCGAGGCGATGAGGCTTGCCGCCAATGCGCCTGCGCCACCGATCAACCCGACAGATGCAACGATCCAGACGATCTTCGACAATCCCTGATCAAGGCTTCGGGCACGCACTATCTCATCTGCCTTGGCAATCACCTCGACATCGCCGAGACGCGAGATATGGCCAGCCAGAGCAGGCACATCGTCTATCGAACGCGCATAGGTGCGAAAACCGCTATAGGCGAGCTTACCGATGACCACCTCACCCGAAGCCTCGTCCAGGGCGATCGGAGTATCGTCGCCAATGCGCAGACGAGCGAGAAGCTCGACCGGTACCAGAAGCTTGCCCGTCGGCACAGTGCTGGAAAGTCTCTCGATGATGACTGGCAATTCCAGCGTCACCGACCCTACCGTAACCGAGAGCCGTAGGGCCTGATCCGCACTGAACCCGGAATCGACCGAGGCAACGCCGCGCAGGGTTGCCGGAAAGGCCCGACCAGGCGCGAACTCGAATCCTGAATCGAACAGAGGCTCATCACGTTTTTCGAGGGAGAGCCCGATCAGCGTGATCTCCGTGGCATTCTTCAGCGTGGACGAGCGCTCGTCCTTCCTACCCTTCAGCGCGGCCGCACCTTCATCCACCCTGCCCTTCATCGTAGCCAGACGCTCGTCCACTCTTCGCAGTAGATGCATGCACCCGAGACCCCGAAGCTCCGAACCCAACGCATTGACCTGACGCTCACCCGTCGGTCCCCCAGTTGCACGGAACGCATGCCAGGCAAGAGCATTTGCACGCATACCGGGAAACAGGGAAACAACCTGTTCGCCCGGCAGTGTGCGATGCATCTTGAATTCTGTTCGAACGCTCGCTCGCGCCATCACATCAGGGGGAAGTTCTGTCTCACACCCGACGAACACCTCGTCAAATACTTCACGAGTTCGCGGCGTCACTCCTGCCGGCCATCCATCGCGCTCGACGTCACGGCCAAAACGAAAACTCTCGATATCCACGATGAGTGGCAACGGCAGGTACAGCCCGTTCTTTGCATCCGCACGCGGGTCGAGTACGGCAACCACCTGGACAGGCTCGGCTGCATTCTGGCTCCTGCCCTCGTGTCGACGACCGACAAGAAGTGTCAGTTCATCACCCACGGCAAGTTCGAACTCCTCGGCCAGGGAGGCGCTGACGACGACCTGCCCCCTGCCCGGGACGGCCGCGCCGTTCAGCATGAGAAGTGGGTCTCCCGGTATTGTGGCATGGGCATCCGTAGTGCGCGATCGCACACCGTCGGCGGTTTCTATCTGCAGGGAAGAGGCGCTTCGCGTGATGTCTGGCACGACAAGCTCGACGCGATCGTCCCGGTCGATCGAGGCGAAGAACTCAGGGGCATACTCCCGAGTCTCGCGCGGACGAATCTCCCGATAGGTCGGATCCCTGATGAACTCATCGCGCACAGACTGTACTACCCCTTGCTTCAATCCGAACAGGATCAGCAAGGGGCAGGCGATCGCTGCGATAGAGAGCACGATGCATAGGGTGAGCACCCATTCATCGAGCATGTCCCGTATTGCATTGTCGAAGACTATCGCTATCTGCGTCGACATGGCATCACGTTGGGTGCAGGCGTCTCAGCATCCGGATCACAGTGCCGACACTGACGATTCGCACAAGTTCGAACTCACGAGACCCGACCCTGATGCCAGTCGCGGGCGTTCGAACACGTAGGCACGGTCAACGTGAGTTCGCGCCAAGGCACGGTCATGAGTGACCATGACGATACCGATTCCCAGAGTCTTCGCTGTATGGCGAAATTGCGCCATGATGCTCTGCGCCGTAAGCCCGTCGACGGCAGCAGTGGGCTCATCGGCGAGCACCACCGCAGGCTCTGCAAGCAGCGCACGCATGATCGCCACGCGCTGACGCTGGCCTCCGGAAAGGTGCCGGGGCTTCTTGTCGAAGACTGAATGGTCGAGCTCAGCTCCTGAGTCGCCAGAGAGCCCTGCAGCACGCTCATCAGCAACGAGACCCATGTGACGAGCCAGCTCATGCAGTGCGCCTCTGCAGATGCCGAGTCCTTTCAAGCGACGGGGAAGCAGTATGTTGTCCGCTACGCTGAGGTAGGGAAACAAGCCCCCTGCTTGCAGAACATAGCCAAGCCTGTCCCGCCTGAGTTCCGCGAGCTGTCGTTGATCAGCAGCCGCCCAGCATGCAAGGATCTCATGCATCGATTCGTCCTTGCCGCGCATCGAGAACTCGTCGCCAGCGCTTGGCCGCAGCACCAATGCCAGCATGTCCATCAGGGTACTCTTGCCACAACCACTCTCGCCGACGACCGCAACGAAATCGCCCTCTCCCACTGAGAACTCGGGTACCGACAGGCGGAATCGCGAACTACCGCTCACGCGCAACCTTTCAACATTCCTCAGCTTGATTATCTCACCCACGACGTGCCTCGTCTGTGCGATCGGCCGGGCAATGCGCGCTTCGATCGGACACCATCGACACCTGGAGTCGCGCACTTCGATCGAGCACGATCGCCATCTGCGATCGCTCGCTTCCATCTGGCACGATCACCATCTGGAGCCGCTCGCTCCTAAGGCAGTTCCTCGACAGGCAGCGGTGTCACCCATTTGAGTTCGTTATCCCTGTCACGGTCGGATAGCGGGAACCAGCGCTCGCGATCTTCCATGATGCCTTCGTAGTAGGCCAGCTTCTGACTGACGTTGATTTCCAGCTGAGTACGATCCGCACCGGTCATCTCGGCGATATCCTGGCCGGAAAGCTGCGAGATGTCCGATCGGTACGGCAAGGAGTCGAGCCATGAGGGCAATAGCCCGGCGCGCGCGAGGCTACCGGAACGCGCCCGCTCTATCGTGTCCGGGTCGAGCATCGTGCCGGTGGAGATCGACTTCAGTGAATCGATGAATTCCTCACCCGACAATTCACCCGCGGCCAGAGCATCGCGAACCATGGTCAGCGTGCGATACAGTGTATCCAGCTCGTCGCGCACCAGCAGTGTATTGACATTCAGAGAGCGAACCGCGTCATCGGTCAGATCCCGATCGGACGTCCAGGCACGGTAGTCACACTCGACACTGTCGCTATTGCCGAGGTAGTCCATCATGGCCGCCTTGACGAGCGCCACGCCCGTGTCGCGAGCTTCTGCCGCCAGATCGCCATTGGTGGGCAACGACTCATCAGCCGCCTTCATTACCGCCGCCGCCAGTTCGACCTCTTCCAGACTGGCCGCACCCAGCCCCACGGTGATGGCGGAGGTGAACGTTCCGATGGCATCGGCGAAATCCTTCGCGCTGCCCTCGCCTCCAGTCACCGGCAGGTAGCCGGCGTCCGTGCCATCGTTCTGTATCATCGCCTCCAGCTGGGCGCCGGCCAGATCGTCCATTTCAGGGGTTCGCCCCGGCTTGATATGCAGGGCGAACGACTGCACGTTCGCATCCCGTGCCATCTTGCCCAATCGCTCCGCATCACCCACCGAAACCGTCGCAAGCCGCTCGTAGGCCGTAGCGTCATCGGCCATCAGTCTGACGAAGTTCTCGTCAGGTCGCTTTGCCGACGCATTCACCCCAGCGGACTGAGGAATACCCGGCGCATCGGTAACCACCACCATGAATCGAAGCGCATCCTCCGACCAGTTTGCCTCTATGCCTGCCTTGACGCCTTCGAACAGCCGTTCAGGTACGAGGTGATCACCCCACGTCTCAGCCTTGACGCTGGATCCGACCGTTTCGATGAAGGTTCGTGCGTCAACGAAACCCGCGGGGAAATAGTCTTTCGCGATGTGGTCGAGCTCCGCGAAGTCATCCTCGAAGCCGACGATACCGAACCGCACCGCTTCACCGTCGCCTGCCTTGTCCTCGATCCTGGCAGCGGCGCTACGAATGCCATCGCGAACCGCATCGATATAGGGCTGCATGCTCGCGGTCGTGTCGACAACGAACAGGACATCGACATTCCTGATCGGAGCGTTACCGATCGTAGCGTTGTCCCGCATCTCGCGGTTGGTCAACGGGCCCGCTGCACGGCGAGATCCGGCAAGTACCAGCGGGGATTCTCGCCCGGCAGCCGTGCCGACCACCTCGGCAGTTTCGATGTCATCCGCCCGGCACTCCGGCATGAGCTGCACGAACTCGAGGTAGCGCTCGTCCGAATCGATCGCGTCCGGCTCTGACCATGACAGGATAGGCCACATGTAGAACGTATCCTTTATGTCGGTGAACACGCCTTTCGGCTCGGCCGATACCACACCGGCTGCACGTACCTCCTGCTGTGCGCCGTCGGCATCATTTTCGAACCGGGTGACGGCCTCGAGCAGGTCCTCGGCCCTGCTCTTTCGATCCTCGGCAGCCACCACCGATCGCAGATCCTCGTGATCGCGGAATCCGAGTACACGGCTGCGTGCTTCATCATCGATACCCGGCGGTGTGTACGACAGGATCAGGGTGTTATGCCATTCGATGACATCCCGCGCCTGCATCCATCCGGACGGTGCCGAGTCTGTAGGGCCAACCTTGTACCACCCCTTGGTGCCATCGGCATCGGCTTCGTCGACACCCTCACGGGCAAACACGAAAAGCGGTGAAAGGGCGGGAGCTACCGGCACGACCACCTCCCCGTCGATGGCCCGTTCCTTCCAGATCGAAGAGTTCGGACGTGGCAGCACCTTGAGCGGTACCCGTGTAACCGTCTGGCGACAAAGGCCTTCACGGCAGTCTATAGTCGGCGTGATGACCTTTGCCCGGTGCTCCTCTGCGCTGCCTGAGGCCACAACGCTTACCAGAGAGAACAATAGTGCAGCACCCAGGGTCAAACGGGCATGCGGGTGACGAGTCAAAGGCATTACTCTACGCTCTCCTGCCATGTTGTCGGCTCGTTGAAGACTCTCGATCAAGTGACGGGCGAACCAGGCGGAGCGTAAGTGTCGTCGAAGCAGCGCTCCAGGCATTCGGGTCACCAGGCTTGCCTGTGATCTCTCGCGCGCAAGGCATGTACTGAACGCTCTGTTACTGAACGCCCTGTGTGCCTGCTTGTACAGCTGCCTCTCGCCGTCTCTCGCATCGTGGCAAGAAATATACCGAAGAGCCTCCCGCAGCCTGATACGCCAGACCTTCCGTGATCGATAACGGTTCGCCATCGCGCGCTGAAGTGCGTGACGGGCGATCGGTAGCTACTTGCGTAAGTCGATCAGCAACCCAGCCGCCTGAGAACCATCGATGAATCCACCCCGCGCGATCATGCTGAAGATCCTCTCGGTACTCGTCTTTCTGACGATGTTCGCCTGCATCAAGAAAACCGCACCGGACATTCCGGCAGGTGAAGCTGTCTTCTTTCGCTCGTTCTTCGCGCTCGTGCCGATACTCGGCTGGCTGGTGTGGCGCGGAACACTCAGGTCAGGCCTGATCACCTCGCAGCCGCTCGGGCATGTATGGCGTGGGCTGTTGGGTACCACCACGATGGGGCTCGGTTTCGTCGGCGTCGCCTACCTGCCGTTTCCAGAGGCGGTTGCGATCGGCTACACCGCACCTTTGCTCGTCACCGTGTTCGCGGCAATGTTCCTGGGCGAACAGATTCGGGCCTACCGTCTCGGCGCCATCGTTCTCGGCTTGATCGGGGTGATGCTCGTGCTCTCACCGCGCCTCTCGATGGAACCGGACGTTACAACCGGTACCCTGGCCTCCTTGGGCGCGCTCGCTGCCCTGATGGCAGCGGTGTTCGCCGCGCTCACTCAGGTCTTCGTGCGCAAGTTGATCGCGACCGAAAGCACCAGCGCCATTGTCTTCTGGTTCACGATCAGCTCGACGATGCTCAGCCTTCTCACTCTGCCGTTCGGCTGGGCACTACCCGATCCCAGCCAGACAGCCCTGCTGGTCAGTGCCGGCCTGCTCGGCGGATTGGGCCAGATCATCCTGACCGAGAGCTATCGGTTCGCCGAGATCGCCGTGATCGCGCCGTTCGAATACAGTTCGATGATCTTCGCCTTGCTGATCGGCTATTTCCTGTTCAACGAATTACCCAGCGTGACCATGATCTTCGGAGCTCTGATGGTCGTCATGGCAGGCCTGATCATCGTTTGGCGCGAACACCGCTTGGGTATCGAACGAAAACGCGCTCGTTCGCTGGTACCGCCGCAGGGGTAACGCTCTGGTAAAATTACGGGCTGACAGCTGTGCCGGGTTGGCGAATTTTCAATCCGTGTTGTCAGGGCACTTCTCAGACCCCATTCTGTGCTGCCTATGCGTGGTTGCACGTTCCGATCCGATTATCTCGGTCGGCAGCGCCCATCAGCAACATTGTCTTCATGGTCTGATCAAGCCTGATCAGGCCTGAACTTCACATCACGACCCACAAGCAAGGAATTTCTCATGGATGTCATACGTATCATTCTGTCCGTCATCATACCGCCACTCGGTGTTTTCCTGCAGGTAGGTATCGGCTTGCAGTTCTGGATCAATATCGTACTCACCCTGCTGGGTTATATCCCGGGTGTGGTGCATGCGGTCTATATCATCGCCAGAAGATAGTGACGAATACGGGTACCGCATTGCCACTTGAGCAAGTTGCATTCTTCTACTCCGAAGCGCAAGGGGCGTTCCGGAGAATGTATGGGGTGCCCCTGTTGCGAAAGTTGATGGGTCCGCGCTCGATGTACCCGGGCCGAACCTGGACGTATCGGCGCTTGCCGAGAAAACCAGTCAGATTTCCCTGTTCGAGATCGCACGACGGTACGCCGGGGCAATTTTCGACATCGATCGAAGCCGACCTTTCGGTGTGGCGACACTCGAGCCGGGTTGAGGTACCACGTGGCTGAAGATACGAAACGACTGTCTCTCGGCGCGGTAACCGAGCTCACCCACCGAGCTTTATCCAGCAATGGCTTTTCTGAAAAGCAGGCGGCTTCCATTGCACGCACGATCACTGCTGCGGAACGTGACGGTTGCACCTCGCACGGGCTGTTTCGTGTTCCCTTCTATATCAAGGCGCTGAACAATCCGGTCATCGATGCGCGCGCCGTGCCGAAGGTTAGCTCGGACGCGTCAGCGGTAGTTCATGTCGATGCCAAAGGCGGATTCTGCCCCCTGGCGCTGGAGATGGGCCTGGGAGTGCTGGAATCAAAAGCGAAGGAGCACGGCATCGCGGCGCTGGCCATTCATCAGGCTTGCAATATTGCGGCTCTTTGGCCAGAGGTGGAGGCTCTGTGCGATCGTGGCCTGGTGGCGTTCGCCTTCACGGCATCCAACGCCTGCGTGGCGCCCGCAGGCGGCACTGAACCTGTTTACGGTACCAACCCCATGGCGTTTGGCTGGCCGCGCGACGGGCGTCCTCCCATGGTGTTCGACCAGGCGTCCAGTGCCTGCGCCCGTGGCGAAATTCAGTTACACAAGCGTGCCGGCAAACCGTTGCAGGAGGGGTGGGCGATCGACGTCGATGGCCAGCCCACGACAGACCCCGATGCAGCCCTGGCCGGCGCTCAATTACCCTTCGGCGGGCATAAGGGTGCGGCCCTTGCATTGATGATCGAGCTGCTTGCCGGCGCGCTGCTCGGAGACCTCTTCAGCTACGAGTCAAGCGCACAGGATGAACACAAGACAGGTGCGCCCTTCGGTGGGGAATTCCTCATCGCCATCGACCCCGCACGCTGTGCGCCCGGTACAGACCGAACCACCCAGAACGCGCGCGCCGAAGCGCTGTTTGCCAGGGTGCTGGAGCAGGATGGCACGCGCCTGCCTTCGGATCGACGATACAAGGCACGTGAGCGAACCTGCGAGGAAGGCGTGGATGTAGCAGTCGCTGTGATCGAACAGATCGAGGCGCTGGTGGTTGGCTAGAAGCTGGTAGCTTTACCGCCGTCACGAATCCACCGACGATTCGTCTCACTCTCGCAGACGGGCTCTGCATCGATCGCCTAAACCTACCGTCCGCGGTCGTCCATCGTTTCGCTCGTCTCGCGGCATTCGCCAATCCTGCCTGTAAAGCGCATCGCGACATTGCAGGCTCCGTCTGTCTCTACCAGGTCACCAAATCAGCAACCCCGCGTGAATTCGGCGTTCGATATGTCGTTACCCATGCAAGGCGATCAAGAAAATGCCCGTGGGTTGAGTGCATGACCGTACGCAAGGAAACAAGACTGGCCGGCAGTGGGCTTCTACTCATGCTTGCTTCAACAGCCTGTGTCGATACCGAACCATCCACGGCACCACCGAGTCTCAATGCCATCGCTGTATCATCCAGCGAGATCCGCTTGAGCTGGAGTCGGTCTACCGATGAACTTCGTGTCAGTAACTATCAGCTCAGTCGTGATGGAGTAGCCATCGCTACCACGAAGAGGACCACTGTCACGGATCGGGGCCTGCAGGCCGAAACCGAGTATAGCTACGAACTCGTGGCCAGCGACGGGCAGAACCCGTCGGCCGTCGCCAGTTCCACGGTAACTACCCTTGTCGCCGGTGCAACCGCCGATTCCGGTGATGTGCCCGATGGGTCTGGCAAGGGCAATGGCAAGGACGGTAAGAACAAGCCCGGCACTGACGAGCGGACCGAGCCGGGAACGGAAGATCCAAGCGATCCCGGCACGGGTGAGCCGACCGACCCTGAAACGGATGACCCAGCCGAGCCCGACGGTGACAGTCCAGCTCCAGGCGTAACCCTACCGCAAGACTGGCGACTGACCTTTCAGGACGAATTCGAAGGCAGTGGTGATCTGGATGTGAGCAGCGCGGAGCGCAACTGGCGTTTCGAGACCATGGAAGACGGTCTGCACCGTGCGGGCAATACCGGTCTGGATGCCAACGGACATCGAATTGAAGACTGGAGCAGTGTGAAAGGCAAGCGCTGGTCCGCCTGGTATGACCGTTACAACGGCGCGAATGCCTATCGAGACGATGGGGTACTGGTGATGGGTGGTACCAACTCAGGTGAGTTCGACGCTACTCGTCCGATAGATTATATGGACAATGGCGTACCTACCTCTTATGGAACGAGCAAGCTGTATACCGCCTGGATAGACACGTTCTCCAGGAAGTGGGTTGGCCCGGGCGGTCTGCACGTCGTCGACCCTGAGTCACCCGCCAGGACGTTCAAATACGGATACTTCGAGACGCGAGTCAGTTTCTCGCAGATGATGACACCGGGTTTCCGTTTTTCGATCTGGTTGATGCCTGCCTCCAGTGATGCAGCAGGGCAGGATCTGCTGGTCAGCGAGGCGTATGATGCCGACGGCAACAATGGGGTCGAGATCGACCTGTTCGAGTACGAGTGGATCAGCACCCACTATGAGAGTCGCATTCATTTCGCACTGCTGGGCGGTGCTGCAGGCAGCGACACGTCCACCTTCGATACCAACCAGCTGGGAATCAGTCTGCACCAGGGGTATCACACGATAGGCTTGCTCTGGACCGCTGACAAGCTGGTCTGGAGTATCAACGGAATGGCCGTGAAAGAGATCACCAACGTGGACCTGATTCCGGATGTCTATTCCTATCTCATCCTGTCGCGAGAGATGAACAGTGGTGTAAAGCGACCCGGTGTCGACAACATCGACGCGACGGACATGGTGGAAGAGTGGCCGTACGTTCCGCGAGATCCCGGCCTGTACGCCAAGAACGTCTGGGAGTTTCGCGATCGCATTCCATTTGATCAGGCATTGGTCGACTACGTTCGAATCTGGCAACCGTAGCCTGCGATTCGCGGGGGTCTGCCCCACTTCGGCCTGGTCATCTTCAGAAGCGGACTCCCTCGTACAGAGCTCAAGCTCTGCGCATGAAACGGTCGTATCGCGTCGGCCCAGACGTCACCTCGCACCCTAGCACCCCTGAGTGCAGACGCCATCCTTGCCGAAGTGCATCGCGACTCCACTCAAGGGTAGATGCACGTCCATCTCCGCGGCCTCGATGAAAGCCTCGGTGCGGGTTCCGGCAATCAACTCACCGTCTCGGGTGGCCTCTTCATTGGCATGCGAGGCAATGACCGAGGCCGGTTCGACCAAGTCGTTGACCACATAAGCCGCTTCACGAGGCCCTGTGGTAAACCCACCGCCGATATTCATGACCACCATCGATGCCTGGTAGTAGTCGGCTACCGTGGCCTCCTGTTCCGCCGTGATGCCGGTGTCTCCGGACAGGTAGACAACCAGACCGTTGGAGAATGTCAGGACATAGCCGGTCGGCGGCCCGGCGTAGGCGGTGATACCCGCCGCGTCGAGCATCTCGCCCAGCTCGCCTCCCAGCAGGCTGCCTTCGATGCCATTCGAATGGGTGGCCGGCACCGTCGTGATGGCCACACCACCGACGTCCAGAGAGCCACCGAAGCGCACCAGCTGAGACTTTTCCGGATCGCCGCCGGCCGACTCGAGTTTGCCCGCCAGAAAGGGCGGCATTTCACTACCGGTCACGATCGTCGCATCCTTGCCGGCCGCGATCTCGGCACTGTTGGTATTGAACAGCGGATTGCCGAACTCCGGCGTGCCACAGCTACCTTGATTGGTCGACTGGATGCGAACGTCACCGACGTGATCACCGTGCAGGTGTGAAACCAGCACGACATCGACATCGCCGAGCCGGCTGTCGTCCGGGCCGGCAACCGTGCGCCCGGCATCGTAGAGAATGCGAGTACCGTTGGGATCCTGCAGCAGGATTGCGCGATCGCGTGCGCAGAACTCACCATCGTGGCTGCCCAGGGGAGTGACGACGACGTCCGACGCCTCGTCGGCCTCGAGACCTGCACTCAGCACCAGACCGATCAGGCACGCGGCAGGGAACGAAAGGATGCGGAAGTCGGAAGCACCACTTGCCAGGACATTCGGTCGTTTTGCGGTCATGAAATTTGCGGCCATGAAAAAGGAATCGCGGAATGTGGAAGACTAGGTGAATTGTGACGACAGGTGATCGGATACCTGCGCAGGCGCTCAGCTTAGCACCGTGTGCAAATCGACATGCACCGCCCAGTGCAATCGACTACTTCGAGCTCGTCCTGTTGCTCCCTACGCCAGGGCCTCTGCCGCACGCAGTGACGGTGACGACCCGGGAATCAGGCCCTCAGTGGTTTGCGGCAAGCTCACCTCCAGCGATCTTGCGCACCTGGAAATCCGTATCGGCAAATGCCAACCAGGGAGCCTAGAAGTAGTCCGGCACGTTATCGCTCCTCGAACCCGGGAGCATCGCGGACTGCAAAATCCGAAGCGCATCGTCGGTAGCGCTGCGCGCAGACACCCGCAGCATACAGGTCGATCCACCCACCATACCGAGCGTAACGAAACCCAGTCGCTGGTAGAACCGCGGAGGGATATCGGAAAACAGGTAGACGCCTTTCGACCCACGAGTTTCAAGCGTGGCCACGACGTGCTTTATGAGTGTGGAGGCGTGGCCTTGCCCGCGATACCGCTCGTCGGTCGCCACCGAACCGATGCCCTGAAAACCGTCGGGCAAGTGAAAACCGTCGGCGTGGACGATCAGCGCCGAAACTATCTGATCATCCACGGTCAAAGTGTGCCAGCGACCTTGCTCGTACTTGTCGCTGGCTCTGCAACCTGACAGGTAATCGTCGACGCCTGCTGCTTCACCCCAGGCATCGTAGCCAAGCAGATAGATCCTATCGAGTTCGGACGAATCCGGTTCGCTCAGCTCCCTCGCTTTCACCGAACTTGTAGCTTGCCTGTCGTACGCTTTCATGGGCTTCAGCCGCATTGTCCTGAGCAGGGACATGTCGAGGTCTTCTCGCCTGTCACCGAACCCGCTCCGCTACTGCTCAGGAATCACCACCGTAACCTGCATCGACTCGTACCAGGCACCGAGATCCTTGATCGTCTGGTCCTCGAGCCCGCCAGCGATGAGCGACATCTGCCGATGCTGGCGCTCGCCGCGTTTGAAGGCCATGAGCTGCTTCTCGATATAGATCGCGGACTCACCGGCCAGGTTCGGTGCATCCGGCACCGTGGCCAGCCCATCCTTGCCGTGGCAGACCGTACACTGGCCCGCCGCCGCCCGGCCCTTCGCCGCATCAGCCGCAAGGGCTACAGGGCGGAAGCCCTGCAGGACCATAAAACACGCGATCATTGCAACGGCAGTTGAAGAGAGCTTGTGGTGCCGGCGCCGACACGAGAGCCGCAGCCCGGCACGGCGCCGTTCAACCACGCCGCAGGCCATAACCCAAGCTACAACCCTGGCCACACCATGAACCGATGACGCTTCAGCCATCGTGTGAAATCCGGTAGATGGCGCCGGCCAGATCATCCGACACCAGCAGTGAGCCGTCGCGCAGCACGGCGACATCCACCGGGCGACCGAGATATTCGCCGTTCTCATCCATCCAACCGTCCGCGAATACTTCGGTTTCACCGACACTGCCGTCCTCGTTCACCGCGGTGTACATGACCCGTGCACCGACCGGCGTGGTTCGGTTCCAGGAGCCGTGCTGGGCGGAGAATACACCACCCTTGTACTTATCCGGAAACGAATTGCCCGAGTAGAACCTCATGCCGAGGTCGGCGGCGTGAGCCACCATTTCCACTGCGGGTTCAACCGTGTCGGCCGGTACCTCCTGCCCTTCGTATTCCACGGTACGCACCATGCCCCCACCGAAATAGGGTGCGCCGAAGTGCTGGCCGGCTTCCGTCTGTCGATTCAGTTCGCCGGGTGGTATGTCGTCACCCATGCCGTCCACCTGATTGTCGGTGAACCACAGCTCACCGTTCGCGGGATTGAAGTCATGCCCGACCGAATTGCGAACGCCGTAGGTATGCACCTCGCGCTCGGTACCGTCGGTCTTCATGCTGACGATGCCACCGATTCCCCATTCCTCATACAAGTCGAGCTTCTCGGGCGGAGCAACATTGAAGGGCTGGCCAAGTGATGCATACAGCTTCCCGTCCGGGCCGATGCGGCACACTCTGGCGGTGTGGTTGTAGCTCTCTTCGGCCGTCGGAATCAGCTCGCCCTGAGGCACGACATTGAAGGCTGCGACATCCGGGCTTTCATAGAAGAACTCGGCAGCCGGAAACTGCAGGACCCGGTTTTGCTCGACGATGTACAGGATGCCATCGGGAGAGAAGCACGGCCCGTTGGGTATCGTGAACTCGATGGAGGGGGCGAAGTCCTTCACTTCATCGGCCACGCGGTTCTTGTCACGATCGGTCACCGCCCAGACCTTGTTCTTCTTGGTACCCACGATCGTGACGATGCCTTGCGGACCGACGGCCATGTGTCGCGCATCGGGCACCAGCGCGTAGAGTTCGATGTTGAAACCATCGGGTACGTTGATCTTCTTCAGCGTGTCACGAATGGCATCAGCCGATTCGGTGTCCTGCTCGATCACCGTATGCTCCTTGACACCCGTGCTCTTGAACTGGCTGAGCTTCTCCAGGTTGCTCTCCTGTGCCAATGCGGGCCCGCTCAACAGGCAGGCAGCCGATAGAGTCAGCAATGTCTTCATGTACTCCCCTCTTCCTCAGTGTGTTGCCAGCAGTAGAGCAGCTGTTTCTTGGAGGGGCAATGCTCCGAGTGGCCCATGCTGGCCAGTGGGGTTCGGGGGAAATCGATTCCTGGCTGTCGAGCCACGCAGATTGAACAGCTCGCCGCATCCTTCCGGCAATACAAGTGTCGACATTTCACTGCCCGCAAGTCGGCAGCCCCGAGTCGATGCAGGCTACCCCTCCCATTCGCCGGTACAGCTCCGGTCATGAGCAGAGCAAGCAAGTGATTATTCGAACGGTGACAAGCGCACCGACATGCGCCCGCGACCACGCCCTCTCGCAAGCTTCACATCACCTGACGGTGCACAATGACCGCGCGCTGACCAGCGCGGCCACCCTTTCAGGAATATCAATGGCTACCGCAACGCTACCCCCATGCGATGAAAGCCGCGCTCAGAACGTCACGCAGTCCACATGTACGGATGAACGCGGCACTTTGATAGCGACAGTGCTCGGCTCGAGCCTGGCCTTCGTCGTGGGCTCGATTGTCAACGTCGCCCTGCCATCGATGCAGAACGAGTTCGGTACCGACGCCGCCGGTACACAATGGATCGTCAATGCCTATCTTCTGCCACTGGGCGCACTCGTGCTTATCGGTGGCGCGCTCGGTGATCACTACGGTCGCAAGCGGCTGTTCCAGCTCGGGCTGGTCGTGTTCACCGTGGGCTGCCTTGGCTGCGCCATGGCACCGGGTTTGCTCACGCTGCTTGGCGCACGCACGGTACAGGGCGTGGGTGCGGCCTTGCTCGCACCCAACAGCCTGGCGATCATTGCCGCGGCATTCACCGGCGAGCGTCGAGGCAGGGCGGTGGGTACCTGGGCGGCTGCCGGGGCCATCGCCGGTGCCGTCGCGCCTGTGTTGGGTGGCTGGATCATCGATATGGCAAGCTGGCGCTGGGCATTCGCGCTCGTGATTCCGCCGGCACTGGCGGCGTTCTTCATTGCCAGGCGCTCGGTGACGGAAAGCCGTGAGAGTGTGACGGAAGCGGCGCCCCTGGACTGGAGCGGTGCTGTGGCGGTCACATTGGCACTTGCTGTGCTGGTGTGGGCTCTGGTCGCGCTGCCGGCGCGCGGATTGTTCAACCCGCTGGTGATGGCGGCCCTGGCAGCAGGTATCTGCCTGGTAGCACTTTTCATCGCCATCGAACACTTCAAGGGTGCGGCTGCAATGATGCCACTCACCCTGTTCATGACATCGAGCTTCAGCGGCATCTCGCTACTGACGCTGCTGCTGTATGCCGCTCTCGGTGGTCTGCTCGTTCTGTTGCCCTACGTTCTTATCGAGTCATTCGGCTTCACGGCAACCGGTGCCGGTGCGGCTCTGTTGCCGATACCACTGATCATCGGCTCCCTCTCCCGAAGTGCCGGCGGCCTTGCCGAACGTATCGGCGTTCGCCGCATGCTGAGCGCCGGACCTCTGATCGTCGCGGCGGGCTTTCTCCTGCTGTCACGAATTCCAGAGACTGACTTCACGTATTTTCGCGATGTTCTGCCCGGGTTAGTCATCTTGGCCCTCGGGATGGCCACCAGTGTTGCTCCGCTGACCACAGCCGTGATGAACAGCGTTGCCGACGAACATGTGGGGGTGGCCTCCGGCGTCAACAATGCCATTTCACGCATTGCCGGGCTCATCGCCACCGCACTGCTCGGCTTCGTGCTGATCGGCGGCACCGACGACCCCACCATGCTCGTCAGCGGGTTCACAGCCGCTGCGCTGGTCGGCGCCATGCTGGCGACGGCAAGCGCCGCTGCCGCTGCCTGGCTGTTGCGCGCGTGAGGCCCGCGCTGGCCGTGACACCGTCGGGCCTACCGCATAACAGAAGCGCTTCCGAGCAGAGGAAGCGTGCGACCTCTTCGAAACTGTTCTCGAGCCGCGACGCCCAGCCCGGCCAGGCCTGTAGTGGCAACTCCAGGACGTCGGATCGCTTGGCGCTTATCGGCCGCACCTGCTTGCCGGTCTTGCCCTCGGCAAGGTCGAAGGTACGTCAATCGTGTGTATATAGCAGAGTGATGGCCTGCAGGAACTCGGTCGCCTGGATATCCCGCAGCAACGGATTGCCGGCGATCCTCGCTCTGCGTGATGCCTTGTCGCGTTTGGACGAACCGAACCCGTCATCTCGCAGGTTATAGCCATCTGCCGCATAGCTCGCTGTGATCAGCTCGAAGACGGACAGCTGCACACCGCCGGTATTTACCTTCTCGAATACCAGGCAAACGGCCTCTTTCGAGGTCTCGCGCTTGAGCAAGATCACCGGCACCTGGTAGTTGCGAAACGCATCTAGGACCTGCTCGCGAAACTTCATGTAAAGGTCGAAGGATTCCTGGTTCACCTTGAAGAACGTCTTCTCCCAGTCATCTGATTGCATCACACGATCACAGGGAAAACATTCGGCGCGACACTCCAGCTCGACACACGAATAGACAGGTTGGCCAAGCAAATTATCGCGCCTGCGTCGAAGACTGCAGAAACACTTGCTCTCGATGAAAGTCGAGATACGGTTTTTGCCCATCACTAAAACCACCCACGTTCATCCCATGCTGCACGTCGATACCCATGCGAGCGAGGGAGCGCCGATCGGCCGAAGGCGAGACGATAAGATCTCCACTGTTCTCGAAAGTGATGAAGCCACGGTCGAATAGATGATCAATAGTGGGAGTCAGCATCAACCCATTTTCACCGTCGAGCCGTTCGGCGGCATCGGTACAGTCCCGCCACGGCTTGCAATGACTGGCAACCAGATGCTCGCGGCGATCGACCCGCGTCACCCGGCATCGTTGCTCGATCGCAAGGACCTGTTCACGATAGTGGCCCTGCCCTCGCCGAGCTTTCACCAGCTCGTGCTTCACGCTCGGTATCACTGAGATCCGTTGCTGATGCGATTCGCCGTGGCGTTCAAGGTGATCCTCCCGAGACGGGACCAACTCACTGGCACTTTCCAACCGACATGACTCCAATTCTTTCCCGCCTCACCGAAGTCGGCAGGCTTCGGTGCTTCGAAGCAGAAGTCCGTCGCGACACCGATGGCCTGGATACGCGTGTCCTTGAAGCTGAACACGATGTTGCCGGGTGTAACTTCGCGCATGAATTCGTAGAAGGCGTTGCGGTGCCCATTCGTCTTGCGCTTCGGCGACCATAGGTAACCACCCTGGAACTCTTGCCGGAAGGTCTGGTTCTGGTTTACCCACCAGAAGCGTTGCCGTGCCGATGTCAGTATCGGGTCGCTCAACTCCAGGAGCAGGTCCTGACGACGAATGACATTTCTTGGCAGGCAAAGCCGCTATCAGGAGCGCATTGAAACTGCTCCCAGTCAAAGCTGCGCAGCAGCATGAAACGAACAGAGACGTCAATGAATCCTGGCTGCATGATCAGATCAATTCATTGACTGTTGTCTTGACCGCGCGGGCGCTCTGATTATCGAGCCGCGCCAGGGCGCGCTGAAACGTGTTGGCTATAACGAACTGCATGACTCGATTCCCGCGACCTTAGCGTCAGGATAGTCTAAAAATGTGTGTTCAGTCACACTCCTGAGCTCATCGGCTTGAATCCACAGCAGCGTCATGGCTCCCGTACCCGTGCGCAGCACAATCGGGGAAATCTTCCGCTCCGGTGACACGGGCGGCCCCGGTCCGGCCGCTACAACGTATCGGTGTGCCGACCGGCACGGCTAGGGAAGTGAAATGATGACGAAACGACGATCCAGACGCCCAGCGGCCAAGCGACCCGCTGCTGCGTCGACGACTACACCAATGACCCCGAAGGCCGCCGCACGGATACAAGGGAAGGAGGCCAAGGCCAACGACGGCAAGGTGGCCCAAGGCGGGTTTGCCGCCCGGGCTTAAGCCGCAGCGCATCGGTCGGACCATGGCGAGCACTGATCGCAACCGTCCGGCGGTGGCGATGTGCCGCCGGGCCACGCAATGGCTCGCAGGCCGATGACTGCCCGACCCGTTCTGCCGAGCCCCGGACGCGTTCTGCGCGACGCGGTAACGGCCGCAGGCTACCGCCCCGTCCTCGCTCCCGGAAGCCGTTGCCGTAGACGGCAGCCAGCCGCTGATACCCAACGTCACCGGCCGATGAATTTGACCTGATTTAATATGAGAAATCCTTGAATAAAGGGTTTCCCATATTATGGAGCCCTCAAATTATGGAGCCCTCAAAATCCATCATAACGGCACTGGAAGCCGTGGCCGGGGGTGATGAAGCGGATAAGCACGAGTCTCAAAATTTTGATTTAAAGCAATATTCCGAGTCTCCGAAAGCTACGGCGGCTACGCTTTCCAGAGCACCCACCTGTTTCGCCAATGCCGAGGGCGGCACCATTATTCCGGGGGTAAGAGACAAGGTTCAAGGTCCGGACACCATTGTGGGGACCGCATATGAGGCCGACTGGTGCCGCCAACGAATCCACGAACTCGTCACCCCCTCGCAGCTTACAGAGGTGACGCCGTTCACCTTTCATGACAAGCAATTGCTGCAGATCCGTGTGCCACCGGGAATCAATATGCACGAATTTGACGGTCGCTTCTGGCACCGGGCGGTAAGTCCTGCGAGCGGCTTGCTGCCGACCAGATCGCGGAGCTCAGCAACGAGAGACGACAGTCGGACTGGAGCGCTGACGATTCAGACCTGCCTGTCAGATCGACCCAACCGGAGGCGGTGATTTCGCTTCGCGAGCAGATCCTGCGCTCTCAGTCCGACGAGCTGGATCTGTTACCACGTACTGACCGGCACCTGTTCGCCGAGTTCGGACCTAGCGTGGACGTGGACGTGGGCATTGGCGCATTGGCGCCCGCCGATCGCCAGGTGGAAGGTGTCGTCGAGATGATACTGAACGCAATGACCAATAGCGGTGGCGTGATGACTGCACAAAGACTGAAGGGTTGGCAGGCATCACTCTTCCCGACCGACTACTCAGGTCTCGTTAAAAAAAGCCACAGGTGACTGGCGCGACGATGCTGACGGCCCCATGCACCTGCATGCCACTGTCCAGACGGCACATCACACGCTGGATGCCGTATTGGTCAGAACCCGTTTCTGGCGGTGGTTCGCGGGCACGTCGATGAACGAGCGGCAGACCAAGCTCATCAATCGCTTGTTGGACGGCTTCGAGGGGAAACTCACCAGTGGAAAATTGTCTGCGATGCTGCCAGATGAGTGCCACCCTGAGGAGTGATCCGCTGCCCTGATGCGGTTCCGTGATCACACCGCGGGGGCTACGGTTGCGCGATACTCCCATCCCTACAGAGGATCGCAGCCATGAACACCCGACAGTTCTACATCGACGGCCGTTGGGTCGACCCGATCGACGCCACCGACGCCGATGTGATCGATCCGTCCACCGAAGCCGTCATCGCCACCGTTTCGCTCGGGTCCGACGTCGATACGGACGCAGCAGTAGCTGCTGCCTCCCGCGCCTTCGCCGGCTGGGCGACGTCCGCCAAATCCGACAGGCTTGCCCTGCTGCGAGACGTCTTGAAAGGCTATCTCACCCGCGCCGACGAGATGGCGGACACCATCAGCCGCGAGATGGGCGCTCCGATCCGCATGGCGCGATCCGATCAGGCCGCCGCCGGCAGCGAGCATATCGAGGCGACCATCGACGCGCTCGAGGACCTGATGTTCGAGCATGACCTGCACCCCGATGAACCGGACCATCGCATTCTTCTGGAGCCGATCGGAGTGTGCGCGCTGATCACGCCCTGGAACTGGCCGATGAACCAGGTCGCACTCAAGGTCGCGCCCGCGCTTGCCGCCGGTTGCACGATGGTACTCAAGCCGTCGGAGCTGGCACCCCTCTCGTCGATGCTCTTCGCGGAGATCCTCCACGATGCCGCCGTCCCGGCCGGTGTCTTCAATCTGGTCAACGGCGACGGCGCAGGCGTGGGTACGCGTCTGTCGGTCCACCCACAGGTGTCGATGGTCTCGTTCACAGGCTCCACACGGGCCGGCAGCGCCATCTCGAAGAATGCAGCCGACAGCGTGAAACGCGTGTCGCTCGAGCTCGGCGGCAAGGGCGCCAACATCATATTCGCCGACGCGTCGCCTGACGCGGTAACCGACGGTGTGACGGCGTGCATGCACAACACGGGTCAGTCCTGCGATGCACCCACGCGAATGCTGGTGGAGCGAGCCCGCTATGACGAAGCGGTCGAGCAGGCAAGAGCAGCAGCCGAGGCGACGCCTGTGGCTAGTGCCTCGACAGATGGAGATCACATCGGTCCGCTCGTCGGTATCGCCCAATACGACAAGGTTCGCTCGCTGATCCGGACCGGGATCGATCTTGACGGTGCACGACTCGTGGCCGGTGGCCTGGATCGCCCGGACGAACTGCAACTCGGGTACTTCGTGCGACCGACCGTGTTCGCCGATTGCAACAGCGACATGACGATCATGCGTGAGGAGATCTTCGGTCCGGTATTGTCGATGATGCCGTTCGACACCGAGCAGCAAGCGATCGCGCTCGCCAACGACACCGACCTTGGACTGACCAACTACGTGCAAACGAGCGACCCTTCCAAGGCGATGCGCGTGGCTCGACAGTTGCGCTCCGGCATGGTCGAACTGAACGGTACCGCGCCGTCTGCACGCTCACCATTCGGTGGCTACCAAGGCTCTGGCAACGGACGCGAGGGCGGCCGTTGGGGTATAGAGGAGTTTCTGGAGACCAAGGCTGTCCGCGGCTGGTCGGAAGCCTCGGCATGAACACGAACACAACCCGTACCACGAGGCCTGCAACGACACCCTCATCATCCGCGTCAGTCACTGATCTGCACATCGGGTTCATCGGGCTGGGCAATGTCGGCAGCAAGCTTGCCGGCAGCCTGGTACGCAACAAGGTAGCGACCAGCGTACTGGATCTGGATGACGCCGCGATGCAACCGCTGCTTGACGCCGGTGCGCGTCCGGGCATCTCGGCCGCGGCAATGGCACGGGCCTGCGATGTCGTGATCACCTGCCTCCCATCGCCCGCCATCAGTACCGCGGTTCTTGAAGGACCGAACGGTGTACTTGCAGGGCTGACCCCCGGCACGGTGTGGGCGGAGATGAGCACCACCGACAGCGCCGAGGTGATCCGCCTTGGCGAACGTGTGACAGCCGCCGGCGGAGAGCCGGTCGATTGCCCGGTGTCTGGTGGCTGCCATCGCGCTGCGACCGGCAACATCGCGATCTTCGCAGGCGCCGAGAGAGCCACGTTCGAACGGCTGCTGCCGGTACTGACGATCCTCGGACGCCGCGTCCTGCACACCGGTCCGCTGGGCAGTGCGTCGGTGCTGAAGGTGGTCACGAACTACCTGGCCACGGCCAACCTGCTGACGCTGTGCGAGGCGCTGACAGTGTCGAGCGCCGCAGGCATGGACCTGGCGACGACCTACGAAGCCATCCGCCTCTCATCGGGTAACAGCTTCGTGCACGAGACAGAGAGTCAGGTGATCCTGAACGGCTCGCGCGACATCGATTTCACGATGGACCTCGTGCTCAAGGACGTCGGTCTTTTCCAGGCGGTCGCTGACCGGAGCGGTGTGCCACTGGAGATCAACCCTCTGATGATCGACATCCTGCAGGACGGCGCTCAGCGCTATGGCCAGCGTGCCAACTCGCCGAGCATCATCCGCCGCCTGGAGGACGCTTCAGGAGAATCGGTGCTCGCCGACGGCTTCCCGGCCGCGATAAGTGACGACGAACCGGAAGCACCTGGTGCCGAGGTCGTGCCACGCGGCAGGCACTGAGCGCCCATCGAGTCGTCGATCAACTTGGCCAAGGACAAGCAAGAATTTCCAGGCGTTCACGCGGTCATCATGTACGCTCAGTATTTTCCGAAGGATCTCAGGGTTCAGCTCCAAGGTCATCGGCATGACTCGGAAGAGGTTGTCGTCTTCGTGGATCACAACGGCAACTCTCTCAAGGCAGCCGTTTCGAGTCACGGCGGCTACAAGACCAAGGACCGGTATGAGAATCCGCAATTCTGGGATGGCAATCGTGTCAAGACATCGTATGGATCAGGCGGTGTTCGCAACAACGCGATGCGATTCAACGAAAGCAAGGGGGAATCACCCCCCATGCTGGATTGGGATCTGATGAACCGCTCTTATCGGAAGACCGTGCAGGGCGCAATCAGCAATACCCATTGGGGCAAGGTAGCCCCGAAGTTCATTTCGAAAGGCGGCGTCTTCGGTAGCAAGGTGCGAGAGGCTTGGAACAGCTAGTGTGCTGATTGGTCGCCAGGCCGTTCCCTGATTGCGAAGGGGGCGATTCTGACAGAATTGCCCCCGCTGCCGGCCCAATCCAGAACGCCGAGAGAAAGTCTGCTTAGGTGTTATCGATCAGTGTGCGCTGACCGCCATCGCGCACGTCGGTCAGCACATCGATGGAGTCGGCATCGATGCCATCCGGGGCGGTGACCGACGAGCTGGTAGCCTTTGTGACGCAGTTGGCAGCCGAGGGCAAGATATTGCCCGACCACGTACATCTCGGTCCAGCCCGAGCTCGATCACCGCCTGACGCTGGAAGCGTGCCTTCCTATCGGTGCGCTCGACCGACAGGCAGCGAAGCCCGGGCCGGGCGATGGCCCGCGGCAGCACCGGCAGCCCGGCACCGGAGCCGATGTCGAGCAGGTCGAGCCGATCCTCGGGCGCACCGGGCGCACCGGGAGCGGCGATCGCCGCGGCCGACGGGGCGGGGCGCGAGGGGGAACGGTCGGACATCGGCGTCAGTGTGGCCGGTGGCGCGAAACGTTGAAGAAACCGTAGTGTGAACCGCCTCACGATTCGGTCACGTGCCGATCGTGCCGGAGCCATCGGGGCTGCAGTCCGTGACCCGAATGTCGCTAAGCCGGGGACACTCCCTGTCAGGACTTCCCGCATGCTGCGCATGACCCCGATCGCCGCCACGCTCGCCCTGTCCACCCTGCCGTTGCTGCTGGGCACCGCCACCTCTGCCCTGGCCGAGACCGGCGTCGAGCAGGACAGCATCCGCCTGGGGATGGTCAACGTGCAGAGCGGACCGGCCGCGGCCCTGGGCACCGGCATGCTCGCAGGCTCCAAGGCGGTGTTCGACGCGGTCAACGCGGCCGGCGGCGTTCACGGGCGGCAGATCGAGCTGCTGGTCGCCGACGACGGCTACGAGCCCGACCAGGCGATCGACGAGACCCTGATCATGATCGAGGAGGAGGAGGTGTTCTCGCTGTACGGCTACGTCGGTACGCCGACCGCCAACGCGGTGCTACCGATCGTGCAGGAGCTGGAGGTTCCGCTGGTCGGCCTGTTCACCGGTGCGGGCACGCTGCGCACCCCGGTCACCGAGCAGGTGTTCAACGTGCGCGCCAGCTACGACAACGAGGCCGAGGCGATGGTCACCCACTTCCTGGCCAACGGGGCGAAGAACGTCGCGGTGTTCTACCAGGACGACGGCTTCGGCCGGGCGGTGCTGTCGGGTGCCGAGAAGGCGCTTGCCCGGCGCGACATGACAGGTGCACGCCACCGGCACGTTCCAGCGCAACACCCTGGCGGTCAAGTCCGGCCTGGCCGACATGCTCGCGGCGAAGCCCGATGCCATCGTGATGGTCGGCACCTACGCACCGCTGGCCGAGTTCGTCGAGCAGGCGCAGGAGCGCCGGGCTGGACGCGATGCTGTCCACCGTCTCGTTCGTGGGCACCAAGAACCTGGTGGGCGCGATGGGCGATGCCGGCGAGGGCGTGATCATCACCCAGGTGATGCCGCACCCGGGCGACGATTCGGTCGCCGCGGTGCAGCGATTGCCGCGCGCTGGTAGCCGACAGCGCCTCGCTCGAGCTCGACTACGTGAACCTGGAAGGCTGCCTGTCGGCACGCGTGATGGTCGAGGCGCTGGAACTGGCCGGTCCGGAGCCCACGCGCGACGGTCTGATCGCCGCGCTGGAGGAACGCCGGCATCGGATCGACCTGGGCGGCCTGTCGGTGAGCTTCAGCGCCGAGAGCCACCAGGGGCTGAACCAGGTGTACGTGACCGAGGTGGCACGACGGTGGCGTACGCGTGCTCGGCGATGCGATCCTCATGTCCAGCACCGACGACTGACGGCGTTCGCGCTCGCGCGACGCACGCACCGAGTCCCGCCCTTCCCGTCGACCGGATGCCTTCACGATGCTCATCTCCCACCGCCTGATCGCGCTTGTCGCTGGTCGGGGTCGTCGCGCTGAGCGCCGTCGCCACGGTCGGCGTCTACGGCATCCGCGGCATCGCGGCGCGTTTCGATCGGCTGACCGACGAGACCTTGCCGAGCCTGATGGAGACGCTGCGCACGGTGCAGGCGCACAAGGAACGTGCGCTGGCCGGCATGCTCGAGCCCTGAGCCAGGCGCGATACCGAGGCGCGAGGCCGACAGAGCTTGCGAGGCCGACATCCGCGCCGAGCTGGCCCTGACTCGCGCAGGTGGCCCGGCACCGGGTCAGGCGAGACCGTCGCGAGACGGGGCCAGCACCACCGACACGGCGGTGTTCGACACCGCGTTGAACGACATCGCCCGACGCGGTGCGCCAGCGCCTGCAGGGGCGCGACGATTTCGAACGGGCCGCAGCCCAGGCGCGCGAGGCGCTGACGCAGCGTCGCCACCGACATCGACGCTGATCGGGACCGGCGTGCAGCAGCATCGGCGATGCGGCCAACGCGGCGGCCCGCAGCGCGCGCGATCAGGCGGACAGGTCTGATCCGTGGAGCAACGCACCGCGCAGCGAGTCCGATGCTCTGCTGGGCGAACTCACGCTGCTGGTCTACGCCCACCGACGCGCTGCAGAGCCGGGGGGGGGGGGGGGGGGCTTCCAAGGTCGCACCGCTGCAGGGAGCGCATGCGCGCGGCCCTGGAGCGGCGCCGAACGGCTTGGTCGAGCAGGCGAGCTGACATGGCAGAGCCTGCCGGCGCTGCTGCCGGATCCGCAACGGCTGGGACACAGGCTTCATGGACCCCCGAAGTGGCGGGCCTGTTCGCCGTGCGCACCGCGGTGCTGGCCGACGACTCGGGCGCCAAGCGCACCTACCGCACCGCTCGCAAGGAACTGGTCGAGCAGATCGATACCGCACGGGCCGCGATCGTTGCGTTGATCGACGACCTGGAGTTCCGCATCCTGATGCAACGCGGCGCGATCGATGAAGCGCTGTCGCTGAGCGGCGACCCGGCCGGCATCACCGCGATCAACGCCCAGCTGCTGATCGGCGAGCGTGCGCTGGCGGTCGAGCTGGAGCGACTGCTGAGCGCCTCCGAACCGAGGATGCGGCTCAGGGCGACCGTGGCACAGCGTCACGCCGCGGCGGACGACCGGTTCGACAAGCTCGGTCCGCTGGCCCGCACGCTCGGTCAGGATCTGCTGGACGCCGGGCACGACCGGCTGGGTGAGGCGGCAGCCAGCGTCACGGGGCAGCTGGCTTCGCTTGATACCCTGTTCGGTGCGGTGGCGACCGGGCTGAAGCAGGAGCTCGAGGACACCCGCACGCTGAGCGACGAGCTCGCCAACCTGGCGCGCGTTACCGAGCAGCAGCGCAGCGCCGGTCAGGCGCAGCAGGACGCGCTGACCGTGGACGTCGATGCCGCCTCGGGGCAGGTCGACGAGCAGGTGCGGGTGGCCAGCGCCCTGATCCTCTCCCTGGCAAGCGTGGCGGCGGTGGTCCTGCTGCTGGTCGGACTGCTGATCACGCGCTCGATCGTGCGGCGGCTACGCCAGGCGGTCGAGGTCGCCGAGGCGGTGTCCAGCGGGGTGCTCGAGCCGGTGCCCGGGGCCGTCTCGCGCGACGAGCTGTCGCGCCTGCTGAGCGCCATGGGCGCGATGGTGAACATGCTGGACGGCTCGGTGCGCCAGATCCGCAGCGCCACGCGCGAGGTCGGCAACGGCGCGACGGAGATCACCCAGGGCAACGTCGAGCTGAGCGAGCGCACCGACCGGCAAGCGGTGCAGCTGAGCGAGACGGCGACCTCGACCGCCGGCATCAACGCCTCCCTGGCGCGGGACGCCGAACTCTCCTCGCAGGCCAGCCAGCTGGTCAAGAGCGCCAGCGACGTCGCCGGGCGCGGGCGCGACGTGGTGCGCGAGGCGATCGATTCGATCACCAAGGTGCAGCAGGGCGCCAAGCAGATCAGCAGCATCACCGACGTCATCGACAACATCGCCTTTCAGACCAACATCCTGGCGCTGAACGCCGCGGTGGAGGCCAGCCGGGCCGGCGAGAGCGGCCGCGGCTTCTCGGTGGTGGCCGCCGAGGTCAGGTTGCTGGCGCAGAAGAGCAAGGAGTCCGCCCAGCAGATCAGCGCGATCATCGAGGGCAACGTGCGCGATGTCGAGGACAGCTCGTCGCTGGTGCGCCAGGCCGGCAAGCACATCGATGATGTGGCCGGTAACGTCGACAAGGTGGCGCAGATGATCGAGGGCGTGTCGACCTCCGGGCGTGCCCAGGCCGACGCGGTCAGCGGCGTCGATCGGTCGGTCAGCGAGCTGCAGCGCACCACCGGCGACAACGCCGCGCTCAGCGAGCAGCTGCGCCAGGCAGCCGTGTCGATGCTGGAGCAGTCGCGCAACCTGGACGCCTCGGTCAGCGTGTTCCGCTTGAGCGAGCACCACGGGGCAGAGTAGAGGCGGATCAGGGGCGGCACGGGGGCACCCCGGCGGCACCACGTTCACCGCACACGCCGGATCGCTTGCGAACTCGGCACTCAGTCTGACTTGCTGCCCTGCTGCGGCAAGCTACCGGTTTGCCTATCGAACGCTTCAGTGCGCCAACGCACTGTGCTAAAGACACATTACAGAGCCTGAAGTCACGAATCAGGTGAGCATTCGGTGTGTTGCGACGGAAAATGGACGTATGGAACACGTTTGACAGTCCCCGCACTACTCGACGCACCCGCTTTGTATTTCCTAAACTCCGCTGGTCGACGCCACGTTGACGCTCGCCTGCGCGCGGTCCCCGGACAGCGCCCTCGAGACGGAGGCGTTCCTCGACGCAGCCTGAGGTCGTCGGCGTGAGTCGTCGGCCCGAGCCGTCGCCGCGAGGCGTCGGTTCAGGCCGCCCGGGCCGGGCAAGCGGTGCCAGCGGCGGCGTGGATCGCCGCGATGGAGGCGGCGACCTCTCCGGCCGGCACCGGTCGCGAGAAGTGGTAGCCCTGCACGACGTCGCAGCCGAGCGCGGTGACGGCGGCCAGCTGCGCGGCGTTCTCGACGCCCTCCGCGACGCTCTCCAGTCCGAGATCCGCGGCGAGCGAGTGGATCGTGCCGACGAGCGATGACTCCGGGCATGCGCCCTCCTCGAGACGGACGACGAACGAGCGATCGATCTTCAGCACGTCGAGCGGCAGGTCCCGGAGATAGCACAGCGAGGAGTAGCCGGTACCGAAATCGTCCACCGCGATGCGCACACCCGCCGCTCGCAGTTCTCCGAGCCGGGCGGCGACCTGCTCCACGTCCTGCATGAACAGGCTCTCGGTCACCTCGAGCTCGAGCGCGGCCGGTGACGCCCCGTGACGGGCCAGGCACTCGAGCACGGCGTCGGTGAAACGCGGCGCGCGAAATTGCGAGGCGGCGACGTTGACGGCGACGCGCGGCACGGCGGTACCCTCGGCCCGCCAGGCGCTCCACTGGCGCACCGCCTCCTCGATCACCCACGCGCCGATCGCCCCGATCAGGCCCGCCTGCTCGGCGATCGGCACGAACGCGCCGGGTGCGAGCAGGCCCCGCGTTGGGTGCTGCCAGCGGATCAGCGCCTCCAGTGCGCTCACCCGCCCGTCGGCACATCGCACCTGAGGCTGGTAGAACAGGCGGAACTCGCCCCGTTCGAGCGCGGCGCCCAGCTCGAGCTCGAGCGTCGCCCGCCGACGAGCCTCCTCCGCGTGCGCCCGATCGAAGGCGACCACGCAGCCCTTGCCCAGGGCCTTCGCGCGGTACATCGCCACGTCCGCGTTGCGCAGCAGCTCGTCGACGCCCTCGCCGTCGTCGGGGAAGCGGCTGACACCGATGCTGGTACCGACCCGGAGCCGAGAACCGTTCACATCGAAGTGATCGTCCAGCGCAGAGACCAGGCGGTGCGCGATCGGCAAGACGGGATCCTCCCCGTCGCCGCGCGGCGCATCGTCCTCGTGGACGATCAGCGCGAACTCGTCCCCTCCCATGCGGGCGAGCAGGTCGCCTTCGCGCGTGTGGGTCACCAGGCGCCGGGCGACGCGTCGCAGGAGCTCGTCGCCGACGGTGTGTCCGAGCGTGTCGTTGACCCTCTTGAACCCGTCGAGATCGAGGAAGAGGACCGCCACGCGCGTGCGCGCGGCACTCGCCTTCTTCACGCACTCATGCAGCGTGAGCTCGAAGCGGCGGCGGTTGGGCAGTCCGGTCAGGCTGTCGTGGTGAGCCTGGTGCTCGAGGGCGAGGGTGAGCTCGTGGCGCCGGACCGCCGCCGCGATCTGGTGGGTGATCGAGTGGAAGACGTGCAGCTCGTTCTCGTCGAAGTCGCGCCGCGAGCGCTCGCGCACGAGCGCGACGAGGCCTATCACGCGACGCTCGACGACGAGCGGTGCGCAGGCATTGCTGCCGACCTGTCGCTCGCGCCGTGCGGCGTGCACGCGTGCCGACTCCCGCGGATCGTCGGCGTCGCGGGGGAGGAAGGCCGCCGTCGCGTGCGTGCAGCACCACTGGATGATGGTCTCGCCGACGAGTTCCGGCGGCGGCGGCTCGATCTGGACGTCGGTCGTCTCGTCGAGGCGCTCGCCGATCGCTGCCGCGACGGGCGCGCCGACCAGCCCGTCCGGACCGATGAGCCAGGCATCGACCCGCGCCGCGTCGAAGGCGTTCAACAGCACGCGGCAGACCTCGTCGAACTCCTCGTCCCTCCCGGTGAAGTCGGTGAGGAGCGCGCTGAGCGCGCCGAGCGCCCGGGTGCGGCGCAGCTCCGCGGCGCTCGCCTCGAGGGAACGGGCGTTGTCGACGGCGATCGAGGCGAGGCCCGCGAGCCGCTCGATCAGCCCGAGCTCGGGCGCCAGGTCCGGGCTGTGCGCGCTCGAGGCGACGAGCAGCACGCCGTGCACGTGCTCGCCCACGAGCAGCGGCACGGCGAACAGCTGCGTGCCGGGTGACCAGTCGAGGCGCACTAGCGGGTCGGCGGCGGCGTCGGCTACGAACACCGGTTCAGCGCACTGCCATGCCATGCCGCTCATCGTCTCCCCGCGGCGGCGGCTCACCCCGAGAAGCTGCTCGCGCCGATCGCCGACGCCGGCGACCACCTTCATCAGATCACCCGCCTCCCGGATCATGAACACGTAGGCACCGTCGGCGGCGGTGTGCGTGGCGACGACGTCGGCGACGTGTTGGAGCAGGAGGGCGAGGTCGCGGCAACCCATCAGCCGCGCGATCACCGCGTCTAGGGCGCCCGGGCGAGGGTCGCCGCCGCCCCGCTCCGAGGCGCCGCTCACCGGCACCCGCCCGAGGCGCCGCGCCACGATCGGCGCCGTGCGCTCGCGCGAACCACGCCGGATGGCGGGCGGTAGGAGGACAGGATGGCGAGACGGGAGCGGCAAGGTCGCGACAGGTGATCGAGGGCTCGGCCTGTTGTCGGCGCTCCTCGGACAAGCTTGACCGGCGACTCGCCCTTCCCGGCACTTTCGCACGAGCGTCCGACGTGCCGGAGCGGACCGAGACGGGTCCGGGGGCGTGCCTGGGTCGGGACGAGGCGCGAAGCAAGCTCGAACGGATTTGTCGCTACATCAGCCGACCGGCGGTATCCGACAAACGACTGTCGCTGACCCGACAGGGCATGGTGCGATATCAGTTGAAGACGCCGTACCTGCGCGGCCCGATCGAGACGACACGACTCATGTGATTTTCGAACCGGTGGATCGGGACGCGCAGTCTTCATTGCCAAGCTCGTCGCTCTGGTTCCCAGACCCAGAGTGAACTGACGGGGTCGCCCTGACCCGGTACCACGGCGTGTTCGCATCCAACAGCAAACATCGAGCCCTGGTCACCCCGGCACGGCGAGGCAAGGGCGCTCGGAAAACCACAGCGCAAAAAGGGCACCGAGGATGCAGGAACCAATCGTCATGTAGAGCCAAGACGTGTACCCAATACAACTGGGCATAAAGGCCCAGAGACTCCAGCGAGTATTCAACGGGGCCGCCCAGGCATCGATATACAGAGGTGCCGAGTCTGCGGCGGTACCGCCAGGCCTGGGAGGCCCCGGTAATCGCCGCTATCGAGGACAAGGCGGTCATCGAAAAAATACTCGCCCGTCTGGGCAAGGTGTCCTGCACACAATCAGCACCATTGCCGCAGGTACGAGCCCCGCCGGCAGCACGGCTGTTTACCTGATTCGAAAATTCGATCGCCCACATCTGCTCTGACTTGCTGCCCTGGTGCGCCACGCTACCGGTTTGCCTATCGAATGCTTCGGTGCTCCAACGCGCTGCGCTGAAGACACATTACGCAACCCGTAGGCACGATTCAGGTGAGGATTCGGTCTGCCGCGAGGCCGGATCGATCGCAGGGAACAGGCTGGAACCGGCTTGCCAGTCCCCGCACTACTCGACGCACCCGCTTTGTATTTCCTAAGCTTCTGGCCGTGATTCTACCACCGGGCAATCTCAGGACGACGACGTCGAAGATCCGCAGGCGCGATCTCCGTCGCTTAAAATATCCATGGACTAAACGCACGAGTGCCCGAAACCCATGATCTTCGACCACGCCTTTGTACTGCCCTGCGGACTCGACCCTGCGGTGGAACTACGCAAGAGCACGCTCAAGGCCGCCGACGCCTTCTCGGCGCGTCTCGCCGAGGCAGGGTTCGCCGAAGGATCCTCCCGCTCACATCTCGGGCAGGGCACCGCCAACAGGCGATTGTTCCTTGCTGACATGATGATCGAGTGCCTGCTCGTCGACGACGAGGCCGCGCTCGACGATTCGCGAGGCTCGGCGCTCGCGTTGGGTCCACGGTTTCGCAGCCCACAGGCGAGCGGCGTCGGCATCGCGTTCCGGCCCAACCCCGGCGCATTCGAGGAGTTTCCCGTACCGGATTTCGCGTCCTCCGACTATCGGCCAGCCTACCTACCGGGGTCCCTGCATATCGACGTGGCTTCCCAGTTTGGAACTGACGTCCCCCTGCTGTTCCACCTGCCGTTCGCGGGCCGCAACGTTGCAGCAGTAGATGATGGTGAGCCGCACTCGCACCCGAACGGAGCCTGCGGCATCGTCAACGTAGTGTTCGAACGGGCGGTGCCATTGCCAAGCAGCGCAGAAGCAGTGCTGAAAAGCACGGGAATCCGGTGTAAGGCAGGCGCCTCGGAGGAGTGCCTGCATGTGCAGCTACTCGGTCTGGACGACGGCGTGGAACTGGACCTGAGGCCTCTTTATCCCTTGCGCCTACATTCTTGAATATTTCGCTGGTGAGGCAGCCTATATCAGATAGTACTCGATCATTTCGGCGCCGCCTTTATGAATTCAAACGTATCAGCTCAATCTCGTCATCGATGCGCTGCCCTGTGGGCTTGAACCCACGCTTTTCATAGAATGGCAAGGCATTGCCGGGTCTGGTATCCATCGTTGTCAATGAGACGCCATCCAAACCGATCAACGCCCCATAGTCGCAGGCGAATTCCAGAAGCTTCGAGCCGTAACCGAGAGAGCGATAATCGCGATCGATCATGAGCCGCCAGATGTACAGGCAGTCAGGCCGATAGCCACTACGCGCGTTTTCGTCATCGACGCACCGGGGGTCAATCATTGAGATCAACCCGACCGGCTGCTCCTCGGCGAACGCGCCGAAGGTGAGAGCCTTATCGGTCAAACTCGCCTGTGCGATCCACTCGGCGCTTGGTGCTATCAATTTGACTTCTGCGTCACGCACACGCAACCACATCAGTTGGATGACGTTCTGACGGCAGAGATGTCGGTAGGTAAGCTTCATTTCGTTCTCTCCGGACATCAAACAGTAGAAGATCTGTCGAGGCGCCGTTTGCAAGTCGCCACATGCGCTCAATAGTCTCGGAATAGCTATGGCGGCGCTACCCATTCAACTTCTCAGCATTGATCCCAGCGCCGCGCCGAGCGCATCGTAGACCTGGCGGATCGACGGCACGGTCCGTATCTCGCGGTGCACGACGAGCCAGACCGGCAGCGACGGCGAGCCAGTCTCGATATCGAGGGCGACGAGATCGTCGTGTCGCTCGATCAGGCGATCGAGGGAGAAGCCGATACCGATGCCGGCTGCCACAGCAGCGAACTATGTGGGTCGATCGTCGCTACGCAACGCGAAGCGCACATCGGCCGGATCCATGCCCGCCGCCACCGCCGCTTGGTCTACCCCTACGGCAATCTCCTGTTCGCGGTCACCACCCACGAGTCGGTGGCGAAGCATCTGCACCGCGTTCGCTGGCGTGCCGTGACGCGCCAGGCATTCACGTGACGCGAAAGCACGCACCTGCATCTCGCCTACCTTCTTTGCCACGAGGCTCGTCTGCCGGGGGCGCACGTGGCGGATTGCGATGTCCGCCTCGTGCCGCAGCAGGTTGCTCACGTCGTCGGAGGCAACGATGCCGATGTCGAGCTCCGGTGCTTTCATCAGCACATCGCGAACGAGTGCGGGCAACAGGTGCAGCGCAAGCTGACGACTGGCAGCCATGCGCACAAAGGCTCGAGCCCCGAGATCGGCGCCCGTCGCGGCACGTGCCAGCGCATCGGCTCCGGACTGCATGTGCCTTGCGTGCTCGGCAATCGCCAAGCCCTCGGCCCGTGCGCTCGAACAGCGTCTTGCCAAGCTGCGCCTCGAGCGCTTCGATGCGGCGACCGAGCGTGGGTTGCGTGCTCGACAGCGCGCGTGCCGCGGCCGACAGGCTGCCCGCGTCGATTGCCGCGAGAAAGGATCGGACAAGGTCCCAATCGAAGTCTTCCGGCATGACCGTTACCGAGTGCTCATCGAAGTCGTATGTCTCCTATGCGTCCGTGATCGTTCCATCGCGAGGTGAGCGTGCCGACAATTGCCCGACGATCCCCAAAGCGATTCACGAGAGCATGCCATGAAAAAACGCGACTTCCTGAAGATCATCGGTGGAGGTATCGTGCTGGCCGCGACACCCGGTTGCACGGTATTGCGCCCGACACCTGAACGGGCGCTTTCGCCGTGGAGCAACGCCGGTACCGACTACGACGACCCGCGAAAGCGTGCGCTGTCGTGGGCCATTCTCGCGCCCAACCCACACAGCCGCCAGCCGTGGACGGTCGATTTGTCCGCTCCGGAGCGCGTGACGCTCTATATCGACACGACGCGGCAGCTGCCCCAGACCGACCCGCACTCCCGGCAGATCACGATCGGGCTCGGCTGCTTTCTGGAACTCATGAGCCTCGCCGCGAACGCGGATGGGTACGCGGTGTCCATCACGCCATTCTCGCAAGGCTCGGACCCGACGGGCCCCCTCGATGGGCGCCCGATCGCGACGGCCACGTTCCGCCCGGACCCGATGTTACGTGCCGACCCGCTGTTCGCCCACGCACTCGCCAGGCGCAGCGTGAAGGAGCCGTTCGACATGACGCGAACGGTGTCGGCAGACATCATCGACACAGCCCGTGCGGCCGCCGTGCACGGCAGCGCCGTCGATGGCACTGTGGATCCCGTACAGGTCGCGGCACTTCGCAAGCTCACCAGCGAGGCGATGAACGTCGAGATCGACACACCGCGCGCGTATGAGGAGAGCGTCGATCTCTTCCGCATCGGCAAACGCGAGGTCGAGGCCGACCCTGACGGTATTGACTTCTCCGGCCGATTCTTCGAGTTCGCCGCAGGCATCGGCCTGTTCAGCCGTCGTGCGGCGCGAGACCGCGACTCGTCGGCTTTCCGCCAGGGCCGAGAGGCCGTGCTGGCGAACACCGACACCGCGATGGCGCACGTCTGGATGGTTAAGGCTCGTAGAGTGGTGAGTTGACAAGATCGGCCATGTACGGATCGAGTATCGATGTCAGCGACGCTGCCACCCGGGAGTCGTAGATGACGCACGTGTCGGGTCTCGCGAGGGCGTAGAGCTTGGTCCACGCGCTGTTGATGCAACACCCACGCGGAATCTCGCCACGGTCGAGCTGGTGGAGCGCAACGGCGACTTCCCTGAACAGACGTGCCGGATCGTCTTCCGGCAGCTTCACCCCGCCCCAGCTGCAAATATCCCGGAACAGCGACACGTGCTGTCCGGCGACATCCGAGTCGGCGTTCCCCTCGTCGATTCCGAGCGCCATGTAGCGGATTCTAAAATCGCCCAACGTCACCGAGGTCGCATCCCACGTGTTGGCAAGAGCGGGCCAGAAATACGCTTTCAGTCTCGCTTCCCAGTCGGCTGCCTCTTCCTCCGGGTGACAGATCTTTTGCTTCTTGAACCAGCGTCGGTAGGGAGTTCCTTCGATCGACTCGACGATGATGGCAACTGGATCGAGCGGTTGCCGGTCAAGCGCCGGAGACGACGGCGGCAACGCGTTCGTGAAGTTGTTAACGCATGACTCTCTGTCCTGTTCGGCATCGAGAGCCTGTCGCTCTTCGGCCGGGCCATCATCAAGTACTTCGGTGTCCTCCCCCACCTCGGCTGAAGGGGCATCCGGAATCAGCTCGAACCGACCGCCTCCCAGGCGGAAGTAGGCAGCGGACTGCCCCGATCTGACATGGTTTCCTCGTTCCAGACCGTCGGTGCTGATACCCAGATTGTTCGGAGTGGTTTGTAGCGTCGTCTTCGCATAGCTGACGTCACCAACGAGAAAGTTTCCCGCATTCTCGGGATCCTCGCGGTACATGAGGTGCGCGGCACGGAACACGCGCGGAACCAGTCCAGTGTCGATATCGGTTCGGATGTTGTGGTGCAGCGCCATTGCGTTTTCCTCCATGGCTGTCGAGCAGGGCATCACGGCAACGAATCCATCGCCCTTCACACTGCCGGTGGTATCGGCTGGTCCGCCCGATATCTCAAGTTCGCGTCCTCTTGCGATACCACGAGTGTCGCTTCTCAGGGTGTCAGTCATTGCTGGGTAGTAGCAGTTTGAAGCCAGCCTCTGCAGGCAGACTTCGGAGGGCAACGATTACTCCATCACGTCCGTAGCTTTTCGTACTTCGCAGTTGGCTCCTGCCCAACCAATCCGCATTTCTACGGCACACACAGCGACGGGTACTTGAATGAAAATGGAGAAAAATCAGTTAACTGCACCTCTATCGTCAGATAGATACACTTGTCTCGCACTGTGCTCACAGGCCGCCGTCGCAGTATGGCGAACAGGATTTGCTATCATCCACATGAGACTCCCACGTATTCGGCCTGAGCTACCAGTCTTGAACGAATCACCCCACAAATTGGATCCGAGAGAGTTACCCGCCTACACCGTACGCGAGGCAGCACACTATCTGCTTGTGCCGGACGCAACGGTTCGCTACTGGGCTGTTGGGCGGGGTAACTGGCTGCCACTCATTGATGTGCCCAGCCAGGATCCCGTATTGCTATCTTTCATCAATCTGGTCGAACTACACGTGCTCGCCTCGATCCGGCGAAAGCACAAAGTGACCATGCCTAAGGTGCGTGAGGCGATCGACTGGCTGCGGGAGCAGACGCAAAATAACCGCGATCGTTGCCACCCACTGATCTCTCGTCAGCTTGAAACTGACGGGCTGGATCTGTTCACCGAAAGGTACGGACGCCTGGTGAACATAAATCGGGACGGACAGTTCGCCATGCGTGAACTGTTGAGCGGCGCGCTGAAGCGAATTCAACGCGATGCCAACGGCATTCCAATCAAACTCTACCCGTACACGCGAAGCAGCATGGCCGACGCACCGAGTCTTGTCGTCATCGACCCGAACCTCTCGGGTGGGAGGCCAGTGCTGGCGGGAACCGGACTCGCCACCGAAATGATCGCTGAGCGCTACAAGGCAGGTGAATCTGTCGAAGATCTGGCGAAGGACTATGAGCGCGAAGAGAGCGAGATCGAGGAAGCGGTCCGCTGCGAACTCGGGCGAGCCGCCTGAAACCCGAACGTTCTACTTGGATCGGAATTTCGGCCGACACCTGATTGCCGACGGCCTTCGTGAAGCTGGGCACATGGTCGAGGTGCATGATGATCATCTGCCAATCGATGCGCCGGACGAAGACTGGATAGCGTTGGTCGCACGCAAAGGCTGGATCGGACTCACCAAGGACAAGAACATCCGCTACAGGCGCGCAGAGCTTGAGGCTGTCAGGCACCTAGGCGCACGTATCATTGTGCTTCGCGCGAAGAACGCTACGGGCCAGGAGATGGCGGGTTGGTTCGTTCGCTACGCCGAGCGTATACAGCGTTTCTCAAGAGCCAACCCCGCCCCGTTTGTAGTCGGCTTGGACAGGCGAGGCTCGCTGTTGCCCTACGAACTTTAGACGCCAGGTATCGCACTACAGCAGGGACCTAATCTTCCCTGACTCTTGCAAAACTCACGCAAACGGAATCCGGAAAACTAGCACCAAGGGGGTAAGCCGCTGATCTTTATGGTGGCCAGGGACAGAATCGATCGGGGGTGCCTAGCCCGGCAGCCGCTGCTGTGACGAAGGTGTCGGCAGTTCGATTGGCTTGACCGAAGTTTGGTGCTTGATCTTGCGGTATGGTGGCCAGGGACAGAATCGAACTGCCGACACGGGGATTTTCAGTCCTCATCGCACCGTGTGGCACCACACCTATCCAACTACTTTGGGTGCCATATCCGTGGCAATTGCACAACCAAGCCAAACGTCGCAAAACTCATCTACGCGAATTTCACGCAAGCTTTTCGAATCCTGATGTACCTTACAGTTCTCACGAAATATCGTCGAGCGCGTCAAGGATGCCTGCTATCCCAGTTTGCGTCAGACCTAAGCTACTGTTCGGACTGATCCACAAATACTGCAAACAGGCTTTTCAGAGCGGCTCCGTTCCCTCGTTAAGCACTTCGAGATAGCTCCTGTAGGCGAACACCCGCTCACGCTTGCGACCAGTGATTTCGCTAACGATGCCAAGTCCCTTCGAGCGCGTCGATCGCACGAGCGACCGTCGGGTAGCTCGCACCCGTGCGTTCGGCGAGCGCGTTGACGGTCGCAAGCGGACGCTCACGCAACGCGTCGAAAACTCGAAGCGCGTTAGCTGCCGCTCTGCCGAGCTCGCGCAGACGGTCAGCGTCTTCACGAAACAGACGCGAGGAGTCGGTGCGCGGTATCGACTGCTGACTCCGCTGTTTCCGTCACGCCGTCGAGGAAGAAATCGATCCACACCTCCCAGTCACCGTCACGCCGCACCACATCGAGCAGGCGGTAGTACTCGTCACGGTGCTGCTTGAAATAGAGACTCAGGTAGAGCAGAGGCTGGCTCAGCACTCGATCCTCGTACAGCATCAAGGCAATGAGTGGAGTTCCCCCGCTTTCATAGACACCTCAACCCGAGCGATAATGCTCCAAGAGGTGTTCGATGGCAAAACGAAAGACCCCGCGCAGAACGCGACGCACGTTCACGCCTGAGTTCAAAGCTGAGGTGGTCGAACTGGTTCGTGATGGTGGACAGTCTGTGCCCCAGGTGGCTCGCAGTCTTGACCTGACCGAGTCGGCTATACGCGGCTGGTTGGCGAAGGCCCAGGCCTGCCCAGGAGAGCGCTATCAGCAGTGACGATGACGCGGAGCTCAAACGGCTTCGCGCAGAGAACAAACGGCTTCGTCAGGAGCGGGACATACTGGCAAAGGCCACAGCCTTCTTCGCCAAGGAATCGACATGAAGTGCGAGTTTGTCGATGTGGAGAAGGCGCAGTGGCCGGTTGTCAGGATGTGCAAGATGCTGAAGTTCTCACCCAAGACGTACTACGCCTGGCGGCTACGTGACAAGAGCCTGAGGGAGCTGGCCGATGAGCAGCTGCTGGTGCAGATCCAGGCTGCCTTCAAGGCCAGTCGTGGCACCTACGGCAGTCCTCGCATCCATGCCGCCCTTGCGGCCGCCGGTGTAGGTGCCGGGCTCAATCGCGTCGCCCGTCTGATGCGCCAGAACGGGCTGTGTGTGCGGCCACGTCGAGGATTCCGATGCACGACGACCGTGCGTGACCCGGCGCACGCCGTTGCGCCGAACACACTCGATCGAGATTTCCAGGCAACCGCGCCCAACGAGAAGTGGGTAACTGACGTGACGTTCATTCCGACCGATGAAGGGTGGCTGTACCTGGCCAGCCTGCTCGATCTGTACAACCGCGAGATCGTTGGCTGGGCAATGGGTGACACCCATGACCAGCTGCTCACCAAGCGAGCCTTGGACATGGCGTTACAGACACATGAACCGCCGAAAGGACTACTCCATCACTCTGACCGTGGCAGTACCTACACCGCCGGCGACTACCGGGATGCACTGGCCAAGAACGGCATCAAAGTCAGCATGAGCCGCAAAGGCGACTGCTGGGATAACAGTGTTGCTGAAAGCTTTTTCGCCACACTCAAGAAAGAGCTGGTTCATCGACAACGATTCGCCACCCGTCGACAGGCTGCTGCGGCCATCTTTGAGTACATTGAGGTGTTCTACAACCGCATCCGGTTACACTCTACTCTGGGCTACAAAACACCCATTCAGGTGAGAAGAGAAAATACAAGTCTGGTCAATTAATCAGATCCCGGTGTCTATGTAACTGGGGGAAGTCCAGAGCAACCGCCCGACGCGGCCGTTTCCGTCGAGGAACGGGTGAATCGTCTCAAACTGGACGTGAGCAAGGCTTGCTCGAACCAGCGCAGGCGGGCCGTCATTCTCCGCGTGCACAAAATGCTCTAGCCAGGCCAAGCAGTGTTCGAGCTCATCCGGAGGTGGCGGGACGAATCTTGCGTTGCCGGGACGCGTGCCGCCAATCCAGTTCTGGGTGCGGCGGAACTCGCCGGGAAGCTTGTCGGCTCCACGTCCGCGGGCGAGCAGTCGCTCATGCACTTCGCGAAGCAAACGGTTCGACAGCGGGAAACCCCCTCGAAGACGCTCAAGACCATGCTCAAGCGCAGACACGTAGTTGGACACTTCGACGACGTCATCGAAGGGCACGCCCGGTGCTGCGTCAATCTCGAACAAGAGAAGGTCAGACAGCGACGACTGCGTACCTTCGATCTGACTCGACAGCACCGCCTCACGGCGTACGTAGGCGTACAGAAAGAGGTCGGGATCCGGCAGCAGCGCGGTGACGCCGTCAAGCCGACCACAGGCTAGAAGCGCCCGCTCGTGGCGACGCTGACGCGACCCGTCCAAGCTCGGGGGCGGTTCCGGCGGCAACGGATGGGGAACAAATGCACGCACGGCCTCTCCCGCTGTGGTCGTGATCGCATAGCGACCAGTCGTTCCGCGCCGCATTGGACGTTGTTCTCGCTCGTGTGAATAACCTAACACACTATTAACACATTCTTGATCAATCGTTAATAGTGTGCCGAAGAATCGTTCTTGGGGACAACCGAACGGACAACGGCCGACACCATGATGCCGTTGAGCGGCTCGAGTAGCGTCGGGGTTTTGTTGGCGCAGGCACTAAACTTCTCAGCTCGTAGAGAGGAGCGGTGACTCCGGCAAGAAGCGATGCCTCGCTCATCCTGCCAACCCATTCGTCAGGTGGGTTTTCGCTCTGACGCACAGACTGAACACCTTGCGACCTCTGACATCGTTCTGTGCTCCCGATCGTAACCCCGACAGATCCACATCAGCGCAATGAACACAAGTCTTCGATTAGAACGCTCCCGAACTAACTTGGCGCGGTGAATGCCACAGCACGGTAGTATCACTCCATCACGATCAACAGTGATTGCTACTTCGCTAATCCAAGGATGTAAGAACAGCCATGCTGGTCTACAGCGCGACCAAACAACGATTCATCGACGATGTCAGAGCCAACGCCATCAGCGACGCCATCGAAAACGAGGTAGCGCGCAAGCTCAACAGGAACTCACCTCGCAATGAGGTGGCTTCGTGGGAGAACTCCTTGCGGTTCATGATGAGCGCCTTGCTGGACGACGGCATTCCGGCATCGGCTGGCGTGGCCATCGAGTACAACATTCCGCTGACAAATCGCCGTGTGGACTTCATTCTGACTGGCAAGAACCATCAGAGAGGCGATGCGGCTGTCATTGTGGAACTGAAGCAGTGGCAGGAGGTTGAGGTGACGAGAAAGGATGCCATTGTTCGTACTCATCTCGGTGGTGGCATGCGAGAAACCAACCATCCGTCCTACCAGGCATGGTCCTACGCCGCGTTGATCGAGGACTACAACGAAACCGTACGGTCGGAATCCATCAGTCTGGTCCCCTGTGCCTATTTGCACAACATGAAGTCTGGAGACGCGATCAATGATCGCTTCTACGAACACCATACGACGCTCGCACCGATATTCATCTCCCCTGATGCAATGCGCCTGTCGGCATTCCTGAAACAGCACATTCGCTTCGGCGACAGCAACGAGCATCATGTATCGCATCGAGCACGGTGTGATCAAGCCAAGCAAGAACCTGGCGGATGCGCTTGCTTCCATGATGAAGGGCAACGCTGAATTCCTGATGATCGATGATCAGAAGCTGGTATATGAAACAGCCATCGATCTTGCTCATCGGGCTGCTAGTGAAAGCAAGCAGTGTCTGATCGTCAAGGGCGGACCGGGAACGGGCAAATCCGTCGTCGCAATCAACCTGCTCGTGGAGCTGACAAAAAGAGAGATGATGACCCAGTACGTGTCGCGAAACTCGGCGCCAAGAGAAGTCTTCAAGCGAAAGCTGAAAGGCACGCGCAAGAAAACGCACATCGACAATCTATTCAAGGGCTCTGGTAGCTACGTGAATGCCAAACCGGATACCTTTCACGCGCTGATCATTGACGAGGCACACCGACTGAACGAAAAGTCTGGTATGTATCAGAACCTCGGGGAGAGCCAGATCAAGGAATTGATGATGGCGTCTCGGTTAACCATCTTCTTCATTGATGAAGCCCAGCGAGTGACGCTGAAGGACGTGGGCAGCGTCGAGGAGATCAGGCGCAGAGCTGACGAATGCGGAGCCAACGTTCAGACTCTGGAGCTAGCCTCGCAGTTTCGCTGCAATGGGTCGGACGGATACCTTTCCTGGGTGGATCATGCCCTGCAAATTCGCACCACGGCGAATTCGGATCTCATTGACATCGATTATGACTTTCAGGTGTTCGATGATCCCACCGAACTGCGACAGGCCATTATCGACAAGAATCGCAAGGCCAACAAGGCAAGACTGGTTGCGGGCTACTGTTGGCCCTGGGCCAGCAAGAAGGACAAAGCGGCGATGGATATCGTATTTCCGGAATCCGGGTTTGCCGCTCAATGGAATCTGAATGATGACGGCATGCTCTGGGCCATCGCAGATGACTCCGTGGAGCAGGTTGGCTGTATTCATACGTGTCAGGGGCTGGAGTTCGACTATGTCGGGGTTATCATCGGGGACGACTTCGTCGTTCGCGATGGTCATGTAGTCACCGATGCCATAGCGAGAGCAGGTCAGGATCGTTCAGTGCATGGCTACAAGACGTTGCTGAAACAGCAGCCTGAATACGCGCGGGCACAGGCGGACCAGATCATTAAGAATACCTACAGAACACTAATGACACGGGGCCAAAAGGGTTGCTTCGTTTACGCCACGGATGCCGAGACCTGCGAGTACTTCAGATCATTCCTTGATCTGGCCGTGAATGCGGAACATCTCATACACGTTGAAGAGCAGCCAGTTCTCGAGGGCCTGACCCTACCCGTGGTGCCCCTGACTGACGCAGACCCGTTCATACGCCATGTACCCCTATACGATCTCAGTATTGCAGCGGGCGGCTTCAGCGAGGTACAAAGCGCTGAGGCGCAGCATTGGGTCGAGCTACCTGAATTCATGAAAGTCAGCGAAGATCTGTTCGTCTCCCGCGTGGTTGGAGAGTCAATGAACCGAAGGATTCCCAACGGTTCATGGTGCCTGTTTCGCGCCAATCCGGGTGGCACACGCCAGGGAAAAATAGTTATTGTGCAGCATCGATCTATTGAAGACCCTGACCACGGCGGCAGCTATACGATAAAGCTCTACCAGAGCGAGAAAATCGAAGAATACGGGGAATTCGCAAATCTACGGATTGTGCTCAAGCCGCAGACCAACGCGTTCGGCTACAGGGACATCGTTCTGGAAGATGAACTTGAGGATCTTCAGGTCATCGGCGAATTTCTCACCACGCTGTGAGACGAGTGGATGGACCACCGTCGTCAGAATTCTTCGCGACCTCATTTGCCGTTGATATGGTATTCGGCAAACCATGCGGGCAAGCTATAGCGTCAGAAGTCAATCAGCGTAAGGTCTGGTCATGTCCAATTCGTTCCAACGATTGCAGGATGCCATGGAAGAGTTCTCCAAGCAGCGAGACTGGGCTGACTTTCATTCGCCCAAGAATCTGTCGATGGCATTGACCGTCGAGGCAGCAGAACTTCAAGAGTGTTTCCAGTGGCTGTCGGAAGCGCAATCGACGAATTTGAGTGAGAATCAATTAGCGGCAGTAGCTGATGAGATTGCCGATGTACAGCTGTATCTTGTCCATCTTGCAGCAACGCTGGGTGTGGATATCGAGACGGCCTGTGAAGTCAAGATGGAGAAAAACAAAGCCAAGTATCCGGTGAGTCCGTCTTAGTCGAGCATCGATCGCTATCTGGATCGATCTGACACACCGTTGACCAGCATCCCGATGCCAGGCAACCTGGCGTCCGTGAAAAACTCTGTTCTCAACCTGCCTGACGATGTCCGCATGCTCGACGTCGTTCGCGAGGGCCTTGCATCTGCGGACGACGTCCGAATCGCGGTCTCGTTTACCCGCTGCAGTGGGCTTGGCCTGCTGGTTGATCCCTTGAAGGAAGTAGCCCAACGTGCGGGACGAGTTAGGGTACTGACTTCAACATATCAGACGGTGACCCAGCCTGCCGCTCTCGAGACTTTACTGGCACTCCCTCGCGTCGAGACCCGCATTCAGCATGGACCCATCGGGTTTCACGCAAAATTCTGGTGGTTCAAAGGTCAGGACTACGGACAGTGTTGGGCAGGCTCCTCGAATCTATCGAAGGGCGGACTGGCAACAAACCTTGAGTGGAATCTCCGAACGAGCGATTGCTCGGACATGGCCACGACCCGATCGCAGTTTGAACAGCTCTGGACGCGGCCTGATGTCAGCCCCGTCACCGAAGAGCTTGTTCGACGGTACCGGCAGAACTACGAAGACAAACCCGATGCAGATTGGCAGTACCCACTGCTTGCTGATGATGATGCCTCAGAAGTCAGACCGAACGAGGCGCAGGCGGAGGCGCTGAGCCAGCTCGCCGCCCTGAGGTTACGTGGCGAGCGTCGCGCAGCAGTGATTGCTGCAACAGGGGTTGGCAAGACCTTTCTGGCGGCCTTCGACGTGCTTCAGTCCGGGGCACGAAACATCTTGTACGTGTCCCATCGGCTTGAACATCTGACTCAAGCCCGTCGAACCTTTGGGCAGGTACTCGGCCGCTCACACTCACTTGGTCTCGTTGGGGACAGTCTCTATCGTCACGACGCTGATGTCGTGTTTGCCACCGTTGCCAGCTTGAAGAATCGTCCGGAAGTGTTGGCACGTCCCTGGGACTACTTGGTTATCGATGAGTTTCACCACGCAGAAGCTGACAGCTACCAGAAACTCAGACCGATTCGGGACCGCGCTTTTCTTCTGGGTATAACAGCCACTCCAGAGCGCCAGGACGGGCGCGATGTACTCGAGTGGTGCGATTGGAATGTCGCGTACGAAGTGCGCTTGACAGAGGCAATCGACCGGGGCTGGCTTCTACCTTTCCACTACTTCGGCATCGCTGACGAAACCGTGGATTTCCTGCAGATACCCTGGCGCAATCTCAAGGAGGTTGAGTCAGCCTTGTCCGTCGAGTCCCGCGTGGAACAAGTATTACAGCATGCTATCGAGCGTGGATACGATGGGGATACACGTGCCACCGTGGGTTTCTGCGCAGGTAGAGCGCATGCCTTGTACATGGCAGAGCAATTCCAGAAACGTGGACATGCAGCGCAGGCGGTATTGGGCGATGTCTCAGTCAGCGACCGCGAGTCAATCTACGCTCGCCTGGCAGATAGCACTGACCCTCTGCAGTGGATCTTCGTCGCAGACGTGCTGAACGAAGGTGTCGATATTCCGGCCATCAACAGCGTACTGTTTCTTCGTCCCACCGAATCGTCCACACTGTTCCTGCAGCAGCTTGGTCGCGGCCTGCGGTTGTGCCCCGGCACCGAGGTACTCACGGTGATCGACTTTGTTGGTCACCATCGCTCTGCCTGGCTCACCCTTCAGGCACTGCACGACCCTCACGGCAGTGGAAAGCGTACGGCCATCACTGACGACTTTGTTATCAAGCCACCGAAATCCTGTGAGGTTGTTCTCCAGACGAGAACACGCGAGATTCTCTCAAAGGTCGCGCGATTCAGGACAAAGAAGGCCGCGTGTGATGACGCTTACCGACGGCTGCGCGAGCAACTAGATCGACCGCTTTTACCGATTGACCTGTGGAACCGCAACGATGTCCCCCCGCTCGATGAATTTCGAGCTGCCCACAACAACTGGTTGTCCTGTCAGGAAGCCAACGACGATGCGCCGTCCTGGTCTCTGGATCTCCCTGCAGATTACCTGGTCAGGGCCTTTCTGAAGGCTGTCGAAAGCGACTGGCAGGCACAACGGGTATGGCCATACGCCCTGCTCTGGGGCTTATGTGTAATTCCAGATAATCCGCAGCGGGGCTATCAACAGTTCTTTGAGCGCTGGCCTCATTGGCGAGTCGAGCAAACGGAACTCAATATGGCCAACGTGTGGAAAGTCCTCGAGAAAAAACTGGGTGATGCTCTCGAGAATCAGAGTCTTGCCGAGCCGGTGCTGGCTGCGCTCGGCAGCAGGCTGCTTGATGAGGTGGAGGGCCGTCTTCTATATACACTGGCGCGCGACTACCAGTCCCGGCACGGTGGCGTACTACGTTCACCGGATGATCTGAATCTCTTCGCAGAGTATTCTCGGCCTGAGATCGTGCGGTTCTTTGGTGTGCACTACGACCCGGCCAAACACAACAAAGGCATCCTCTGGTTCGGTAATGAAGCGGCTGTCATCACTAAGCTGGATACCTCCGGCGCCGTTAAGCAGCACCAGTACAGAAACCGCTTCCTGTCGGCCTCCTGTTTCTCATGGACCAGCCAGAATCAGATGAAGCCGACGAACCGAGCCGGACTCAAGTTGCTGAAGGCAAAATCAGAAGAGTGCGCACTTCGATTGTTTGTGCAGCCCCGGTCACACAAGCCCGCGTTGTACATCGGGCGTGCAACCGTTGAATCCTTCGAGGGAAGCGGCCCCATGCAGGTTGAGTTCAGGCTTGAAAAATCGATTCCAGAAGAGGTGCTTACAGAGCTTGGCGTGGCTCTGCCTGCGTTCTGACGTTTTCGCCGTTCAGTCGTCGACAATAGTTGCCATCGTCCAGACATGCCAACGAATGCACAGCACGGCGGACCCTATTCACACGCATGCAACCCGGATGAGCCCAGCTAGCAGAAAACCTACTGGAATCCGGCGTATTGGTGGCCAGGGACAGAATCGAACTGCCGACACGGGGATTTTCAGTCCCCTGCTCTACCGACTGAGCTACCTGGCCATCGAGACAACATGGTGCAGCCGCGTATTAGACAGGGAGTCGTGGCGATCGTCAAGTACCGAACCCGAAACACTGCTCGGCCATATTGGCGGACAGGTCCCTCATGCCAGCTCCCCACGACGCTGCTGCCCTGCCTGTTGCGCCTTTACGGCCCACCTCGGCTGCCCGGATACTTCCATATTGCGCAGCCAGTGGTTGACCGCCGGAGGCTTGATACCGATAGCATCAGCCAACTCCTGTGCCACGAGATCAGACCCGCCCCGGCAGCACATGGAACCTGCTCCGGCCATGGATTCGGTAGGTTTCGAAGTCGTTGTTGTCGATCGTGAACACCGTGGAAATCGACTCTCGTTCCGCCGCATACACCAGCGTGGCATCAGCAAAATCCATCGGGCAGTCTGCATAGGTTCTCATCAAGTGCTCGATACGGGAAAGGTCCGGATCACCGATTGGAAGCACAGTGATCACGTCAGACCGGATGAATCGCCAGGCAGCTTCGATTTCGCGTGGATTCTCGCCGACAAGGTGAAACAGCTCAGTCAACACTGCGGCGGTGGTACCCAAAGGCAACCGTAGATCTACAAACGAATTCACACATCTTGCATGCCAGGCATCGTTCGAGTCGAGATAGGCAAGCAGTGCGCCGGTATCGAGCAAACTTCTAGCTTGCACGCCGGCGTTCCAGTCGTTGACGTACAAGCGACCTGGCGTTTTCTGCGCGGGTTGAATTATCGCCGTGGATTTGGCCGGCGAAACCTGCAGCTGCTGCGTGCAGGCGTGCCTGAAGCTCGTCTTCGCTTGATGAGTCCTCTCTGGCAATCAGCCAGTCGATCACGATTTGCTCCAACAGACTGGCTATGGAGGTCTCTTGCTCGCGCGCAGCTTGCTCGAGGGACGACTTCAGGTGAGGGTCAAGACGCCAACTGTAAACGAGATTCTTCTTCATGCACTACACAGTAGTGCACGACCTTCGCTCAGTCAACAGCCACTATTGCGACATCGATCGAACCAAGGCCTGGTCGACGCTCAGGGTCGATGGTTACTCGACGACAGCCACGGAGACCTATATGTCTAGAAAGCGAGTTCTTGACTGTGCCGCGGTACATCACCCCCCCAACGCCCCCTGCAAAGCTCCATACCCAGGCTTCGCCTGATAGGCCCGATCCAGCAACAACGGGTCGAACAACGTGCGGAACGAGTAGCGATCGGTGAAGCCCCAGGTCTGCATGGTGGTGCAACGTGGCTGCGCCAGGCAGGTCTCGGCCACGCGCTGGTAGACGGCAGCCTGGGTGGCCTCGTTCGTGGTTTCGGTGAGCGCGACGTCCAGCTCGGTGATGTGCACGTCCAGCCCGCGCTCGGCGATGGCAGCCATGTTGGCGGTCAGCTCGTCGAACTGATCGAAGCTTGCGAACAGGTGCATCTGAAAGCCGACCGCGTCGATCGGCACATCACGCTCGATCATTCGATCCAGCAGTGCCAGCAGCCCATCGAACTTCGGGCCGGCGAAGGCGGTATCGAACTCGTTGAGCACCAGTGTCGCAGTGGGAGCGAGTGCGCGTGCCTGGCGAAACGCGATGTCGATATAGTCCTCGCCCATCGCCTCGGACCAGATCGATGCACGCAGCGAACCGTCGTCTTCCACCGGTTCGTTGACGACATCCCAGATCGACACATCGTCGGCATAGCGCTCGACGATGCGGGCGATGAACTCACGCATGTGCCCTTCACGCTCGGCTTCGGGTGTGGCCTCGACCCACGGCGGCAACTGGCGATACCAGACGAGCGGGTGGCCGCGCACCACCATTCCGCTGGCGCGCGCGAAAGCGATCAGGTTGTCGGTATCGGCGAACGCGTAGTGCCCGGGCGCGGGATTGATCGCGTCCATCTTCATGCTGCTCTCGGGCGTCAGCACACCGAACTCTTCCGCGGCGATGGATTGGTAGAGCGCACCGTCAGCCTGGCGGTGGAAGAAGGGGGAGATCGCGGAGCCGAACTGAATGCCGCGCCCTTCCGCCAGCGTACGCAACCGTTCGCCCGGACGGACGAATTCCGTGGCAGGCCGTACGTCCAGCACGACGCTTTCGGTGCTGGCGAGGTTGGCATCGATCGCATCGCGCGACAACACATCCACCTCTATCACACCGACAGTCTCCGGCACGAAACGCAGCACGAAGCGCTCTGGTTCGAGCGGCCGCTGCAGCAAGGTCGCGCCCGGCGGTGGGGTCGGTAGCTCGAGAGTGGGTACGGTACCGTTGCGGTCCGTTCCTTCGATCTCGATCACCACCGGGTCACCGGCCCGGACCACATACTCCGGCACCTCGGTGATGCTCGGCGCCACATTGGGCACCGCCGCCGGGTTCGTCGCTTCGTCCACAGCGATCAGCACCGTTTGCGAAGTGCGGTAGTCGGGCTCTGTCGGATCGATCGCCACCACGGTGAACGCGGTGATGCCGACATCCGCCTCCAGCGGTATCCAGTTGAGCGTCTTGGTACCGTCGAAGTTGTCGTCGAAGGTTGCCTCGACGGGCAGCTGCAGTGGAAAGATACCTGGCAGTTCGCCTTCCGGGTCGCGCGGCTCGAAACGTATGGCCACCGGTTCGCCCGCGCTCACACGCACGTTCGCCAGATCGGCGAAGAACGGCGCACCGTTGGTTGCAGGGTCGATCCCGACCGGTTGCTCGATCTCAGGTTCGGGTAACCCGGCTGCGAAGTCGGCTTCGGTCAGCGCCGGGGCCACCTCCTCGGCACGGGGAAACGCCTGTGGATCACGCACCACCGCGAAACCGCTCGCCGTGGTGAACTCCGCACCCTCGGGAATCGGCTCGTCGTCTGCGCTCGGTGGTTCGGTCAGTGGCGGAGACGGCAGTGGGCCGAGCATCGTGACACCGCCACCGTTGGCACCGGTATCGGTGCCGTTCACGTCATCCCCGCTCGTGCCGGATGTCGCCCCGGAGGCTGCCGACTCATCGTCGCTGCTGCAGGCGAGCAACGTCAGGCTCAGCAGAAGCACCGTGGTGGCTGCAACGCCTGAGGTGCGACAACGCGGCGCAAACAGCCGGAGGTAAGAGATCGGTTCGATGCGATACACGTTTGTCTATGCCCAGGTATTGTAAACAATGCAGCATAGCGCATGGTTTGGACGGAAAAACGTGCCCGACAGCGCAGCAATGAGCGTCTGCGACCGGGAATAGTGGCGAGCTGGTCCGGGCCGAGATCACTCCTGCACCGATGATCCGGGCTTCGCATCGGAGCCTCGCTGCGCGACTTCCTGCCCCGAAAGTCGCCGCATCATCATTGCCGTAGCAGCGCATTCCGCAGCAGAAGTTCCGGCCTCATTCCAATTGTCCTGACACTTCGGTTATTTTTCCTGCGTGGTTATATTGCAGCTTTCCGTTATATTTCTGATTTGTTAGTCTCGTATCATCCGAGTCCCGAAGTAGCAAGGAACTGTGTCTGCAATCGATTATATTCTGCTGGCCATCATCCTCGGCTCAGCCATCTTGAGCTACCAGCGAGGATTCGTGAAGGTGTCCCTGAGCGTGGCCACGATAGTCATGGCAATCGCCGCGACGCTGCTGTTCACGACGCGCGTGGCCAACTCCTTGCCTACCGACATTTTCCAGACCACCTCGTCACGCTACATATGGGGCGCGATCTTTCTGTTCTTCGGCACCGGCTTTATCGGCGGGGTGATCAGCTGGCTCTTCAGGCAGGCTGTGGGGGCTTCCAACCTGGGGCCGGTAGACCGGTTCCTGGGCGTTGTGTTCGGCATCGCGCGCGGCATGCTGTTTATCTTGCTACTCGTGTTGCTCTCGAACCTGACGCCAAGCCTGAAGCAGGAAAACTGGTGGCGGGAGTCCGCGTTGCTACCACGTTTTCAAAGTGGTGCCAGCGCGCTCCATGCACAGCTGCCCATGGAGCTGGCGGTGCACTTCGACCTGGCCCGCCCCGTGGGGCGGGAAACTCAATGGATAGGTAATCCGTGAATTGAGTTATTCGCTCGGTGGCACATACCCACCGGGCATCGCTGCCTCCTCTGTAAACAGAAACTTCTCCATCTCCTCTTCGAGGAACTTGCGTGCCTTCGGGTCCACCGGGGTGAGACGGTACTCGTTGATCAGCATGGTCTGGTGGTTGACCCACGCCTGCCAAGCCTCTTGAGAGATGTTCAGGTAGATGCGCTTGCCCAACTCGCCAGGGTAGGTGGGGCGTTCGAGCCCGGGGGCTTCCTTGTTGAGCTTTGCGCACTGCACCATGCGTTTCACGGCCATTCTCCCATCAGGGTTTCCAGAATTCGGGTAACCGGCGCAGCCATGCCACCAGTCGAAGTGCCACCGTTATACCAGACGAACCGTTCCGGCTCCATCACGGCATCCGGTAGTGGTGCGATCTCCAGTGCCAGTACGTCGATATCGAGATGAAAGTGGCTGAAGGTGTGCCGCAGCTTCGCTACCGTGAACGCTTCGCTGCCGGCCTTCAGTCGATGACGCGACAACCAGCTCTCGAGCGGCGTCACTGATCCGCCAGCATCCGTGTGTGAAGGCGTGTCGGCATCCCCAAGCTCCGGCAGGCTCAACAGGCCGCCCCATACACCGGTAGGTGGCCGCCTCTCCAGCAACACCCTGCCCTGCGTGTCCCGCAGGGCCAGCATGCAGGTCTGCCGTACCGGCACCGCCTTCTTCGGCTTCCTGCCCGGATAATCCAAAGGATTTCCGGCCGCCAATGCGGCACAGCTCGCGGCTATCGGGCACTGACTGCACTGCGGACGGTTCCGGGTGCAGATCATCGCACCCAGATCCATCATCGCCTGGTTGAAGGGGCCGGTACGCGTCGCCGGTGTAACCTGCTCCGCAAGCCGCCACAGCTCGTTCAGCACACGTGTCTGCCCGGGCCAGCCGGTCACGGCCTCATGACGCGCGAGCACCCGCTTCACGTTGCCATCGAGTATCGGATGGTGCTGACCGGCGCCAAGGCTCAAGATCGCCCCGGCGGTGGAGCGGCCGATGCCGGGCAGGCTGATCAGCTCATCGAGCTCCAGTGGCAGTGAGCCTGCGAAACGCTCCACCACCTGCCGGGCTGTCGCATGCAGGTTTCGACCTCGGGCGTAGTAGCCGAGCCCGGACCAGTGCGCGAGCACATCGTCCAGCGACGCCTCCGCCAGTACCGCCAGGGTAGGGAAACTGTGCATGAAGCGTTCGTAGTAGGGAATGACGGTCGCGACCTGAGTCTGCTGCAGCATGATCTCGGACACCCATACACGATAGGGTGTCGCGTTCTGCTGCCAGGGCAGATGCTTGCGGCCATGCTCATCGAACCAGCCGAGCACACGTTCGGCGAACGTCGGACCCGCGGGCATAGGCTCGGCGAACGTTGGCTGGGCGGCTTGGGGCTCGGCGGCCCGGGGCTCGTCGAACTGGCGCTTCAAGCCGCCTTGGCCACCGCGTTCATTACTTCGTCACTGAGATCGATCGGCAGGAATCGGCTGGCGGGGTAGAGATAGTCTTCGCCGGATTCGTCGATGATACGAAGCTGCTTCAGCTCGTCGGCCCGCTCATCTGCCAGTACCTCGTAGAGCTTCCTCAGCTCCAGAGAAGCTCGGTAGTCGCTGTTATCGATGCAGACGGCATATCGCTTGTCAGTCATTTGCTGCCCCACAGGTTGTCCGCCTCACAGGTAACGTTTCAGCTTCATCTCGACCTGGCCGATGCCATGCGCCTCGTACCAGTGAACTTCCGCGGAAACCATCTCACCAGCCCCGGAGCCTTCGGCTCCCGACCTGACCCTAGCCGTTCCCTTGCACTTGCACCAGTTCACACCTCCGTAGGCCTTACGCAAACGTCTCAGCTCGCGCAATGCCCGCCCGGACGCCACCGTTTCGGCATCCTGTATTTCTCCGGCAAGCTCCACATCCAATGGTTGAAGCCTCCCGGCTCTACTGACGAGTATTTCAGGCGTGTCGGCACTTCAGTGCCCGTGCAAGGAGAATCTACCACGTTCAACCGCCGATGCATCCCGCCACGCCGTCCTACTTCAGGAAGCCCTCCAGCTTCTCCTTCGCCTTCTCGGCCTCTTGGTTCAACTGTTCCTTCAGCTTGTCTTCCTGGCCTTTCAGTCGTTCTTCCGCGGCGGCCTTGGCCTTGGCTGCCGCCTCCTTCGCCTGCGCCCCGGCGACACCCCTGATGTTGTCGGAGATGCCGTTCCGCATGCCACGCATCAGCACACCGCCCGGGTCTGACGAGAGCTCCTGAAAGCTGCCCTTCACGGGCACGCTGAGCTCCACGCCTTTCAGGCTTGCCAAATCGCTACCACCCTGCCCCTCGGCGGTGCCGGTGATCTTGGTACGAACGGTGTAGTCCACCTGTTCGCCCGGCAGGTCCACCTGGCCGGCCCCACCCACGCGCAACAGGGGTGAGCGCATGTCGAGGTCATCGGAATTCATCACACCATCCGTGAACTTGCCACTCATGCTGAGTGACGAGAAGTCGGTTTTCACCTCTTTTTCGTCGTCCGCCAGCTTCTGCCCGGACAGCGCTGCCTTCGCCCGCCGCAGCTGGTAGCCGATGTTGATGCCGTTGATCGAACCGTCGCTGAAGGCGGTGTCGAAGCCGCCGTTCAAGCCGGCGGTCAGCGCATTCACCGAATCGCCGACGGTCGTGATATCTGCCTTGAATTCGCCCTGACCGGAAAGAAACGAGTCACCTTGCGCAAGATCGGCGAGCAGGGGGTCGGCCTGAACGCCGGCAAGTACGAGAGCCAGTGAGTAGGCCGCCACCTTGCCGCTCGCGTCGAGGTTCGCGGTGGTATCCACGTTACCTTCGTAGAGCTTCGCCTGCAGGTTCTGCACGCCCAGCTTGCCTCCGGCGGCTTTCACCGGTATCACGATGTCGCTGACGGTGAGATTGCTGGCCTTCATCGAGCCGACGCTGAACTTGCCATCGACATCCAGCGTACGCAACATCTGCTTCGGCAGCTCGATCGGCGTATCGCCACCGGCGCTCTCCGGTGCCTGTTCCGCGGGCGTATCCTCGGCAGGCTCGGCGCCCTCCTCGGCAGGTGGCGGCAGGTAGCGATCCAGATCTATCTTGTCCAGCTCGAGGGCGAAGCGCAGTGGCGGCATGGCGCCGTCGAACGACGGCACATCCACCGTGCCGCTGAGCGTCGTGTCGTCCAGCTTCATCGCCAGCTCACTGATCGCCGCCGACGCAGGCGTAGCGTTGAAGGCAAGGTCGAGGCTGGCCTTCTTCAGCACGCCCTCGTCGGCCGTCGGTGGCACGGCGATCGCCAGTGAATTCATGACCTCTCGCGGACTGAACTCTTCGCTCTTCAACGAACCGGTGACCTTGGGTTCGGTGTTCAGATCACTGACATCTACCTGACCGTCGAGCTTGAGATCCATCGCGTCGAGCGTCAAAGACTTCACGGACACCTTCTGTTCACCCAGGTTGGCCATGACATCGGCAGCCAGCTCGGCACTGAGCTTTTCACCGGGAAGTCCACTACCTGTAGCCGTGGTATCCAGGGTGATGCCGTTCAGCGAATACACCTGGTTTTCCAGATCGATCGTGACTTCGCCACCGCCAGCCACGTCGGCGTTCAGATCCATGCTGTCGCTGATTACCTCAAAGCTGGTGGACAGATCGAAGGGTTCCTGCAAGGCAATGGCGCCGGTCTTCAGGCTGAAACCGCTGAGGCGCGCGTCGGTGCCACCCTGCGCATCCTTCCAACTCACGTTGGCATCGCTGATGTCGATACCGCCCACCTCCAGAGCCGCGATCGTCGCACTGCTGCCCTCCACCTCCGTAGTGGTCTCGGAATCCTCGGTCGTGGTCATCGTCGCTTGCGAGCCGACCAGATCGTCCCAGTTGGTGGTGCCGTCGGCCGCACGTTGCAGGTCCAGGCTCAGACCATCCAGCTTCACGGTACGCACGTTCACCACACGGCGCAGCAGCGGCAGCAACTCGACTTTCACATCAGCACTGCCGATGCGGGCGAACGGCTCATCGCCAAAGCCTTCCGCGTTCGCCAGGGTGATGTCACTGATGGAGATGCCGGCCCACGGAAACACCGAGGGGCTGAGATCACCGGCGATCATCAGGTCACGGCCGGTCTGCTTCCTGGTCTGGTTCTGAATGGTTTCCTTGAAGTCGTTCCAGTCAACCAGGTAGACAAGTGCTGCGATACCCACACCGACCACCAGAGAAAGCACCACGATGGTGCCCAGTACCCACTTGAGTATCTTCATCCCCCACCTCTTCAGTGCTCGTTACCGCCGGGCGATGCCCAATTAAGTTGTCTTGTGCGTTGCCGCCACCGCGCCGCCGTTCGGCGCTCTTGACCGACACCTGCAGGGACTGATCCATTTGGCCTGGAAAGCGTGATACCGCGCACATGATAGTGTAGCGCAACCATCGACTGGTTCACGTTCGAACCGCGTGATCATCCGTCGGCTACCTCAAGCGTGGTAGTTGCCCGACTTGCCGCCACTCTTCTCGACCAAGTGGATGCCCTCCATTCGCATGCCGCGATCCACCGCCTTGCACATGTCGTAGATCGTGGCGAGCGCCACCTGGAGGCCGACCAGCGCTTCCATCTCCACGCCGGTTTGCGATCGGGTTTCGGCGCGCACCGCACACCTGACGCTATCGGGTTCGGCATCGAGCTCGAAGGTGACGTCCACCCGCGTCAGGCTGATGGGGTGGCACAACGGTATCAGCTCGCTCGTCCGCTTGGCTGCCATGATGGCGGCGATTCGGGCGATACCCAGCACGTCGCCCTTCTCGTGACTGCCTTCGGCCACCATTCGCCACGTCTTTGGCAACATGCGAATGACGCCACTGGCCACGGCGATCCGATGGGTCACGGCCTTGTCGCCGACGTCCACCATATGGGCGTTGCCGGCGGCATCGAAATGGGTCAGCTCACTCATCGGGTTCCTCGTGCCTTGTAGGGGTCGTCGATGGTACGGCAGTTCTGGTGGTCCTTCCGTCTGACGGTGATGGGTTCAGCGTCGTTCTCGGTTGGGACGATCACCGGAACCTGTCATCGATCAGCTTGTGAGCGATGTTTCCCGGGCTGCCATTTCGCTGCGAGGGCCTGCTTGCCGTATTATTGCCTGCGACCCGTTCGTTGAAGATACCCATGGCCATCAAGACCCGTTTCTTCGCCAGCATGCGTGAGCAGCAACCGAATGCGGCCAGTGAGGTGGATGTCGGAAGTCTTGCCGGTACGATCCATACCGTGAAGGATGTGTGGGTAGCCGCGACGGGCCAGGAACTGATGCCGGAGCAGGTGTTGTGCTCGGTCAACCTGGAACATCGCGAACCGGGAGACACCGTTCACGATGGAGACGAGGTGGCCTTCTTTCCGCAAGTCACCGGCGGGTAGATGAGAAAGAACCGATCCATCTGTCAGTCGTACCGGTAGTCATGGCTGTCAAGATTTATACCCGGAGTTTCGATCCCGCTGCCGAGATCGCTCAGTTCGAAGCCACACTGCCGGTCGGTGGGTTTGGTGCAACTGCGAGCTTCATCGGCACCATGCGCGACATCAACGAGGATGACGAGGTTACCGGCATGATGCTGGAGCACTATCCGGGCATGACGGAGAAGGAACTTGCGACCATCATCGGCGAGGCACACGCCACCTTGCCCATCATCGACGCATTGATCGTTCACCGCGTGGGCGAACTGATACCCGGTGAGCCCATCGTGCTGACGGCAGTGTGGTCACAGCACCGCGCCGCCGCCTTCGATGCCTGCCGCTTCCTGATGGAGGCGCTGAAGAGCCGAGCGCCCTTCTGGAAGAAGGAGCGGCTGGCCGATGGCAGCGAACGGTGGGTGACCCGCAATACCGATGGATGAATTCGACCATTCGAATGCCGAGCAACGCTGCTGGGCAGATGAATGAATCGCGCGGGGTGATATCTCAATTGCTGAACGAACCTCTACCAGCTACCGGTATTCTCCATGCTCTTCCACGGCTCGGCGGGCTCCAGGGCATCACCTGCTTGCAGTAGTTCGAAGGAAATTCCGTCGGGCGAACGCACGAATGCCATGTGGCCATCACGTGGTGGGCGGTTGATGGTGACGCCGCCTTTCTGCAGTTTCTCGCAGGTGTCGTAAATGTTGTCCACGGTATAGGCCAGATGGCCGAAGTTACGGCCGCCTTCGTAGCGCTCGGGCTCCTTGCCCTCTTCCGGCCAGTTGTAGGTCAGTTCGATCATCGGCGCCTTCTCGGCGTTCGCCCGGCCTTCGTCTTCGCCGGCAGCCAGGAAGATCAGGGTGAACTTGCCCTTCTCGCTATCCTTGCGGCTGATCTCCGTCATGCCCATCAGATTGCAGTAGAAGTTCAAGCTCGCATCGATGTCTTCGACGCGGACCATGGTGTGCAGGTATTTCATGAGTTTCCAGGGTGATCGAGTTTTGGTGTGGTGGACAAGGTGCGTCTGGCCGAGACGTTTCTCAAACATCACCGGCATGAACATCCTGTCACGAAAAATCATCGGATATCGCCCTGCCTCAAGGCTTCTGGCAATACCCGATGACGTTACCGACCGGCTACTTCCAGCTTTCGACCAGTTCGTCGTAGCCGATGGTTTCAGGCTCGGGCTTTTCGTTGTCGAGCTTCGGCTTCGGCGCACCGGGCTGATCGAACCAGTACTGCGGATCTTCCTCTTCGTTCAGCTTCGGACCGTACTCGCCCTGAATGCCAGCACGTTCCAGGCGTGACAATATTTTCTCCTGAGCTTCGCAGAGTGCATCCATGGCTTCCTGTGGTGATTTTGCACCCGAAGCCGCATCACCGATGTTCTGCCACCACAGCTGTGCCAGTTTCGGATAGTCGGGTACGTTGGTACCGGTAGGCGACCACTGCACACGGGCCGGTGAGCGATAGAACTCGACCAGTCCGCCCAGTTTCGATGCCCGTTCGGTGAAGCTGTCGTCCTGGATCGAGCTTTCGCGGATGAAGGTCAAACCCACGTGCGACTTCTTCAGATCCACAGTCTTGGAGGTCACGAACTGGGCGTACAGCCAAGCCGCCTGAGCACGGTCGGTGGGCGTGGATTCCAGCAGTGTCCATGAGCCGGCATCCTGATAGCCCAGCTTCTGGCCTTCTTCCCAATACGCACCGTGCGGGCTCGGCGCCATGCGCCATTTCGGCGAACCCTCCTCGTCCACTACCGGAATACCGTCCTTCACCATGTCGGCAGTGAACGCGGTATACCAGAACATCTGCTGGGCGACGTTGCCCTGCGCCGGTACCGGTCCGGATTCACCGAACGTCATGCCGGCAGCTTCCGGTGGTGCATAGGCATTCAGCCAGTCGATGTACTTCTGGATCGCGTAGACCGAGGCCGGGCCATTGGTGTCACCACCACGTGCAACGCATGAGCCGACGGGTTGGCTGTTCTCGTTGACGCGGATGCCCCATTCGTCCACCGGCAGGCCATTCGGCTCACCCTTGTCGCCGTTTCCAGCCATCGACAGCCACGCATCGGTGAAGCGCCAGCCAAGCGATGGGTCTTTCTTGCCGTAGTCCATGTGGCCGTAGACTTTCTTCCCATCGATCTCGCGACCGGTGAAGAACTCGGCGATGTCTTCGTAAGCGGACCAGTTGACCGGCACACCCAGGTCGTAGCCGTACTTCTCCTTGAAATCCGCCTGGTTCTTTTCATCGTTGAACCAGTCGTAGCGGAACCAATAGAGGTTGGCGAACTGCTGCGTGGGCAACTGGTACAGCTTGTCGTCGGGGCCGGTGGTGAAATCCAGGCCGATGAAATCATCCAGGTCAAGGGTCGGGGATGTGACATCCTTGCCGTCGCCTGCCATCCAGTCCGTGAGGTTTCTCGCCTGCTGGTACCGCCAGTGTGTACCGATCAGATCGGAATCGTTGACGTAGGCGTCGTAGATGTTGTTCCCCGACTGCATCTGCGTCTGCAGCTTCTCCACCACATCGCCCTCACCGATCAGGTCGTGGGTGACGTTGATGCCGGTGATGTCGCTGAACGCCTTGGCCAGCGTCTTGGCTTCGTATTCGTGCGTCGTGATCGTCTCCGACACCACCTTGATGTCCATGCCTTCGAAGGGCTTGGCAGCGTCGACGAACCATTGCATTTCTGCCTTCTGCTCGTCGGGGCTGAGCGTCGACATGTCGCCGATCTCGTCGGCGATGAATTTCTCCGCCGCTGCCATGTCGGCCTGTGCCACGGGAACGATTCCCGTACACACCGCCGCCGCGACCGCGGTCAGAGTGAATCTTACTGTACGCATCAACTACTCCTCGATTTTCAAATGAAAGAAACCACGGACTTCGATGAGCCCTTGTGGCCAGACCAGCGCCCTGCAACCCTGATCGTGCGATTGCAACGATCACGGTCGCAGGGCAGTAGACGAAACAGGGCACTAAACGAACACGAACACCAGCAGCGCGAACACCAGCGATATACCCATCGCAACAGGCAGGTTCGTACCGACCAGCCCGAGCCAGGCCAGATGGATGAAGGCGCTGCCCAGCAGCGACAGGAACAGCCGGTCCCCCCGAGTGGTCTCGAAACGCAGGATGCCATTACGAGGACCACCGCCCGGTCTCACGACCTCCCATAGCGTCATCAGTACCAGCAAGCCGAGAATCGTCAGGAAGAAGATCGCCGTGGGCAGGGTCCACGCCATCCATGAAAGATCCATCACACCCTCCCCAGCGCGAAGCCCTTCGCGATGTAGTTGCGCACGAAATAGATGACCAGCGCACCCGGAATGATCGTGAGTACACCCGCCGCGGCGAGCACTCCCCAATCGAGTCCGGAGGCCGACACGGTTCGCGTCATGGTGGCGGTGATCGGCTTCGCGTTGGTCACCGTCAGGGTGCGGGCGATCAACAGCTCGACCCACGAGAACATGAAGCAGAAGAACGCCGCCACACCGATACCCGAGGCGATCAATGGCGTGAATATCTTGATGAAGAACTTCGGGAAGGAGTAACCGTCGATGTAGGCGGTTTCGTCGATTTCGCGCGGAATGCCCGACATGAAACCTTCGAGAATCCACACGGCCAGCGGCACGTTGAACAGGCAATGGGCAAGTGCGACCGCTATATGTGTATCGATCAGTCCGAAGGCCGAGTAGAGCTGGAAGAACGGCAGGGCGAAGACCGCGGGTGGTGCCATGCGATTGGTCAGCAGCCAGAAGAACAGATGCTTGTCGCCGAGGAAGCGATACCGGCTGAACGCATAGGCAGCCGGCAGCGCCACCAGCAGGGAGATGATGGTGTTCATCACCACGTAGATGATCGAATTGATGTACCCGTTGTACCAGGAAGGATCGCTGAAGATCACTGCGTAGTTGGCCAGCGTCGGATCGCTCGGGAACAGGGTAAACGAGGAGAGGATTTCCCGATTGGTCTTGAAGCTCATGTTGACCAGCCAGTAGATGGGCAGCATCAGGAACACGATATACAGGGTTGGCACCAGCCAGCGGGCCGGGCTTCGCTTGCCGGTGCGGCTGGTATCGCGAATATTCTCCAGGCTGATGTAATTGGAGCCGGCAGTGCGTGCCAGGCCCGGCTTGTCGGCTACCACCTGTGCCGGCACCTCGGCAGGGCTGACCATCTCCGAGGTGCCGCCGGCAGGTTCACCAGGCAGGCCGCCTCCCGTGGTTGCCGGCGTATCTGACGGCGTGGCTGCCGGGCTGTCCGGTATGCGCCGGGTCATTGCGCCTGCCCCTTCTGCCCGTCGTCCGCGTCCATCGTTGTCATGACCGTATAGAACACCCAGGAGAGCAGCAGGATGATCAGGAAGTAGATCAGCGACATCGCAGCCGCAGGCCCCAGATCGAACTGGCCGATGGCGGTTTTCACCAGATCGATGGAGAGAAACGTCGTGGAATTGCCGGGGCCACCACCGGTGAGCACGAACGGTTCGGTATAGATCATGAAGCTGTCCATGAATCGCAGCAGCACGGCGATCAGCAACACGCGCTTCATCTTGGGCAACTGTATGTAGCGGAACACGCTCCAGCGCGAGGCGCCGTCGATGCGCGCGGCCTGATAATAAGCTTCCGGTATGGATACCAGGCCCGCATAGCACAGCAATACCACAAGACTGGTCCAGTGCCACACATCCATCACCACCACCGTGATCCAGGCATCGAGCCAGTCTCGCGCGTAGTTGTACGGGATGCCCAGTTCGGCCAGCGTATGGCCGAGCAGGCCGATGTCGCGGCGGCCGAACACCTGCCAGATGGTGCCCACCACATTCCATGGAATGAGCAACGGCAGAGCCATCAGGATCAGGCAGACCGGTACCCATATGCCCTTGCGCGGCATTGCCAGTGCGATGCAGATACCCAGCGGCACCTCAATGGACAGGATGATCGCCGAGAACAACAGGTTGCGGCCCAACGCATCATGGAACCGCTCGGACGTCAGTACGTCGGTGAACCATTCGGTGCCGGCCCAGAAGAACTGGTTGTTACCGAAGGAATCCTGTACCGAATAGTTGACCACCGTCATCAGCGGGATCACTGCACTAAAGGCCACCAGCAGCACCACCGGCAGCACGAAGAACCAGGCCCTGTTGTCGAAAGGTTTCATGCCGAGGCCACCCGATGCGAGTTCCGATAGAGATTGATGCGCGCAGGCTCGAGAATCACCGCTGCCTCCGACGGTACTTCTGCGCCTTCGGGCATCACGGCATCGACCGACAATCCGGCCAGCTCGCCGCGCACGATCTTCTCGCGGCCGATATCCTCCACCGTGCGGATCCGATAGGGCAGCGCATTCTCGTGCTGCCCGGCAGCCGGCACCACTTTCACGAATTCCGGCCGAATTCCCAGCTCCACCTCTCCGGACAGGTCGGGGTAGTGGCGCGAGAGGAGGATGCTATGGCCGTCGAGCCGAACGGCGTTGCCATCGAAGTGCCCCGGCAGGATGTTCATGCCCGGCGATCCGATGAAGTAACCGACGAAGGTATGCTCCGGCCGATCGAACAGCTCCTCCGGCGTGCCTATCTGCACCACTTCGCCGTCGTACATCACCACCACCTTGTCAGCGAAGGTCAGGGCTTCGGTCTGGTCATGGGTCACGTAGATCATGGTGTGGTTGAACTGCCGGTGCAGCTCCTTGAGCTTGGTGCGCAGCTGCCACTTCATGTGCGGGTCGATCACGGTGAGCGGCTCGTCGAACAGGATCGCGTTGACGTCGTAGCGCACCAGCCCCCGGCCCAGCGAAATCTTCTGTTTCTCGTCGGCGGTGAGCCCCTGGGCCCGCCGGTTCGCCTTGTCGGCCAGGTCGAGCACGCTCAGCATCTCGGTGACACGCTTGTCGATCTCCGGCTTTACCACACCACGGTTGGCCAGTGGAAAGGCGAGGTTCTGGGCGACCGTCATGGTGTCGTAGATCACCGGAAACTGGAACACCTGGGCAATGTTGCGCTGCTCCGGCGTGAGCAATGTGACATCGTTGTCGTCGAAGCGGATATGCCCGGTGGATGGCACCAGCAAACCCGAGATGATGTTCAGCAGCGTGGTCTTGCCGCAACCGGACGGGCCGAGCAGCGCATAGGCACCGCCGTCTTCCCATTGGTAATCGATCTGCTTGAGGGCGAAATCGGCATCGTTCGCGGGTTTCGGCAGGTAGGAATGCGCGAGCTGATCGAGCGTGATGCTAGCCATGTGCGACGCTGCCCTTCGTATGGCCACCATCGGTGCGGCCGGCAGGCGCCGAGGTTGCCGGTATCGACGGTGCCCGCTCCAGACGGCCATCGGCCGCGAACACGTACAGCGACGCCGGGTCGAAGTACACCTCGATGTCGGTGCCGGGATCGATCCGGTGAACACCGTGCGCCAGCACCACCCAGTCGTTCTGCTGGACACGCACATGCAGGTAGGTTTCCGAACCCGTGATCTCGCTGGTCCCCACCCTTGCCGGCAGGCTGATCGAGTGCCGATGCGTTGCGCTCAGAAGGATGTGATGCGCACGCAGGCCGAGCACCCGCGGCCCGTCGCCGAGTTGCAGGTCGGGCACGTTCACGGTGGCATCACCAATCTGCAGGCGCGACCCTGCCAGCGCGGCTTCGGCAGTATTCAACGGCGGGTCGGCGAAGGTCTGGGCGGTGAGCAGATCGGCCGGCTGGTTGTACACCGTCAGTGTGTCGCCGAACTGGGTGACACGCCCCTGCGAGAGTGCCGCCGTTCGGCCACCGAGCAGCAGTGCCTCGTGCGGCTCGGTGGTCGCGTAGACGAACACGGCACCGGATTCCTCGAACAGCCTGGGTAGCTCCACTCGCAGCTCCTCACGCAACTTGTAGTCGAGATTGGCCAGCGGTTCGTCGAGCAGCACCAGCTTCGCGTTCTTCACCAGCGCCCGAGCCAGAGCGGTGCGCTGCTGCTGGCCACCGGAAAGATTCAGGGGCGTACGATCGAGGAAGGGTTCCAGCTTCAGCAGGGCGGCGGCTTCACGCACCTTTCGATCGATGACCGGTTTCGACTCGCCGGCGATACGCATGGGCGAGGCGATGTTTTCGTACACGGTGAGCCCGGGATAGTTGATGAACTGCTGATAGACCATCGCAACGTCACGCTGGCGTACCGACTTGCCGGTCACATCCTGCCCATCGACCAGCACCTTGCCGCCGGTAGGCTTGTCGAGCCCGGCCATGAGACGCATCAGGGTGGTCTTGCCGCTCAGCGTGGGGCCGAGCAAGATGTTCACCGTACCGGGCTCGAGCCTGAGCGAAACGTCATCTATGTGCAGCTCCGTGCCGGACTGCTTGCTGACGTTGACGAGTTCGAGCATCGGATCTCCGAGCGAGCCGCCGATCAGCGGGACGATCAGCGGGATGGAATGTATTTTCGCTTGTCACGTTACTTGTGGGAAAAACGCTAGTCAATCGAATCTTGCAGTAATCAGGCGACACGGCTGTCGTTGCCATCGCCGGAGTCGACGCGGAAAGAGCCCATAGGTCGCGCGGTTTCCACGTGGCGAATGTCCAGGTCCGCGAGCTGCTGGCGAAAGGCATCGTGTGGGCAACGGTCGGTCACGAACGTCTGCACCTGGGAGATGTGAGCGATGCGAACCGGTGCGGTTCGTTCGTGCTTGGTCACATCGGCGGCGAGTATCACGTGGCGAGCATTGCTGATGATGGCCTGTGCCACGCGCACCTCGCGGTAGTCGAAGTCGAGCAGCGAGCCGTCGGTATCGATGGCCGAAGCACCGATGACAGCGAAATCCACCTTGAACTGACTGATGAAGTCGACGGCGGCCTGCCCTACCACACCGCCATCCGAGCAACGTACCTCACCGCCGGCGATGATCACCTGATTGCGCTCGCCCAGACGCAGCAGCGAAGCCACGTTGATGTTGTTGGTGATCACCATGAGCTGGCGATGCTGCACCAGTGCATGAGCCACCGCCTCGGTGGTGGTGCCGATATTGATGAACAGCGATGCCTTGTCTGGAATCAGGCCGGCCACGGCCTCGCCGATCGCACGCTTGGGCGCGGCGGCAATGACGCGGCGGGCTTCGTAGCTCATGTTCTCGACACCGGCGTTCAGCCGAGCCCCGCCGTGCACCCGCTCGAGCAGGCCGCTCGCGCACAGTTCGTTCAGGTCCTTGCGAATTGTCTGCGGCGTGACATCGAAACGCCGTACGAGCGCTTCGACGGTCACGACGCCATCGAGCCTGGCAACGTCCAGTATGGCACTCGAACGCGACTCACCCATGCAACAAAATTTCGCTTTGACTTGACACGAACCATAAACGAAAGTTACAACGAAAGGCAAGTTCGTCGATTGCGTACATACAACAGGGATACGCCTCATGAGCAAACCACTATTGCTGAGCATCGACCAGGGCACCACCAGCACCAGAGCCATGTTGTTCGAACGCGACGGCACCACGTTCGCGATCGCCCAGGAAGAGTTCGAGCAACACTTTCCGAAACCTGGCTGGGTGGAACACGATGCGGAAGAAATCTGGGACACCACCCTGAGGGTCTGCCGCGAGGCCTTGAAGAAGGCAGATGCGGACTCTCGTACCATCGCCGCCGTCGGCATCACCAATCAGCGCGAAACCACCGTCATCTGGGATCGGCAGACCGGCAGGCCCATTCACAACGCGATCGTCTGGCAGGATCGGCGCACGTCGGATCGCTGCCGCCAGATGAAACAGGACGGCAAGGAGGCACAGATCACCAAGGCCAGCGGCCTGTTGCTCGACCCGTATTTTGCCGGTACCAAGATCGGCTGGCTGCTCGACAACGTCGACGGTGCGCGTGCCAGGGCCGAGAAAGGCGAGCTGGCCTTCGGCACCATCGACAGCTTCTTGATCTGGCGCCTCACGGCCGGCCGCACGCATGTGACCGACACGACCAACGCCGGGCGCACGTTGCTGTTCAACATCCATGACAACTGTTGGGATGATGATCTTCTGAGCCTGCTCGACGTGCCGAAGGGCCTGCTGCCGGAGGTGCTCGACAGTGCAGCGGACTTCGGCACCACCGACAAGGAGTTGTTCGGTGTCGAACTGCCGATCGCCGGGGTCGCCGGAGATCAGCACGCGGCCGTGGTGGGTCAGGTCTGTTTCGAGAAGGGCATGGTGAAGAGCACCTACGGCACCGGGTGCTTCATGTTGCTCAATACCGGGCATGAAGCGGTCACATCGGAACACAAGCTGCTCACGACGGTGGCCTATCGCCTCGACGGCACCACCACGTATGCCCTGGAAGGTTCGATCTTCGTCGCCGGGGCCGCGATCCAGTGGCTGCGCGACGGGCTGGGCATCATCGATTCGTCCAAGGAGACCGGGGACATGGCCACCTCCCTCGAAAGCAACGACGGCGTGTATCTGGTGCCGGCGTTCACCGGCCTGGGCGCACCTTACTGGGATCCCGATGCACGCGGTGCGATCTTCGGGCTTACCCGCGGCACGTCGCCCGCCCTGATCGCCCGCGCCGCGCTTGAAGCGGTGTCGTACCAGACGGTCGATCTGCTGGAGGCCATGCAGGCGGACGGCAGCGATGCGCAGACCGTTCGCATCGATGGCGGCATGGTGGCCAACGACTGGTTTAGCCAGTACCTGGCCAACATGCTCGGCATATCGGTGGAGCGCCCTCTGCAGACGGAAACCACGGCCCTGGGCGCTGCCTACCTGGCGGGCCTGCAGGCCGGTGTGTACCAAAACATCGATGACCTGAGCGCCAACTGGCAGCAGGAGAAGAAATTCAAGCCGGAGATGGATGAGAAGACACGTGAACGCGTGATGGGCGAGTGGCACGATGCCGTACGCCGCACCCGCAGTGACCTCTAGGGCCTGTCATCGATTGGCCCATGGGCGATGTTGATGGCCGGCCCCGGCGGCCCTCCCGTAACAGCCCTCCGGCTCGATGGTGACAGGTTCGGCGCAGCTTACCGGTAAAAGACGGGCGCGCATCACGTTTGCCTCATGCGGCCGTGGATGTCCGGCCCTCTGAAGCAGAAAGGGGCTGTAATAACATTCAAGAGTCGGCGCTACCTCGCGCTAAACATAGGGTCTGCCGTCCATTGGCCCATGGGTGCTGTCGAGTCCGAAGATTCGTCAGAGCCAGCCGCGAGGAGTGAATGTAGTGGTTCTACCCGAGGGACAAGAAAACGAACCCTCTGTAGAGCGCCCTCGTGATGACGGCCGATCCGTGCATGCGCTGCAGACGAGCCCGTTCGCGACGTTCATCTCACGCCATGAGCTGCTCACGCAGATTTCGACCGGCGGTCATTTCGATTTGATCGAGGGTTGCCCGCCCCTGTTTTCTTCGCGCATGCTGGAGCTGTTCGAACTCCGCCGGGATGGTGAACACACCCGGCTATCCGCGTTGCTGCGCAGCCTGACCACCACCGACCGTCGCACACTGCGCGGCTCCATCAAGGCCTTGAACCCTGCCAACCCCCTGCTCGTCATGGATGTGAAGGTGGGACCCGAACTCATCGTCGAGCTTCGAGCCGTGGCAACCTTCGATACCGCAGGCGCAGTGGTGCGCCTCGTGGGCACCGCCTACGATGTGACCGCGGTACGCGAGTCGCACTCAGAGCATCGCACCGAGGCGACCACGGATTATTTGACCGGCCTGGCCAACCGTCGCGCGGCACAGACGCATATCGAGCGCTACATCCTGAACGCGGACAGCAAACCTTTCGGCCTGGGTTTCATCGATCTCGATCGCTTCAAGGAGATCAACGACAGCTTCGGCCATGCCGCGGGCGACCATCTGCTCAAGGTGATCGCCGAGCGCTTGCTGGCGGCCACCGGACCCGACGATATCGTGGCAAGGCTCGGCGGCGACGAGTTCATGGTGCTGTTCGCCGCGGACAACGAAGCAGCGCTGCGGCCCTTTCTGGCAAACATGCAGAGCGCGGTGCAGGTACCCATCCTGCTGGACGACACGAACCGCATGACGCCATCGGTGAGCGTCGGCGCCACCTGGGTCGACCATTCCACCACGAGCGAAGGCGAGATCCTGCGCGAGGCCGATACGGCCATGTACGCGTCCAAGGAGAGGCGCATCGGCGAGATCATCATCTTCGAGAACGCGATGCTCGAGGCACGCCTCAAGTACCAGCGAACCGTGGAATCCTTGCGTCGCGGCATTCAGCAGCGCGAATTCGAGCTGTGGTATCAGCCGATCATCAACGTGCGCAACGATGGCTATCTGGGCATCGAGGCGCTGATGCGCTGGAACAGCCCTGAGCTCGGCTGTGTGACTGCCGACGAGTTCGTCGAGATGCTGGAAGCCAACGGCATGGTCACCGATCTGACGCAGAACCTGCTCGACTGCCTGGCGGCGGATATCGCGACGTGGAACCGCATGGGCTGCCTGCCAGATTCGGTGGCCTTCAATCTCTCGCCGCAGCAGCTGGCCAGCCCATCGCTCGGCGAGCAATGCCGCGGGTTTCTCGAACGGCTGGACGACATGCCGGTGCAGATCGTCTTCGAAGTCACCGAGTCGGCGGTGATCGAGAACCTGGACGATGCTCAGGCACGATTGCACGAGTTACGCGCAATGGGCTGCCGCATCGCGCTGGATGATTTCGGTGTCGGCTATTCGAGCCTGGCGGTACTGCACCAGCTGCCGATCGAGATCTTGAAGCTGGATGGCACATTTACCGAGAGCCTTTTCAGTAGTGAGCGGGCGCAGAAGATCGTGCGCTCCATCCTGGATCTGGCCAACACGCTATCGGTGCCGGCAGTGGCGGAACGGGTGGAAAGCTCGGAGCAGGCGGAATGGCTCAGCGATGCCGGCTGCACCTACCTGCAAGGTTATCTCTTCTGCGCACCGTTGGCGTCCGGCGACGCGCTTCGCTATCTGCTGTCCCACACCCAAAGGACAGCACTGCCACGAGCCGGTTGACGAGCCGGCGTTGCCCTGCGGGAGCGTGGCGTGGCAAGACTGCAAGCCTGCGTTCAGGCACGGTTCAGGACCGTTTCGATACCGTGTGCCTCGGTATGGCACACTTCGCCATGTGCAGGCATCGTACTCGGGTACACCTGCACGAAATCCATCGGGAAACCTTCGAATGACGAAACTCCACTCCCCCGCACTCGGCGCTAGCGTTGCCAGCCTTCCACGCCGGTTCGCCATGCAGGCTGCCACGCGAACGACGCTACCGCAACTTCGGCAGGCTCAGCTTCGATCGGTGCCCCTGGCGCGCGCCCTGACGCTTGCGATCACTTTCGCCGTCACCGCCAGCCTGAGCAGCTGTGCCACCACTCGCAGCATCGATCCCGACAATGACGTGCATTACGACGCCAACTACGACTTCTCCGACAAGAAGGAAATCGTCGACACCCTGACCAGCAGCCTGCTGGCGGCGCCACAGGTGAACACAGAAGGCGCCAAGCCCATCATCGTGGTGTATGGGATCGCGAACGAGACCTCCGAGCACATCAATACCGGTGGCGTGACCGATGACATCCGCCTGGCGCTGATTCGTTCCGGCGAGTATCGGTTCATCAATCGCGAGCAGCGCAAGAACCTGCTCGAAGAGGCCGACTACCAGTACGCCGGGTTCGTGCCGCCCGAACAGCGCATCAACGAGGGCCGTCAGCTCGGTGCCAACTACATCCTCTCGGGTACCCTGCGCTCGATCGAGAAGAAGCAGCCCAGGCAGATTCGCCTGAGCAAGCGGGAGCTGATCTACTACAGCATGAACCTGGAAATGACGAACCTGGAAACCGGCGAGATCACCTGGGCCGACAACGTCGAGATCGCTCGTGAGTCGTCCCGGCCGATCATCGGCTGGTAGCTTGCCCCCAGCCCCCCGTACCGATGTGACCAAGGCCCCCCGTTGCAGGTTGTCGCGCGCGGTACTGTTGCTGCTCGTCTGCATCAGCCTGGCGGGCTGCGCCGGGCTTGGCAGGCTCGACGAGGCTCGTACTCAGTACTACAGCGGCCATCCGGACGAGGCTCTGGCCACGCTTCAAGACAAGGAGTTCAAAGGGCGCAACCGGTTGCTCAGCCGCCTCGACGCCGGGCTGATCGCTCACATGGATGGTCAGTACGCCAGAAGCCGTGATGCCTTCTTCGAGGCGGTCGCCATCATCGACGAGCTCGACAAGATCAGTGTCGGCGAGCAGGCCAGTGCTGCGATCGTCAGCGACTGGGCCAGCAGTTACCGCGGCGAATACAGCGAACGGCTCTGGATTCACACGTTCCAGATGATGAACTTCCTGTTGCTCGGTGATCCGGAAGGTGCCGCCGTGGAAGCCCGGCAGTCGTTGAAGGTTTACGGCGAATTCGGCGAGAGCCTGCGCGACGACTGGTTCACCCGGGCGCTGATCGCGACCAGTTTCGCTGCTGCCGGGCAGTTCGCCAGTGCGCATATCGAATATGCCCGGCTCATCGATGACCTGCCCGCACCGTACGATATCGACCACATGGCCGCGCTCAACGCCCTGCGTGCCGGGCGTTTCGACGCCGCGGAAACCTTCGATGCCAGCTTGACGTCTTCGACGGCCGCACAGGCGAACGGCGAGCTGATCGTGTTCGTCAGCCGCGGCGCGATACCGCGCAAGCTCGCAGGCGATCTGTTCGTTTCACCGACCACCCGGGTGTCGTTCCCGTACTACCCGGATTCTGTTCGGAGGCCTGTCAGGGTGACGGTGCAGATCAACGGCGGCGTGCTCGGCCAGCGCGTCGATGGTGCGATCGAGTCGTCCACGGCCGCCAGCGCCGACGCGGTGGCAACGGAGCTCGTGACTATCGCGAGAACCTCGCTCGAAGCGCGGGCCAAGACCATTGCCGCCCGCCAGGCAGTGCGTGCCGGCACCAAATACCAGATTGGCCGAGCTGCGCGCCGGGAAGACGAGGTGCTCGGGGCCTTCGTCACCGGCCTGCTGTTCCTGCTCGAACGGGCCGACACGCGCAGCTGGGAAACACTGCCTGGCGAACTGATCATGGTGCGGGTGGGTTTGCCGGCCGGCACGCACGACGTCGCATTCACACTGGACGATGGAGGCCCCTTGCGCCGATTCGGGATCGACTCTGTCGAGGTCCGGGCCGACCGACCGACGTTTCGGCGTTTCGCACTCGCTCGGTGATGTTCGTGGTAGTGAAATGGTCTTGCCGGTGGGCCGCCGGGGGTGGCGATGCGACTTCCAACACTATCTCGTCACACTATTCGTAACGCGAGCCATATTGCAGTTGGCGCTTTTCGTGCTATGTTCAGGTCTCTTTCCAGCAACGCAAAGGAGGTGATCAAATGTCTAGTGTTTTGATTTCTGGCATTTCGGCTCTGAGCGCAGCCAAGGTAGCCTAACAGCTTCCCCAAGCTTCTCTCTTTGCAGGCTGATCTGTCAGCCAAAGCACGGGGCCGCCTCACTGGCGGCCTTTTTTTTGCCCGTAGGCTCTCTCCGAGGCCCGCCGCAGGCCCTCAAGGTTCTCCTGCAGGCGGATCGAGCACGAGTAGCCGTCCCCCGGCTCCGTCCTCCAGCAGATATACCTTGCCGGCCGCATCCAGCTCCACCTCTCGAATTCGCGCGGGCATCTCGAACCGTTCCTCCTCGCGCACATTGCCGGCTTCCAGCGATACCCGCACCAGAGCCTCCGAGGAAAGGCCGCCGATCAATGCATTGCCTGCCCAGTCGCCGAACGGCGCCGGCAAGGTCGAACCATCCTCGGTAGTCACGGCATCCGGGTAGATCACCATGCCGGCGGGCGAGATCACCGGGTTCCAGCTGGTGGCAGGCGCATCGAATTGCGGCGCGGTATCGTGATCAGGGATCGGTTCACCATCATAGTGATCACCGTTCGATACCTCCGGATAACCATAGTTGCCGCCGCGCCGGATGAGGTTCAGCTCATCGCCACCGCGCGGGCCCATCTCGTGAACCCAGAGTTGCCCATCGCCATCGAAGGCGATGCCCAGGGGGTTGCGATGACCTATCGACCACACCTGATCACCGAGGTTACCCTGCCCCTGGAACGGGTTGTCGCCCGGCACACCGCCGTCGGCCTGCAGCCGAATGATCTTGCCCAGATTCTGGTCGAGATCCTGGGCGGGGGTGAACTTCTGACGCTCGCCCGAGGTGATGAAAAGCTCACCGGCCGGCGAGAAAGCCAGCCGATGACCGTAGTGCCCGCTTCCCGTCGTCTTCGGATCCTGCCGCCAGATCACCTCGAAATCTTCCAGCCGAACCGTTCCCGTGGCCTGGCTTGCATCGACTTCGGACGCAGCATTCGCATCGCTTCCAGCCGTGCTCACCTCGCCGTCGATACCGTCGTTGTCGATGGTCGGTGACAGCACGACCAGCCGAGCCATCGCCACCACCGCGCCACTGGAACCTTGCTCACGCTCCACGTAACTCAGATAGATACGCTGGTTATCGGCGAACTCCGGGTGGATGATGACGTCACCGAGACCCCCTTGACCGCTGGCGGAGATCGATGGCAAGCCTTCGACAGTCTCCATCGCGGTGCCATTGGCTGACACGAGAAGCAGCCGGCCGGGTTTCTCGGTGATCAGCAGGCGCCCGTCGGGCAGGAACGTCATGGCCCAGGGCTGGTCGAGAGCGACAAGCGGCGTAGCGTCGATACTCGCACCGATGCTGCTTTCTACGCTGAAGGGCTCCATTTTTGCACCCAGGGTGCCACTGTTGCCGCTGCTGCAGCCGGCGGCGATCAGCACCGCAGACAACAAGCTCCACCGCTGCCATGAGCGGCCGTTATACTCCATGGCCCGATTCTTCCATCCAGCGAGAAGCCTTGCCGTGAACCGGTCTGTTCCGGGTGAAAAGCCCAAACCCCGGCCGTTCGTCGATCTGTTGATCAGCATCGTCATTCCGTCGATCATCCTCATGAAGTTCAGTTCGCCCGAACGGCTGGGTGCCACTGCGGGGCTCGTCGTCGCGCTGGCGTTCCCGATCGGCTACGGCCTGTACGATCTCATCAGGAACGGTAACCGTAACGTGGTCGCCATACTCGGCGTGGTCAGCGTGGTCCTGACCGGTGGCATCGGCCTGCTGAAGCTCGATGCCCAGTGGCTGGCTGTCAAGGAGGCCGCGATCCCGCTGTCAATCGGCATCGGCGTGCTCGTGGCCAACCGCCTGGGCTTTCCGCTGATCCGCAAGCTACTGTTCAACCCTGCATTGATGAATGTGGAGCGCGTCGAGCAGGCACTCGACACCCGGGGCAATCGCCCTGAATTCGACAAGCGCCTCGACCACGCCAACACCGCCCTGGCAGGCACCTTCCTGTTTTCGGCGATAATGAACTACCTTCTGGCGAAGGCGCTGGTTACCAGTGCCAGCGGTACCCAGGCGTTCAACGAGGAGTTGGGCCGTATGACGCTGTTGAGCTATCCGATCATCGCGATACCTTCTATGTTGATGATGATCGGGATATTCTGGTTCATCTGGCGTACCGTCAACCGGCTGACAGACCTGTCGCTCGAAGAGATCATGGTGAACGACAGCAAGTAGTCGCATGCCTGCTTCATGAATGGCGGCACTACGGTAGCTTTTTCAATGGTACTGCCAGCCCGTACTGTCTATCACCACCTTTCCAAATTCACCATCTTTCGGAAAAACAGCGTAACCGTGGAAAAACTGATCTTGTTGTCCGAGGACGTGGCGGCTGCCAAACGTTTGATCGCAACGCTGCACGACATCGATGTTTCGAAGGAATACGTCACGGTGGTTGCCAACAAGCACACGCCACTCGACGAGTTGCCTGATGCCGATCTGCATGGCAGTGACGTAGTGCCGGCCTACAAGCGCGGCATGGCCATCGGTGGAACCGCCGGGTTACTCGCCGGCATGGTTGCTCTCTCGGTGGCCCCGGCCGGAATCGTGATAGCGGGAGCCGCGGCAGCGGCAGGCGTCCTCGGTGGAGCATCGTTCGGTGCCTTTGCCGCAGCACTGATCGGTGTGAACGTACCCAACAGCCAGTTGGACGAATACGAAGATGCCGTAAAGCAGGGCAAGGTCATCGTGATCGCCGAAATCGACGAGGAGCGGTTGGATGAAGTGAAGACCGAGATCAGAGCGAAGCACGACAACGTGGATATCAAGGGAACGATGGACCTGTTGCCGCCCGCGGTGTAAAAACCTTTCCAGCATACCCGCGATACATCGGCAACCAGAGCCTGCTCCAGTGCGGCTGAGCACTTGAACCAGGCACCCTGGAGGACATTAACCAGGCAACCCCGGGCATTGAGAGTGGCATTTCCGGGTGAACGCCACCACCTGACCGCCCGTTCTCGCAACCTTTGCGGAAGCGGGAACGGGCATGATTCGAGACTACCCCTGAGGCGGTAGCTTCAGGGCCATGAAGATCGGTGCTTTCTCGCGCTGGACCAGCAGGGGCAGCGGCTCATCCGCCGGCAGGGTCGCGATCATCTCGTCAAGCCCACTCGCCGAAGAAACCGGTTTCCGGTTCAGCGATACGATGAGATCGCCCGGCCGCACACCCGCCTTGCCGGCAGGCCCGTTCGGATCTACCTCAGAGACCACGACCCCGTTGTCGACGCCCTTCTTGCTGAGTTCCTTGTCCGGTACGTCCGTGACCAGTGCGCCAAGACGCGATGCTTGCTTCTCCGGTTGCATGCCACCCGCGCTGGCCTGCTCGTCAGATTCCAGCGCCTCGATGGTGACATCGAAAGTCTGCCGATCGCCTTGGCGCAACACCTCGACAGGTACCGTCTTGCCCGGCGCCACGGCACCGACCAGCGGCGGCAGCGAGCTCGAGTAGGCCACAGACTTTCCGTTGAAATTCAGCACGATGTCTCCGCTTTCTATGCCGGCCTTACCGGCCGGGCTGCTCTTCGACACCTGTGCGACCAACGCGCCCTCGGGCTTGTCGAGGCCGAAGGATTCCGCCAGCGCCTGGTCGACATTCTGGATCGTAACGCCCAGCCAGCCACGCGTGGCATACCCGGTTTCCCGTAGCTGATCGGCAATGCCCATGGCCACGTTTATCGGGATTGCAAACGACAGGCCCTGATACCCACCCGAGCGCGAGTAGATCTGGGAGTTCACTCCGACGACCTCGCCATCGGTATTGAACAATGGCCCACCGCTATTGCCGGGATTCACTGCGACATCAGTCTGGATGAACGGGACGTAGGTGTCGTCCGGCAGGCTTCTGGACAGCGCCGACACGATGCCCTGCGTGGCGGTGTGCTCGAAACCGAAGGGCGAGCCGATGGCAAGTACCCACTCACCCACCGTCAGGGTGTCGGAGTCGCCGATATCTACCACCGGCAGGTCTTCGCTATCGATTTTCAGCAGGGCGATGTCGCTGCCCGGGTCGGCACCCACCAGCTCCGCGCTGAACTCCCGCCGATCGTTCAGACCGACGCGGATATCCACCGCGTCGTTGACCACATGCGCATTGGTCATCACATAGCCATCATCGGACATGATGAAACCACTGCCGAATCCGGCACCACGGCGCGGTTCGGGATTCGGATTTTGCGGCATCTGTTCAAAGAAACGCCGGAAATATTCAGGCATGCTCTCGGGGTCGAAACCGGGCATACCGCTCTGCGCGGCATCGGCCGATTCGGTTTCCACGGTGATCTTCACAACCGCCGGGCCTTCCCGATCCACCAGCGCGCTGAAGTCGGGCAAAGAAGCCGCCCATGATGTCGGGATAGAAACAAACGATAGCAATGCTACCCAGATCAAGGGCTTTCGGGCTACCCTGTTGGCGGGCGAGTGAGAAGGCACGGCGTCGTCCCTTGTTTCAACGGCGGTTTCTCGTCGTGTTGCTGCCGTGATGCTGCAAGATGGCATTGGGCGGTACTCCTTTATAGTGTGTTGTGCTGCGCGGGCGTGGCCCTTCGCATCTCAATGAAATTACGAACCGGCGCTGCCATTCGACCAGAAACGACTGGCCGGAAAGGCTGGTTGGAACGGCAGGTTACAACGGCCGGGCGACCGGAACCGATCGCGTGGTCCGACCTGACCGAACTGCTTGTGCAGTACTGATCACGCATCGTGTCAAAACCTGTGTCGAAATCAGTTCTGACGAAGGTCGCCTTGTTAAAGTAGTAGACCGCATTTTTCAAGCCGAGTTCTGATCCGGTGGAAAAAGAAAGTCGGTCTGTTTCACCGTACGCTCCCGCTGTTGTTGAAGCGTGTGAGCATCGCTCGATTAAGTGGGGACATCATGCGAATTTTACTAGTCGAAGACGACATCGAAGCAGCGGGTTATCTCGTCAAGGGCTTGTCGGAAGGCGGGCATTCGGTAGAGCACGCGGCGGATGGCGAGCTGGGCCTGCAGCTTGCGATCACCAATGCCTACGATGCGATGATCATCGATCGCATGCTGCCCAGGCGCGATGGCCTCTCGATCATCGAGGAACTGAGGCGCTCGGGCAACATGGCACCGGTGCTGATCCTCAGTGCGCTCGATGACGTCGATGAGCGCGTTACCGGGCTGAAGGCTGGCGGTGACGATTACCTCACTAAACCTTACTCGGTCAGTGAGCTCAGCGCCCGTCTTCAGGCGCTGACCCGCCGTGCTCAGTCCGGCGCACAGGGTACGGTGTTGCATGTAGGAGACCTGACCCTCGATCTGATCAAGCACAAAGTCACACGCTCGGGCCGCAACATCAACCTCCAGCCGCGGGAATTTCGCCTGCTGGAGTATCTGATGCAGCATACCGGCCAGGTCGTCACTCGCAGCATGCTGCTCGAGAACGTATGGGATTACCACTTCGACCCGCAGACCAACGTGATCGATGTGCAGATCAGCCGCCTGCGCAGCAAGATCGACAAGGACTTCGACTCCTCCCTGCTACACACGGTGCGCGGCGCGGGGTACAAGCTGCAGGAAGTGGCTGGCACCATCGAGGTAAGCTGAACGCCGGCAATACCTGGCCTGCCGACATTCATGACTGGAACCCGGCAATAGCCGGGTGCGGGCTGGCGTGTTCGCACCCGAGCTGGCTGGCCGCGATACACTGTGCGTCATGAGTGCCGTCCTAGATACCAGCGAAACCAGTGAAACCAGCGAGCCAGTACCGGCCGTCAAGACCACCCCGCTTCGGCGGGCCAGGCATCGGCTTCTCAAGCGCCAGCTTGGCCGCGCCCGGCTATTTCGCACCTCTGCATTTCGCAATGCACTCATCTATGCGACACTATTCAGTGCGCTCACGGCAGCTACTCTAAGTTTTATCTACTGGTCTACAAAAAGCCAGATCAAGTCGCAAGTGGACGCACGGTTGCGTCTCGAGGGCGACTACCTACTCAATCTGTACACCACCGGCGATGTTGCCGGACTCACCGATGCCATCACCCGGCGCAATCAGGGTCAGATCGACAGCTACAGCCGTTTCTACAGCCTCCTCGTCGATAAGGAATCAGCTACGCCGGCGAGCCAGGATGACGAGGACTTGCCCCTGCGGTTGAGGGGTGAACACAAGCACTACACGCGCGCGCTGGGCTCGATCGTCGACCTGCCCCCCGGCAGCAGCAAGGCCTTCAATCCGGTGCGTGTGTGGGAAGCCCGTTTGCCCAGCGGGCAGACGCTCACCATCGGGCACGAGATAACCGACGAGACGGCACTGCTCGACCACACGTTCGCACTGGTCCTGGTCGCCACGATCATGACCCTGCTGTTCTCTCTGGTAGGGGGCGTGTGGATCGGGCTCAGCGTACTGCGCCGTATCGACTCGGTCAGCCGTACCGCCAGTGAAATCATGAGTGGCGACCTGACGCAGCGCCTGCGCGTCACGGATCGGAACGACGAGTTCGACGAGATCGCCACCAAGCTCAACCAGATGCTGAACCGCATCGAAGACCTGATGAACAGCATGCAGCAGGTCACCAACAACGTGGCCCACGACCTGCGCAGCCCGCTGACTCGTCTGCGCAATCGGCTCGAGGTAACACTGCTCGAAGAACGAGACCCCGAAAACTATCGCATGGTGATGGATGAAGCCATCGGCGACGCCGACAGCATGATTCATACGTTCAATGCCATGCTCAGCATCGCCAGGCTCGAAGCCGGGCTGGACAGTACCGAGTGGAGGGAAACGCGCATCGGCGACCTGGTCGATGAGCTGGCCGAGTTGTATCAGGCTGTGGCGGAGGAGGAAGGCACCATGTTCTACACCCGCGTGTCGGCACGCCCGATGTATTACTGCAACCCGTTGCTGATCGGCCAGGCGCTCACCAATCTGCTGGACAATGCAATCAAGTACACCCCGAAACCGGGTTTGGTCTCATTGAGCGTGGAAGGCAACGACGACCAGTTCTGCATCATCATCGCCGATAACGGCCCTGGAATTCCGGCGGAGCAGCGCGAACGTGTATTCGAACGTTTCGTACGCCTGGAAACCGAGCGGCATACGCCGGGTAACGGACTGGGGTTGAGCATGGTGAAGGCGGTCGTACGCATACACGATGCAAGCCTGGAACTCAGCGACAATTCCCCCGGGCTGCGTGTGATACTGCGATTTCACCGGCAGCCGCTTTCCGCGAGGAAGAAGACGCGCTCCGCCAAGCGGTTGGCCGCACCGGGCGGATCGCCGACCGCACGATGACTCGATGCGGGCTCAGTCGAAGATCAGCTCGCTACCGCGCAGCACCTTCCACGCCCACAGGGTTCGCGAACCATCGACGTGCGGAGCCATCGATACGGTCAGGCGGTCGCCCTTCATCAGTACCTCCAGCGCCCGTGCCTGTTCTGCGGTTACCCGCGGACCGCGGCGGCGCTCCTCGGAGATGAACCAGAGGTAGTGCCTTCCATCACCGCCGGAAGTCACCGAAGAGAGCCCCTCGAACGCACCGTCAACCTCTACGCTCTGGGCCAGCAGTGCCTCGCCACCGGTTTCCGCGCCTTCCTGTCTGTAGAACAGATACAGACCCGCCAGCAACATGATCACCGGCAGTGCCGTGATCACCGAGTGCACCGGATTCTTGCGAACTGGCACGTAGGGTTCGGGTGGCGGTGGCCACTGATAAGGTCGCTTCACGGACGTGGTTCCGCTTTTCGACTCGCCCTTCGCAGGTTCTTTGGAGGTGCCCGTCGGCACGATCGGCTTTCGACTCATTCGACGTTCTGAACCTGCTCACGCATCTGCTCGATCAGTACCTTCAGCTCGACAGCTGCCGCGGTGGTTTCGGCATCGGCAGCCTTCGAAGCGAGTGTGTTGGCCTCCCGATTGAACTCCTGCATCAGGAAATCAAGCCGCCTGCCAACCGGTTCAACGCGCTCCAGCGCGTGGCAAAGTTCGCCGACATGGGCTTCCAGCCGAGACAGTTCCTCGTCTACATCCATACGCTGGGCCGCGTGCACAAGTTCCTGCTCGAGCCGGGCTGTGTCGTGCGGCATGGCAAGGTCCGCAAGCCGTGCCAACTGTTTCTCCCGCAGCGCCAGCAACACAGCCGGCAAGCGGCTACGCACCTGTCGTACCAGCGTGAGCACCTCGCCAGCGCGCGCCGCGAGCAGTTCGGCCAGACCGGCACCCTCGCGCTCGCGCTGGGCGACGAGGTCCGCCAGTGCGGTGTCCAGCGCACCCAGCGCCACGGCCGTACTCTGCGATGGCAGGCTCTGCTCACCGGCCCTATCCACTACACCGGGCCAGGCGAGCACCTGCATGGCGTCGACTGCGGCGTCAGGCACCTGCAGACGAACGCTGGCGATCGCCTCGCTCAGTGCCAGCAGCGTAGGGGCGTGCAACCGCACGCCGACATCGTCGTCGCCGGTGCCGTGCCAGTGCAGGCGCGCTTCGAGCTTGCCGCGCTGCAGCCGGGCACCGATGCGCTGACGTGCATCAGCTTCAAGCGAATGCCACCGCTCCGGCAGCCGTAGCGTGATATCCAGGTACCGATGATTCACCGAGCGTAGCTCCCAGACAAGCGTGCCCCGTGGCTGCCCGTCGTCGTGCACCATCGCGCTCTGTGTTCCGAAAGCCGTCATGCCCTGCATGCTTGAATCACCTTTGCTGAACAGACCGGCAAGAATCAGCGTTTGACCCTTGCTCTGTGCGTCATGATAGTTGACAGGCCCATGGCAGAGAAACGAAGCCGTACAGGTATACTCTGCGCCCCATCGATCTCGTCCCACCCAAGACAGACCCTAAAAGGAATAGCGACCCATGCGACCCAGCGGCAGAGCCTGCGACGAACTTCGGTCCGTGTCCCTGACGCGGAACTACACCCGTCATGCGGCCGGTTCTGTCCTGATCGAGATGGGGGACACGAAAGTGATCTGCACCGCCAGTGTGGACAATCGGGCGCCGCCCTGGCTGAAGAATACCGGCAAGGGCTGGGTAACCGCTGAATACGGCATGTTGCCCGGTGCTACCAATACCCGCATGCGGCGCGAAGCGGCGGCTGGCAAGCAGTCCGGACGCACGCAGGAAATACAACGACTGATCGGCCGCTCATTGCGTGCCGCGGTGAACCTCGAAGCCCTCGGCGAACGCACCATCACGCTCGATTGCGACGTGATCCAGGCAGACGGTGGTACGCGCACCGCGTCGATCACCGGCGCCTATGTGGCCCTGTGCGATGCGGTGGACAGCCTGTTGAGGGAGAAGCGTATCAAGCGCAACCCGATGCACGGTGCCGTAGCCGCCATCTCGGTCGGCATCGTCGCAGGTGAGGCGGTGCTCGATCTCGACTACGCCGAGGACTCCACTGCCGAGACCGACATGAACGTGGTCATGAACGATGCCGGCGGCTTCATCGAGATTCAGGGCACGGCGGAAGGGCATGCGTTTCGCGCCGATGAGCTCGAAGCGATGCTCTCACTGGCGCGCTCGGGCATCACCCGGCTCGTCGAGCATCAGCGCGGGGTCGGCCAGGGCCTGTGATGCATGACATAGTGTTTGCCAGCGGCAACGCAGGCAAGATTCGCGAACTGCAGGACCTGCTCACGCCGCTGGGCATGCAGGTTCGGGCGCAGGGTGAGTTCGCCATCGACGAGGTCGACGAAACCGGGCTCACGTTCGTGGAAAACGCCCTGCTGAAGGCACGCCATGCAGCGATCGCCACCGGCCTGTCCGTCATCGCGGACGACTCGGGGCTGGAGGTGAACCATCTGCAAGGTGCTCCGGGCTTGTATTCCTCTCGGTTCGCCGAACACCATGGCGAAGGCAGCGGTGATACAGATAACATCGCCTGCCTTCTCAAACGCCTGGAGGGTGTACCGACCGCGCAGCGCACCGCGCAGTTCCGCACCGTGATCGTACTGTTGCGCCACCCCGCCGACCCGGCGCCACTGATCGCGCAGGGTACATGGGAGGGGCGGATCCTCGAGAGCGCCTCGGGTGATGGCGGTTTCGGCTACGACCCGGTATTCGCCAGCCACGACACGGGGTGTGCCGCGGCCAGCCTCGACAGAGCGACCAAGAATCGCCTGAGCCATCGGGGCAAGGCAGTGGCCGCGCTGGTCGGCATGCTCAGGGACCGGTCGACCTGATGCGCAGATCACTCACATCGTCTGCGGTGAGTGCTGCCCGATGAGCTCGGGAGACGACACCGGGCAGGGTGCCGCAGTGTCAGGGCACTGGCAGCCCGGTACCGACGGCGAAGAGCAGCGCGACTTCCACGAGCTACCACCACTGGGCCTGTACATTCACCTTCCCTGGTGTGTGCGCAAGTGCCCTTATTGCGATTTCAACTCGCACGAGGCGCGTGGCGACGTTCCCGAAACCGCCTACGTGAACGCCCTGCTCGCCGACCTGGAGCAGGAGTTGCCCGAGGTCTGGGGCCGCACGGTATCGAGCGTGTTCATCGGCGGAGGCACCCCGAGCCTGTTCAGCGCAACCGCGCTGGAACGACTGTTCAGCGGCCTGCGCGCACTGATTCCGTTTCCGCCGACGATCGAAGTGACGCTGGAAGCCAATCCGGGAACCTTCGAGCAGGCGCGATTCAGCGACTTTCGCGCCATTGGCATCAATCGCCTGTCGATAGGCGTGCAGAGTTTCGACGATCAAAGCCTCTCGGCCCTGGGGCGTATCCATTCGGGCATGGAGGCCCGGCGAGCCATCGACATCGCGCACCGCGCCGGTTTCGAGAATCTGAACCTGGACCTGATGTTCGGCCTGCCCGGTCAGACGCTGGCGGCTGCCAGCCGGGATCTGGCCACCGCGATCGCATTGCAGCCAACCCATCTTTCGCGCTACGAGCTGACACTCGAACCGAACACGCTGTTCGCGAAATACCCACCACAGCGCCCGGACGATGACGAGCTCTGGCAGATGCAGGTCGACGGCGAGCGGCAACTGCAAGCGGCCGGTTTCGAGCGCTACGAGATTTCCGCCTTCGCGCGGACCAAACGCGAGTGTGAGCACAATCGCAACTACTGGGAGTTCGGTGACTACCTCGGTATCGGCGCCGGTGCGCATGGCAAGATCAGCATGGCCGACAGTGGCACGATCAAGCGACGCTGGAAGGTAAGGCACCCGAACGCCTACCTGGAGAAGGCGTCGGGCCCCGAGCGTATCGGTGGCGAGTCGGTCATCAGCGTTGTCGATACCGGTGTCGAATTCATGATGAATGCACTGCGGCTGGTCGACGGCTTCGATATTCCGCTGTTTCGCGCCCACACCGGGGTCGCCCTGGACCGATGGCAGCCGGCGATCGCCGATGCGAGCGCACGGGGTCTGCTGGAGCAGCAGGGCCTGCGGCTGCGCCCCACCGGGCACGGTCTGCAATTTCTCAATGACCTGCTGGCTTGCTTCATGAACGAGCCGGCTGCCCCGAGGTACCCGGTGATCAGATTGCTCAAGGAATGAACAGAGCGGCATGCTTCACGACAGATCGCTCGCCGAAGCGACTCACGATGCGGGGCCGTCAGCATTGATCCGAATGGCGACATGGGCCAGAGCTCACCGGGGCTTGCTTTTCATGCGTTGCGGCACTAGTATCCCGTTCCATTTCTGAACCGTCGTGGAATTGTCATGAAACCGGAAATTCATCCAAAGTACGACCAGATCAACGTCACCTGCAGCTGTGGCAACACCTTCACCACGGGTTCCACCGCTCGGCGCGATCTGAACATCGAAGTCTGTTCCAACTGTCACCCGTTCTACACAGGCAAGCAGAAGGTCATGGACACAGCCGGCCAGGTCGATAAGTTCCGACGTCGTTACGGCGCCAAGTAAGTTGCCCTGCCGCAAGCAGCAGGTCTCTTCATCGTCACCGAAGAGCCTGCTCACGTACGGCTTCGCGGCCTTGGAATGCAGTACGTGTCACCGTCCGGCGTCAGTACCGGTCATCTGTTAGCCCACATGTGCCGCCGGGCTGTCGAATGACAGGCCCTGAAACGTGCTGTATCTGATAGACACCAGCATTTACGTGTTCCGAGCCTGGCAAACGCTCTCTCCGAGCCTTGTCAACTCGCACGGCGAGCAAGCCAACGCTCAGACAGGCTTCGCCCATTTCCTGGCAGACGTTCTCACTCACCACACGCCGCCCCCCTTGCAGCATTGCGTGTGTGCGTTCGATGAATGCGGACGAAGCGGCATCCGGCACCGCTTGTACGCAGGCTACAAGGCGGGTCGCCCCCCGGCACCGGATGAACTGCGTACCCAGTTCAAGCGGTGCAAGCAGGTTGCACAGGCATTCGGCGTGGCCTGCCACGGCAGCACTCAGGTGGAGGCCGACGACATCATCGGGCGCTTCGCCCTTCTCGCCCGCCGCCGGCGCGCCCCGGTCACGATCATCAGTGCGGACAAGGACCTTGCCCAGTACATCGGCCCGGACGACAGTTACTGGGACTTTGCGCGCAACAAGCGATCCAGCGCAACTGACATCGCTAAGCGATTTCGTGTGCAGCCGGCGCAGATAGCCGACTGGCTCGCCCTGTGCGGCGACAAGAGCGACAACATACCGGGCATTCCCGGTGTGGGCGAGGCTACCGCGGCCCGGCTGCTCAAGCGCTGGAACGACATCGACACCTTGTTCGCCAACGCCGATCAGGTGGGCGGCATGCAGTTTCGCGGAGCCCGCCACGTTGGCGAGATGCTGCCCCGGTTCGAGGCTCAGGTGCGGCTGGCGCGGCAACTCACCGGCCTGATACAGGACGACAGCCTGCCCGATTCGCTGGACGCACTGTTATGGCAACCGGCCGACGAAAGCAGAATCGAGTCGGACCTGCTGGCCACTGGCCTGGACGACCACACCGCCAGCATGCTGGCGCGTCAGGTCTCGGGCAGCCGTGCCCCGGCATCGACTGCCGGAGTCGACGTGTTCGAGCGATGAGCAGAAAGACTCATCGAGGAGGCTCGAACCCCCCACGTGTGGTGCTGTTCAACAAGCCTTTCGGCGTTCTGTGCCAATTCACCGATGATCGGCCTCCTGATCTACCGAGACGCCCCTGCCTTGCCGACTTCATTTCGGAAGCCGGAGTCTACGTTGCCGGTCGTCTCGATCGGGACAGTGAAGGCTTGCTGCTGCTGACCGATGACGGGCGTCTGCAACAGCGCATCAGCAATCCGGCACACAAGCTACCGAAACGCTACCTGGTGCAGGTGGAAGGGCAACCGGATGAACGCGCCCTCGTCGCACTGCGCGAAGGTGTGATGCTGAAGGATGGCATGACGGCCAGAGCGGGCTGCGAACTGGCGACCGAACCGTTGGCACTCTGGCCGAGAAAACCGCCGATACGCCATCGTGCGAGCATTCCGACAGCCTGGCTCGAGCTGACACTGCGCGAAGGTCGCAACCGCCAGGTGCGGCGCATGACAGCTGCCGTCGGACACCCTACCCTGCGCCTGATTCGCAGCGCTATCGGACCGCTGGATGTGTGGTCGCTGACGCTCGGCGAATGGCGCCGGGCGAATGGCGCCGAGGTCGCTGCCCTGCCGTAGGCGCCGCTCGTTCGGAATCTGTGATTCGAGGCGTGATGAGCGATACACAGGTCATCTTCCTCACGATTCGCGATCCACCGCATGATGGGCAATGCCCAGAAGGGCTTGCCTGAAGGGGGAATCTGGCAGGAAATCGAGCTGTGTGATGGCATGATCGGCCGCCTTGCGAGCCCGCTCCAGCGAAGCGTCCAATGCACCGGTGGCGGTGATCGCATCGAGCACGGCTGGCAGCGCATCTATACCCTGCTCATCCGTGATCGCCTGCTGAATCGTGCTCCGCTGCGCTTCGCTACCGTCGCGCATCGCGTAGATCAGTGGCAGGGTGGTCTTGCCTTCGGCCAGATCATCGCCGACGTTCTTGCCCATCGAGGCGCTGTCGCTACGATAATCAAGCACGTCATCGGCAATCTGGAACGCCACCCCCAGATGCCGCCCATATTCCGACAACGCCTGCCGCACCGCTGGCGGCTGACCTGCAAGCACGGCACCCAGCTCGGTTGCCGCCTCGAACAGGCGCGCTGTCTTCGCCTCGATCACGTCGATGTACTGAGGCTCCGCAATGCCGGGCTCTCGCACGTTCAACAGCTGCATCACCTCACCCTCGGCGATCCGGTTGGTGGTGGTCGCCAGGATGCCCATGATTTCCAGGTCCTGCACCTCCACCATCATTTCAAACGATCGGGAGTAGAGGAAGTCACCGACGAGAACGGCTGCCTCGTTACCCCAGACGGCATTGGCCGTATCACGGCCGCGGCGCAGATCGGATGCATCCACCACATCGTCGTGCAGCAGTGTGGCGGTGTGAATGAACTCGATGATGGCGGCGATGATCACGTGCGCATCACCCTCGTAGCCGCACGCGCGGGCCGCGAGCAACACCAGTTGCGGACGTAATCGCTTGCCACCACTGGCAATGATGTACTTCGACAACTGGTTGATCAGCACCACATCCGAGCGTAGTCGAGCATTGATCAACGCATCGACACGGTCCATGTCAAAGGCCACCAGGGAACGGCATTCTTCAGGGGAAAGAAGGATGGGTGGCTGCACGGCTTGAGTCTTGATGAGCTTCACGAGCGAGTCAGGGATTGACTCAGGATACTGTCAAGTTCCGGTCAACGGATCAACAGAGCACGATAATGTGGGCCAGAGCGCCATCTGGCAAGATTCAGGAACCATGATCGTGCAACGTGCGAAGCATCCGGGCACCTGATGATCCGGCAGGATTGACGAGGGCGTATCGCAAGGTTATAATATCTGGCTTTTCGCGGCACACTGCCGCGTATGTACCGGTGCCCGGTTACTCGGCTGCATATCCGTTCATCCGCATGCTCCTTGCATGCTCTCGGTTCCAGTCGATTCGGCCGCCCCTCAGGTCTGCGGAGAACAACACACAATGTATGCGGTCATCAAAACCGGTGGCAAGCAGTACCGGGTCAGTGAAGGCGATCGTCTCAGAGTCGAGACCATTGCCGGCGAACCCGGCGACGAGCTGAGCCTGACCGAAGTACTCATGCTGGGGAATGCCGACGATGTCACGGTGGGTGCGCCGCTGGTCAGCAATGCGTCGGTCAGTGCCAAGGTCGTGGCTCATGGGCGTGAGAAGAAGATACGAATCATCAAGTTCAAGCGTCGGAAGCACTACAGGCGCCAGATGGGGCATCGTCAAAACTACACCGAACTGGAAATCACCGGCATCAGCGCCGGCTGAATCCGGATCTGAAACACGGATAATCTTTCGATATGGCACACAAGAAGGCAGGCGGGAGTACCCGCAACGGTCGAGATTCGGAATCCAAACGACTCGGCGTCAAGCGGTTCGGTGGCGAAGAAGTCCTGGCCGGAAACATTCTGGTGCGGCAGCGCGGTACGCGCTTTCACCCGGGGCTCAACGTAGGCATCGGTAAGGATCACACTCTGTTCGCAAAGGCCGAGGGAGTAGTGACCTTTGAAGTCAAGGGCGCCAACCGACGCAAGTTCATCAGTATCACCCCTGCGCAAGCCTGACCTCTGCCGGGTCGTGGGGTAGCGCCTTTATGGCTGATCGCCACCCAGGGGGCAGTTGGCTGAAAGTGCAAGGTGCCTGTATACCCTACGCACTCATGGCTACCCCGAGCCGCAGCAGACCGCGGTAGTAGCGAAAGCGTTATCGTCTGCAGTGTGTGATCTTTGCAGGTCGTCAGGGCTACTTAAGACCTTCCCGCGCCTTCAGAGTACGAAGGCGCCGGATATCGTTTCTTTTCGTCGTATCGTCGACGGCTTTCCATGTCGGAGCCAACGCATTGCGGCCTGGGGTGGCACCTTCCACCTTGACCTTCCTATAGGGATCGCCTTCGGCGACGATGGCACCGAGTTCCCTCAGCAAGGCTTTCTGCCTTCCGGTAAGGTTTTTGCGCTTGCCTGCTCGCAGGACCGAAAGCACCGCACATGCCGCGCCCCTCGCAGACATCGAAGGCGGCAAATCGAGCAACCAGGCGAAGATAAGAGCATCTGCTCGAGTACCGGGTTCCTGCTTGGCGTCGTTCAACACGCGTGACAGATCGCCACGACTATCGCACAACGGAAACAGCACGACCGAGCCGCGTACCAATGGAGCGCTCGCCCGCGGTTTTTTACTGGAGACGTCATTCATGGCGCTAATTCTGGCATTGTGTAAATAGTTAAACTCAGCCGCACCTCGCAGTTCAATTTGCGGTAACTCACTTTCTTTGCAGTACCTTCAGTTCAATGGGCCGCCACTCGTGAAATTTGTAGACGAAGCACGAATTACCGTCATAGCAGGTGATGGCGGTAACGGCGCTCTGAGCTTTCGGCGCGAAAAGTACATTCCCCGAGGCGGACCGGACGGGGGTGATGGTGGCGACGGTGGCAGCGTCTACCTGCAAGCCACCGACAACCTCAACACGCTGGCAGACTTCCGCCAGCAACGCACCTATCTCGCCAAGCGCGGGGAGAACGGGCGCGGTCGAAACTGCTCCGGGGCCAAGGGCGACGATATCGTGGTGCTCGTCCCGGTCGGCACGGTAGCTACCGATCGCGATACCGACGAGGTCGTGGCAGATCTACGGCTCGCCGGCGATACCTTATGTGTTGCGAAAGGCGGCTTTCACGGTCTGGGCAACACGCGTTACAAAAGCTCGACGAACCGGGCGCCCCGGCAGACGTCGGACGGCACTACCGGTCAGCGCCGTGATCTTCAACTCGAGCTACGCATACTGGCCGACGTGGGCCTGCTGGGCCTGCCCAATGCCGGCAAGTCCACGCTGATCCGTAGCGTGTCAGCGGCCCGGCCGAAGGTCGCAGACTACCCTTTCACCACACTCATACCGAATCTGGGTGTCGTCAGCGTGGAGGCGCACCGCAGCTTCGTGATGGCCGACATTCCGGGTCTCATCGAAGGGGCAGCCGAAGGCCAGGGGCTTGGCATACGTTTCCTGAAGCACCTCGCCCGCAGTCGCCTGCTGCTACATCTGGTCGATATCCTGCCGATCGATGGTACAGATCCGGTCGATACCGGCCGGGGCCTGGTCGATGAACTACGCCGGCACGATGCGACATTGGCCGACAAGGAACGCTGGCTGGTGCTCAACAAAGTCGATCTGTTGAGTGCCGATGAGCTAGAGGAACGCTGCGCATCGATCGTGGAAGGTCTGCAGTGGCGTGGGCCTGTCTATCGGGTGTGCGCCACCAGTGGCGAGGGCACTCGGCAGTTGTGCGGTGACGTCATGCGTTGGATCGAAAAGCTCGAAGCGGAAGCACTGGAAGCCGCCGACCCGTCGAGTACAGACATCACCTCTGAGCTCAGGGTAGATGGAGCCGACCCGCCAGCCGCACCGTCAACCATCGCCGGTGTGAGTGAGGGCTCGGTGCCGTACGCCGGCGAGCCGGGGCCGGGAACTGTCGGTAACTCTGATGCGTGAGAGGCTTCGAACCGCCCGCCGTTGGGTCATCAAGGTGGGCAGCTCGCTGCTTACGGCTGACGGACGTGGGCTGGATACCGATATCATCCACCGGTGGACGGCCCAGATAGCCGACCTGGTCGCTGCCGACCGTGAGGTCATTCTGGTTTCGAGTGGTTCGATTGCCGAAGGTATCGCGCGCCTCGGCTGGCGGCAGCGGCCCACGCTGGTTCATGAGCTCCAGGCAGCGGCTGCAGTGGGCCAGATGGGGGTGGTACAAGCCTACGAATCGGGTTTTGCCCGCTTCGACCTGCGTACCGCGCTCGTGCTGCTGACTCATGACGACATCGCCAACCGCAGACGATACCTGAATGCCAGGGCCACCCTGAACAGTCTGCTGAAACACCGCGCAATACCGGTGATCAACGAAAACGACACCGTCATCACCGACGAGATCAGGCTTGGTGACAACGATACGCTGGCGGCACTGGTGACCAACCTGATCGAGGCTGATGTGCTTGTGCTGCTTACCGATCAGCAGGGGTTGTTCGATCGGGATCCACGCAAGCATGCTGATGCGAAACTGATCGAACAAGCCAATGCGAGTGACCCCAAGGTGCTTGCCCTGGCAGGTCCGAGCGGCTCGACGCTGGGGAGCGGCGGCATGGCGACCAAGGTCATCGCGGCAAGGCGAGCAGCACAGACCGGTGCCACGACGGTGATAGCGTCTGGACGTGAACCCGATGTGCTGGCTCGCTTGCGCGATGGAGAGCCACTTGGCACGATGCTCACGAGCAACCGCACGGCCCGGGACGCACGCCAGCTGTGGTTGTCGAACCAACTACGAGCGAAGGGGGAACTGGCGGTGGATGATGGCGCCAGCCGGGTACTCATGGAACGCGGATCAAGCCTGCTTGCCGTCGGTGTGGTGGGTTGCCGCGGCGAGTTTCAGCGCGGCGAGCTGGTATCTATCATGGATAGCGGTGGCAAGGAGGTAGCCCGTGGGTTGACGAACTACGGCAGCAACGAGACACGGCGGATCATGGGTAAGTCGACGTCACGCTTCCATGACATCCTGGGTTACGTCAGTGAACCTGAACTCGTACACCGTGACAACCTGATACTCATGTACTGACAGATCGGCACTACCGCTGAGTGCCTATTCCGGGATTCGGGTGGAATCGATCCGCTTCAGCAACCGATGTGGAGGGCAGAAAAACTCGTCTCTGCACCGGCTCTATTAAAGGGCACGGACCTGGCTGTTGAAACGACTCTTGTAACGGGCCGCCTTGTTCTTGTGAATCAGCCCCTTGCGAGCCATGTGATCGAGCACTGGGACGGCCGCCACGAGCGCGGATTCTGCCGCCGACTTGTCGCCGGCTTCGATGGCGCTGAAGACGCGTTTCACCTGCGTACGCATCATGGAGCGCTGGCTGGTGTTGAGCTGCCGGCTTCTTTCGGCCTGGCGAACGCGCTTGCGTGCCTGGGGGGTATTTGCCACGAACTACCTCTTGATCTGTCGTAACGGATGTCAGCCGGTTATTATGCGCCGCTCACCACGGAGAGTCAATCGCCGGTGTTTCGCGCAACCCATCGTACGATCTCGTCATGAACCGGCCCGCTGCACCGGGCTTGATGCGCTCGGGCGCCATAGTCGCGAGCATGACGCTGGTATCCCGGGTGCTCGGGTTCCTGCGCGATCAGGTGCTGGCCATCGTGTTCGGTGCCGGTGCCACCACTGATGTGTTCCTGGTCGCCTTCAAGATTCCGAATTTCCTGCGCCGCCTGTTCGGCGAGGGCGCCTTCGCGCAGGCGTTCGTGCCGGTGTTCACCGAGTACCGGGAAACCCGCAGCCGTGAGGCCCTGCGGGATCTGTCCGCTCACGTGTCCGGTACCTTCACACTGATCCTGTTGCTGATCAGCACACTCGGAGTGATGGGAGCGCCTCTGATCACCCTCGTGTTCACTCCCGGCTACAGCGACGATGCGGCGAAGTTCGAACTCGCTACGCACATGTTGCGCATCACCTTCCCCTATCTGTTCTTTGCCTCCCTGCTTGCCTATGCCGGTAGCATCCTGAATACATTCGGTCGTTTCGCCATTCCGTCGATCACACCGATGTTGCTGAACATCTCGATGATCGTGGCCGCACTGTGGCTGGCACCCTTGTTCGAGCAGCCGATCGTCGCCCTGGCCTGGGGCGTGTTTGTCGCCGGTGTGCTGCAGCTTCTGTTGCAATTGCCCTTCCTTCAGCAGCTGGGCATGCTGCCGCGTCCACGCTGGGGCTGGCGGCATCCGGGGGTGCGGCGGATTCTCAAACTGATGGCACCGGCGGTTCTGGGATCGTCGGTTGCCCAGATCAACCTGCTGCTCGACACCGTGATTGCCTCGTTTCTCGCCGCCGGCAGCCTCAGCTGGCTGTACTACAGCGATCGGCTGATGGAATTCCCGCTCGGCCTGCTCGGTGTCACGCTCGGTACCATTCTGTTGCCGCGCCTGTCGCGCCAGCACGCGCAGGCATCGGACACGGAGTTCCGGCGTACGCTCGACTGGGCCCTGCGCCTGCTACTGGTCGTGGGCATGCCGGCAGCGCTGGCCCTGGGCATACTCGGGCTGCCGATGCTGATCACACTGTTCGAATACGGCGAGTTTTCGTCGCATGACTCCAGGATGACCAGCTACAGCCTGCTGGCCTACGCTTTCGGCCTGCCCGCTTTCCTGATGGTAAAAATTTTCGCGCCCGCTTTCTTCGCGCGCCAGAATATGCGCACGCCAGTGCGCATCGGCATCATCGCGCTGATCAGCAACATGTTCTACAACCTGCTGTTCGTGCTGCCGATGGTGTGGTTCGATATGGCGGCACCGCATACGGGGCTCGCGATGGCGACCAGCCTGTCGGCCTGGCAGCAGGTGTTCATGCTCTACCGGGAGCTTGTCCGTGAGAACATCTACCGCATGCCTGCCGAACTGACTCGCTTCGCCCTGCGCCTGCTGCCGGCCTTCATCGCAATGGCTGTGGCGCTGGCGTACCTGGCCGACATCGACTGGCATGTGCTTACGCTGAGCGAGCGCGGCCTGCGGCTGCTGGCGGTTCTCGCGGCAAGCGCAGTCGGCTATGCTCTGCTGCTTCTGATCTCGGGTGTCAGACCCCGCCACCTGGCAAGCTCTTGAAGCTCACCAAGCATTCGACGGAAAAGCCGCTCACGGAAAGCACCGACACATGCAACTGATTCGCGGCGCGAAGCGCTGGCCTGAAACGCCTGGCTGCGTGCTTACCATCGGCAACTTCGATGGCGTGCACCTGGGCCATCAGGCTATCTTCGAACAGCTGGTGGCAACGTCGCACGCCATGCGCCTACCGTCATGCGTGATGAGTTTCGAGCCTCTGCCGCGCGAGTTCTTCATGGGAGATGCCGCACCGGGGCGTCTGCAGGGCCTGCGCGACCGCGTGGCTTCCATCGCCGCCTGCGGTATCGATCGCTTGCTGTTGTTGCAGTTCGATACAGCTCTGGCACAGCAGGACGCGGCAGCCTTCGTCACCTCGACACTGGTGGAGACCCTGCAGGTCAGGCACCTGCTGATCGGGGATGACTTCCGCTTCGGTGCCCGTCGGCAGGGAGATTTCGCTCTGCTCCAACAGCAGGCCTCCCGCCATGGCTACGTGCTGGAGCAAAGCGCCACGGTAAACGTCGATGGGTTGCGCGTGTCCAGCAGCCGCGTACGCGAGGCGCTCGGTCAGTCCGATCTGGATGCGGCGCGGCAGCTGCTCGGCCGCCCTTACAGAATCAGCGGCCGCGTGATCCACGGTGAGAAGGTCGGCCGTCAGCTCGGTTTTCCCACCGCCAACGTCAACCTGCAGCGACATCGCCCACCGTTACGCGGTGTATTCGCGGTGGAAGCCACCGACACACTCACCGGCGAGCACTACCCGGCCGTGGCCAATCTCGGTGAGCGCCCCACCGTGGGCGGGCGCAAGCTGCTGCTGGAAGTACACGCGCTCGACTCCTCACCCGAGCTCTACGGTCACCATCTACAGGTCGACTTCCTGCATCATATCCGCGGCGAGCAACGCTTTGGCTCACTCGACGAGTTGAAGGCGCAGATCGCGCTGGATGCCGACACCGCCCGCGAGATGCTGATCGCGACCCCACGGCCCGGTTGAGACCGTCGTGATCGCACACCCCGCAGGCCAGTAGGGAGTCGTAATCGCATACACTGTCCGCCCGCTTGCCACAGGTGCCGAACGGCTTCAGTGAGCCAGCTCGTTGCAGGCGCCCGCTCGCTGCAAGTGCATGCTCGATGCAGCCGCCCGTTTACTCCAAGAGCCTGCAAGGCCTGCTTCCGATGCAAGCGCCCTCTCTTTGCAAGAGGAAGAAGAAGCACTCTTGCCAGCAACAGGCCGCAGCTTCCGTGAGAATCCGCGATACACCGTGACCGACTACAAACACACGCTCAACCTGCCGAAGACCGACTTCCCGATGCGCGGTAACCTGGCGAAACGCGAACCTGAAATGCTCGCGCGCTGGGACGCCGAGGATCTGCACGCGCACATTCGCGACGCTTCGCGCGGCCGCCCCGCCTTCATTCTTCACGACGGCCCGCCTTACGCCAACGGCGACATCCACATCGGCCATGTGGTGAACAAGGTGCTGAAGGACATGATCGTCAAGAGCAAGCAGCTCGCAGGGTTCGATTCGGCCTACGTCCCGGGCTGGGACTGTCACGGCCTGCCGATCGAGAACAAGGTCGAATCCCTGGTGGGCAAACCCGGCGAGAAGGTCAGCGAGTCGGAATTCCGGGCGCATTGCCGTCGCTATGCCGCCGAGCAGATCGACAGCCAGCGCATAGAGTTCAAGCGACTGGGCATCATCGGCGATTGGGACAACCCATACCTGACGATGAACTTTGCCAATGAGGCGAACATCGTACGCACGCTCGGCCGCATCATCGATGCCGGCCACGTGTACAAGGGCGTGAAGCCTGTGAACTGGAGCTGGGGCGCACACACGGCCGTGGCCGAGGCCGAGGTGGAGTATCACGACAAGCACTCCACCGCGATCGACGTACGTTTCGCCGCCCGCGACAGGGCCGACCTGCTGGCGCCGTTCGGCATCGATGACGATGGCTCCGACGTGAACGTGGTGATCTGGACCACCACCCCCTGGACGATCCCGGGTAACCAGGGCGTGGCTGTGCACCCGGAGCTCGACTACGCCCTCGTGGCCACCAACGGCGAGCGGCTGATCCTGGCCGATGGCATGGTCGAGTCGGCGATGCAACGCTACGGCTTCGACTCATTCGAACTGCTGGGCACGGTACGGGGCGAGGCGCTGGACCGCATCCGGCTACGGCACCCTCTCTACGATCGCGACTCGCTGTTGATCCTGGGCGAGCATGTCACGTTGGAGGCCGGCACCGGTGCGGTTCATACCGCGCCTGACCACGGCGTGGATGATTTCCAGGTCAGCAGGCATTACGGGCTCGAACTGCTCGACAACGTCGATGACAACGGCCTGTTCCGTCAGCGCGTGGAGCTGTTCGGCGGTGAGCACGTCATGAAGGTGGACGACCATCTGCTCGAGGAACTGCGCACGCGCGGCCGGCTCGTCTACAGCGAGAAGTACCAACACAGCTACCCGTTCTGCTGGCGTACCAAGACGCCGATCATCTTCCGCGCCACACCCCAGTGGTTCATCAGCATGGACGACAAGTCGCTGCGCGACGACACGATGGATGCGATCACGGGCGTGCGCTGGATTCCGGAGTGGGGCCGGTCACGCATCGAAGGCATGATCGGCAACCGGCCGGACTGGTGCATCTCGCGGCAACGCTACTGGGGGGTGCCCATTCCGCTGTTCCTGCACCGTGACACCAACGAGTTGCACCCCGACACCGCCGGCCTCATCGAGCAGGTGGCGCAACGTATCGAGACCGATGGAATACAAGCCTGGTTTGACCTTGAGCCAGCCGAGCTGCTCGGCGAGGACGCCGCGGCGTGGTCCAAAGTCACGGATGTGCTCGATGTCTGGTTCGACTCCGGCACCACCTGGTCGCACGTGCTCGAGGACGATGCACGCCTCGGATACCCGGCTGACCTGTATCTGGAAGGCTCCGACCAGCACCGTGGCTGGTTTCATTCATCGATACTGACGAGCATGGCCGCCAACCGGCAGGCACCGTACCGGCAGGTACTGACACACGGTTTCACCGTCGACAAGGACGGGCGCAAGATGTCCAAGTCGGTGGGCAACGTGATCGCACCGCAGAAGCTGCTCAAGACGCTCGGTGCCGATATCGTGCGGCTGTGGGTGTGCTCGGCCGACTACCGCGGTGAGATGACCGTTTCGAACGAGATCCTCGATCGCATGGCCGACTCCTACCGGCGTATCCGTAACACGGCTCGCTACCTGCTCAGCGCCCTGAACGACTTCGACCCGGCGGTGAACAGTGTCGCATCCGAACAGATGCTGGAGCTCGATCGATGGGCGGTGGACCGCGCCTTGCAAACACAACGGGCCGTGCAGGAAGCCTACGCCGACTACCAATTCCACACCGTGTATCAACGGATTCACAATTTCTGTGCGGTCGACATGTCGAGCTTCTACCTCGACGTGATCAAGGATCGCCAGTACACCCTGCCGGCCGATAGCCTCGGCCGACGTTCCGCGCAGAGCGCCATGTACCTGATCGCCGATGCCCTCGTGCGCTGGATCTCGCCGGTGCTGAGCTTCACCGGCGATGAGATCTGGCAGTCCCTGCCGGGCGATCGTAGCGGCAGCGTGTTCACCCGCACCTACAGCGAGGAGCTGTTCGAGCTCGATGCACACAGTCGCTTCAGCCGTGCGGAGTGGACCACCATCATCGAGGTGCGCGAAGGCGTATCGAAGACGCTCGAACCGTTGCGCTCCGCCGGTACCATCGGCAGCAGCCTGGATTCCTCAGTGACGTTATATTGCAAGCCTGATACATTGAACCTCTTGCAGCGCTTGGGCGACGAGCTGCGCTTCGTGCTGATCACATCGGAAGCCTCGGTGGAGAGCGCTGAACACGCTCCCGATGCTGCAGGCTCCATCAGCGCCGGTGGCGAAAGCATCGGTATCGCGGCGGTGGCCGCCAGCGGCACGAAGTGCGCGCGTTGCTGGCACCGGCGGGCCGATACCGGCACGGTGGCCGCATACCCCGAGCTGTGCACTCGCTGCGCCGACAACGTTGCCTGCATCGAAGCAGCATCATGAGTCTCGCCCTGCGCTACGCCATCGCCGTCATCGTGGTCGTGCTCGATCAGATTACCAAGGTGATCGCCGACCGTAGCCTGGAACTGTACGAGCAGATCGTGATCACATCGTTCTTCAACATCACGCTGGCCTACAACAAGGGCGCCGCCTTCAGCTTCCTCGATGATGCCGGCGGCTGGCAACGTTGGTTCTTCACCATCGTGAGTACCGTAGTCAGTGTGGTGCTGGTGGTGTGGCTATACCGCATGAGCGTTCGCGAACGCTGGCTTGGCCTGGCCATTTCCCTGATCCTCGGCGGCGCCGTGGGCAACCTGATCGACCGCATCATCTACGGGCACGTAGTGGACTTCATCCAGGTGCACTACGCTGGTGCCTATTTCCCGAGCTTCAATATCGCCGATGCCGCGATTTCCTGTGGCACGGTGATATTGCTCGCGCTGATGTTCTTCGACAGGAACCCGGTCGACGGGGCATCGAAGAACACCGACGATCGCGCCGACACCTGACGGGCTCGTAAGATCCGAAACCGCCATTCATGAAGGAGAGCCCGACATGCAGATAATGCTAGCCAATCCCAGGGGCTTCTGCGCCGGTGTGGACCGTGCCATCGAGATCGTCGAGCGTGCCATCGAGCTGCACGGTGCACCGATCTATGTGCGCCACGAAGTCGTGCACAACAAGTACGTGGTCGATGAACTGCGCGAGAAAGGCGCAGTGTTCGTCGACGAGCTGGAAGAGATCCCGGACGACAGCACCGTGATCTTCAGCGCTCACGGCGTTTCGCGCGATGTGGAAGAGACCGCCGAGCGCCGCGGCCTGCAGATCTTCGATGCCACCTGCCCGCTGGTGACCAAGGTGCACCTGGAGGTCGTGAAATACGCACGCGCCGGCAAGGAGGTCATCCTGATCGGCCATGCCGGGCACCCGGAGGTCGAGGGCACCATGGGGCGCTACGATACCCGCCATGGCGGGCGCATCGTTCTCGTCGAAAGCCCGGAAGACGTGCCACACCTGGATATTCGGCAGCCGGACGAACTGGCCTTCGTCTCGCAGACCACGCTGTCCGTCGACGATACGCAAGACATCATCGATGCCCTGCGCGCTCGATTTCCACAGATCGCCGCACCGAACCGGGATGACATCTGCTATGCCACGCAGAATCGGCAAGATGCGGTAAAGAAGTTGTGTCGGGAAGTCGACCTTCTACTGGTGGTTGGCGCCGCCAACAGCTCGAATTCGAACCGTCTGCAGGAGCTTGGGCAGCGCGCAGGCGTGGAGTCCTACCTGATCACCCGGGCCGACGTCATCGAGGACGACTGGCTGGTTGGCAAGCATCGGATAGGTGTCACCGCCGGCGCATCGGCCCCGGAAATCCTGGTGCAGGAAGTGGTTCAGAGGCTGCGCGATGCCGGTGGTCAGACGGCGGAAGAGTCGTCAGGTATCGAGGAGAACATCTCGTTCTCGATTCCCAAGGCACTGCGACGGATGGATCTGCCAGGCAGCCGGGTCGATCGTGGCGCCACCAGTTGAGGCGAGCAGGGTGCGCACGAGAACAGCGACCGCGTCGAGGCCGTTGAATCTCGAGTCAGCTTGCCTGCTTCAGCAGGGTCTGGACGCCCACCAGCTTGTGGGTAGCCGCCTTGAGGATTTCACCGGGTGATTTGAGGTCGATACCGGCTTGCTGCAGGCGCCTGGCGAGCAGCAGGTTGTCGGCGCTGGGAATCGAGCTGTGTTCGGCATCGGGCATTTCCGCCTGAATGATCAACAGGGATGCGGTCACCAGATCGGTGTAGGTGATCTCCCCGTTATGCGTGCGGTACCAGTCACGTGCCTTGTGCGCGGCATCGACGTAGAAATCCGCGAAATCCCAATGGCTGAGCAGCCAGCCGGACACCACCGTGCGTAGATTGTCGATGACAGTGGCGAAGCGATCCCTGTCGGTGATCCGTTCCGCGTGATCGTTGGCCACGGTGATCACCAGCAGCTCCCCGATGTCGGCTGTGAGAGCCACCAACCCGGCCACCTCGCTCTTCAACTCCGGCGTCTGTTGCGAGAGTACCTGCACGATCGCCGACGAGAGTCGGCAGCGGCGCACGTAACGCGTGAGACGCTTGCCGATGATCTCGTTGGCAGGCTCCAGTGTGTTGGCTGCCAGAAGGTCCGCGAGCATGCGTCGGGTGGATTCGACACCCAGACGGGAGATGGCACCGCGAATGGTCTGGGTGGCGTCCGAACCGCCGGCATCGGCCCGATTCGCCGCATTCACGATGTGGGCGGTCAGGCCAGGGTCGGCCTGGATGATCTCGGCAAGCTCCGGAATGCCCTGTACCGACTTGTGCGCATGCGTGATCTGAGTTGCCATCGAGGCAAGGATCGCGAGGTGAACCTTGCTACCGGTGATGTGTGTGATCACATCGTCGAACAGCAGATTCTCCAGGTCACCGGTTTCCACATCGATCACGTGCACTGCGTTCTTCTGCTGCTCTCGCAGCAGGATGTCGATCTGCTCGCGACCGAACTTCACCACCTTGGCCAGAGCCGGCGTTCGCGCACTCTGGTACACGCTCTTGTCGAGAAACAGTGGCTGCAGGGCGTCGCTGGTTCGGGCCATGAGGCTGCCGGCCTCATCGCGACCGTTATAGAGGTTCAGTGAACCATCGACGAGATACATCATCCAGCGATGCGCGTTCTCCGGCTTGAGAACGTCGTTGCGCTGCACGTGCATGACGGTGGCGGTGCGGCACAAGGCTGCCCGGTTGATCGCATTGAGTTCGTTGACCGGAGATACCGCGGCGGCCGTTGCCAGAATCAGCGTGGCATCGTTCGCGGTACTCGGATCAGTATTGCTGGCATCGGATTTGAACACGCTGTAAGCCTCGGTTCGAAGATCAGTCGGCGTCGTAGCAGCCCGGCTGCGAACCGAACGGGCTGCGAACATTGGGCGGCGCAGTGCCGGTGTTGTCTTTCTGTGCCGACAGCAAGGGCAGGAACGTGTCGAAGGAGGCTGTCGACTCCACGTCGAACATCTGTGCCCTGGCTGTGACGCGGACCGTTGCCCACAGGGCATTGTTCGCCGGGTACACCAGGTCGAATCGAGTCGCCCCCTGTTCGTCGGTACTCAGGGTGCCGTCCGGAACGCTTGCCAACACCGCTGGCGAACCGATCGCGGCAGCCGGCACCGGACCTTGCGGTTGGAGGGTCTCGTCGTCGTCGAGATCATCGCCCGAGTCGCGTACTCGGGCCATCCCGGGACTGCCGACGTCGCACTCGGCAGTCACGAGGGGTGCCCAATGGCTGGGGTCGAAATAGGCAACCGAGCGCAGCGGCAGGCCGGCCTCATCGACCAGCTGCATGTCACCCTTGTAGTACCTGAGTGTTCGCACCGATACATCCACCGAGGCATTCTCGAGAGCCGCCCCACTGCCATCGGCGACCTTCACCAGGAACGGCATGGTGTACCGAGAACGTCCGGCATCCGTGTCGATAAGATTCGAGGTACCGATCGTCACATCGAGGCGTCTTTCCATGAGAGCGAGCGGGCTGCGGAAGCTATCCGCCGCCACCGCCGGCTCCTGCGAAGCGACGAATTCGAAATCCGTGCGCGTCGCCGGATAGCCGCCCTCGGCGGCTTGCACCGTGAGGGTGGCAGGCCCGGCGCTCGATGAGCGCACCATAACCGTCGCCGTGCCGTTCTCATCAGTCAACACCACCGGCTCGGCAATCTCCCCTACGCTAATCCGAAACTGCAAGGGCTGCCCCACGACCGGTTGCTCCTGAAGCTGCCATGTCACACTCACGGGGTGGGTTCGACCGACCGCCCGTTCGCTCCCCTCGACCTCGGAGTCGAACGACAGCCGATCCGTGGCGATCGTGAACCGATGGCTGCCGATGACCGTGCCGTCGAGCGCCGAGACGAAAATCTCATCGCTGCCGGCCGCGCTATCCACACTCACCTCACCCACGCCCTGGGCATCGGTGATGACCGTCTCCGGCGTGACGGCATTGCCCGCCCTCGACCTGAACGTCAGCCGGCGATCGGCGATACGATCACCGTTGCCCGCCTGCAGGGTGGCGACCAGCCGAGCCGTCTCACCGGGCACCAGGACTACCGGTCCGGCCACGCTCAACGTAGAGCCTCTGGCCCTCAGCACCCCGTTGGCGGTGATACCGGCGGAATCGACAACGACGTCGATATCCTTGTTCCGGTAGTCAGCCGTCAGGCCGAGCGATGTGCTCGCTTCACCGTTCTCGTCGGTCACACCGCTCGTCGAGCGCAGTACACCACCGGCTGCCCTGAAGTCGATCATCCGGCCGGGGACCGCTGCATCGCTATCATCGGTGACCCGAGCCGTGATCGTCGCCACACCATCGCTACCGGTGGCAAGGAAATTCCGATTGCTGATCATGCTGATTTGCAGCGGCTCGGCGTCGCTCTGTGCGGAACCAGAAGTAGCCGAGGGGGCAGAAGCGGGATCAGGCTCAGGATCATCATCAGGTCGATACACCGTGCTCACCGTGCCGTCGAACGCAGACACCGACACTTCACCGCTGCCGCCCGACACACTTACCTCCGCCTGACCATCGACGTCGGTGCGTGCCGATGCGGGGGTGACGGAGCCACCCGCCGAAGTGGTGAACGTGAGCAGCTCGTCGACGATAGGTGTATCGATGCCGGACAGCAACGTGGCGCTCAGCCTTTCACCCGGTGTTGCGTTCTGTGTTTCGCTCGGCGCCGTGCTTGCGTTGTCCGTGGAGTCCGCGGCAGAGAAGACCACCAGGCGTGTGCCGGTGGCCCGAATCGTTGTCGAGCCACTGACGCGCCCCGCCTCCACGGTGACCACGATGTCGCGGTTCCTGTAGGTTCTGGCGAGCGTCAGCGTGGCGCTCGCTTCACCGTTCTCGTCTGTCTCGGTATCGATACCTTGCAGCACGCCGCTGTCGGCACTGATGACGACGCTCTGATCGCCTACGCCCTGGTTGCTCTCATTGGTGACGAACGCGGTGATGGTGGCCTTGCCGGTACCACCGGTGGGCAGCTGTGCCACGTCGCTGATGACCCGCACCGAGAGGTCCTGGCCGATGGTTGCTGCACCCAAGCCCGGTTCGATGAGATCGCCGTTCGCATTGTACTGCGGCGTTGTCGATCCACCGGTGCTCGTGTCGTCACTGCGCTTGCTGCATGAGACCAGCAACACCGAGGTGACGAGCAGCAACATGCCCAGCGCCCTGGGCCACCGGGTGAGTTGCTTCGATCCGGGCTTCATCATCGTGCGTATTCCTTGTCTAGATCGTGCCAGCTTCAGCGAAAGCCGCCGAAGAAATACTGAACACCGATGGTGGCAGTGGTGAACGCACCATCGTCGAACCGCAACACGTGCACGTTCAATGCCGTCGTCTCACTACCGAACAGGTTGATACCCGCGCCGAAAGCATTGCCGGAATCGGTGTTGTTCAGGTCGCTGTCTATATCCAGACGAACCTGACCCGCCAGCAGGTAGAGCTGTGTTCGGTCCCATCGATAACCGAGCCGCAACATGGCACTCTGGTACTGCACCAAGGGATCACTGAAAATGCTGTCAGTCTCGTCAGATGCGGCTCCGGCCTGCAATTCAAGGCCCAGGAAGTCGAGCAACTGGATACCGACAGTCGCGTTGATCGTGCCCAGGCTCCTGTCGTCGTTGCCCGGAACCTCCAGGCTGCCGTCGGAAAAACCGACGCCGGCGTACGCTCTGGCTGCCTCGTCGGCCTGCACCGGCGCAGAACCGAGAACAAGAGCCAGCACGGCTGGAATTACCGAGTGCCACAGCTGGCCTGTCAATCTGTGGAGAATTGCTCGCATTGATCATCTACTCCGGTCATTGGGCCCTGGCAGCCGTCGCAGCGATGCCGGATCTGTGTTGTCTGAGTGTTGACGTACCGATCCACCCGAATCATGCGTCGTGGGAGGAGTGCCGTGCGTTCGTGTGATACCGGTCCCGAAAGACGCTTGATCTCGATGCAGATGTCGGCCGACACAAAGGAATGCTTGAGCACCGATCGACAGCAAGGTCCTGAAAGCTACTGCCCCGCAGGCACCCGACGGGCCAGGAAAAGCCTTGGCATCGATCAGCACGCAGGCGCCATGGGCCATTCGATGACATACCCTGACACCCAGAAGACTCCCGGGAGCTCCTGGTGGCGGTATCATTCGCTGATGCCGAAACCCAACTTGGTCCTGCGCGTGCCTACCGTCGGCCTCACCGTAGCCCTGTGCGCTATCCTGCTGGCGTGCGGAAGCCGTGTAGGCCCCGGTGAGGCGCCACCGGCCCGGCTTCATACGCTGACGGGTGACATCATCGAGCTGCAGTCACTCGACGGTCCGGTGCTCGTGAATTTCTGGTCCCCCACCTGCGTCGTCTGCCTGCAGGAAATGCCTGCCATGGCAGAGCTCTATGACGACTACGCCGGCGCAGGCTTCGAGCTGATCGCGGTGGCCATGCCCCATGACCCACCGAATGAAGTGCTGGAACTGGCCAAGGCGCGCAAACTGCCCTTCCCGGTGGCGATCGACATCGAGGGCAAGGTACTGGAACAGTTCGAACCGGTGCGCGGCACGCCGACCAGCTACCTGTTTGACGCAGATGGCACGACGGTCGCCCGCCATGTGGGTGCAATGGACATCCGGGCGTTGCGCGATCAGCTCGACGGCATGCTGTAGCCTGCCGCTCTCACCTCATCGACGACAACTCATGCTCTGGTTCAAGGCTCTGCACGTGATCTTCATGGTGACCTGGTTCGCCGGCTTGTTCTATCTGCCGCGCCTGTTCGTCTACTTCGCCCAGAGCGACCCGGCGGAGACGGTGCAGCGGGAAACCTTCAAGGTGATGCAGCGCAAGCTGCTGGCGATCACGAACATCGGCGCGGTACTCACGATACTGTTCGGCACCATCGTGCTGATCGTCTGGGTGCCGGCCTTGGCGCAGGTCGGGTGGATGCAGATCAAGCTGCTGCTGGTGCTGTTCCTGATCCTCTACCACCTCTGGTGCATCCGTATCGTGTCGAACTTCCGTGAAGACCGGAACAATCGCTCGCACGTCTGGTACCGGTGGTTCAACGAGGTGCCGGTGCTGTTCCTGTTCGGCATCGTGATCATGGTGATCGTGCGGCCGGGTTGAGCGTTCGAACAGCTGACAAACAACATGGCCCAGCACATAACGATCACATGGGAGAACAGATGGCCGAGAAACCTGTCGAGCTGCTCATCTGGGACATGGATGGCACGCTGATCGATTCCGCGACCGTCGTGCCTGACAGCTTCATCGCAGCGGCGAACGAGTTCGGTGGGAACCGGTGTTCGCGGGATGAGGTAGTGGCGCTGTACAGTCTGGGGGTGCCGGAAAACGTGATCGAGCATCTGCTCGGTCGTGCACCGCTTGCCGAGGAGATGGAGTTTTTCTACTCCACACTTGCTGCCAAGGCATCGGAAGTGGCCGTTCACGATGGAATACATGAGTGCCTGCGTGCATTGAACGGCGTGGTGAGGATGGCCGTATTCACTGGGGCCAGCCAACGCTCCGCCGAAACCTTGCTCGAGGCCGTCGGATTGATGAGCGCCTTCGAGCAGGTTGTCGGTGGTGACGGTCATCCGCCAAAACCTGACCCGGCCGGTCTGCGAGCGGTTGCCGCCGCGATGCAGGTGCCGCTCGAGCGGTGCGCTTATGCAGGGGATGCACCCACGGACATTCAAGCGGCAGGTGCAGCGCCTGTCAGATCCATCGCCGTGGCCTGGGGGCATCTGTTCGACAGGAGCTGCGGGGCCGATCTGTTGGTTGAGACCCCTGCAGATCTGGCTAGCGAGTTGCTTCGTTAGGGCCTGACTGACGTACGCGCACTGTCGCGCACGGTACTCTTCTATCTGGCTACGCGCGCTGTCGCGCACGGTACTCTTCTATCTGGCTACGCGCGCTGTCGCGCACGGTACTCTTCTATCTGGCTACGCGCGCTGTCGCGCACGGTAGCAGGGCCTCCAGTTCCGTCAGGGCGCGCTTGTAGACCTTGCGCTTGAAGAAGATGACGCGGCGGGAGGGTTCCCAGTAGTCGATCCATTTCCAATGGTCGAACTCGGGTTTGTCGCTGATGGCGAGATCGACCGAAGATTCCTCGCTGACCATCTTCAACATGTACCAGATCTGTTTCTGCCCGATGCACAACGGGCTCTGGTTACGCCGCACATAGCGCTTGGGAAGCCGGTACCTGAGCCATTCCCGGGTACAACCGAGGACTTCGACATCATCAGGCGCCAGACCGGTCTCTTCCTTCAGCTCTCGGTACATCGCCTCTTCTGGCGACTCTTCACGATCGATGCCACCCTGCGGGAACTGCCACGCGTTCTGACCGACACGACGTGCCCAGAACACCTGACCTTCCTGGTTGCTGAGTATGATGCCTACGTTCGCGCGATAGCCGTCACAGTCAATCACTGGTACCCCTGTTGAAATCCGCCTTCCGCGATTGGTTCAGATCGCAGCTCGATGGCACCAGCATACGAAACTCGTGCCCGAAACGCTAATCTGTATAACAATGAAGCGACAAATGACGACTTGGCAGCGTCGTAGTGACGTCGTACGAGGTCGCCGTCAGGGCATCAGGGCCCGCTAGCGGATTCACCTGATACATCCTGGAGAATTCCTTGCTGACGACCCTTTGGTCGACGACCCCTTGGGTGCCGACTGGCGTCTCACAGTACTGCTCGGAAGTCACGCGACGGGCAGGCGAAGTGAACCACGACAGCTGAACCGTACGGCTCGGCAGTGGCTTATGCCAAAAACGCCAGACCTTATAGCGAAAAGCTCTTGGTCAAGCGCTGGACTCGATGGTCCAATGGCCCCATATCAAATTTCTCTATGGGACCATGGATATTTCGATGTCACAGCTGAGTCACACACCAACAGACGCTTTCACGGCCTCGGAGGCCGCTGCGGACGTGCGCATCGCTCGGAGTAATCAGCAGCTGCAAGGTGCGTCGGCGCACGACATCCTGCGCTGGACCCTCGAGCAGAGCGAGCGGGCGATCCTTTCCACCAGCTTTGGCCCGCATTCGGCCGTATTGTTGAAGCTGGCGACCGATGTGCGACCCGATATTCCGGTCATCTGGGTCGACACCGGCTACAACACTGCCGAAACCTACCGTTTCGCCGAGCGCCTGATTGGCGAGTGGAACTTGAACATCCATATCTACCAACCGGCGCGGACGGCAGCACGTATCAATGCGGTGATCGGTGACGTTACCGATGTTGACGGGCGTCAACACAAGCAGTTCACCGACGAAGTGAAGCTCGAGCCGTTTCGCCGTGCGCTGGCCGAGCATCGGCCCGACTTCTGGATTACCGGCGTGCGCCGCAGCGAAACCGCCTTCCGCAAGACGCTTCGTGTGGTGGAGCCGGGCCCGGGCGATGTCACCAAGATCGCGCCCCTGCTGCAGTGGTCGGACACCGATGTCGAAGACTATATCGACACTCACGGGTTACCGGTGGAAGACCAGTACCACGATGTCACCAAGGTGATGGCTCAGCGCGAATGCGGCCTGCACTGCCGACTGTAGCGACCGGTCGAAAGGGCAAGCCGAGGTCGAAGCACTTCGACCTCGGCTTTTTGCGTTCAGCTCGAAGCGTCCCAGATGCGAATGATCAGCAGAAGGGCCGTGCTCGCCACCCACCCGGCAAACCGGCATTGGCGGGTGAGGAGACGTACAGAGCCATCTCCCGCACCTGTGATGGGTCTTCTCAGAGCAATGCGCACGAGATGCGGTTCAGACGAAACCGCCCTCGTGGATCAAGATCGAAAAAACCCAGATTCATCGCCGCTCGCATGATCCGATGCAGAGCATCCGCATCCAGCGCAAGTTCAGCGGCAAGCTCTGCCGATGTCATCGGCAGTTTTTGCAGCCCGTTGCTCATCGAAACATCTCCATCATGAATGTATCGTGCTTGCCTCCCGGTGCGTGCCCGGCGGCCCGTTCGATAAGAGGATCAACCTGGGATGCAGGGAAGGGGTACGTCATCTGCTTGGACAGCATTCCCACGCAGTGGCCAGGCATGAGCGCACGGGTGCCTATCGACTGAACCGCCTCCGAAGCGATCCCTCCCGACCAAGACCTTACCGCTCACGTCATCGTCCGTATCGGCATCGTTCACAACGATCGCCTCTCCGGAGACCACCCCGTCCGAACAGGCAATGCCCCGGAGGGTGCCTGTGGTCTGTGTGGGTGGGTGGCTATATTTGCCCCCGGATCGGCTTCGAGACGGCGGCCGCCTGATACCCTCGAGATAGAAGCGCCCCGGCATTTCAGCCGACGTCCAGCACTGAGACACAGCGCGCCTATGCTTTACCAGTTCGCAGAGTTCGCCGTCGATCCGGAAGGCCGCGAAGTGTTGGCGAATATCTTCCAGCGTCAAAAGGAATATATCTACCTTGACACTTTCCACCGACTGTCGCGACAGGAGCCGGTTTATTCGTTGTGTTCTCTCCAGATCATTGTTCGGGTACAGCCTATGCTTCAGTATTGCAAGAAAGCCGACCGTGAAACGCCATTGGTAAAGGGAATGCCCAGGCACAGAAACGCCCTTCGAAAGCATCGGGTGCAGTCTCTTCGTAGCACTGAAGCCGTCATCGGCAGCACTACGTCCGGGTACGTTTCGGCTATGTTGGCATCGGTGAAAAGCCGATAGCGACCAGCGGGCAGTGTCGTTATCGGGCGTGACTGCAAGATGGCGAGGCAATCCGGTTGCCGACCGATCCAATTCTCGACAGAATTCGACACTCCCTCGAGCAATGCAAGCCCAGCCAACTGTTCGGCGATAACTTCCGACACGCGCCGAAACACCGTCGTATCGTCGATATCCAGTGATTCAAGCGAGTGCTGGATCGTGTCTCTGACCGGAGCAACGAAGGCGTTGAAACAGCTTGTTTTGGACATACCGCGACAAGCAGCTCACACTTGCGCTCACAGGTACGAGCGATAAATTCTTATCTGAATGCCATTGCCTGCAGACTGCTCTGATACCGCTGTTGAAATTGCATGGTCGCGTCCGGCCGTACCCCCAACTGTGCGGGTACCGGGGGTTCCCCCGAGACCGGAGACGCCTGATCAATTTCGTCAGACTACGCGACCAACGAATGACCGCACACCCCAGGCAACATATGCAACAATGTGGAGGGATGTTCCATCCTTCATGTTTCCGACAGCGACCAATTCGAGTTTACCATCAGGAGCCTTGCATTGACTCTACTTCGATTTAGGCATCAGCGCCACGCCAGGTTTATTGGCGTCGCGCTCTTGTCGTCTTTTGTAATGGCCGGATGCTCTACACGGCAGGTAGTCGATCCACTTTCCGGCTCTACTGCTCAACGATTGGTGACCTACAGCCTGAATCAGTTCATCGACGATCTGATGGCAAAACCGGAAATTGCTGAATTGCAGGGCAGGACAGTTCGTTTGGGCGTGCATTTCCTGAGCGAGCACCCGCTGTTGGAGTATGCAACACGGTTGATTACCGCACAAATGGAACTGACGCACGGTATCACGGTAGCGGCGCCGGGCGAATCCCCACAGCTCGAGATGGATGTGTTCTTCAACTCCATCGGCACGGATAACGACGACTTCGGGTTATCTGTGCCGACCCTCGGCTTTGGTGGCTCGGCGGACTCGATCGATATTCTCGCACTGGATATGTACCACGGGATTACGGAAGGGTATGCGATCGTCGCATCGGCCGATAGTGGCAGCATCCAGAGAACAGACCGTGTGCTGGCACGTATCCGACGGGACAATGTTTCCACACCCGTGATTGATTTTCCGCTGAATAATCTCGAGGATTGACCCCATGCGAAGAACCTCCCTGCCGTGCCGCGGGCGTGAGAAGCAGGAGGCGCGTGCGGCCACCTCCGGCCAGTTTCTTCAGCAAACTCCGCCTCGTCCCCCAACCCGATCAGCACGCCCTGCCAAATGGGCGTCCGGCAGCGCTTGAGAGGCAATTACTGACGTGCCCTTGCTCTGACAGGGCTTCTCAGGTACGAGGCAGGGTGACTCCGCGCTGACCTTGGTACTTGCCGCCACGGTCACCGTAGGAGGTTTCGCAGACCTCATCGGATTCGAAGAAAAGCATTTGCGCAACCCCTTCGTGGGCGTAGATCTTGGCGGGCAACGGAGTGGTGTTGGAGAACTCAAGTGTGACGTGGCCTTCCCACTCGGGTTCCAGCGGAGTCACGTTCACTATGATTCCGCAGCGCGCATAGGTGCTTTTTCCGAGGCACACCGTGAGTACGTTTCGGGGGATTCGGAAGTACTCCACCGTTCGCGCCAGTGCGAAGGAGTTTGGCGGAATGATGCAGGTGTTGGCTCTTATATCCACGAAACTGTCTGGATTGAACGCCTTCGGGTCGACGATCGCGTGGTTGATGTTGGTGAAGATCTTGAATTCATCGGCACAGCGCACGTCGTATCCGTAGCTTGACGTGCCGTACGAGACGATGCGCTCGCCACTCTCGTTCACCCGCACCTGCCCGTGCTCGAACGGCTCGATCATCGCAGTGGACTCGGCCATGCGACGAATCCACTTGTCGGCTTTGATGCTCACGTGGCACTGGCCTCGGCTGCGAACGGGTCTTCGGCGATGAACGGAAAACGGTTCGAACAAGGCATGTCAGGTGTTCTGGATGACGATGTTCGGAAACTTAGAACTGTAATCCTTGGCCTGCAAGGACAATCTGGCCGCCATCTTCCGTGCGATCTCCCGATAGAGCCCGGCCGCCCGACCATCCGGATCGGACACAACGGTCGGCCGCCCGCTGTCGGCCTGCAGGCGGATGCCCATTTCCAGCGGCAAGGCACCGAGCAACTCGACGCTGGACTCGCCGGCCATGCGTGCACCACCGCCATCGCCGAAGATGTGCTCCTCATGCCCGCACTGGCTGCAGATGTGAATCGACATGTTCTCGATGACGCCGAGAATCGGTATATCCACCTTTTCGAACATCTTCAGGCCCTTGCGGGCATCGAGCAGGGCGATGTCCTGAGGGGTGGTGACGATGACCGCACCGCTGACCGGCACCTTCTGTGACAACGTCAGTTGCGTATCGCCGGTACCAGGCGGCATGTCGATGATCAGATAGTCCAGATCACGCCAGCGAGTATCGTTGAGCAGTTGTTCGAGCGCCTGGGTGACCATCGGCCCGCGCCAGATCATCGGGGTTTCCTCATCGATGAGAAAACCGATGGACATGCACTGCACACCGTGGTTTTCCATCGGCTCCAGACTCTTCCCGTCGGTGGATTCCGGTTGGCCGGACAGGCCCATCATGCGCGGTTGGCTGGGACCGTAGATGTCGGCGTCGAGCAGGCCTACCGATGCGCCTTCGACAGCCAGCGCCAGCGCCAGGTTCACCGCGGTGGTGGACTTGCCCACCCCACCCTTGCCGGAGGCGACGGCGATGATGTTCTTGACGTTCGACAGCCGCTTGATGCCCTGCTGAACCGAGTGAGCGATGACATCGTGGCTGATATCGATGATCGCGTTGGTCACCCCTGCCTGCGAGGCGAGCAGGCCACGCAGCTCGTCGGCCAGCGTGAGGCGGTAGATGCCGGCCGGATAGGGCAGCACGATACCGATGCGCACCGTATCGCCGTCGATGACGATATCCCGCACCGCCTTTGCTGCCACCAGGCTCTTGCCGAGGTGCGGATCCATGGCGTTATCGAGCGCCTGCTCGATCTTCTCGCGCGATAAGTCGGACATCTGATTTCGTACCTGAAACGGTGGACTGGTAGACTACCTATGGTAACCCTTCACTATACACAAGCGCCCACCTGGCCACGGCTCGTCTACGGGCTCCCCGACGACGATTTTCCCGGAACTCATCACGACATGACTCGCCGAATACTGGTCACCAGCGCCCTGCCCTACGCCAACGGCGCGCTGCACATAGGCCACCTGCTCGAATACATACAGACAGACATCTGGGCGCGCTACCAGCGCATGGCCGGCAATCACTGCCAGTGGATCTGGGCGGACGACGGGCACGGCACGCCGATCATGCTGAAGGCCGAGCAGGAAGGCGTCACCCCCGAGGCGCTGATCACCCGCTTCAAGGCCGAGCACGAACGGGATATCGAACGCTTCCTGCTCTCACCGGACAATTTCCACACCACGCATTCGCCGGAAAATCGCGAGCTGGCCGAGATGATCTACACCCGGCTGCGCGATGCCGGGCACATCGAGAGGCGCACGATCAAGCAGCTCTACGATCCCACGCGCGAGATGTTCCTGCCCGACCGTTATGTGAAAGGCGAATGCCCCAGTTGCGGCAGCCCCGACCAGTATGGCGACAACTGCGAGATCTGCAGCGCCACCTACGATGCGACGGAACTGGGCAATCCCGTATCGCAGGTATCCGGAGCGGTGCCTGAGCTACGGGATTCCGAACAATACTTCTTCGCGCTCTCGCATTTCAGCGACATGCTCAAGGCATGGACCACCAGCGGCACGCTGCAACCGGAAATCGCCAACAAGTTGCGCGAATGGCTCGACAGCGGCCTGCAGAACTGGGACATCTCCCGCAACGCACCCTATTTCGGGTTCGAGATTCCTGATGCGCCGGGCAAGTACTTCTACGTCTGGCTGGATGCGCCGATCGGCTACATGGCCAGCCATCGGAACCTTGCCGAACGCACCGGCGAGAACTGGCAAGCCAGCTGGGAACCGGACACCGACGTGGAGCTCTACCATTTCATCGGCAAGGACATCGCCAACTTCCATTGCCTGTTCTGGCCGGCCATGCTTGAAGGTGCAGGCTTTCGCAAGCCCACCGGGGTGTTCGTGCACGGATTTCTCACTGTAGATGGCGCCAAGATGTCGAAATCCCGCGGCACCTCGATCACGGTGAACACCTGGCTGGAACATTTCGGGCCGGAGAGCCTGCGCTACTACTTCGCCGCCAAGCTCGGCGCCAGCGTGGTCGACCTGAACCTGAACCTCGAGGACTTCGTTACCCGTGTGAACGCCGATCTGGTGGGCAAGGTCGTGAACATCGCCAGCCGCTGCGCAGGCTTCATCACCAAGCGTTTCGATGGCCAGCTCTCGGCACGATACCCGGAAGCTCTCGACAGCGACTATCGGGAATTCGTCAGTGCGCAGAGCATCATCTGCGAGCACTACGAGCAACGTGAATACGGCAAGGCGATGCGCGAGATCATGCTGCTGGCCGAACACGCCAACACCTGGATCAACGATGCCGAGCCGTGGGTCAAGATCAAGCAGGAAGGTCATGAGGCGGAGGTGCAGGACATATGCACCGTCGGCCTGAACTACTTCCGCGTGATCGTCACCTATCTCTCACCGGTGCTGCCGGAACTGAAAGCCAAGAGCGAGGCCTTTCTGCGCACCGAACTGACGCTCGAGTCGCTGACCACCCCACTGGTAGGCCAGGGTATCGAGCCGTACAAGGCCATGATGACGCGTATCGAGGTTGCGCAGGTGAAGCGCGTACTGGAAACGACCCTGGAGGAGAGCAAGGGGTCAGGCTTGGCTTACGCTTCAGAGCAGCCCGCTTCGAGCCAGCCGGCGAAGACGGGTGCCACACGTATCGGCGACGAAGGTGTTGTCGCATCGACCACGATTCCCGCTCAGGCCACCGCTGAACTGGAACCATTGAAGCCCGAGATAACCATCGACGATTTCGACAAGGTCGACTTGCGTGTCGCGACCATCGTCGATGCCAGAGCGGTGGATGGCGCCGACAGGCTGATCGAGCTCACGCTCGATATCGGCATCGGCACCCGCACCGTGTTCGCCGGCCTGAAGGCGGCCTACGAGCCGCAGGACATGATCGGCCGCACCACCGTCATGGTCGCGAACCTGAAGCCACGCAAGATGCGCTTCGGAGAATCTCAAGGCATGGTGCTGGCGGCCGGGCCCGGCGGCTCCGACCTGTTCATCCTGACCCCGGACAACGGTGCGAGTGCCGGCATGCGGGTGAAATGATGCTCCTCATGAGGCGCACAGATCACCGGCTACGGAACCACTGACGACGACAGCCCATGCATGAGGTTGCCCTCATCCTGATCGGCACGGTGCTGGTCAACAATTTCGTGCTGGTGCAGTTCCTCGGCCTGTGCCCCTTGATGGGCGTCTCGCGCAAGCTCGACAGCGCACTGGGGATGGGTATCGCCACCACCTTCGTGCTGACCCTGGCTGCCGGGCTGAGCTATCTGGTGAACCGCTGGCTGCTCATGCCGTTCGATGTGGAGTACCTGCGCACCCTGACCTTCATCGTGATCATCGCAGGCGTGGTGCAATTCACCGAAATCACCATCCGCCGACATAGCCCGTTGCTGCATCGAGTGCTCGGCTTGTACTTGCCGCTGATCACTACCAACTGTGCGGTGCTCGGAGTTGCCTTGTTGAGCACTCGACAGCAACACAGCTTCCTGCACGCGGTACTGTTCGGATTCGGTGCCGCGCTCGGCTTCACGCTCGTGCTCCTGCTGTTCAGCGTGCTGCGTGAGCGTATCGAGGAGACAGCGGATGTGCCCGCACCGTTTCGCGGCGACAGTGTGGCGCTGATCACCGCGGGCATCATGTCGCTGGCCTTCATGGGCTTTCGGGGTCTCGATTGAGCATGCAGGCCTTGCTCACGCTGATGGCACTGTTCATCACACTGATGGCCATCGGTGCGTTGCTGGCCTGGCTGGCCCGTGCCGACCACGATGATGCAGAAGGTGCCTTGGTCGAGCGCGTCAACGCGTTACTGCCGCAGACGCAATGCGCGCAATGCGGCTACCCGGGCTGCCGCCCCTACGCCGACGCCATCATTCGTGACGATGCGCCGATCAACCGGTGCCCGCCGGGCGGCGATGCCACGATCGCTGAACTGGCGGGCCTGCTGGGCAGGGAACCCGAGCCGTTGGATGAAGACTTCGGCGAACACAAGCCGCCGCAGGTCGCTCTGATCGATGAAGCCACGTGCATAGGCTGCACACTGTGCATCAAGGCCTGCCCGGTCGATGCCATCGTCGGCGCCTCGCGATACATGCATACCGTGATCAGTGAGGACTGCACCGGCTGCGAGCTGTGCCTGCCACCCTGCCCGGTCGACTGTATCGAATTGCTGCCACGAGCGCTTCCACTGACCCGCTGGCAATGGCCGTCACCGGCCCTGAAACCTTGAAGGAGCCTCGCCGTGCCAGTGCCGTGGCTGCTCGATTGCTTGCATCTTGGGGCACGCGACGTGACGTGAAGCTGCACGACTTCAACGGCGGGCTGATGCTGGCCGGCGACAAGCAGGCGGCCGAACAAGCGATCGTCGACATTCCCCTGCCAGCCACACTGGTACTGCCGCTGGTGAACTACCGACGCGAGCTTCTGACATCATGGGTTCGACCGGGCGATCAGGTGGCAGGCGGCACCGCCGTGGCAGCCGGTGTTCTGGCAGGCACGTCCGGCACCGTCGTCAGCATCGAGGAGAGGCCATTCATTCACCCATCAGGCCTCTCGGCGCCCTGCGTGGTCATCGAAACCGATCAGCGCGATGATCTTGCAAGTCTGCCACCGTTGACCTCACTCACACTGGAGCGCCTGCTGGAGGCCGGCATTCAGGGCATGGGCGGTGCCGGCTTCGCGGCCGCCGACAAGCTCCGGGCGATCGCCGCAGGCCGCATCTCTCTGCTGATCATCAACGCGGCGGAATGCGAGCCCGGCATCGCCTGTGATGCCGGGCTCATGCAGGCCGAAGCGGAGTCGGTGATACGGGGCGTGCATCAGCTCGTGCAACTCACACAGTGCCATAGCTGCATAATAGCGATCGAGAGGACCAGCGTGACGGCCCATTCTCGACTGCAGGCCGCCCTGCTCGAAAACCCCTTGCACGACGTGACCCTCGTCTCGATACCGCCACGCTATCCTTCGGGAGCGGAAACTACCCTGGTGCACCTGCTCAGTGGCGTGCGCTTGCGAGCCGGCGAACGCCCGACAGACCACGGCATGCTCTGTCTCAACGTCGCTACCGCAGCTGCCTGCGGGGAAGCGGTGCGCGGTACGCCACTGCATTCGAGGCTCATGACGGTCGGTGGCGATAGGGTGGCGGAACCGCGCAACGTACGCGTGCGATTCGGTACGCCCCTGTCTCATGTGCTGCGCTGTCTTGGTTTGGAACATGAACTCGAAAACCTGTCTCATGTGCTGCGCTGTCTTGGTTTGGAAGATGAGCTCGAAAACCTGTCTCATGTGCTGCGCTGTCAAGGCTTGGAAGATGAGCTCACGAACGACAAAGCCTTTACAGAGCTCCGAGCCGGTGGCCCGCTCAGCGGGTTCAGGCTGACCTCCGCCGAAGCGCCGGTAGTTGCCACGACGAATTGCGTGATGCTCAATCGCCTGGCGAACACGGTCGAGGCGCATGAATGCATTCGCTGCGGGCATTGCGCCGATGTCTGCCCGGCAGATTTACTACCGCAACAATTGTATCGATACGCACGCAGCGGCAATGCCGTACAGCTGAAGCGATTTTCGCTGTCTGCCTGCATCACCTGCGGTTGCTGCGATCTGGTGTGCCCCTCCGGCATCCCGTTGACGGGCACGTTCCGTCACGCCCAATCCCGTCTGCGCGAGCAAGACCACCAGGAACGCGAGGCCGTCCGGCTTGCCGGCTTGCACGCAGGGCGTGAACAACGTCTGCAGCGCAAGGCCGCCGAACAGGAGGCCGAAAAGGCAAGACGGCGTCTGCAGCTTGAAACTCGTGAAGATCCGGTCGCCGCCGCACTGGCGCGGGCAAAGGCGCGACGGCGAGGCCCTGCGGCCCCGGTACCGATATCGACGCCCGTTCCGCAGCCTGGTTCAGATGGACAGACCTGCGCGGGTGCCGATGCAGGGGCAGAAGATGCAGGTGCTGAAGCAGGGGCAGGCAGCGCGAACGAGCCGGACCGCTGACATGCCAGTCACGATATTCGCAAGTCCGGCACCAACGGCCAGACGCTCGGTACAGCAGATCATGCTGCAGGTCATGCTTGCATTGGTACCGGGCACGGCATTGCTCGCCTGGGCGCTCGGTGCGGGTGTGGTCATCAACGTCATCGCCGCCATCGTCCTGGCCTGCGGCCTCGAAGCTCTCACGGTTCGCCTGCGCGGTCGCTCGGTGACACATGCGCTGGGTGATGGCAGCATCACTCTGGCCGCCTGGCTACTTGCCCTGGCCGTGCCGCCGTGGTTGCCACTGTGGCAACTGGCCGTGGGCGTGGCCGGCATGGTGTGGCTGGGCAAGCATCTGTACGGCGGGCTTGGGCACAACCCGTTCAACCCGGCCATGACAGGCTATGCCGTGCTGATGGTGTCGTTCCCGGTGACCATGACCACATGGCCGGCTATCGACGCGATGCCAGCCTTCGACCTGTCGACGACATTGCAGGTGAAGCTGTTCCCCGACTGGCCGCTGCCGCGTGATGCGACTGTAACGTGGGATGCCATCACCGGCGCGACACCGCTTGATGCGATCCGCACGCTGGAACGCAGCATGGCTGACATCGGACCCGGCAGTGCGCCATCGTTTCCCGGCACCGACCTGAACACGCTGGTGATGACCGGCGGTTTCGTGCCCGCCAACACGGCATTTCTGGTCGGCGGGCTTTACCTTCTCTGGAGACGCGTGATCCGTTGGCACATCCCGGTTGCCGTGCTGGGCACCCTTGCGCTGTGCTATCTGCTGCAGTGGCCCCTCAGCACTACGCCACAACCCGGGTTACCGTTGTCTCTGCTGTCGGGTGCCGCCATCCTGGGGGCTTTCTTCATCGCCACCGACCCGGTCAGCGCAGCGACGGGCAACATCGGCAGACTGATCTACGGTGGCGGTATCGGCGTGCTGACCTTCGTGATCCGGGAATACGGTGGCTACCCGGAGGGCCTCGCGTTCGCCGTGCTGATCATGAACTGCACGGTGCCCGCCATCGACTACTGGTCGACAGGTCGACGATGATTCCGCTGCATTCACTGACTGAGCGAGTCGAATTCAGAAGTGGCCTGGTGCTCGGCGGCTTCGTCTGCCTGGCGATCGTGTTGCTCGGTGCCACCTGGAACGTGACGCGCCCTGCCATCGAAGCTGCACGCCATCAGCTCCTACTCGACGGGCTCGAGGAATTGCTGGCAGCCGGCAGCTACGACAACGACCCGGCCGACGACCGCATTTCGGTAAGCGCGGCGGCGTTGGGCAATGCGCAGGCGCACAGTCTGTATCGAGCACGTAACGACCAGCGCGACACTGCGATGGTCATCGAATCCACGGCACCCCATGGCTACAGCGGCAGCATCCGGCTACTGGTCGCCTGCACACGTGCCGGAAAGATACTCGGCGTGCGTGTGACTGAACATCGGGAAACGCCGGGACTGGGCGATGCCATCGAGGCCTCCCGCAGCGACTGGATTCTGCAATTCGATCAGCTGTCGATCGATCGGCTACCGCTGTCCGCCTGGCGACTGCAGGACAACGATGGTGAATTCGATCAGATCAGCGGAGCGACCATCACCTCGCAGGCAGTGGTGTCGGCGCTCTACCGGACCGTGGCGTGGTACAAGGACAACGCAGAGCTCTTGTTCGCCGCCGATCGAGGCGAGAAGTTGCACTTTTCACACGCAGAAAAGCGCCATTGATCGTACGAACATCGTGTACCCCTGGCAACCCATCGTAACTTTCCATGAAAGCTGCTGACTCCCTCCTGGATAGTCAAGGCACCCGACGCCTGCTGACCGATGGACTGTGGAGCGAGAATCCCGGACTCGTGAAGCTGCTCGGCCTGTGCCCATTGCTGGCTGTGAGCAACACGGCCGTCAACGGGCTGGCACTCGGGTTGGCAACGCTCGCCACCATGGTCGTGGCCAGCACCGCAGTGTCGATGCTGCGACCCTTTCTATTTTCAGCGGTACGCATTCCTCTGTATGTCGTGATCATCGCGTCGACCGTCACGGTCATCGAATTCATGTTGCAGGCCTGGGCACCGTCGCTACATCGCACACTGGGCATCTTCCTGCCGTTGATCGTCACCAATTGCCTGATCATGGGTCGCGCTGAAGCCTTCGCGGCACGCCAGCCCTGGCGGACCGCCTCGCTCGACGCGCTGGCCATGGGCACCGGGTTCCTCGGCGTGCTGGTAGTCCTGGGCCTGATGCGTGAGCTGATCGGCCAGGGCACGCTGTTCGCGAACGCAGCGCTGCTGCTGGGTCAGGCCGGTGATGTATTGTCGGTTCGGGCGTTCAGTGCCGATAACGGCGTCCTGCTCGCCGTGCTGCCACCCGGTGCCTTCATCGGGCTGGGTTGCCTGCTGGCAGTGAAGAACCTGATCGACAACCCCTAATTCAGACAACCTTGGCCATTGTTTTCACATGCTCTTCTCCCAAGACAGAAAGAAGCTTCGCGCCACGTTCGTCGACGCCTGGCAGAAGCGCCTGAGCGATACACCGCTCGAGCCGTTGGAAAAGCAGATCGTCAGCCTGCTCGAGGAGCACCCCGAGTATCACGTGTTGCTGAAGGACGCCGATGCGGTCGTGGATCGGGATTTCACGAGTGAACACGCCGAAGGCAATCCCTTCCTGCACCTGTCATTGCATCTGGCACTGCGCGAGCAGGTGGGCACCGACCGCCCGCCAGGTATAGCACCACTGACACGTTCGTTACTGCTGCAGCACGGCGACGGCCACAAGGTGGAGCACTTGATGATGGAGTGCCTGGGAGAATACCTATGGGACGCTCAACGGCAAGGGCGTGCACCGGACGAACAGGCTTATCTGGAGCGCTTGAAACACCTGCTATGATCGATCTGCCGTCATCGATCAGGAGTGATGGATCTGCTGCGATGGGCCTGCCCTGATCGGCTCGATATGCTCGGCGCGATATGCTCGGCGCGGTGTGATCGTCTTGGCTTGACGGCCATGAACGACGATGATCGGTCAGTCGCCGCTCGCCATCGAGGCCTTCACACCGAGCCGCTGCAACGTGGGCAGTGCGAACCTGCCGGTCACCGTCAGGTTCATCGCTACCTCGTACTGTGCCAGTGCATTCAGCGTGGCCGGGCCGCTGAGACCGTCTACCTCACCAGGATCAAATCCGGCCACCTGCAGCGCTGACTGCACCTGGCGCACCAGGCTGCGGCCGACATCCGTCTTGCAGACCACCGGCAGCGGGCCGGTTGCCGGTTGGGGCAGGTCGACCGTAACTCGCCGCGTCTGCGTCTGTGCCGGTATGGTTCGGGGCACGGCTTGCGCTTCGACGGCCGATACCTTGACGTCGAAACTCTTGGAGCTTGCCGGTTCCACACGCGAGCGTACTTCGGCCGGGCTGACAAGTTCGGAGAATTCGTAGCGATGGCGCACGGCCGGTATCCGGCGCAGGCAGGCCATTCTCCCGGTGTGTGTGGCTGTGGACGGCAAGGCCTCTTGCGGAGGATCTTGCGGTAGACCACCGGTGAGCCGCCACACCAGACGCGGTTCGATCTCGACGTGAGTCTCTGTCACCGTTTCGAATCGCGCCGGTACCTGCACCGGTGTGGCTATGGCAGCTGTCTCTACCCTCCTGATCGGCACCTCGACGGTTCTCGCCGCCTCCGTCACCCATGTGATCATGGCCGGTGTCTCTACAGCAGGTTGATCCACCGACTGGTAGGCCACCGGTGAGGATGTGTCGGTAGAGGGCAGCGCTGACGAATCGAAGTTTACCCGTAGCCGGGATCGCTGCTCGCGAATCACTGGCGGCACCTCGATCAGACGGCGATGTTCCGGCACCAGGGTGACTGTTTGAGTCTCCTTGCGCAGCTTCGCATCGGTGACCCGGTAGATTTGGGCAGGCTCCTGCAACAGCACCTGGTGCCGCCGTTCCGCAACGACAGGCGGCACATGGAATTCGCGAACGCATCGACCCGGTTCGACCTCCTCGAGCGCTATTCCGCTGGCTTCGATGTCCGCACGTTCTCCTGCGCTCAAGGGCAGCTCACCAGTCAATGCATCACGCACCCAGCGGACCTGACCAGGGCTTATCTCCACGCTGCGGGAACGTTCGGCCCACGTCGGCTCGATGGCTTCAAGCCGTGTGATCGTTGCACGCGTTGTAACCTCTACCGTGGCCGGCTCCATCGTTGCCGGACTGATCTCGAACCGCGTCATGGCAGGGCGGGTGACCACCTCGATGCTGCCGTCACGTCGTTGAGCAGATGCCAGCGCCGGCGCTGTGCAAAGGTTATCTTTTTCCCCGACATCGGCGGGCCCGGGAGGCGCTGACTCGGTTACCGGTGAGGGGGCCGAGACGCGTCTCGGCGCATCAGCCGTGACAGGCGTGGGGCTGAGCGACTGCAGGCCCAGCAGCACACCTGCCAGGCAGCAGACTTCCGCTGAAGCTCTCACCGTTCATTCGCCCGAAGGCTGGATCGTTCAGCGTTCATGCACACAGACCTGCTTCGACTTTTCAACACCCGATGCCGGCGTAGGAAAAAGCGTGCCAGACGGAAACGCCTCGCTGATCACAAGTCGACAAGCGACCTGACGAATCGGCCGAGCGGTCGGTCACAGGCCGAGATCAGTTCGGTCAGGCGAGCCGGGCAAGCGCCGCTTACCGCTCATGCCAACGAATCAATCTGCTCACCGATCCATGCATCGACCATCACGTACAGCCTGCCTGCTGCTGGGTCAGACGTTGATGGCGTGCGGCTTGTGCCTGCCCCATACCCATACCGACGCTCTTGCGAGCGCCGGGCACATAGCCTGGTTGCAGTCCGATGGTCTCAGCGAGCAGGCCGAAGACTTGCTGCAAGCGATCGATACCAGTGACGAACATGGCTTGAGCCCGGCACGCTACGGCCAGCACGAGTTGCGCGAACAACTTGCCAAACTCACGCTACGGGCAGACCGGCGGGTGAAGAACCTGGACGTCAACAGTCGATCAGCCAGGGCCCTGACGGCCGATCTCGATCGTGCATTCAAGCAGTTGCTGACCGACCTCGATCGCGGCCTCGTCGACCCGGCCACTGCACAATATCGGGTGTACGCAAAACCTGCGAACCATGATGTCGACCAACTTTACGGGAAGGTTCAGCAGGCGGCACTCAGCGTCGATCAGGCATTGGAAACCGTGACCCCATCGCACCGACACTACTCGCGGCTGCGTTCCAAGTTGCGCACGTTGCTCGATCGGCGCGCCAACGGCCAAGTGGCCGAGAGGCTGCCGGGAAAGCGCGACGACGCTGGCGTACCTGCACGAGCGGGTGGCGGGAGCGAGAGCCCGACCGGGAGCGACGGCGATGGCAAAAGCCGCTTTTTCTACGACCCCGATGGTTTCCTGCCGGTCGGCATCGATTCGGATGACGCTTCGGGACGCCGCGCCGGCCCGGACCTGCGATCCGGTGCCAGTCACCCTGTGATCATGACCCTCAAGCGACGCCTCATCGGCGCCGGTGCGCTGGCCAACGATACAGTACTGACACCTCGCTTCGACACCACCCTGCTGGTGGCCCTGAAGGTATTCCAGGCTCAGAACGGGCTACCCGAATCGGGGAAGATCGATATCGACACGCTCGCAGCCCTGGACCTGCGCGAGGATGAGGCGATAGCCCGCATCGTGCAGAGCCTGGAGCGCTGGCGGTGGATGCCGGACGATCTGGGCGAGCGGTACGTGCTGGTGAACCTGCCGAACTATCGCCTCGAACTGTTCAACGGACCACAGCGCATCATCGACATGCCGGTGGTGATCGGCAAGGTCGGACGAGGTACTCCGGTGTTCAGCCGCGACATGCAGTTCATCGAGTTCAGCCCGACCTGGACGGTACCGCGGCGGATCGCCGAAAACGAGCTGCTACCGCTCGAACGGCGTAAGCCCGGCTACCTGGCTTCTCGCAACTTCCGCCTGATGCGCGAAAGCGAGGGCAGGCTCTACGAGGTACCGGACAGCAAGATGACACCGGCGACCTTCTCGAAGAAGCCCTTTCCGTACATGCTGCGCCAGAGACCCGGTGAAGGTAACGCGCTGGGGCGCATGAAGTTCATGTTGCCGAACCCTTATGCGATCTACCTGCACGACACACCGGCGAAGCATCTGTTCGGCGAGCCGACGCGAGCTTACAGCCATGGTTGCATCCGGCTGGAAGACCCGGACCGCCTGGCGAGCCTCCTGTTGCAGATCGATGGTAAATCGCTCGACGAGATCGACACGATGCTGGCGGGCACCACGAACAACCGGGTTCACCTGAAAACCTTCGTGCCAACGCATCTGACTTACATGACCACCTGGGTAGACGATGCCGGCCGGCTGCAGAACCGGCCCGACGTATACGGGCTGGATGTACGACTGCGCGAAGCGCTGATGCAGACCGATTCCCTGCTCAGTCGGTTGCCGATGGATTCCCAGACCTGAAGCCTTCGAAGACTGCCGTCGATTCGGCCACGGGCGCTGTCGATGAGCGACCTCAGGGAACCAACCAGCCGCCGTCCACATCCACCGTCGTGCCTGTCACGAAATCGTTTTCCACCAGGAACAGGATGCCGTGCGCGACTTCGGCTGCCGTGCCTGCGCGGGGGATCACGTTCGCCTCGGTCATGCCGGTGTAGATAGCCTTCCGTTCGGGCCCTCGTGCCTCGACCATGGGCGTGTCGATGACGCCAGGGGAGAGCGTGTTGATGCGTACCGGTGCGATCTCCGGTGCAACCGCACGCACCAGTGCTTCCACCGCACCACCCACTGCCGACAGTGCCACCTGACCGGGCTTGCATTTACGTGCCGGTGAACCACTGACCAGAACGATGCAGCCATGCTCGGGCAGGTGCCGTGCTCCCAGCTGAACCACGTTGGCGTAACCCCAGAGCTTGTCGAACGATGCCTGGAAACCGTCGAAGTCCATATCGATGAACGGACCCTTCGCCCGACCACCGCCCGTGGCCGCGCTGATCAGGATGTCGTAGGGCGCCAGCTCGTTCAGCAGGACCTCCAGGGCATCGCGGTCGCGTACATCGCAGGCGCGTGTGGCTACGCCATCCGGAAGCTCTTCAGCTCCCCTATCGGCCTTGTCCGGGTTGCGGCTGATGGCGACCACCGAGGCGCCGCGCTCCGCCAACTGCCGTGCGGTAGCCAGACCGATACCCGAGGTTCCGCCGAACACGATTGCCTTTCTGCCTGTTATCTGCACCGGTTGCCACCTGTCAGTGATTTCATCTCGTGCGAACGCTCGAACACCCACAAATGGCTATTCGGTTGAATCCATTTCATGCTAACGCGCGAACACCAGCATGTGGTTGTTCGTCGGTAGCGCTATCGGTCGCGCCGTCTTAAAACCCTGGGCTTGTGCCAGACGGTTCAGATCCGCTACATCGCGTACACCACTGGCCGGGTCTCGCTCCTGCAGGGCCAGGCTGAAACGCGCGTTGCTCTCGCTGATGTGTTGCCCGTCGAAGATGAACGGACCATAGACGCAGAGCTTGCCACCGTCCGCCAGTACTCCCGCGCAACCTGCAAAGAAGCGTTCCACCGCTGGCGCGCTGACGATATGCAGCGTGTTCACGGTGAGGCAGGCATCGGCTTCGAGATCAGGCCATGGATCAGCCATGATATCGAGCGCCACCGGCGCCGCCACGTTTTCGCAGGCTGCCTCGTCAAGCCACAGCTTCATGCCAGGCAACAACTCCGGCAGTTCCGATGGCTGCCACCGGACCTGTGGCAGGTTCGAAGCGAAATGGCAGACGTGCTGACCCGTGCCCGAGCCGATTTCCAGCACGCGGTCACCAGGTTTCAGTTCGGTGCGTAATGCGTCGAGAATCGCCTGGCGATTGCTTTGCGCGGAGGGGGAGAAGGGTTTTTGCATGCGCGAAGGCAATATACCGGTGATGACGTCTGCCAGTATATCAACGGTTCGGGTATGTAGATCCGCTTATGGGCTGGGCACACACCGAGACATCCCTGTTCTCGGCAGCTTGCGCGCTACGGCGACGAACCGTTACTGAGCGCTGTACACCCTGACGTAGTCGATCTCCAGTGCGGGATTGTTCCAGGCCTCGAGGTCGGACGGGTTGGGAAAGTACTCTGATTTACTGCGCCCCAGGCCACCGGCAGTTTCCGGAAAGTTCGTCCAGTTTCCGCCGACGGCGAGATTGAGGATCACATAGAGGTCTTCGTGATTCGCTTCCACCGTGTTCAGCTCGCTCACGACCTGGTCGTCGATGTACCAGACGATACGGCCCGGCTCCCATCGTACGGCGTAGACGTGATAATCGAGGCTGAAGTCCTGACCGGTGTATACCTGGCCGGATGGCTCGGGCTTCAGGAAGTTACCGTCACCGTAATTGGTTTCCGACACGTTCTTGTAGTAGTGGAACGAGTTATAGATGTATTCCGGATAATGACCGAGATTTTCCATGATATCGATCTCGGTACGCTGCGTGTTCTCGGCAGCACGGCGCTGGTGCAGCAACCAGAACGCCGGGAATGTGCCTGTCACACTCGGGATTTTGATGCGGGCTTCGAAATAGCCGTATTTCTGCGAGAACGAGTCGTAGCTTGCCATTGCGCCTGACAGAAACTCCTGCTGGCTGACCATTTCCTCCAACGGCCCGAACTTCTTGTCGGCATTCGAGGTTTTCAACGGATTTCTCTTCGCGCGTATCGCCAGCCTCTCACCATCCAGCTCGAACGGGTTGTATTCCCCGAGCAAAGCCTGGTGGTTCGGATCGTCGCTGAGCGGGTTGACGTAGAATTGATGTTCGCCGTTGATCAGGCGATATTCATAACGCTCACCGTTGTGTTCACCGTCCCAGCGCAGCTGGGTGCTCCAGCGGTTTCCATCCAGTTCCGTACCATTGAACTCGTCGCTGAATACCAGCTTGTAACCGGGCTTGTTGACCGCCTCGGGATAGCCCAGCGATGCCTGGTCCACATTGCTGTCGTTCGACGGCGCAGCCGTATCACCGGTCTGCGTCTCATCAGGAAGGTCGGGTATTTCAGGCACGCCAGCGCCCTCATCCGTTGCAGGCAGCTCGCCGGCTACGGACGCTACCCCTGCCGCAGATGGCTCGTCGGCATCCGGCGAAACCTCGCAATCTGATACCGGCACGCCATCCGGCCCTGGCTCACCGGCCGGTGCCGATTCGGCACTATCTGTCTCTTCCGATACATCATCGCCATCAACCGCTTCGTCGGTTTCGGCTGCATCATCGGGCTCGCAATCGGCATCCGCCGCATCGGCAGACTGTTCTTCATCCGACTGATCTTCCTGCACGGTCACGTCGATGATCGAGCCATCTGCCTCCGCGCTCTCCGCGTCGGCAGCGCCATCTTGAGCGGCAACGCTCGTCGTTGTCAGCAGGGCAGCCGGTACCGTCAGGGCAGCGAGCAACACGAGTAAGGACCGACCAGGCTTGCGTATCGGGGTGGTCAAGAGTGTCGGTGATGTATTGCCCTGAGTCTTGAACAGGCGTGCGATTTCTTGACGAACGATTGAACTTGCTACGATCATTGAATTTTTGATTCCACAGGACTGCGTCACCTGGAGCATCCCGATCAGGTGATGGATTTGAGCTATCGGAATAAAATTACCAGTCCGCTCGGTAATTTCGAGGCTGTGCGAATTGGCGCAAGGGTACTCCAATTCATTCCGATAAAAAACATAGGCTATCCGTTTCGTAGGAAATCGCCGTCGCGTGCAAAAACCAGCAGTAGTCAGGCCCAGTTCGCGTTTTCTTTCAGCTCCGTAATTTTCCTGCGGCATTCTGGCAATATGTGCCGCCCTACTCAGCCATTTACCTACCGACTGCCTACCTATTCGCCGAGAATCAGTAACGCCCTGGCAATGGTCGGTCAGTCAACCTGCTGACACAAATCGCAGAGCATTCAATCATATTCCGGAAAGAGAAAACCGGCTTAATCGTTTGATTATCATGACAATAAGAAATAGAACAACAGCGCTATCTGTGCCGCAGGAGCGAAAGACTTCGCCAAAAATTGCACCGATACTTTCCGATTCAGAATTGATTTGCGGACAAGCGGAAATAGGCAGCATCACCATCTGGAAGGAGAAAATGGAAAGTTGCCGAAGAGGAAAGTACTCGCGAAAGGCACTGCGTAACGACGAATCAACCGTGCCCGGATTGCCGCAGTTTGATCTCGCTCCATAGTTCCTCGAGCCCTTCGATGCCGGTTGCGGGCAGCTCGAGTCCGCGTTCCGCCGCGAGCCGTTCCACGGAGCGGAACCGTCTGTCGAACTTGGCGGTCGCCTCGCGCAATGCAAACTCGGCGTCTACCTGGTGGTGGCGCGCGAGATTCACCGCCGCGAACAGTAGATCACCAATTTCATCGCGGATTGCCACGGGGTCGCCGGCCTCGGCGGCCTCGAGCACCTCGTCGAGTTCCTCTTGCACCTTGTCGTAAACTGGCGGCAGGCTGGGCCAATCGAAGCCTGCCCGGGCGGCACGCTTCTGGATTTTCTCCGCCCGTACCAGTGCGGGCAGGTTGCGGGCCACACCGTCGAGCGCCGAATGCTCGGAGGAATCAGCCGTCGCGTGGCCCTCGGCAGAACTCGTAGCAAGCCCGTCCCTGCTGCCTATCGCTTCGAAAGGCTTTTCTGCAGTTTCTTCCGTAGCCGCCAGGCCTGCAACCTTTGGTGACAAGGTGCCTCCCGGCTTCTGTTGCCGTTCCTCAGCCTTCAGAGCCTCCCAATGCGCCTTCAGTTCGTCGATGCTGGCGAATGTCGTGTTGCCGAACACATGCGGATGGCGACGAGTCATCTTGCTGATGATACCGCTCACCACATCCGGGAAACCGAAGGCACCTTTTTCCTCTGCCATCTGCGCATGAAATACCACCTGGAACAGCAGATCTCCGAGTTCGTCGCACAGGTCCGGCAGGTCTCCCCGGTCGATCGCATCGGCGACCTCGTAGGCCTCCTCGATCGTGTAAGGGGCAATACTGGCGAAATCCTGCTCGATGTCCCAGGCGCAACCGGTATCAGGATGCCGCAGATCGCGCATCAGCTGCAGCAGTGCTTCGATCGACGACTCGTTCATCGCGTAATCCGTCAAGGTCATGTCGTCGGCTTACACGTCGCGGCAGTCAATCGATGTGCCACTCACCGGGACGAACATCATCAGCAGCGAAAGTGCCGCACGTACTCGCAAGAGCTCTCAGAACGTCAGGCGGATGCCCACATGCAGACTGCCGTCGAGTTCGAGACTGTCGTAGAGCCTGGTATCGGCTCGAATGCGGCGATAGCCGACGTAGGCCTTTGCCTGCGGAATGATGTCCATCTGCAACCGGGCGGCCAGCTCGAAATAGTTCTGTGCGTCCGAGAAGCTCGTGATATTGGGCGCGTAATAGCCCTCCAGCCCGGCTTCGACCGGGGCAGTGCGAGAGGGATTCAAGAGTACGCCGAACTTGAAACCCAGCGCCAATGCGCCGAGCGTCTGTGCATCCTCACCAGCGACCACGTCAGCTTCGTCGATGTCGATCTGAGCACCCAGGATCTTGACGGCTGCTCCGAGATTGTATTGCGATATATCGGTCTGACGCAGCCCGCTGGCCATCAGCGTGCCACTGACGATCACATCCGAACCTTCGTTGACGAACGCGCCTATCGCCAACTCGGAACCGGAGCCCGTCTCGATCTGGTAGGGGTTGAAAAGAAATTGCACGTTGGCCGTCTCGCTGCCCAGGGCGAGATCCAGCCCGGCGGCCTGGGCACCTGCCGAAGCGCTGATCAATACCAAGCCTGCCAGTAGTCTCTTCATTGCTCATCTCGAAAGTCTTGTCGCGAAGATAATACCCTGCTCGTGCGTCCTCGCTGCCGCAAGACGCCCGCAGTGTACTTCACCGCTACCATTGGCTGAGCTGTCCCAGCGATTCTCGCGCATCACGATGACGATTCAGTTGATCACACCATGGAGCAGAGGCACAGGCTCGAGGGGCGCCACTCCCGGATGAGGGGGTTGGCGTCGTGCTCGAGGTGATAATGCCGTCAGGCGTTGACGACACCCGCCGCCACGGGGTCAGCCAATGCCTGCACCCGATTCTCCAGCCGAGACACCGAGACCTTTTCTCGTGCGCCAAGCTCCTGGGCGAACAGCGACAGCCGCAGCTCTTCGAACGACCAGCGCAATGCCTCACGACGGATCGCATGCTCCGGATCGTTCTCCATGATCACCGGTAATGCCTTGAACCGCTCCCACACCGGCAGGAACTCTGCTCTCCGACGCCGGTCCTTGTCCGGTGCCCGGTCTATCGCATCGAGCCGCTTGTCCATACCCTGGAAGTACACCGGCAAACGCTTGAGCCGACTGGCACCGGTGGCTGTGACGAAGCCTGCGTACAGCAAGGCGTCGATCTGATCGCGAACGTCGGCCGCTGCCTCGACCCAGCTCAGTGCGATCGAACCCTCGATGCGCCGAGCCACCTGGCGATGCGCTTCGAAGATCTGCGCAAGGTTTTCAGCGATCTCGTTGGCCTGCGCCACCAGCGCCTTGCGCCCTTGCTGCAAGGCTGCCTCGAAGGCTTCGCGTGTGCGCGGCAACGCCTGAGGATCGATGAACACCGCATCGATGGCAGCGTCTATCACGTCGGTGATCAATACCTCCTTGGTACCGTAGGGTGTGAAACGCAAGGCGAGCACGTTGATGCCGGGTAGCTTGCGCCGCAGGTAACGGATCTCCTCGTTCAACACCAGCCGGTACAGGGCACGCACACCAAGAGGCATGGCCCGCGCCGCGGCACCTTCGCTGGCGAACAACTTGATGCTGACGCCATGGCGCCCCGCCTGCAGTGCCGGAAAGCCCTGCAGCGTGGCCCCCTGGCGTTCGATATCCACGCTCTCCGGCAGGTCACCGAAATTCCAGTGCGTGACCGTGTCGCGCTCGATGCTCTGGTCGCTGAACTGCAGCAAGGTTTCCTCCACCTGGCCGACATGCTCGCGCTGCAAGGCCGGGAGGTCGCGCCCGGCACGCAGCACCTGCCCTTCGGCATCGATGAGCTCGAAGCGCATCTGCAGGTGCCTGGGCAGCTCGACGATGCTGCCCCAGTCGGCCTGTTTCACCTCCACGCCAGTCATGCGCTGCAGGTGTCGCGACAGGGCACTCGTCAAAGAGCCTTCACCGAACGGCATCGCCTCGCAGGCGGCCGTCGCGAAATCCGGTGCCGGAACGAAATTGCGCCGCAGCACCTTCGGCAGCATCTTGATCATGAGCGTGATCTTCTCCTCGAGCATGCCGGGTACCAGCCATTCGCAGCGCGCCGCCGGCACCCGGTTGATCACTTCCACCGGACAGGCAAGCGTGACGCCGTCATCCTCTTCACCGGGAGCGAAGTGATAGCGAAGCGGTAGCACCAGCCCACCGGCGTCGAGCTGATCGGGATAATCACGCGCGGTGACGTCCACGGCGTCCTCGGCCAGCAGCATGTCGCGCGAGAAGTACAGGCCGCGTGGATGCTCGGATTCATAGCGCTTGCGAAACTTCTCGAAATCCGCCGCGTTGCTGACTTCCTCCGGAATGATCGCGTCATAGAAGCGCACCAGCTCCAGTGGATCGACGACGATGTCACGCCGCCGCGACTTTTCCTCCAGCGTGGTCACCTCATCGAGCAGCGCGAGGTTGTACCGATAGAACTCGCCACCGGTCTGCAGGTTGCCGGCGACCAGCGCATCGCGGATGAAGATCTGCCGGCATTCGACCGGGTTGATACGTGAATAGTCGACGCGCTTCTTCGGATTGATGATCAGGCCATGCAGCGTGGACTGCTCGTAGGCGGCCACGCGTCCCTGCCTGCGTTGCCAGTGCGCGTCCCGGTAGCTGCGTTGCAGCAGGTGATCGGCAAGCTGCTCGATCCACTCCGGTTGCACGCCCGCCACCTGCCGTGCGAACAGCTTGCTGGTCTCGGCCACCTCACCGGCCATGATCCACTTCGGCGCTTTCTTGAACAGGCCGGAGCCCGGGAAAGATGTGCAGATGCCGGTTGCGGGTGCCGAGGTAGTCGCGCTTGTCGGTCTTGATCGCCACGTTCGCCAGCAAGCCCGAGAGCAGCGCACGGTGCACGCCGGTCATAGTCGGTCGTCCTGATTGCCGAGCGGCAGACTGCAGGCTCCTTGCACAGGCGCTCGAGCTGGCGACGCACGTCGAGCCATTCGAACAGCCGCAGTGGCGACAGGAAACGCTGCCGGCACATCTTGCGAAACTGCGCGTTCGACAGGTTCTCGCGCTGCACGGTGACGAAGGCCCACAAGTTCAGCCAGGCCATGAAGTCGGAGCGCTCGTCGTTGAATTCGGCGTGCTGCTCGTCGGCGGCCTGACGCTTGTCGAACGGGCCGATCGCGCGGGTCCTGAACCGACAGCGCGCTGACGATGGTCAGCACATCGTTCACGCAGCCCTTCGTCGGCCGCGGCCAGCAGCATGCGCCCCAGACGCGGATCGATCGGCAGGCGCGCCAGCTGGCCACCGAGCTTCGTCAGCTGGCGCCTTCTCATCGAGCGCGGCCAGCTCCTGCAAGGTTCGATAGCCGTCGTTGATGAACTTCGCCCGTCCGGTGCCTCGACGAACGGAAAGTCGTCGATGTCACCCAGCTTCATCGAGCGCATCTGCAGGATGACCGAGGCCAGGTTGGTGCGCAGGATCTCCGGTTCGGTGAACTCGCGACGCGCCTCGAAATCCTCCTCCGAATACAGCCGGATGCACACCCCCGCCGCCTCCCGACCACAGCGCCCCATGCGCTGGTTGGCCGAGGCCTGCGATACCCGCTCGACCGGCAGCCGCTGCACCTTGCTGCGTACGCTGTAGCGCGACAGGCGGGCCATGCCGGTATCCACGACGGCCCGTATGCCCGGCACCGTCAGCGAGGTTTCCGCGACGTTGGTGGCCAGCACGATACGTGGCCGCGTATGCGATTCGAAGATCCGGTTCTGCTCGGCGTTCGACAATCGCGAGAACAGTGGCAATATCTCGGCGCCGCGCAGAGCCCGTGAATGCGGTTGCTGCTTCGACAGGACATCGGCCGCTTCGCGAATCTCACGCTCTCCCGACAGGAACACCAGCACATCATGATGCCGTTCGGTCAGTAGCGTCTCGCACGCATCGACGATCGCACTCGGCAGGTCGACCTCTTCGCCGAGCTCGTCTTCCGGGCTGATCGGTGGCGCATAGCGCAGCTCCACCGGGTAGGTACGCCCTTCGGCGGTGATGATCGGTGCGCCACCGAAATGGGCGGCGAAACGCTCCGGATCGATCGTGGCGGAGGTGATGATCAGTTTCAGGTCCGGCCGACGCGGCAGCAACTGCTTCAGATAGCCGAGCAGGAAATCGATGTTCAACGAGCGCTCATGCGCCTCGTCGATGATCAGCGTGTCGTACTGGTTCAGGAATGGATCGGTCTGAATCTCGGCCAGCAGGATGCCATCGGTCATCAACTTGACGTAACTGCGCTCGCTGACCTGATCGGTGAAGCGGATCTTGAAACCGACCACCTCGCCCACCGTGGTGGACAGCTCACTGGCTATGCGGGCCGCCACACTGCGCGCGGCGATACGCCGGGGCTGGGTATGCCCGATGAGCCCGCCCGAGCCTCGCCCCAGTTCCAGGCACAGCTTCGGCAACTGAGTGGTCTTGCCGGAGCCGGTCTCGCCACAGAGGATGACGACCTGGTGAGCTGCCAGCGCCTCGAGGATCGCCTCGCGCTGCTGCACCACCGGCAGATCGCTCGGGTAGGTCGGCACCGGGCGATTGGCATCGCGGGCCGCGCGCCGGGCAGCGGACTGCTCGATCTTGCTCAGCAGTTCAGCGGCGGCGGGTTCATCGGTGGAATGGCCGGCTACCGGCTTGATGCGTCGACGCAGGCGATGCTGATCGATGAGCATGCACTGGTCGACGCGCCGGTGCCATGAGGGCGCGTCGAGAATCATGGGAACCGATGTTAACCCGTGACCCGTACGATCTCATAGGCCACCTGTCCACGCCGCAGCCGTATCTTGGCTTCGGTGAGCCGGTCTCGATCATTGAAGGGGCCGATGCGCACCCGATGGCCGAGCCCGCCATCCGCTTCCTGACGGGTGACGATGAAGGCCTCGAGTCCCAGCAACAGCACCGCCGCTCGCATGCGTTCGGCCGATTGTGCCTCGCGAAAGCTGCCGGCCTGCAGGTAGTACGTTTCCCGGCCTGCCGGGTTGACCGAAGCCGACGAGTTGCCGGCAGCGGCAGGGTTCTGCCGGCTCAGGCTCTGCGCACTGCCGGGAACCACGCGCGTGGCAGGCTTCACCACCGGCGGCGCCGTAGTCGGCCGTGTGACCGGAATGGCGTCCGGTCCGGCCGTGGCCCGGGCGAGTTGCTCGGCACCGGAGGCGTTGGAACGTGCACTTGCCTCGATCACCTGCCGGGGTGCCTGTGATGCGGGTTGTGGCGCACCCCGGGCGGCAGGTGCCGTGGAAGTCACGCTCTCCCGCACCGTTTCCACCCCGTCACCCTCTTCGCCACCGGCCAGTACCGTGTAGAACTCGAAATCGGTGCGCGCACTGCCTGCCGTACTCCCGGCTACCGGGCTGGCATCGAAATCCACCGTGCTCTGATCCACGGGCAGATTCGCCAACAGCATGACGAAGCCGATGACGAAACCCACCAGCAATCCGAGCGCCAGCATGAAGAATCGGCTGTTGTCGGGCACTGACGCAGTCTCACCTGCCATCCCTTGACCTCACGACGGCTGATTTCACTAGATGACCTCAGGGGTGGTGATACCGAATAGCGCGAGCCCGTTGACGAGCACCTGGCGCGTTGCGACCATCAGGTGCACCTGTGCTTTTCGTACCTCGGACCGGTCGAGGAGCACACTGTCCACTTGATAGTAGTTATGTAGCCCATCAGCCAGATCGCGCAAGTATGGAATAACCCTGTACGGCTCGATCTGCACCGCGGCGCGGGC
>CBDCAW010000005.1:0-5645 GCA_965214025.1 Granulosicoccaceae bacterium
TCGCCGGTCGCGATGCGGCCGCCGTTGCCGCCTTTGCCAGGACCCTGGACGGAGTGCGCGCCGCCGGCATCGAGGAGGCGATCGTCTCCGCCGACATCGTCGTGCTTGCCGTGCCCTACGCCGCCGCCCTTGAAATCGCTGGCAACCCGCTGCTGAACGGCAAGATCCTGCTGGACATGAGTAACCCCGTCGCACCCGACTTCTCCGGTCTGACGCTGGGCCACACGAGCTCGGCCGGCGAGGAGATCGCCCGGCAGGCGGCAAACGCGCACGTGGTCAAGGCGTTCAACACGATCTTCGCTCAGGTATTCGCCCTCCCACGGGAAGCGACCGCCGAGGTACCGGTGTTCGTCGCCGGTGACGACGACGCCGCGATCAAGTCCGTCAGCGAACTCGTGCGCAGCGCCGGGTTCTCTGTCGAGACCACCGGCGGACTCGATGCGTCGCGCCTGCTCGAGCCGCTGGGCATGCTGAACATCCGTCTGGGCTACGGCCTGGGCCGCGGCACCGACATTGCACCTGGCTGGAAGGCACTCGCCGCCTGATCGGTACAGCAACAAGCAGGCCGAAGCCGTCCTGGCTTCGCGCTGCGAGTGACAATGCTTCATTCATCTTGGGAGATCCCGATGGAACGACGTAGTTTCCTTCTCGCCTCAGTCTTGCTCACGATCAGCGACTTCCTCCTGGCGAGGATGAAGCCGACGAAATCGCAGGCCGAAGGCCCCTACTACCCCACCTCCCCGATACCACAGAACAACGATCTCGTGAGCTTCGAGGGCGGCGTGGCGAACGGTGAGCGCCTCACGTTGAGTGGCCATCTGCTGAACGAGAACGGCATGCCGGTTTCGGGGGCCGTGATCGAGATATGGCAATGCGACGCCAGCGGCGTCTACCGACATCCGGCTGCGCCAAACACAGAGAATGTGGACAGGCACTTTGCAGGCTCCGGTGCCACGACTTCGAAGCCGGACGGGCACTACCGTTTCGAGACGCTCTTGCCCGTCCCCTATGGCGGCAGACCTCCGCACATTCATGTCAAGGTCCGCAGGCAGCAGCGCACCATCCTCATCAGCCAACTGTATCTGGAAGGCCAGACACGGGAACGTTCGACCTTTCGAAGCCTGTTCACCGGCCAGGGCCGCTCGGAACTGGTCATTGCACCCGTGAGGAACCGCGAGACGCTGGAGGCGCAGTTCGATATCGTGATTCCTGCCGCCTGAGTCCAAACCCCGATCGGGTGCCAGCGTCCTCCATGAAGACCATGAAAGCTGCAGTGTTGCATGAGCCGGGCGGGCCCGAGGTTCTCAGACTGGAGTCTCGACCCATTCCCGAGCCGCAATCCGGTGAAGTCCTGATTCGCGTCAAGGCCTTTGGGCTCAACCGCTCCGAACTGTTCACGCGCCAGGGCCATTCGCCAGGCGTGAGCTTGCCCAGAGTCCTCGGCATCGAAGCCGCGGGTCTGATCGAAGCGGCTCCGGGTGGTGAATTCGAGCGCGGTACGACCGTCGCCACGGTCATGGGCGGAATGGGCCGTGATTTCGATGGGGGCTACGCGGAATACACGTGTGTGCCGGCCTCTCAAGTACAAGCCGTCGACACGCGCTTACCCTGGGATGTTCTGGGCGCACTGCCCGAAATGCTGCAAACGGCCTGGGGTTCGTTGATCAGCGCATTGAAACTCGAGCCAGGTGAGCATCTGCTCATCCGAGGCGGCACGACATCCGTTGGACTGGCGGCGGCAGCCATCGCAAAAAACCTCGGGGCCACGGTGTCGGCGACGACACGCCAGCCTTCGCGCGCAGAACTGCTGCGCTCGAGCGGCTCGGATCGGGTGTTCATCGACACGGGAACGATTGCGCGAGAGCTCAGAGAGGTGTACCCACAGGGGGTGGACAAGATACTCGAGCTGGTCGGCACCACCACACTGGAAGACTCCCTGCACTGCGCCAGCCCGGGCGGCTCGGTGTGCATGATCGGCATGGTCGGCGACGCCTGGGCTTTCCAGCAATTCGCACCCATGGACCAGATACCCAGTACGGTCAATCTGACCAGCTACAGCGGCACGTCAGAGGATTTTCTGCGAACGCCTCTGAGCAGCTTGCTCGATCAGGTCGAGGCGGGTGCGTTGAAGATCAGGATCGCCAGAACGTTCAAGCTCGACCAGATCGTTGCGGCACACCGGTTGATGGAAAGCAACGAGGCGGGCGGCAAGATCGTGGTGCTGACTTGAGGCGACCAGTCTCGTCCGATGCCGTGGTGTGGATTTCAACCGGGGGCCATGTCAGCGTACGCAAGGCTCTGTCTGTGCAGATTGTCTGTTACGCCACACTAGTCACAGAGCCGCACCCGTCTGCCTGTCGAACAGATGCATGTGGTCGAGATGGGCGTGCAGCCGCAGGGTGGAGCCAGTGCCGGAAACCGAGGTGGGACTGACGCGAGCGATGACCTCGGTGTCACCGATCCGACTGAATATCAGCGTGTCCGAGCCCAGTGGCTCGGCAATCTCGATGTCCAGCTCCAGAGGCACTGCCGCATCGGCATCACGCCGCTCGTCCGTCCAGGTGTCGGTCAGATCCTCTGGCCGAAGTCCAAGCACGACCGCTTCGCCTGCGTGCGGCGCGTAGCGCTCCACGAGCGCCGCAGGTACAGGCAGTCGGGGTCCGCCGCTCGGTACGACGAACAGCCCATCGTTCTCGGCTTCCAGACGCGCATCGAGGAAGTTCATCGTCGGCGAGCCGATGAAACCGGCGACGAAGCGATTCGATGGACGCCTGTAGAGGTCCGCGGGCGAACCGACCTGCTCGATCCGTCCTTCTCGCAAGGTCACGATCCGGTCGGCAAGGGTCATCGCCTCGGTCTGATCGTGGGTGACGTAGACGCTCGTCGCCCCGAGAGCCCTGTGCAGGCGCTTGATCTGCGTGCGCATGTCGACACGCAGCTTGGCATCGAGGTTCGACAGCGGTTCGTCGAACAGGAACAACGCGGGGTTGCGCGCGATGGCCCGGCCGATGGCGACGCGTTGCCGCTGGCCACCGGACAAGGCCTTCGGCTTGCGCTCGAGCAGCGCCTCGATCTGCAGGTCCTTCGCCACCTTGTCGATCCGTTTGGCAATCGCATCGCGCGGTGTGTTGCGCATCTTCAGCCCGAAACCGAGGTTCTGCCGCACCGACATGTGCGGATAGAGCGCGTAATCCTGGAACACCATGGCGATGTCGCGCTCGCGCGGCGGATCGTCGTTGACCCGATGATCATCGATGAGGATCTCGCCGCCCGTCACCGACTCCAGCCCGGCAATCATTCGCAGGATGGTGCTCTTGCCGCAACCCGATGGCCCGACCAGCACGACGAACTCGCCGTCAGCGATCTCGAAATCGATTTCGTGAACAACCTGCACCGAGTCGTACTTCTTGACGAGTTGCTTGACGACAACCTGCGCCATCGGTCTCCCTCCAGTGGTTCTGTCAGCGTTCGGACTCGATCGACCAGCTATGCAGCTGGAAAGGCAGGATCGTCAGCTCGGCTGACCCGATCACCTTCTCCAGCACATCCAGCTCCTGACCGAGCCGCCAGCCGTCGGCAAGGGTGAGCTTGGCCAGGCCGCGTGCGCCGGCAGGTTCGTAGGTTCTCAATACAAGCCCGCTTCCCTCCTCCGCGGCCTTGAAGCCACTGAGCCCCAGCGTCATCCCCGCCACATCCACGGCCGTCCAGCTGGCGGGACTACCGGTCGTCACCGGCTGACCCACGAGCGGCTGGTTGAGATCTTCCGCTTCGGCCAACACGCCACCGGACAGCCAGTCACCGGCGTGCGGCAACAGCGAATACGTGAAACTCTGGCGCCCCTCGTCAGCCAGTGGGTCGGGAAACACCGGCGAGCGCAGCAGACTGAGACCCAGCTCGTTGCCGAGCGCATGGTGACCGTACTTGCCGTCGTTCAGCAGTGCCACACCGTAGCCGTGCTCGGACAGGTCGGCAAAACGGTGCGCGGCCACCTCGAAGCGTGCGGCGTCCCATGAGGTGTTGCGATGGGTAGGGCGCCGGATGACGCCGTGGGCACATTCGAACGTTGCCTGCTCGGCACGCACGGCGAGCGGAAAGCGCGCCTTGAGCAGGAGACGCCGCTCGTGCCAGTCGATGTCGGTGACGAGATCCAGGCGGGCCGAGTTGGCCCAGAGCCGCACGGTCTGGACGATCGTGCTGTCGCGAAACCGACGGGTGATGCGAATGGCACCGCGGTGCGGGCCGCGCTCGAGCACCTCGATGTCGCTGGCCGTGATCTCCTCACCTTGTCGGGTATAGCCCTCCTCGATATCCCAGGCGTCCCAGTTGCGCGGCTTGTCGACATAGGCCCAGATCTGGTTGCCGCGGCCATCCAGTGCTTCTCGTCCGGCACGCTTGTCGAACACGCTTGCCAACGTGCCGTCCGCGGCGATCTCCACACGCAACAACGCATTCTCCAGCCGCCGCTCTTCCACCATCAGACCCTCGGCAGGTGTGCTGTCGAGACCCACCACCGCAGACAAACCTGGTATGGAGTCTGCACCCGCGAACACACTGCCACCGTCGACCTTCTGGCCGCCCGGCAATGCCTCGTTGGAGAAGAGCCTGAGCGGTCGCGGCGAGAGGTCCGGGTTGAGCACCAGCAGCCCGAACCGATCGCCCTCCGGGACGAGCAGCGCGGGCAATCGCGGCGCGTCTTTCGTTCACGATCCGAGTTCCCTCGGCCACGACCGCGCCAAGTTCGCTTTCGGCCAGCGCGTGGACCTCGCGAATACTCGAGCCGGGCAGGATGTCGTGAAACTGGTTGCGCAGCACTATCCGCCAGTGCTCCTCGAGCGAGGCCGACGGCGGCTCGCCGAGCAGCGTGGCCATGCTGGACAGCGTCTCGGCCGTGATCAGCGCACGCTCGGCCCGGCGGTGCAGGAACTTGGTGCGGCTCTGAGTGGTCAGCGTGCCACGGTGCAGCTCGAGATACATCTCACCGACCCAGACCGGCAGCTCCGAATCATCCGCCACGTCGGCGCGTGCCTCGGCGAACCAGTCGGCGACCGACACTGGGCGCAGCGCTGGCACCACGGGAAAGTTCGCGAACTGCGCTTGACGCTGGAGCATCTCCTCGGTCGGCCCGCCACCGCCATCACCGAAACCGAAGGCCAGCAGGCTCTCTGGATGATGCTGCTTGCCACGATAGTTCTTCCAGGTCTCCAGCACCGCCCGCGGCCCGATCTCGGCATTGTAGCCATTGACCGGGTTGTCGAAGGTGTGTGCCAGAACCCGGCTACCGTCGAGCCCCTCCCACCAGAACAGGTCGCAGGGCATCGCGTTGGTCTCTGACCAGTTCACCTTGGTGGTGAAGAAGCTCGTCACCCCGGCCTGCATCAGGACCTGCGGCAGTGCCGGTGAGAAACCGAAGCAGTCGGGCAGCCAGCACACCGTGTGTGCCTTGCCAAATGTTCGCGCGAAATACCGCTGGCCGTACAACAGCTGGCGCACGAAAGACTCACCGGTGGGCATGTTGGTATCGGGCTCGACCCACATCGCGCCCACCGGTTCCCATTGGCCGGACGCGGCCTTCTCCCGGATGCGTTCGAACAGATCCGGATCGTCCTCTTCGAGAAACGCGTAGAGCTGAGCAGTGGACTGGTCCT
>CBDCAW010000006.1:0-9104 GCA_965214025.1 Granulosicoccaceae bacterium
TAGCGGACCACGGTGTCGCTCGATTCGTTACCCAGTTCCACGTCGGCGACATCGCGAAGACGAATGATCGAATCGCCGTCGGCACGCAGCACCATGTCCTTGAATTCCGACACCTCGGAGAGATCGGTATTGGCCGACAGGCTCACCTGTATCTGAGCCCCCTTGGTCTGGCCGAGTGCCGAAAGGTAATTGTTCGCGGCCAAAGCCTCGCGAACCTGCATCGGCGTGATGTTGTGGGCCGCCATCATCTCCTGCTTCAGCCAGACCCGCATGGCGAAGTTGCGACCACCGAGGATCTCTGCGCGCTGCACCCCGTCGAGGGCGGCGAGCCGTGGCTGCACCACCCGGGTGAGAAAATCGGTGACCTGGTTGGGCTTGAGAATGTCGGAACTGAAGCTGAGGTAGGCCGACGCGAATTCACTGTCGACCGACTCCACGTTGATCACCGGGATTTCGGCCTCGGGCGGCAGGTCGCTGCGCACCTGGTTGACCTTGGAGGTGATCTCGGCGAGCGCCTCGATGGGCGGGTAGTTCAGCTCGAGCTGCACGGTCACGGTCGACAGGCCCTGGGTGCTGCTCGACTGCACGTACTCGATGCCATCGGCGCCGGACACCGCACGCTCCAGCGGTGTGGTGATGAACCCTCGCACCAGCTTCGCATCGGCACCGATGTAGGCGGTGGTGATGGTGACGGCGGAATTCTCGTTGCGCGGATATTGCCGCACGCTGAGCGAGCTGACGGCCTGGATGCCGGCGATCAGGATCAGCAGGCTGACCACGATGGCCAGCACCGGCCGTTTGACAAAGATATCAGTGAAGTTCATACGATTTCAGGCCACGCGGTTTCAGGCGTTGTCGGGGTTCGGATCGAGCTTGGGTTCCGGCTTGCCCTCGTTGTCGATCATGACAGTTGCACCGTTGCGCAACTTGAACACGCCATTGCTGGCCACCGTCTGGCCCGCCTTCAGGCCATCGATCACTTCGACGAAATCCCCGCGCCGTTCGCCGAGCTGCACGAACTGCTGCCGGGCTACCTGGTTGTCGTCATCGCCCTTTTCGATGATGAACACCGAGTCACCGTAGGTGGCGAAGCTCACCGACGTTTGCGGAATCGTCAGCACCTGGCGTGCGTCGGGCATGACCACCTGCACCGAGGCGAACATGCCGGGCAGCAAGGCCGGCCTCTTCGCCGACTCCTTCGATTGGCCTTCGGGGTTGTCGATACGAGCCTGCACACGCACGGTGCGCGTGCCGTTGTCGATCTGGGTATCGATCGCGGTGATCTTGCCGTCGAACTTCCTGCCCGGTACCGAGCTGCTGGTAATGCGCGCCGGATAGCCGATTTCGATGTTCGCCAGCTGCTGCTGTGGTAGCGAGAAATTCACCCGCATCGTGTCGATGTTCTGCAGCGAGACGATCGACACGCCCTGTGTCAGATCCTGGCCGACGTTTACCAGTCGAAGCCCGAGACGACCATCGAAGGGAGCGACGATGCGCTTCTTGGCGATGTTGCTGCGAATGGTCTGCACCTGGGCCTTCGCCGAGTTGAGCTGTGAGGTGGCGGAGTCGAAATCGGCACGTGAAACAGTCTTGCTTTCGAACAGCCGCTGCGAACGTTCCAGATCGCTCTGTGCAAGCTGCAGGTTGGCCTTGGCGGCGTCGAGCTCCGCACGTTCGGTGCTGGTGTCCTGCTCTACCAGCAGGTCGCCCTTCTTGACGACTTCTCCGCCGTCGAACCGCAGTGCCGTGACTCGGCCGGGAGTATCCGCCGTGATGATCACCCCCTGTGCCGCCTCCAGCGTGCCGATCGCGCGGATCGTGGTTTCCCAGTCGCTTTCGCCCGCCTCGGCGGAGGTGATCGAGGTGGGCGGTGGCTTCTGATCCTCGCCGGCTGCGATCAGGTCCCCGATCTGCAGGGCCTTGGTGCCTCCCAGGACAGCGATGACGATGACCAGTCCCAGAGCGGCCAGGGCGAATCTTTTCTTCATGGATCGGCGGTTATCCGGTGGTTGGGCGGTGCGAGGACGCTGGCACGTCGGGTGCCCGAAAGGCGAGCGGCTGCGGAAGGGTTGCCTTGGTGGCTTCGATTATAGTAAGCGATCGTGAATCACAGATGTTCGCGCCGGGATTTCTGTAAAGATGAGGGGTTAATCTCGTAAGGTAGCTGGACTATTCGTAAGGTCGCGCGTGCTACCGCGGGTCAGCGGAGGAGTGCGATCGCGCATGAGCTTCGACATGCGATCTCGTAATGGTGTTGTCGTGCATTCGGGAGAGATTCCGGTCGATACGTTCGGCGGCTTGGCGTGCCTGCTCGATCACCCCCTGTCGCTGCCTGTCATCGGCGCCTGCCACCGATCGTCTGTCACCACAGAACACTTCGCACAGCCAGTTGCTCGGAGCTTCGAACTCGCAATGGCTCGCGCCGGCAATGGTCGTGAGACGTACGTCGTCGGCTTGAATCAGGCCGGTTCGTGCCTGCTGGAACGCGTTGCACGCGGCGGGCTCGCCGAGCAGGACCTCCACCGGTACCTGCAGCTCACTAACGGCTCTCGCACCCAGATGGTCCTGGTCCACCGGGTCGAGTAACAGCACCCCTGCAGTCTTCGAATCGGCGGCAGCTGCCAACGTGGCGGCCAGAGCGCCGGCTGAAAAACCGGTATACAACGGATGCTCGACGAACAAATGGTCGGCCAACGCCTGCATGTCGCGGGCGTTCTGCCGGTGATGCCCGTTCCAGGGCTGCATGTTACAGAAGTCGAGCGTGACAGACCGGAACCCGGCATTGGCCAGGGCACTGGCCAGCGAGGCCATGGTCTCCTGCCCGCGCAGGAAGCCATGGCCGATGATCGCTGTCGACGCACGGGTGGCGACCCGCGGCTCGAACCGGTGGTAGCGGTATCCACAACCAGCCTCCGAGCGGGCCTCGCCCGAGATCAGCTGGTAATTGTCGATCCCGGCGCGCGGAGTACCTGCCGGCGGGTGCGGTGCGGCGCAGGAAATGCCAAACAGGCAGGTGATCAGCGTCAGGGTCACGCTGCGCACATGCTGCGGCACGATTTCCCGTAGCACGATGTACTTCTCTCACCCGCGCCGTGTGTCAGCTCTGGATGCCACCCATGCACAGGTACTTGATTTCAGTGTAGTCGTCGAGGCCGTACTTCGAGCCCTCACGGCCCTGGCCGGATTCCTTCACGCCACCGAACGGCGCCATGGCATTGCTGATGATGCCTTCATTGATGCCCACGATGCCGTACTCGAGCGCTTCGGCGACGCGCCATACCCGGCCTATGTCCCGCGAATAGAAATAGCAGGCCAACCCGAATTCGGTGTCGTTGGCCATCGTGATCGCCTCCTCCTCGCTCTTGAATCGGAATACCGGAGCCACGGGCCCGAAGATTTCCTCGCGGAACACCCGCATCGAATCGCTCACATCGGTCAGCACCGTGGGTTCGATGAAGCGCTTGCCCAGCGAAGAGCGCTGGCCGCCTGTGAGCACTGTTGCCCCGTTGCCGACCGCATCATCGATGAAGGCCATGACGTCATCGGCGGCCTGGTCGGTGATCAGGGGGCCAACCTTGACGTCTTCGTCCGTACCATCGCCTACCTTCAGTGCCTTCGCCTTTTCACTCAGGCGCTTGACGAACTCGTCATAGACGCCGTCCTGCACCAGCAGGCGGTTGGCGCACACACAGGTCTGCCCTGCGTTGCGGTACTTGCAGATCATCGCGCCTTCGACCGCCGCGTCGAGATCGGCATCGTCGAACACGATGAACGGTGCGTTGCCACCCAGCTCCATCGAGGTGCGCTTGACGGTGGCTGCGCATTCCTTGATGAGTTGCTTGCCGACCGGTGTGGAGCCTGTGAACGTGAGCTTGCGAATTTTCGCATTGCCGGTCAGCTCGGCGCCGATCTCGCTGGTCTTGCCGGTGACTATGTTGATCACGCCTGCCGGTATGCCGACGTCTTCGGCCAGCCTGACCATCGCCAGTGCCGACAGCGGTGTGTTGTTGGCAGGCTTGCAGACAACCGTGCAACCGGCTGCCAACGCCGGTGCCAGCTTGCGGGCGAGCATCGCGTTGGGGAAATTCCACGGCGTGATGCACGCCACCACGCCAACCGGCTGGCGCACGCACACGACTCGCTTGTCGCCATCGGGTGCCGGAATCACATCGCCGTAGAGCCGCTTCGCCTCCTCGGCGAACCATTCCATGTAGCTGGCACCGTAGGCGATCTCGCCCCGGGACTCTGCCAGTGGCTTGCCCTGTTCGGCCGTCATGATGCGCGCCAGGTCTTCCTGATTTTCCAGCAGGCTTTCGTACCAACGGCGCAGCATCTTCGAACGTTCAGCGGCCGAAAGCTTCTGCCATGCGGGCAGCACGCGGTGGGCGGCATCGATCGCACGGCGAGTTTCAACGGTGCCGCAGTCCGGTACCTGCGCGAGTGATTCGCCGCTGGCGGGATTGTCGACCGTGCGCGTGCCTCCATCGTCGGCGTCACACCATTGTCCGTCGACGAGATTGCGCGTTTGCCACAGAGTCTTATTATTCAGGGATGCGGGGTCGAATGCCTGTGCCATGCTGATATTCCGGTCCGTTGACGACCCGGCTACTATCTCATGGCAGGCAGACAGTGTGCTGCCATGCCCGGATCATTCAATGGAAGCTCCGAGTGGATCAGTACGCGTGGAGAACAGCGTGTCCCGAACGCGGCGGGAGCAACTGCGTGGTGAGATCAGTTGGCACTACCCTCGATGCGCCGGGCTTTCGCGATGCGTTTGACCAGTCGTGACCCGGACTTGCCGGCGCCGACAGTTGCCATCTCTTCAACTGCCCGCCGTGCCTGCAGCTGGCGCTGGTGCATCACCACCTGGCGCACCCGCTCGTCAATCTGTGCATCGCTGCGGCCCTTTTCCTGTTCCAGGGCCTTGACCAGGCTGGTGATGGTCAGCTGCCGATTGGCAAGTGTCGCATCCAGCTCGCCGATGCGGGCCTCGAGACGTGTGCGCACTTGCAGACTCTGGCGGGCATGGGCCAAAGCCTTGTGGGCAGTAGCCATGGCCTTCGCGCGCGCCTGCATGCCCTTGCGTTGATCGCGCCTGGATTCCAGCAGTTCGTGTTTCATGTCGACGATGGCGATCTCCAGCGTCATGACCTTTTCGAGCTCGTGTTGCAGACGCGATTCGGCACTGGCCCCGAGACGTACCTGACTTTCCAGCTCCTCCTCCAGCCCGATCATCGCATCCGTTCGCGCCGCCTCGTGATCGCGCGCCTGAGATTCGAGACCATGCAATGCCTTGCGTGTGATCCGCAGGTGCTTTTCGGTTTCGACGCGCAACAGGGTTTCCGATTGCAGTTCGTCACGCAGGTCGGCCACTATCTGTGCCTCATCCGTCTGTATTTCGTGGTCCGCCGACAGCAGTGCCAGCGCTTCGGCCTGGTCGATCCCGTCGATCCCGTCGATCCCTTCGAACACGTCGGCCCCTTCGAGCCTCTCCAGCGGCGAAGCTTCACTGATTGACTCCGCCTCGGTCAAAGCCCGTGTTTCGCCGATGTCGATGATGTGTCTTTCACGCTGTAACGCACTCGAGACCCGTTCACGATAGGCGAGGGCGAGGATGCAGCCGGTGAGCATGGTCAGCAGAACAGTGCCGATCAGCGGCCTGAGATCGGCTAGTACCTCGTAAAGCGTGCGCTCCGCAGCCAGATCAGACAGGGTGCCCAGTGCCACCGCGATCACGCCGGCTTGCCAGAGGCCCAGGAACCAGACGGGTCTGTGGCTCGGTTCAGGCGGTATGCTCCAGGGCCGGAGCCTTCTCGACAGGCTTGCGAACACGATGTATCCCACTGCCAGAGGCAGGCAATACTTGAAAACAAGCAGCGTCATGGCTCACTATCCGTACGAAGGAAATACCGGAAACTGGCCTGTTTGCAAGATGTGCGCCCTGCCTCTACGCAACGTGATACCCGACCTGGAGAACGAAAGGCTCGCGCAACGCCGTGGCCGGCGGGTAGGCGCGACTGGGCTCCCCCACACGTTGATGACTCTGGATCCGCCATTGTCCTATGGGCGGATCGCCAGTGCATTGATCCTGGCGGCCGTTCTGTTCGCACCCGGCGTCACGCTGGCATTGCCGGAGCAAGCTCCGTTACCGGGTACCCGCTTCGAGATGTGGCAGGGGTTTACCGAATTCGAGTCGTTGAACGATGGGAGCACGTTGGCTGAATATCTGGGTGAAACCGCTTCCCTGTCGCCAGGCGGCTATCGATTGAGGGTCAGTTTCATGCCGCGTTTCGGTTGCGAGCCGGTGATCAGCATTCTGGCCAGCCTTGCGCCACCGGGGGGCGAGCGCCGAACCCTGGCAGGCATCGTGCCCACAGGTTTCACAATCGATGGAAACGAGCTGGATCTACCGGTGGTGATCGATGACGAAGGTGATTTCGGCCGAATTTACCATGAGGCGCCAACGGAGTTGGCACGTGCCCTGCGCGAACAGATCGACATCGGCAACCGAGCATTCTTGCGCGATGAGGAAGGCCGCACCGTGGCCTTCTCGCTGTTCGGTTCGAAACGTAGCCTGGCCGAAGTTCAGCGGCGCTGCCGGCAACACGAACCTGACGATTCCTGATACCCCATGGGGCCAGGTGTGCAGCGACTTGTCATTGCCAGCGGTGCCTTTACCGTCAGGCACCGCTGCCTGCGTGGGTTTCAGTCCGGGTCCTGGTATTCCTTCAGGCGCCGGGACCAGTGGTTCTCGTCGCGCGGCAGGCCCTCAAGCTGTGCCACCAGGTTTGCCGCCGCCACGAATTGTCTGTGAACCTTGCGGTAGTGAGGTTCGCGTTCCGCATCCAGCACGATGGATGCGATCTCGTCGGCCAGGGTATCGTCCTCGGCATGTAGTTCGGTCAGCGCCGTGCTCATCTCCCGGGGCGAAGCGTCTGACTCCACACCCAACCTGGAGTACAGGTTTCTCATGCCAGCACTCCCAGCAGCCGATCTCGGGCTTCTTCGAAGCGGTCGAACTGGCGCACCGCCAGGCCACGTTCGCGCGGCCCGAGGGCCGAGAACCGATCAGGGTGGCAGCGCCTGGCCGCACGCCGATAGGCCTTGATCACGTCGAGATCACGAATGTCATCATCCAGCCCGAACAGTTCCCGGCTCCGAGCGTGCGTCGAGTCGTCTGCACCGGCGATGGCGGACCATCGCGTGAGCGCCTGCGGTGACTGCTGATTCCACCAGGACAATCTGTCCGGTCGCGGTATGGGTGGCAACGGATGCGCGTAGTTTTGCTCGAACTCCATTTCGAGTGACTCGTTACCGATATCAAAGGCGTCGGCCAGCAGCCGCAGCATCACCGTCTGTACCGGAGTGACAGAGCGCTCGGTGATCAACAGCGCCATGATCAGGCTTACACACTGCTGGAGCTGCAGCCGCGTGGCGTTCTTGCTCAGCCATGTCACGGCGGCACCGAGTGATGCGGGATCGCCACCCAGTGCCCAGTGCTTGATTCTATCGACGGTACCCAACTCTGCCGCACTGGCAAGCCGGCGCTTGAGAGCCGGGTCGTACCGCTCATCCGAATAGGCTACCCAGTAGACCAGGAACTCGGTGCAGATCGCTCGCCGCTCGGCCTCCGGTTGCGCCGAGAGCCAGCGGCTGAAGCCTGCCATCGTGGGTCCGCGATTCGCGGCGGGTGGGTCGAGCGCATCGGGTGCCGCAGGTGTGAAACGTGTCGTCGGTGCGAAGGTCGTCTCGGGTGCGGCGCGTGCTCCGGGTGCGAAGGTCGTCTCGGGTGCGGCGCGTGCTCCGGGTGCGAAGGTTGTCTCGGGTGCGACGCGTGCTCCGGGTGCGAAGGTTGTCTCGGGTGCGGCGCGTGTTCCGGGTGCGAAGGTTGTCTCGGGTTCGACGCGCATCGTGGGTGCGAAGGTCGTGTCGGGCCTGACGCGTGCTGTGGGCGCGAAGGTGGTGTCGGGCCTGACACGTGCTGCGGGTGTCGCTGTCTCAGGCGCGGTGTATTCAGGTGGCGGACCCGCCAACCGCGTGATGGCCGACTCATCGACATCGCTCATATTCTGACGCGAACGATACCGCTCGCTACGCGCCATCGCCAGGAAGTCCGGCTCATCTTCTTGCCAGCTCGATGGCTCGGCCGCTTGCCAATTCGATGCCGGGACCGGTGGCTTGCCGAAATTCCGAGGCCTTTCCCGCTTGACTTCGGGCATGTCATCGAGTGACTGATCGAGCGAGTCGAACATCGCCTCATCCGGGTCGCCCAAATCGTCGAGGTCTTCCAGGCCGTCCAGGTTGTCCAGGTCGTACGAGCGCACGGCCTGCCCTGACTCCTGTCGTCGAGGCGTGGCTTGCCCGCGCCGAACCGCCTGTGCCTTCTTCGAGGGCCGGGATTCATGTTTCCGCATCAACGCATACATCAGCAGCAACACCATCAGCCCGCCGACGATGACGAGAACACCGAGTGCGAGCTGGCTGTAGCGACCCAGCTCATCGAGAGCGTCGGTCAGGCGCTGCATGGGTGTGCGAACGTCGAAAGCCTCCAGGGTCTCCTCATACCCCGGGTCGTTTTCACCGGGCGATTCCGCAGCGCCCGCTGCCGCAACGCCTTCCGTAGGCGGCCCGGTCTCGGTACCGGGTTTGCCCACTGCCGCGCTTTCGGGCTCACTGCCCGCCGTGCCGGCATCATCGAACGCCGTCGACGTCACCGCATCCGGCAAAGCGTCGTCGAAGGTGCCTTCGACCAGTTCATCCAGCGCTCGCTCGCCGCTGCCGACGTCGTCGGTAGCCGCACGAGCACCGATGGGCTCGCCGGCAGTGCTCGGGCCGTTGTCGGCAGCATCGTCGGCCATTGCCGTGTCGACGCTGTTCGCTTCGGCGCTCTGGCCGCCCGCCAGACCCGATTCGTCGGCCAGGCATTGGCGGTAGCTGCCGGCATCCGTGCCGATGCCGGCGAGGCAGCGTTGTTCGATGGCCTGGGCTGCTTCGAGTTCCAGCGCCGTCAGGTTCACCGGAGGCTTCTCTGCCAGGGGCACTGCCTTGGTCACGAACACAGGCGTCGGAATCGTCGGCGTCGCGGCACGCCGTGGCAACCGCGA
>CBDCAW010000007.1:0-3015 GCA_965214025.1 Granulosicoccaceae bacterium
ACAACGAGCGGACAATGGCGGACCGGCTTGCCGCGAGCGACTCGGTTGCCAGCCGGGTTCCACCGGTGGCCACTTTCAGCGATGAATTGGCCGGTATCGTGAATACGCCGGCCAAGCGCCAGACGGAAGGGCTTGCCGAAGGGCTTGCCGAGCGACGTACCGATCGGCCCGCCGAACGAGCGGTCGTCAGCTCGCGAATCCGCAGTGGGCTCGGCGTCGGCCGGCGCAAGGCAGGGAGAAACCTGAGATGACCCACCTCATGCTGCTTGCTCTGACGGCGCTTGGCGTCGTATCGCTGGCAGTCTCTGTGTTCACGGCGCGGTTGATCGTCCGGCTCAATCAGCGCTCGCGCATGGTAGAGCAGCAGTGCCTGGACATGGCTCGGGTGGGAGGCCAGATCATCGGACGGTTGAAGCGGCTGGATGCCGCCAACGCCGATCTGCTACTTCATGTCGACCGGCTGGCAGCCGATGTAATACATCGTGAGCTGTACAGGGACAAGGGCAATCGGCAGACGCGTGCGATGGAGGCTGCCTTCGCCGGCGTTTCACTCGAGACGCTGGTGGCGGAGCATGGGCTGTCGAGCGATGAGGCCGAGCTGCTCATGTCTCTACACGCCGGTGGCGTCATCACGGGTCTGGCGACGGCCAGGTCCTGAGTGGAACGGACGAGCTAGACCATGGACATAGCAACGTTACTCGGTGTCTTCGGTGGCCTTGGGGTCATCGTCGCGGCGATTTTCCTCGGCGGCAGTGTGGGCACGTTCGTCAACGCGCCGAGCCTCGCCGTGGTCATCGGCGGTACCTTCATGGTCACCCTTTGTCAGATTTCGCTGGGTCAGTTTCTGGGCTCCTTCAAGGTGGCCCTGCGCGCCTTCATGCACAGTGCCAGCGATCCGCAGGCCCTGATCGAAGAGGCCATCCAGTTGGCCGACGTGGCCCGCAAGGAGGGCATCCTCGCGCTGGAAGGCCAGAAGTTCAACGACCCGTTTTTGGAAAAGGGCGTTCAACTGTGTATCGATGGCCATTCGCTGGATGTGGTTCGCACGATGCTGTCCAAGGAGATCAACCTCGAGCTGGACAGGCAGAACACCGGTGTGCTCATGTTCATGGCAATCGGCCAGGCGGCACCGGCGATGGGGATGATCGGCACGTTGATCGGCCTGGTGCAGATGCTCGCGAACATGGATGACCCGAAATCGATCGGTCCGGCCATGGCAGTGGCGCTGCTCACCACGCTTTATGGTGCAATCATCGCCAATGCCGTGGCGTTGCCTATAGCTGCGAAGCTCAAAGCGATCAATTCCTCCGAAAAGATGAACAAGATGCTCATTCTCGAGTCGGTGGCGGGCATTCAGGAGGGGACCAACCCGCGAGTGCTGCAGCAGCTGCTGGTGACCTATCTGCCAGAAGCACGACGTGATTCGACCGGCAAGAAAGACTAGATGTAAGGCGGGAGCGCATCATGGAAGAAGATACCGAAGAGTGCGAATGCGAGGAGGGTGCACCTGCCTGGCTCGCCACGTTCGCCGATCTGATGTCGTTGCTGATGTGCTTCTTCGTGCTACTGCTGTCGTTCTCCGAGATGGACATACAGAAGTACAAGCAGGTGGCAGGCTCCATGGAGAAGGCCTTCGGCGTTCAGCGCGACGTCAAGTCCGAGGAAATACCCAAGGGCACCACGGTCATCAGCCAGGAGTATTCCCCCGGCAAGCCGCAGCCAACACCGGTGCCCGAGATGCGCCAGAGCACGACCGACGAAACCCAGCAGAATCTGCGTATCGACAGTCTGCCGCTGGTGGATGTGGAGGAGCTCACCGAGCAGGTGACGAAGGCACTGGCCAACGAAATTGAGGCTGAGTTGCTGGAGGTCATTCAGGGGGATACGGGCGTGCTGATCCGCGTGCGTGAGAAAGACTCCTTTCCGTCCGGGACCTCACGGCTTCAAAGCGGTTTCGAGGGGGTGTTGGACAAGCTCTCCGTTGTGCTCAATGCCGTCGATGCGAAGATCATCGTCGAAGGACATACCGACAACATACCCATCGATACCGATGAATACCCGTCCAATTGGGTGCTGTCATCGGCCCGAGCGGCATCGGTCGTCCATTACCTCACCAACGCCGATCTGAAGGATCCCTCACGGGTCTCGATGCGGGCCTACAGCGAATACGTGCCGGTCGCACCGAACGATTCGGCCGCGAACCGTGCCAAGAACCGTCGCGTCGAAATCAACATCAGCCTTGCCGAGGAAGAATACTGATGGCAGAGGGACACAACCAACGCTCCTACTACCGTGTCAATGATCACGCCCTGTTGAAGGTACGCCTGATCGATGCGGCCGAGCGAGAAGCGCTTGGCGAGGATTTCGAAGGCACGCGCCTGCGCTACAGCCTGACCACGCATGTGAGTCATCAACGCCAGCAGCGAGCGCCCCTGTTGAATCAGATCAGAAAGCTGAACCCGGACGTGGCCACGTACCTGGCGCATCTGGAAGCACAGCTGGAAACCCTGTCCGCGCAGCTGATTCACGAACTGGACTTCGACAAGGATGCCAGGCCTCAGCCGATCAATCTGTCGGCTACCGGCATGCGCTATGAGTCGAAGGTGGAACTTGTCGATGGGCAGGCCCTGGAGGTCGGGCTGCTGTTGCAGCCTGATCAACGCCTGGTGCTGGCTCTGGGTACTGCGGTTCGTGTCGTGCCGCCGACCACCGACACTGAAGGCGGTTCCAACGGCACCGGGTGCTGGTCGGTATCGGTCAGCTTCGATCGGATCAACGAGGAAGATCAGGAGTTGGTCATCAAGCACGTGCACCGAATTCAGCGAGCTGAATTGCAGGCTGCGCGCGATGGCAAGAATTCGACGGGGGTATGGCGGCGTTGAGATGGCCCGTTCGGCCGAACAGCATCGATCGTCTGCCTACGCATCCATATGCCTACGTATCTGGATAAGCTTGCCACCGAAACGGGCCTGTCGGCGACTAGAGCGGGTTATCGACCGAACCGCGCTAGCTGTC
>CBDCAW010000008.1:0-84933 GCA_965214025.1 Granulosicoccaceae bacterium
GCGACATAGGCGGGGCTGGGGGGCTGGGGCTCAGCTCGGACGTCCCGTAGAACTCCTTGACGACGGCGCCCGGAAACTTTCTCATGAGGGAGCCGACCAACGCGTCAGGAAGCTTGGAACCCGTGGAGAGCACCTGTCTGATACGGGTGGATGTGCCCCGTGCCGCGCGCACCAACGCGTCGAGTTGGGTCGGCACTCCGAAGATCACACCGTTGGACAGGGCGTCGAAGCTGTCGACGATTCGGCGCGGATGGAAATGACCGAAGAGTGCGATCTTCGCGCCGACGTAGAGCCCTCGGAGCGCTGCGTAGAGGAAACAACGAGTGAGCAAAACTGCCCAGAACCACCACGGTGTCGGAGCTGCAGATGTTCGAGAACTCCTGGTCGGCGTCGAAACTCGCTATCCAGGATGCCTCAGAACGCTGGCAACCTTTCGGAATCCCGGTTGAACCGGAAGTGAAGCAAGTGTATCTCGGCTCGGGGTGTCGGTCGGGCTTGCGCTTCGACCGCTCGTCGTTTCGCTCCTTCGATACCAGCGCCGAGAGGCGCGTATGCCGCGCATATCGTGCTTGGCCGGCGCAATCATTCCCGTCACTGCAGTCATCCACAATGACGATATCCGTCTCGCACGTGCGAGCCACCCGTGCGGCGGTCTCGTCTGGCCAGCCCGTGTCGAAGTACGCGGTGTTTCTCGCGACCGACAGGGAGGCTATGAAACAGGCCAGGGATTCCGGTGATGTTTTCAGCGAGAGCGCGATGTCGTCGTTTTTCCTCAAGGCCAGCAAACGCTCTCTGTAGTCGACAATGCGAGCGAGAAAATCCGAAGCCGCCATCCCGACCGAATCGTGAACGACGGCCTCAGCGTCGCCTGCCCATTTCAGGTTCTCGATCACGCGCTCGGCAATCAGAGACATCGGTTTGAGCGCATCTGTCGGTTATGAAATCAAGCGAGTGGTCAGGAAGTCGTTGTCGGCGATGCCATCACACAGAGCGGACCATTGGCAGTCGTGGCACGCCTTGCGCACCTCTCCACGGGAGAATGCGCGCCGATAATTATCGTTGAAAAGATCGGCCGGCCACAGTATCGAACCGATGTGCAATTCGATGTCGAGCATGGACGATATGGCCTGCAGGGCTAGCTCGTCGCGCACCGTTATACGTTTTTCGTGACAATGGCTGCCTGCGCACGCCTGGACGGAGGCGCATATTTCATCCGGACCTGCGACGATTCTGATGAGCTCGTTTCGCAGTATTCTCTGGATGATCTTGTCGAAATCGCGTTCAAAGGCACGCGAATACCCTCGGCCCGCGAATGTCAGAGAGCACAGGAGGTGATGGCCCCTCATCTCTATCACAAGCGAAAGCCTGCAAACTCGTCGACGCTCCGGCGCACGCCCCTGCGCCGGTCCGCAAGCGGCCCGCAGCAGCGGGTTTGCAGGTTATTCTCGCCCATGTTCGGCCTTCTTCGCGGTGGCGGAAAGATGACGCGTGTCGATCGATCTGACGGTGATGGCCTGAGCGATCTCGTCGGCGGACTTCAGTGTCCTGACGATCGTCGGGGTCACGAGTGCGCGCCAGCTCCGACCGAGCCCGCGCGCCTGCTGCGCCTCGCGAACTTCCTCGAACGTTCTTCTGACCAGCGGTATGAATCGGAGACAGAGCGAGAACGCCAGGCTGATGGCTTCGGACATCTTTTCCGGCAGGATGTGGCGAAGAGCACTCTCGATGGCGTCTATCAGGTCACTGGTCCTGGTCGTCAACGTGAGCAACGATGCCGCGAGTATCATCACGATGAAGCGAAGCACGATGAAGCTTGCGCTCTGCCAATCGATCAGATACGTCTGCACCGCAAAGATCATGACCAGGAACCAGACCACCGGCCTTATCGAGTCGATGGCATCATCGGGCGATAGGTCCGCACGGTGGAACAGACCACCCAGGATCGATCCGATCGTGAGCAGTGCCACCCAGCTCTCCCAGACGAACAGGAGCGTGCACGTCACGAGCAGCAACAGAACCTTGCGCATCGGCCGGGCGCGATGGACAACGGTATTACCCGGACTGTAGAGAGTGGTCAGCATGCCGGAACCTGGGAAGACGCCCTGTACGCACGCAGCACGTCGGCGGGTTTTCCATCCAGAGCTATCCGGCCCTGATCTATCCAGATCAGGTGGTCCATGCTCATCATCAGCTCCAGATCGTGGCTGACCATGATCAGCTTCTGATGAAGCTGTTCCAGGACGTTCAGGAGAATGCCACGGTTGCGCAGATCGAGCAGCGTCGTCGGCTCGTCCAGGACAATGACACTCGGCTCCATCACCAGCACGCCTATCAGGGCGATCAGTTGTTTCTCCCCACCGCTGAGCTCGTGGGTTCGACGTTCGGTGAAGTCGAACAGGCCGAAGCGCTCCAGGTACCGAACAACCCGATCTCTGATCTCATCCTTCGCGAGCCCCGATTTCTTGAGGCCGAACGCCAGATCTTCCCCGACCAGGGGGAACACTATCTGGTTGTCCGGGCTTTGGAAGACGAAGCCGACCTTGCCGACGGAGGAACGGTCGCTCACCGGTGTGCCGTCGATCAGGACGCGGCCACGGGAAGTCGTCTCCAGACCGTTCAAGAGCTTCGCGAACGTGCTCTTTCCCGAACCGTTGCTGCCCACTATGCCGACCCTGTGGTCTGCCAGGCACGCCGTCACGTCATCGAGAATGACCCTGCCGCCTTTCTCCACGGTCACCCCTTCGATTCGTATCACGAATAAGTCCTTCGGTAACGCTGCCGATGGGGATTCCCGAAACGTTCGCGACCGTCAGCGCGGCTTTATTATCGGATAGGATCTGGCCACGGTCACGATGATGCCCGCCGCGATGATCGCCTTCACCAGGTCACCGGGTACGAAGGGCATCGATCCGATGAAAGCTTTCGAAAGCGGTATTTTCGCGGCAAATGCGACCCAGGGAATGCCGATGGCGTAGAGAATCAGAATGCCACCGGCCGTGCAGGCAAAAAAGGCATTGAGATAATCAAGCTTGTTCCAGAATCTCTCGATCAGGAGCCCGATCGCATAGGCTGCGACGATCCAGCCGATCAAGAAACCGCCGCTCGGACCCAGCATCACCGCGAATCCGCCACGGCCGCCCGACAGCAACGGCAAGCCGACCGCCATCATGACCAGGAACAACGCCATCGAAAGCGCGCCGCGCCTGGCGCCCAGAACGCCGCCGGCGAGCATCACCCCGAGCGACTGCGCGGTGATCGGAACGGAGACGACCGGTAGAGTGATCGGAGGGAATACCCCCAAGACGGCCACGATCGCCGCGAACAGAGCGATGAGAACGATATCCCGCGTCGATACACTGCTCATGTCCGTTGAATGTTCCTCTGCGATCGATCCGGGCGCCGATTGTACATCTTCGCGGCGCAGCAGGCGGCGAGTGGCTGCCAAGCACATCCGTGATCGATCAAGCGATTGCCGGTGAGCGGAGAATCAGCGTGCCGGGGGAGCCTTGCGGGTTGCCTGGCGGCCGCTTTCCGTGCTGACAGGCACGCGCGCGTCATCGCACCTTCGAAAGCTTCTCACCCGCCGATGCGTCATACCGATTTGTAAAGCTACCGCCAACATGTCGCAAGGTTCCGCCCCGATAGTCATGGTCCCCGGCAAGGCATCGCGTGTTGCCGCCCGAACTGACTACCACCTATTCCAGGAACTCAAACACATGAAAAACACCATCAAGACCTTCGCCGCCGCTACGGTGATCTCAGCCCTGTTCGCCTCCAGCGCATTCGCCATGACGGCTACGAACCGTTCAGTATCCGATGCGCTCAACCGTTCGATGGTCGACACGGTAGGCCTGAACGTGTCGGTGAAGAACGGTGTGGCCACACTCAGCGGAACTACCAAGGACAGCGCAAATCGGGAGCGTGCTGCACGGATAGTACGAAAGGCGGAAGGCGTGAACAGCGTGATCAACCTGGTGACCGGTAGCTGATCGCAGCTGCAGGCAACCATTCCTTGAAGAGTAGTTCCGCATTCTCGTCCGGATCCTTCTTATCCGGATCCTTGATCTGAATCGTCGCCACTGCGCACGGGCCCGTGTGCAGTGGTTTTTCGTCATTCGTGCAATGCCGGTGACTGCAAGCTGATATGCGGTGACTGGCGGGTGACGGTTGTCGTTCGTCTGGCGATCGGGTCGTCAATCGTGGCTTGTAGCGACTCCAACGGTGCGAACTTGTCGAACAGTTCCGATTCGATGGTACGAAGCCGATCGGGTGCGGCACATTTCCAGGTCCATCGAGCGACGACATCTGGAATCGATTGAAGAATATCGTCAGCATTCACATCGAGAGCATTCGCATCGAGGTCTGACCCATCCGAACTACCTGCGCGCGCCATCGTTTGTTCGTTCGCATCGGCAGATGTCGAGGCTGAACACATGTTTTCGTGCCGATGACCGACTATCACGAACGAGTCGGTCAGCACGCACTGCGCGGCACGGGAAGGCTCGAGAATCGCACCTGATTTCAACAATAGATGAGCGCGATCGACCTCGTCCTGGCCGGCGCGAGTGGTCGGTGTCTCATCGAAACCGAGCAGGCTGGCCGCCGGTGCATCGAGATCCATGAACAGGTCGCCCCCGTTGAGCATGACGGCTACTACAGGTTCTGCGGATTGCGCCGCACTGGCAGGCTGTTGCCCGCCGGCGCTTGCCCATATCGCGCCCACCGCATAGGAGGCGGAAAGGATCGCTGCCGCCATGATCGCCAGAAAAACTGTTTGCATGTTGAATCCGTCCCTGTTCGCGCATCAGATCATGATCTGAAGTGGTTGTTCCGGCACAGATTGGCCTACTCACTGCGCTGGTCGAGCACCGCTCGCATCTCATCCGAACCTGCCGGTGGTGTCGGCGCACGGTAACAGGCCTCGAGCATTGCAAACAAGACCTCGCCGGATAGACCCCCATGCCAGCGTCGCCACTGGCTGAAACACAAGGTGAGTATTTCCAGGCGCTTGGCACCGGTGAGCAGAAAACGAAAATGGCCCTGCCCGCCCCCTGACATATCGAGCGCCAGCCCGGCGGGGCCATGATTCAGCGTAAGGAACTTGTTCTTCTGCGGACCATGATTTTTCAGCTCGCACCGCGACTGCCAGGCACATAGTGTTGCCATGACGTCACTCATCTCACGCGTGCTCACCTGCAGGGTCAGGACCTGTCCGGCATCGAAGTTGTATACATGCCCTGCCCGTGCCGCCGGGGGATACTCGCGGCCGGCCTGGAAACTGACGGTGTGCATCACACCGACGGTCTTGCCACTGGTTCTGTCAATCGTGCCTCGAGTCTCGCTCAGAACGGCCTTCAACGCCGACTTGCGACCGTAGACCCAGACTGCTGATGCTGCCATGCCGTGATTTTCAGTTTCGGACGTGTCCAGAGCTTAACCCTGCACCCATGCTATCGGCGTTGATTCGTATTTTTATACCATCGTGGCAAGCTTATCTATCTTTAAACCAGGCTCGTCCTGACCACTCGGCGGCGTCGGGGGAAATGGGGGGAAAAAAGGGAAAAAAACAAGCAACATGCGGGTGAAGAAACTTTGGTTCCTTCAAGATCTCCCGCGTATTACAGTAACTGTAAGTATATTTATGCAGCGATGGTATAAACAAGCTAGGGCGAGCTTATCGCAGCCTTTTGCCTGCATCGATGCGTACTATCGCAGCCACGATGGTATAAAGAAGTATGGATACTCTAGACCGCATGGGCGTGCTCGAACGGTTCGCAGCTCTTCGTGAGGCTGTGGCCACTTTGAATAACTGGTTGCCGGCACACACACAGGCAGGCGCCGTTTACCCACTACCGGTGCTCAGCGAAGCTGAAGTGCCGCCGTTGATCAGCCCGGGGCTGGAGAGCGATGCCGAAGCCGCACGTCTCGGCGGCATCGCCTTTGCCCAGTTCGAACGGCTCGACGAGCAACATCCCTCAACCGTTGCGCGTGTGCCGGGGTGGCTGCAACTCGATACCGACCCTGCTGCCTTCGTAGACCCCATCAACGAGCTGAAGCAGCACATCCAGGACACGCTGCGCGCAGCGTTCAGCTCCACGTCAAAGCGGGCCAAGGCGTGCAGAACCCTTTTTCCACGGGTAGCGATGAACCAGCTCTATCGGCAGATCCATGTCGTCGATGCCAGCGTGGGCCGCATCAGCTTCATCTGGCAGCCGACCACCGTCGCCCGACGCAAGCTCAGCGTCGATGAGGCGCTGGCCTTACTGGCTCAGGCCGAACAGGATCCGTTGCTGATGGCCCGGCCGGGTGCCGCCGACGCGGTGGCCATCGCGCGCAGGCAAGTCGGAACACTCACCGAATCGTCACACTACCAACTCATCCTGAGCACACCGGTAGCGCCCCATCCACGGGTGGCCTTGTTCAATGTCAATGAATCCAGGGCACGAAAGACCCATCATGCCAACCTGCCCCTGCTGCTGGCACCGCGAGACAAACCGCTGCGGGTACGTGCTCTACCGGATTTCGATGCCGGCAGGCGTAAGAAACCTCGCGGCCAACCCAAGCGTGTCCTGGACCCGCTCTGCGAACTGGTTCACCTGTATGGTTTCCACAAGGCACCGTAATCTTGTCAACCGCGGAGAACGACGATCGTGAGCGCGAAGGTCAATCGCAGAGGTTCACCACTGGCCAGCACCGGCGACATCATGCTGGTACAGGAATCCATGAAGGTGGCAGGCCTGTATCATGGCGAAATCGATGGCCAACCCGGCATACAGACCCTGAGCGCCGTGCGCACCTACAAGAAGCGCCACGGCATGCCGGCGAACAACACGCTGGACGATGACTTCATCGCGCATCTTCGGTATGAAACCTGAGCCGAGCTCTGACGGTGCGTTCGGCCAAACGTACCGGACAAGCGCAATCGCACACCGGCATTCGCCTTACCGGTGGAAGCTCAGTGCCGTATCGCCCAGACTGCATAGACCAGACTGCATAGAGCGGATCTCCCGCAACCATCGGATTGCGGTGCTGCACGATCGGCTCGCCGAATCCGGCGGTCGATCAGTCATGGGTCGGCAACAACATTGGCGGCGTACTCTACCATCGGCCATCCTGACCATGCTCATCGGACGACTGGCGCTGTTCACCTCATCGCCCCTGTTCTTACGTGCCCTCTGACCTGACCGGCGCGCCTGCTGATCGTGCCGATGTTCCAGGTGAGGATCTCCTTCGTATAGGGGCTGCGAACAAGCTGAACGGATGGGTTGTCGATGACTACCGATAGTGCTGATGCGACCCGGAGCGCTCCCCGGACCGGGAGTGCGCCACTGACGGTCTACTACGACGGTGCCTGCCCGATCTGCAGCCGTGAGATAGCGACCTACCGGCGCGCCGAGGGTGCCAACCGGCTAGACTGGATCGATGTTTCGACCAGCGAATCGGCAGCGCTCGGCGATGACCTGACAGCCGAGCAGGCGATGGCACGCATGCATGTGCGCGAAGCGGATGGGACGCTGGTGGATGGAGCAGCCGCGTTTGCCGCAATCTGGCAGCATCTGCCACGCACGCGCTGGCTGGGCAAGCTGACGAGCTCACGGCCGGTACTGTGGGTGCTCGAGCCCGCCTATCGATTGTTCCTGAAAATACGGCCCCTGTGGCGGCGGTAGCCTTTCCAGTATCGATGGCGCATTCGCCGCGCTCCTCAACCTCGCTACACCCGAATCCAGCAACTACGGACACCTTACCCATGTCAGAAGAGACCCTACGCAAGAACCCCATGATGGCCCACCTGCTCGACTCGTTGGATGAGGGCAAGGACATCGGCCACTATGGCCGGCTGGTCTTCACGATCGTCGCACGGCATTTTCTCGACGAGGACGAGCTCGTCACCTGGATGACGAAAGACAAGGATGTGGATGAAACCAAGGCTCGCGGCTTGCTGCATCAGGTGGCAGAAGCCGATTACAGCCCGCCAAAGGCGGATACCATCCGCGGCTACGAGAAGAAGCAGGAATTCCCCATCCTGGCCAATCCCGACGACCCGGACGCGGGCAACGTCTACCAGGATCTGGAATTCCCCGAGTCGGTGTACAACAGCATCTCGGAATATCACGAGGAAAAGTCGGACACCTGAGCGCCCCCTTTCACCGTCCGGTGACGGATTCGGCGTCGCTATCGAGTAAGAGAACGTCGCAAGGAGGAATCGCTCACGGGGCAGGCCCATCGCCAGCCTCTATCGGTCACGTGTGATTCGACCCTCGCGGGCGGCATCGACCACCTCGCGGTGCCGGCGTTCTTCGGCGCGAGCGCCGCGATTATGCCGGGCCACCGTGATGAACCCGAAGACCAGCACGAAGGGGTACACCAGGAACCAGCCCACACCGAACAGCCCCACGCTCAAACCCACGGCGATCAGCGTGAACACCACACCGGCGGCCATGCTGGAGTAGAACAGCCCGAGCGGGCCGAACAGCACGTTGAGGATGAACTGCAGAATCTGAGATTTCTTCATGCGACTAGCAGCTCCCCGGCGTCAGCGGTCGATGGTTCAGGGTATTAAGATGGGACGCCGGATCGCGCAAGTCAATTCGGCGCGCGCCGGAACATGGCTCGTCTCACCTGGAGATACCCGATGAATACACCGAGTGGTCTGCCCGGGCTGCCCCCGATGATGAATTCGCTGGTGAAGGCGCAGCCGACGGAAGGCCTTTGGATGCAGCGCAGCCCGGTGCCGGCGATAGGTCCGGACGATGTTTTGATCCGGGTGAACAAGACCGGCATCTGCGGCACCGACATCCACATCTGGAACTGGGATGCCTGGGCGCGCGATACGGTACCGGTACCGATGATCACCGGTCACGAGTTCGCCGGTGTGATCGTCGAGCTCGGCAGCGGTGTCACCGACCTGGCCATCGGCCAGCGCTGCTCGGGCGAAGGCCATCTGATCGGCCGCAACAGCCGCCAGTCGCGTGCCGGCAAGTTTCATCTGGACCCGGGTACACGCGGCATCGGTGTCAACGAGCCCGGTGCCTTCGCCGAGTACCTGCGCCTGCCCGCGTTCAATGTGGTGCTGCTGCCGGACGAGATTTCCGACGATATCGGTGCGATCCTCGACCCGCTCGGCAACGCGGTGCACACCGCCCTGTCGTTCGACCTGATCGGCGAGGATGTGCTGATCACCGGTGCTGGCCCGATCGGCATCATGGCGGCTGCCGTAGCGCGTCATGCCGGTGCCCGCAACGTGGTGATCACCGACGTCAACGCCGACCGTCTGGCGCTGGCGCAGACGGTGACCGATGTGGTGCCGGTGAACGTGGCAACGGAAGACCTGCGCGAGGTGATCTCACGCCTGAGGATGAAGCAGGGCTTCGATGTCGGCCTGGAGATGTCGGGTAGCCAGGTGGCGCTCGACCAGATGGTCGAGGCATTGGTCATGGGCGGGCGGATCGCTCTGTTGGGCATTCCGCCAGGCAAGTCACCGGTGGACTGGTCTCGCATCGTCTTCAAGGCGATTACCCTGAAAGGCGTCTACGGGCGCGAGATATTCGAGACCTGGTACAAGATGATCGCCATGCTGCAGAACGGCCTGGACGTGAGCCGCGTGATCACCCACCATTTTCCGGTGCAGGAGTTTCGCGAGGGGTTCGGAATAATGAAAGGCGGATCCAGTGGCAAGGTGGTGCTGGCCTGGCGTTGACGCCGGTACGTCACCGGTTTCCACCCCCCGGTACTTGCCGGCCGGGACGTGCACTACGCACAAGGAAAAACGAAGAACGCGAACGCTGATCGTCGCTACCGATCAGATCAACACCGGAACTGCGTCACATCCTGTTCCCGGTCGATTGAATTTTCCTGACGCCTTACAACCTTTGCGCGCACAGCACAGAAGAAGACTGGTGTGCCGTGCCGATAGTCAATTAGCGCGAACGGCCCGGACTGATTCTCCAACTGATCACGACGCTCTATGACTGAGAAGCTCTGGCGGCTGCTATACCTGAGTCGTAACGAAATCGAAGGCTCTTCTGCTGAAGTCCTGCAGGAGCTCGAGCAGATTCTCGCCACTGCTCGACGGCATAATGCGGCAATGGACATCTGCGGTGCTCTGATGTTCAACCGTGAAGTATTCGCGCAGGCGCTGGAGGGGCCTCAGCGAGCCGTGCTGGCCTTGTTCGATTCCATCCAGCAGGATCGACGTCATTCGAACGTGGTCGTGCTCGGTTCCGCCGCCATCGATAAACGCACGTTCAAGGCATGGTCGATGGGGTATGTCGGCGTGGATCTCTCTGTGGATGAGCTGTTCGGCGTGATCGGTGCCGAGTCAGGTTTCACGCTGGACGATCTGCCGGCGGAGCATGTGTTCGAAATCCTGCGCTCGCACCTGTTCAAGGCCGAGATGAAGCGTTTGCGCTGGAAGGCACTTCGGGCCGCCTGAGCGCGTTGCAGCCCCCCCGTTCCCACCGGGTATCGATACACGCAGGCTTTGCGCGACCCCACCAGGCTTGCAGATGCACAGTCGCACCGCGTGCGATCCCTCAGTTCACAGGTGCTTGTGGAGTAACTGACGGCGGCACAGGGTGTTGCGAAATGTCCGGAAGCATTTCAAGAACATAGCGCTCGATCTATCAGGCATGTTCCGGGCAAGCGGACGCACCTGGCCCCTCCGTACCTGCTCCTTTGTCTTGCTCGCCGTGCACGTCAAAGGTATTCTGATCTCGAGTGCGTGGATTCGCACGTGCCATCTGACGCCGTCACAGTGGCCAGCAAGCGTATATCTCGAATGCGTCCAAACAACCTGACATAAGGTAGAGAACACCGATGGAGTTGCTGCAAGGTTTTTTCGGGATCATCAACGATCTGACATGGGGCTGGGCGCTGGTACCCTTCCTCGTCGTACTGGGCCTGTTCTTCACGGTGCTCTCGGGTTTCGTTCAGTTCCGCTACTTCAAGCGCATGTTCCGGGTGCTGAACGGCAAGATCGCCACGGACGACCCGAAGGGCATCTCCGGGCGAGAAGCTCTACTGGTCTCGGTCGGCGGACGGGTCGGCGGGGGCAACATTGCAGGCGTCGCCGTAGCGATCTCCCTCGGGGGGCCCGGCGCGGTGTTCTGGATGTGGGCTATCGCGCTGGTCGGCATGGGCACCAGCGTGATCGAGTGCTCACTCGCCCAGCTTTACAAGGAACGCGCACCCGACGGCTCTTTCCGTGGCGGCCCGGCACGCTCGATCATCCACGGGCTCGGCCAAGACTACCGCTGGCTCGCGGTGATCTACGCAGTGTGCCTGCTGTGTGCGTTCTCGATCGGCTTCAACGCCTTCCAGGGCAACACCGTGGCAGGTGCCGCACAGGACAGCCTGGGCATCGAGCGCCTCTATACCGGTATCGGGCTTGCCATTCTGACCCTGATCATCATCTATGGTGGCATTCGCCGTATCGCCAAGGTAGCCGATGTCGTCGTGCCGGTCATGGCCTTCGGCTACCTGCTGATGGCGGCGATCGTCATCGTCATCAATATCGCTGACGTACCCGGTGTCTTCGTCTCGATCGTCCGGGGTGCATTCGGGCTCGAGGAAGCGCTGGCCGGCGGCATGGGGGCGGCGCTCGCTCAGGGGCTTCAGCGTGGTCTGTTCTCCAACGAGGCTGGGCTGGGTTCGGTACCCAACGTGGCGGCGACGGCCGATGTCCGCCATCCTGTCAGCCAGGGCATCACGCAGTCGCTATCGGTGTTCATCGACACGATCCTGATCTGCACCTGCACCGCCTTGGTCATCATGCTCGGTGATGTCTACGTGCCTGGAGCAGAGGCCATCGACGGGGTCAAGCTGACACAACAGTCGCTCGTGGGGCACGTCGGCGAGTGGGCGGGCTACTTCCTGACCGGCGCCATCCTGCTGTTCGCTCTGAGTTCGATCATCGTCAACTACTATCTTGGGGAGAACGCCCTGTCGGTGCTCACCAAGAACCCGGCGTCGTTGCATGTGCTGCGCTTCGTCATCGTTGGCATCGTGTTCCTGGGCGCGGTCGCACCGGGGGCGACGGCGGTGTTCTTCTTCTCGGATCCTATGATGGGTATCCTGGCGGTCATCAACCTGCTTGCGATAATGATGCTGTTTCCGATCGCCAAGCGCCTTATCGACGACTTCGGTGCTCAGGTAAAGGCAGGGGTCGAACGCCCCGTGCTGGACCCGGCGAAGTTCGCCGATCTCGACATAGACCCCAAGGTATGGACCGGTGAGGTGAAGACGGGGTCGGTTCCCCCGCCCGATGCCGCTCCCGGTACAAGCCCTGCCCCGACGCCAGTGCCTGGTTAGGCACAGGGAACTTCGGAGAAAGGGGCCCGTTCACGGGCGAGCCGGTCTTGCATGAGGTTGCCACCCACCTTGGCGCCTCACTGCTACCGGCAGGGGCCTCACCTGTACTACCTCTGGTGATAGCCCTGCCCCCCGGCGCCTTCGCAAGGCGGGCGCCGGGCGGTAAGGTGGATTCCGCCTTGCTGGTGTTCTCCGGATATCGCGACACGCCGGGCCGATCGCGCCATCGAACTGCGCTGACGGTACCGAGCAGGAACCTCCCGGCTCACGACTCTCCGCCAGTGTCGGTGTCGGTATTCGTTGTCGTCGTGGGCGAGAGTCGAGATCCGTTCGAATCTGCCCATTCCGATTCTGGCCTGGGACGACCGAGCCCAGCATTCGTCACCCGCCATCACTGCGTTAATGAGAATCATTCGTGTTATTATTTTCAGACGATCAATCGCTCTCTCGCTGATTAGCCGTCTACGTTGGCGCAGCCAAGAGTGCGCTACCGAAATCGGTAACTCTTATGCGTCCATCGCAACGGCCTCACGGCGGCGCTCTGCCAAGAGATCGCTCGCCGGCTGACATCAACGACCTGTCGATCTCAGCTCGCCTGCTACTGGCGATTCTCCGAACCCACGGAACACAGCCGGTTCGCGAACAGAGCTGTCTCCTGCAGCTTTCCTGCCTGAGCTGGATTATCGGCGCCGCATGCAAGCGCCAGGTCATGCTGACCTGCTTGCGTGACATCGTCGACACCACCATCGTGGCATCGCGCTTCCCCTTGCGCCTGAATCGGCAAGCACAGTCGAGACTGTCAGGCGATGAACAGATCATGTTGTGCGACTTCGATGCCCTGTTGAACGATGACTGCGCCCGGCATCAGATGGCGCCTGACGACAGAGATCGATTGGATCGACTGGTGGCAGCCTTGCGCATGCTTCGTGACCACGCCTGTGGCGGACGGAACGGGAACCACATGTTCAAGGCGTGCGGCAACGTGCAGCATGACAATGATCTGCTTGAAAGTGTCGACGCACCAGAGATCTTCCCAGAGACCTTCGTCGTCGAGGAACTGACAGTTGCGGAGGCCATGGTGCTGTTCACGGTGCGACTGTGGACAGTCGCTGCTGATCATGGCGAAGACAGCCGTCTGGTACTCATGCAGATGCACGCTCAACTGGCCAGCCGACGTATCGCCACCTGCATCGATAGCATCCTGCAGACGGTACGGTCCTTTGGCACCTGTGCGCTGGCAACCGGCTGCTTCTGCAATGCGAACATGACGGCCGATGAGGCCAGGCTGCTCGCCCTGTTCGCCGCCTTTCAGCAACAGCGCCCTGCGGACGCGCTGACCATCAGTAGTAGCTGGCTGCCTGCACCGATTGCCACAGCCCTGAACCAACGAGCGTCAATGTTTACCGAGGGTTTTGGTGACATGCAGCTCCGTGTTCCTGACCGGCACTGGAACCTGCCGCGTCTGTCGGCCATTGCCGCCGCCGAACGACGTGCTCAATATGATCAGGTGACCAACGACGCACACTTGCATTGATTCAGCATTCAACAGCAACGTGGCATCGGCGCGTACCCGGGGTGCCGACATTCGCACCGGTTGTTCGATCTCGAAGGCGCTCGAAGTCGACCTCGGCTATACCTGGCTGGAAACCGAGGATAGCGACACCGGCAATCAGCTGGCTCGCCGCCCGGAACACCAATGGCAGGCCAGCATCGATTGGACTGCGCCACAACGACGATGGTACTGAGCCATCCCGGGCGATCCCGTTGTCCGCTCGTCATTGCCGGATTGCAGACACAGGTCAGCTCACCTGATACCCACAAAAAGGAAAATCCCCTGACTATGTTTATCGCCATGAACCGATTCAAGATCCGCCTGGGCCAGGAAACTGCATTCGAGCAAATCTGGCGCTCACGAGACAGTCACCTACAGGGGATGCCCGGGTTTCGTGACTTTCACCTGCTGAAAGGACCGATCTTCGAAGACTACGCCCTGTACTCATCGCACACGGTCTGGGAAAGTCGGCAGCATTTCGAAGAATGGACCCGATCCGAAGCTTTCCGCAAGGCGCATCGTGGCGCGGGCAGTCATGGGGACCTCTACCTTGGTCATCCGGAATTCGAAGGCTTCGAGGCCGTGGTCTCGTTGCAGTGTGACAAGGCCTGACGTGCAATGATGCCGGGACGGTCGAGTTTTGACGACCACCTCGGTGTGACCACGTACTGCAATTTCTTGGTGAGTCAGGTATCGAGATGTGCCCGACTTTCTACTAACAGATAACGGCAGAGTCTCGACGAGCCTCGTTCGCGTGATCCGGTCAACGCCGGATTCGGCTATCTTAATGCGATGGATATCGCACTCGCCACCACGGTCATCGCATCGCTGTTTCTCGTCATCGGACTGGCCGAACCGTTGGCGGCACGGTTGTCGCTGCCTTATGTCGTGCTGCTCGCATTGCTCGGCATCCTGATCGGCACCGGAGCAATCTTCTTCCTGCGCACCGACCTGACCGATGCGCTCAATCCGGTCGCGAAGGCCATCCTGGCACTGCCGATTCGTTCGAACATCTTTCTCTACGTCTTCTTGCCAACGCTACTGTTCCAGGCCACGCTCGGTATGAACCTGCGTCGCATGCTCGAAGACTGGGCGTCGATCCTGGTGCTGGCGGTGGTGGCTGTGGTCGTGGCGACACTAGCCGTGGGCTATGCCCTGTTCTGGGTCAGCGGCTTGTCGCTCGCGGCCTGTCTGTTGATCGGAGCGATCGTATCGACGACTGACCCCTCGGTCGTGGTCGGCATCTTTCGGTCGATCTCGGCACCGCGACGACTGAGCCGACTCATCGAGGGTGAGAGTCTGTTGAACGATGCGGCCGCCATTGCATTATTCGGCCTGTTCATGGGTTTCGTGATGGAAGGCGTACCGAACCCGTCGCTGCTGGGTGCACTGGCCCATTTCCCCACGCTCATCGCCGGTGGCGTACTGGTCGGCTGGCTCGGCGCACACATCGCGGTGATGACCATGGCGCTGTTCAATCGATTCGAGTTGGCGCAGTTGTCGATATCGGTGGCCCTGCCCTATCTGACCTATATCATCGCCGAGCACAGTATCGGCGCTTCGGGCGTGATCGCTGTGGTCACGGCCGGGCTGACGTTGAACCTGATCTCGCCGGGGCGCCTGTCACCGCAAGCAGGGCAGAACCTGCGTGAGGTCTGGAATCTGCTCGCTCACTGGGCCGGTGCACTGATTTTCATCCTCGCGGCGCTGTTGGTCCCACGCATGCTGGAGGAACTTCGCCACAGCGACATCCTCTTGCTCGGTGTGGTGATCGGTGCGGCTGTGACCGCCAGGGTGTTGATCCTTTTCGGTTTGATGCCGCTGCTCTTCAAGCTGCGGATATCACGCGCGATCGATCGACCCTACCGCATCGCGATCCTCTGGGGTGGATTGCGTGGTGCAGTGACACTGGCACTGGCACTGGCTGTGACTGAGAGCGCTCTCGTGCCGGCGGAGATCAAGCGGCTGGTCGCGATCCTCGCCACCGGTTTTACCCTGTTCACACTGCTTGTGCAGGGCTCGACACTCCGATGGGTCATCCGGTGGCTGGGGCTCAATCAATTTTCCGCATTGCAGCTTGCGCTGACGAACCAGGTGATCGCGGTGACCTTGCAGACGGTGCGGGAAGATGCCGCGAAAGCGACCAAGAACTACGATCTGACACGGGAAACGGTGCGTTCCGAAGCCAAACGCTTTGCCGAACGTCTCGACACGGCTGTGCAGAATGCCGATGAACATGCGGATGTTCTCGATCGCGACCGTCTCAACCTGGGACTGATCGCACTCGCCACCGCAGAGCGCGACACGATTCTCCTGCGCTTTCGTGAGCGCGTGATCTCTTCGCGTCTTGCCGAACGCATTCTTGTCGATGTCGATCGACTGATCGAAGCAACACGTTCGACGGGCCGAATCGGCTACCGAAAGGCGGCGCGGCAGAGCCTCGGCTCACATCGATTCCTGAGGCTGGCCACTTTGCTGCACGATCGGGCGGGAGTGTCGGCGCCACTGGCACGGCTATCGGCAGATCGCTTCGAATGGTTGTTGTCGCAGCGATTGATCCTGCGCGACCTGCACAACTTTATCGACGGGCGCATCCGACGGATCCATTCTGTCCGGGTTGCGGGTCTGCTGCACGAACTGCTGAACCAGCGCCAGGAGGCGATCGATCAGGCTCTCGACACGTTGCGCCAGGAGTATCCGGGCTATGCCGAACAGTTGGAACGCCACTTCATTCGACGCATCGTCCTGCGGTTGGAAGAACGCGAGTACGACACCATGCGAGATGACGGGCTGATCGGAACCGAAGTGCATACGAGCTTGACGAAAGACATCGAGGCACGTCGTCACACGCGACGACCGAGACTTGACCTGCGCGAACGCCAGTCCAGGTAATACAGCACTGGAGAACGTACACTCGATAGTGAGACAATCATGCTCTACAGAGCCGGGAGGGTCAGGCATGAGCACCAAAACGATTCCGAAGACGATGCAGGCCATGGTGTTGGTCGGCCATGGCGGCCTCGACCAGCTCGTGTTGCATGATGACTGGCCGGTACCGGAACCGGCATCGAACGAGGTGCTGATACAGGTGTCAGCCTGTGGGCTGAACAACACCGACGTCAACACGCGCTCGGGCTGGTACTCGAAGACCGTCACCGACGCGACCACCGGCAATGCCTACACAGACGTCGACGAAAGCGACCCGAGCTGGGGCGGTGCACCGATCACTTTCCCACGGATCCAGGGAGCGGATGTCTGCGGAACGGTAACAGCCGTGGGCGAAGGTGTCGATCCTGCGTTGATCGGCAAGCGCGTCATCACCGACAACTGGCTGCGTGACTGGAGCGAGCCGATGAATCGTGACCGCACAGGCTACTTCGGCTCCGAACGTAACGGGGGTTTCGCCGAGTACACGACAATCGACCATCGCAATGTCGGCGTGGTCGACAATGATCTCACCGATGCCGAGCTCGCCACCTTTTCGTGCTCGTACTCGACCGCCGAGGGCATGCTTGCGCGTGCACAGGTGAACGACAGTGATACGGTATTGGTCACCGGCGCCTCAGGTGGGGTGGGCTCGGCACTCGTGCAGCTCGCCAGGCGACGCGGCGCGACGGTCGTCGCGCTTGCCTCGGAAGCCAAGCACGACGCACTCGCGTCTCTCGGTGCCGATGCGCTGTTGCCGCGTGCCCCTGCCAACCTGAAGCAGGTACTGCAACAGGCGCTCGGGCGCGATACGGTGTCAGTCGTCGCCGATATCGTCGGTGGTCCTGCTTTCCCGATACTGATCGACCGGCTGGAACGTGGCGGACGCTACACCTGCTCCGGTGCGATCGCGGGCCCGATTGTCGAACTCGACTTGCGAACGTTCTATCTGCGCGATCTGACGTTCACCGGCTCGACAGTCATTGCACCGCACGTCTTCACGGATCTGGTCGGGTATATCGAACGCGGTGAGATCCGGCCGTTGCTCGCAGCGACCTGGCCGCTTGCCGAGCTGCACGCCGCACAGCAAGCCCTCATCGACAAACGCCACGTGGGCAACATCGTCGTCACGATGGCCGGTCAGCATTGATGCACGGTAGGTTGGACCAGGCTTGGATAAACGTGACGGTTGTCTGGTTGGGCCCGGATGGCTAAGCTTGGCCCGCGAGTCGAGGCAGGCCCCTACTGCCAACTGTTGCCGAGAAACAATGTCATGGAATCACGTTTGCGAGAAACGCAAGCATTGCGCTCGTCGCCCATCACGGTGCGGCGAAAGAAATTCACGTGGATCGTCTCGCTGGCCGTGCTGCTCGGTGTGCCAGGCACCGCTCTCGCACAAGAGACGAGGATCATGCCGCTGGGCGATTCGATCACCCAAGGTGTCAACGGTCAATGCAGCTACCGCAAGCCACTGTCGCAGACGTTGAGCAATACGCCAGGTTGTCGTATCGAGTTTGTCGGCCCGGTCTCGACGGCGGGCGGAAATCCCGTTGCCTGCCGACCCACGAACACGAATCACGCCGGTAGAGCTACCCGTCGTGCCGACGAGGTCAACGCCGTGACCGGCCCTTCGGGTCTGCCCTTCATCACCGATCTGATGAACAACCATTCGCCAGACGTGGTGCTCGTACATCTCGGTTCGAACGACCTCTTCCAGGGCCAGCCGCTCGGCGATGCATCGGTGACTGAAACACTGGTCGATATCGAGGAGCTACTGGACAATATCTTCGCCACCAATCCTTCGGCACAGGTGATGCTTGCAAACGTGGTGCCCTGGAACGGCGCTTCGACCGCCGATCCGACCGTGTCGTCGAATCCACTCAAGGATCGCTTCGTACAGCTCGGCGCAGGTATCGCGACGATCGCCACCACCCGCGATCGGGTCACGCTCGTGGAGGTACAGAACGGTTTTGATCCGGCCGAGTTCAGCTACGACAGGGTGCATCCCAACGACGATGGCGAGGCGTTCATCGCCGACCGTTTCGCCCGGGCCCTGATAGCCGATGGCCTGTGCGATGAGCCTCCCGTGCTACCACCACTGACGCTGAGGAACGATCGCTGGGCGCAGATCGGGCTACCTGCCGACCCCGGCTCTGCCTCCACCGTAGGCGATATCTTCGATGAACTGCCGGCCTCCGATTACTCGCAATCCTGGATCGTGTTTCGCTTCCTGAGCATAGCCAACCGGTACGAACGTCTTGACTGGAATAGCGAGATGCAGCAAGGCGAGGCCTACTGGATCGTGCAGCGCACCGGCCAGGACGTGATCGTGAACCTGCCGGCAACCAGCATCCCGGCCCCACTGACCCCTTCTTCACCCTGCCCTTCGGACGACGGTTGCTTCGAGATCCCACTGGTCGAGTCCGATCAGCAGACCACGCGTACCTGGAACATGGTGGCATTTCCATTTGCCGGGTCACTGGCAGCTTCAGCCACACGCTTCGCCACGCCAGGCGGCGACTGCGTGAACGGCTGCACTCAGGCAGAGGCAACGAGTGCGGGTTCTATAAACTCACCCATGTTCCACTTCACCGGTGCAGATAACGGCGAGCCCTACTCGCGCATCTCCGGCGATGTCGCGCTCAATCCGTGGGAAGGTTACTGGGTAGCCGTGCCGAGAAGCGCAGCCGGCAACAGCCCAAGGTGGCTCCTGCCTGCACGTTGATTCCGCTTCGGAACCGAACTTCGACCGATCGTACATTCACGAGCAACCTGCCGAACGGTACCTCGTTTCACGCCACGATCGTGGAACGTCCGTTCCACGACCCGCGCAAGACGCTCACGTCCGCCTGGAAATCCGCATCGTGAGTTCCTGACCGCGAACGCACGGGCTCCCGCCTACAGTGTGACAATCAACGGTTTATAGTTGCCCTGAGAACGCTGACCAAAGAGGGACAACCCATGCATGAGAGCGAAATCCTGCTGCGAGATCTGGACGGCGACGGTATCCTGCGCCTGACGTTGAACGATGTTGCGCGGCGTAATGCGCTGTCTGTGGCAATGCTGGCGGCATTGGCCGAAGCTGTCGCCGTGGCCGGGTCAGATCCCGCAACGCGAGTCGTCATCCTGGCTGCCAACGGACCAGCCTTCAGCGCCGGCCATGATCTGAAGGAGATGAACGCCGCCCGATCTGCCGACGATCGCGGTAGGGCCTGTTTCAGCGAGATGATGGCCACCTGTGCCGGCGTCATGCAGGCCATCGTGCATTGTCCGAAACCCATCATCGCCGAGGTCACCGGGGTTGCGACGGCTGCGGGTTGTCAACTGGTGGCGAGCTGTGATCTGGCCCTCGCTGCGGACACCGCGAGGTTCAGCACGCCCGGCGTGCATATCGGGTTGTTCTGCTCCACACCGATGGTCGCCTTGTCACGCAACGTCGGCGACAAGCACGCGATGGAGATGCTGCTGACAGGGAACATGATTTCGGCGGATCGCGCAGCCGAGATCGGACTCGTCAATCGTAGCGTTGCTGCTGATCAGCTACGCGAAACCACATTGGAGATGGCCCGCACGATCGCGTCCAAGTCCGGCACCACGGTCGCTACCGGCAAGCAGGCGTACTATCGGCAACGCGAGATGTCCCTGTCCGATGCCTACGACTACGCCTCCAACATCATGGTCGAGAATATACTGGCTCACGACGCGGAAGAAGGCATCGGTGCCTTCATCGAGAAAAGGACGCCGCGATGGCAGGGTCGCTGACGCACTGCACGATCAGAAGATCACGACGGCCCCTGATCTGATGGCGCCTCTCGCGGCTTATCAGTTTCATCATCGAGCGCGTCGGCGATGAAGCCGCCGGACTGACGGTTCCATAGGCCGGCGTAGAGGCCATCGGCGGCGATCAACGCTTCGTGAGTGCCGTGCTCGACGATGCGACCACCCGCCATCACCACCAGTCGGTCCATGGCGGAGATCGTCGAGAGCCGATGCGCGATCGCGATCGTGGTCTTGCCTTCCATCAGTTCGATGAGGTTTTGCTGTATCTCGGCTTCGGCCTCCGAATCGAGTGCCGAGGTGGCCTCGTCGAGTACCAGAATCGGTGCATTCTTCAGGATGACCCGCGCAATGGTGATGCGCTGACGCTGACCGCCGGAAAGTTTCACGCCCTTGTCGCCGACGAAGGCATCCAGTCCGGCACGCCCATCCTTGTCGCGCAGTTGCTCGATGAAGATACCGGCTTCAGCGAGTTCGACTGCGTGTTCGATCTCGCTATCACTGGCCTCGGGTGCACCGTAGCGAATGTTGTCGCGCACCGATCGGTGGAACAAGGCAACATCCTGGGTCACGACGCCGATCTGGCGGCGAAGGGATGCCTGGCTCACGTCGCGCACATCCTGGCCATCGATAGTGATCGCACCGCCGTCGACATCGCGCAGCCGTAACAGCAACGAAACGAGAGTAGACTTGCCCGCACCCGACAGGCCGACCACACCGACCCGCTCGCCGGGCGCGAGGTTCAACGACAGATCCTTGATGACCGGCCCACTGAGCGTCTTGTCCAGGTTGCGCGGATCATGATACGAAAAGGTCACATCGCTGAACTCGATGCGACCCTCGTGCACGACCAACTCGGCGGCCTCCGCCTTGTCGTTTATCTTCGGTGAACTGGTCATGACCGGCATGGCATCACTGATGGTGCCGATCGCACCGGAGATGGACTGCCCCAGGCCGATGAAGGCGAACGCGGAGTTCGACAGCGAACGCGTGATGGTGGCCGCGGCGACGAACTCGCCGACCGTGACGAAACCTGCAAGCATGCCCCACAGGCTCAGTGCGAACACGCTGACCATCAGCGCGGCATTGATCAGTTCCACCACCAGGCTGGAGACGATCTGATAGCGTCGCTCACGATGCTGGGTGGTGATCGTTCTGTCGATCGCGCTTCGAATCGAGCCTGCCTCGGAATCCTCGGCGGCATGCAGCTTCACCATGCTGATGTTGCTGTAGATATCGGTCATCGCACCGGTCGAATAGGAGTTCGCCTGCGCCACTTTCGACGACCGTTGGATATAGGTCGGCACGACCTTCCAGGCCAACAGCGCATTGGCGAGAATCCAGCAGAACACCGGGATGGCCAGCGGCCATGCCAGTACCGCCAGCAATGCGAACGAGCCGATCAACTGAATGCTGAAGCGTGGAACCGCTTCGATGGCCAGCATCATCTGCCGCTGCACGGCGCTGGTGACCTGCGAGATGCGCGAGGCGACCTGGCCGGAGAACATGTCTTCGAAGAAGGCCACGTCCTGGCTCTCGACGATCTTGTGCGCCTGCCAGCGCATGGCTGCCGGTAGCAGTGTCTGTACGGACTGGGACAGGAAGGTACGGCTGACGAACGAGATCACAGGGCTGACCACCGCGATCAGCAGGGCGAACAGCAGCAGCAGTACCAGGTGATCTTCGAGGAATGTAGCGGCTCCCTTCGCCACCACGCCGTCGACCACGAAGGCGACCGCCCAGACCACCGACAGGTTGATGCAGGCGGTGAGCACGGACAGCAGGCCGACCACGACCAGGATGTGCCGGAACATGCGGGCGAAATGCCAGACCAGGCCCAGCGGGCCGCCCTCCGGTATCGGCCTGATCGGCAGGTCGAGCGGCTGGATAAGCGTTTCGAACGGCCGAAAGACAGTATCTGCAAGTCGCATGTTGCGGGGACTCGATGGTCGTGTCGCGAGACTCTAACCGATTTAATGCAGTTCGCTCCTTCGACATGACGTAGATCTCGCACGAAAACCGACAAGTCCTTGCGCAGCGAGCCGTGCGCCCACATCTCCTCCCGGATCTGTGAAGTCACAGCCTCACCCACAGCCCACGGAGGAGCTCTCCCATGCTGAAATCTGTCGTCCTCGTCGCCGCCCTGGCGTCAGCCCTGTCTGCAGGTGCCTCTGCGCAAAGCACAGAGACGTTGCGCGTCGGAATGTCCGGCGGTTACTTTCCTTTCACCTTCGTCCGCCAGGACAAGCTTCAGGGCTTCGAGGTCGATGTCATGAATGCCGTCGGCAAGGAGACCGGTCTCGACATCGATTTTGAAACGATGAGCTTCTCCGGCCTCGTGGGTGCACTGGAATCCGGCCGGATCGACACGATCGCGAACCAGATCACCATCACACCGGAGCGCGAGGCGAAATTCGCCTTCACGCAGCCCTACGTCTTCGATGGTGCGCAGGTGGTTGTGAAGAAGGGGCAGGAGGGCGCGATCAAGGGCCCGGAAGATCTGAAGGGCCGAACGGTGGCCGTCAATCTCGGTTCGAACTTCGAGCAGTTGCTGGAGGAGCTGCCCTATGCCGACGAAATCAAGATCAAGACCTATGAGAACAATATCGCGCAGGACGTGGCGCTGGGCCGGGTCGACGCCTTCGTAATGGATCGCGTCTCCTCGGTACAACTGATCGCGAAAAGTCCGTTGCCACTGGCACTGGCCGGTAAGCCTTTCAACAGTATTCGCAACGCACTGCCGTTTCGAGACGACGAAGCAGGCCGCGCGTTACGCGACAAGGTCGATGACGCGATGAGCACGCTGCACGAGAACGGAACATTGGCGAAGATATCCGACGAATGGTTCGACAGTGACATCACGGTTGCGGAGTAGCCGTTGATGCAAGGCCTGGACCTTGAGTACATGCTCGGCCTCGTGCCGGTGCTGTTGGGTTACGTTCCCCTGACGCTCGGCATGGCAGTTGCCAGCATGGTGCTGGCGCTGATTCTCGGCTCGCTCCTGGCAGTCGAGCGAGTGATTCGCGTGCCGGTCCTCGATCTGCTGGTCATGCTGTTCATCAGCTTCTTTCGCGGCACACCGCTTCTGGTTCAGCTCTTCCTGTTCTACTACGGGTTGCCTCAGGTGCTGTCGTTCCTCACGCAGATCAACGGCGTGACAGCGGCGATCATGGGGCTGACATTGCACTTCTCCGCCTACATGGCCGAAAGCATTCGTGCCTCGATCGTCGGCGTCGATCGTAGCCAGTGGGAAGCCGCTCAGTCGATCGGCATGACGCAGGCGCAGATGATGCAGCGGATCATCCTGCCGCAGGCAGCCAGGGTCGCCGCACCGACGCTGGTCAACTATTTCATCGACATCATCAAGAGCACATCCCTTGCGTTCACGCTCGGCGTGACCGAGATGATGGGCGCCGCGCAGAAGGAGGCTGCCGGCAGCTTTCTGTACTTCGAGGCCTTTCTGGTGGTTGCCATCATCTACTGGTTCATCGTGGAAGCTCTCTCACAAGTGCAGAAGCTGCTCGAAAAGCGGCTCAACCGAGCGTTCGCACGATGATATCGATTCAAGGTCTCGACAAGCGGTTCGGGAACACGGTCGTTCTTCAGGGTATCGATCTCGAAATCGCCGATGGCGAACGGATCGTGGTGATCGGCCCATCGGGCACCGGCAAATCGACGTTGCTACGCTGCCTGAACTTTCTCGACCGCCCGGAAGCAGGACGCATCCGCATCGGTGATCTCGATGTGGATGTGGCGAAGGCCGGTAAGGCCGACATTCTCGCCTTGCGGCGCCGAACCGCCTTCGTGTTCCAGAACTATGCGCTGTTCGCCAACCGGACAGCTCGGCAGAACATTACCGAGGCGTTGACAGTCGTGCAGAAAAGGTCACGGACCGATGCCGAGGCTCGCGCCGACGACATTCTTCGCGATACCGGCCTGTCCGACAAGGCCGACGCCTATCCAGCCGCACTCTCGGGCGGCCAACAGCAGCGAGTCGGCATCGGACGCGCCATGGCTCTCGACGCCGAGCTCATGCTGTTCGATGAGCCGACCTCGGCTCTCGACCCCGAATGGGTCGGCGAGGTTCTGGATCTCATGCGTCGCGTTGCCGAACGTCGGCAGACCATGCTGATCGTCACCCACGAAATGCAATTCGCTCGCGAAATCGCCGATCGGATCATCTTCATGGAGGGCGGGCGCATTGTCGAACAGGGACCACCGCAACAACTCTTCGATGCCCCTCAGGATCCACGAACCCGGGAATTTCTCAAAAGGGTCGGTTAGATGGCGGACCCTGCGAAACAGCTACACTCTCCCCGTGCGCTCGAGATATTCTCACTCGTCGCTCAGACCGGCAGTTTGCAGGAAACGGCCCGGGCTCTGGGCCTGAGCGCCTCGGCGGCTTCCCAGCAACTGAGGAGGCTCGAGGAGACCCTCGGCCATGCACTGATCGATCACGATCACCGACCATTGAGCCTGACGCGCGCCGGGCACACGTATCTGGTGCATGCGCGCGAGGCACTCCGGCAGCTTCGCCAGGGCGAGATCGCGCTGGCACTGATCGACCTTACGCGGCTACGTTCTCTGCGGCTCGGTGTCATCGACGACTTCGACAGCGATGTAACGCCACGACTTGCAGTATCGCTGGCCAGCGTACTGACTCAGTGCGAGTTCTCACTGAAGACAGCACCAAGCCATCAGATTCTCGAGGCGCTGGCTGCGGGCAGGCTGGATTTCGGTATTGCCACGCGCCCGTCCGAGCTCGCTGCCGGCTTGCAGGAGACCACGTTGCTACGCGATCCATTCGTACTGGCCGTGCCACATGGTCTGTTGTCAGAACCGCCCGCCACGTTGTCGGCGATGAGCTTCCTGCCGTTTCTGCGCTACGACGAAGCTCAGCTCATCGGTCGCCAGATTGCCGCGGAACTCGCCTGGCGGCGGCTGGACTTGCCAGGCAGAATGACGCTGGACAGCAACCAGGTGCTGTTCGGTCTGATTGCCGCCGGTGAGGGTTGGGCCATCACCACCCCGCTAGGGTTTCAACGCGCACAGCGTTTTCGCACGCAGGTTGACCTGCACCCGCTGCCGTTCGTCGGCTTCTCGCGCCTCATATCACTGTTTCGGCTCGATGAGTGGCCGGACGAAGTGCCGGATATCATCGCCGGCACCTTGCGCGAGACACTGCGCGAACAGCTTGTCGGGCCAGTCGTTGCCCGCCTGCCCTGGCTCGCGGATCATCTGTCGATCTTGCCAGAGTGAACCGCGAGCCAGGCCGCGACTTTGGGCTGATCGATGACAGACCCTAGAGCAAACAGACCCCTAGAGCAAAATGTTGAACTCACCCCGAATACGCGCTTCAGCCTCACCCGTCAGGTAGGTCGGGTGATGGGTGTCGAGGGTCGTCCGGGCAATGTCGCGCGCACGCTCCTGCGCGGTCGGGCGGCCTTTCTCCGTCCAAGTCACCGGTGCATCCCGGTCGGCGACTCGCGGATAGAAATAGTCGCGTTGCATGGCAGCGACGGTATGTGCCTCACCGAGAAAGTGCCCTTCGCCCAGTACGGCATCACGAATGGCTTCGAAACCGAGCGTGTCTTCATCGACCTCGATGCCACGCAAGGTACGGTAGATCAGCGAGTGCATTTCATCGTCGAGCACGAACCCCTCGAAGGAGACGCCCAGTAGTGAGGCTGTCATGCCAGAGGATTCGTAGACGAGGTTGCCGCCGGCGAGACCGGCGGCCAGTGCGCTCAACCCCTTCTCCATGCCGTACTGAGCATCGATGGCCTTCGCGTCGGTCATCGATGCCGCGATGCCTGAGGGCAAACCGAGCCAGTTGGATAGCTGCGCCGAGGCGGCGTTCATGACGGCTATCTCCCCCCCACCTCCCACGAAGGAGCCGGTTCGCAAGTCGATTACCAATGGCCAGTTGGAGAACACCATCGGATAACCAGGCTCGAAGACGTTCACCATCATGAGGCTGGCGAGTGTCTCGGCAAATGACTGCGCCAAAAAACCCGCAAGCGTGGCTGGTGCTGTGGCACCGGCCTGTGCGGCCGTGATGCAGGAGATGGGCAGCCCGTAGCGCATGCATTCGAGCGTTACCGCCACGGCATCCTCGCCGAAGCGCATGGGCGAGATCACCGGGCTGATGTGCGCCTTCAGAAATGGCCGTTCACGGAACAGCTCATTCGTGGACGTGCCCTCGCCACCGAGCGCGACGTCCACCATGCGCATGATCGGCGCCACGTGTTCGGCCACCGTGAACGAGGTGGCCACCGGCTTGGTCGTACCCTTCAGCAGCGCGAAGACAGTGTTGATATCGAGATCGAGAATATCCGGGCAATCGGTGGCCACACAGCAACGGGTAAACCAGCTGACATTGCTCAGCGTGTCCTGCAGACGAGTGAAGTCGTAGAGGTCGCGCAGCGTCGAGGGACGATAGTGCCCGCTGTCGAGATCCAGAGTTTGTACCGCCGCCCCACCCGTGCCGAAATACACGCGCCTGCCGCCAACTTCGATCGTTCGGTCCGCCTCACGACCGTGGAAGAAGAAGGACTTGGCAGCATTCCGGATGTTGTGTTCGACCATTTCCCTCGGAAACACAAGCCGATCCCCGGCCCGGCTGGCGCCCTGCGCAATGAAGCGCCGTTCGAGCACCTCGGGCACCTCGCCCATGCCCAGCTCCCCGAGTAGTCGCAGTGCACACGCGTAGATGGCCTGCAGGTCACCCTCACCCAGCGGACGATAGGCACCACCCGGTTGCCCGGGTGGACAGGGATCGATCGTGGGGGGCGCTGCGCGGGCAGCGAGCTTGGCAGCCCGCCCACCCCCACGGCGTGATCGCGGCTTCTGTGACATCTGGTGCGCGTGCTCTGTAGTTCGTGTGCCTTGCGGTTTTACTGCATGCTAAGCGCAGCTCATCCGGGGGTACAAGCACGACACGTAGGTTCAATGCTCGTATTCGGAAATCGTGTGACGCGAATGTGGATTGTCGAAATCGGCTGTCCGCCGATTGACCGTTGGCGAGCCATGAGCAAGAGTGAGTCCAGTGGTTCTTCCTCACGATAATGACGGGTTCAGCGTGGTTATCGTGGGAAGGACCATAGAGAGTGTGCGCGGGAATATCCAGCGGGAAGTGTTCGCGCAAGTCATTCGCGGCAGAGGTGCGCACACCGAGTGAGCGGGGAATTCGTGGGGAGAATGATGAAGAGTCAGACGCGTGTCGTGGTGATCGGTGGCGGAATCGCCGGGTGCTCGACGCTCTATCACCTGACGCGGGAGGGTTGGGCCGACGTGGTGCTGATCGAGCGTGATGAACTCACCTCGGGCACGACATGGCATTCGGCGGCGCAGGTCACCAACTTCGGCATGAACCAGACGATGATCGGCCTGAAGAGCCATTCCATCGCACTGTACCGCGAACTCGCGGCAGACCCGGAACACCCGATCAACTATCACCACGGTGACGGTGGCATACGGCTCGCCAACGACGAGCGTCAGATGGACGCATACCGACACTTCGCCAGTGTCGCGAAGGGTATGGGGGTGGAGCTGGAAGTGATCGATGCCGCCGAGTGCGCGCGTCGTCACCCACTGATCTCCACCACCGATCTGCTCGGTGGTCTTTGGGACCCGATGGACGGCGATATCGATCCGGCGCAACTGTGCCAGGCCCTGGCGCGTCGCGCACGAGCTGCTGGTGCCGAGATCTATCGTCATACGCCGGTGACCGCACTGACGCAGCAGCCGGACGCTAGCTGGATCGTTCACACCGACCAGGGCGATATCACCTGCGAGATCGTCGTGAACGCCGGTGGCTATCGGGTCAATGAGGTCGGGGCGATGATGGGAGTGCAGCATCCGGTGACGTCGATGGAGCATCAGTACTTCCTGACCGATCCGATCGAGTCGTTGCAGCAGCGCGACACGCGCGTGCCACTGTTGCGCTGCCCGATCTCGGACTTCTACTCCCGCCAGGAAAAGGACGGCCTGCTGATCGGATTCTACGAGCAGGACTGTCGCACCTGGGGCATGGATGGCATCGATCCGAACTTCGTCAACGCCCTGTGCCCGGATGACCTCGACCGTGTCAGCGATGTGCTCGAAGGCGTGTTCGAACGCATGCCGTTACTGATGGATGTGGGCATCCGGTCGATCGTCAACGGCCCGATTACCTACACGATAGACGGCGCACCACTGGTCGGCCCCATCCCCGGAAAGCGCAACGCCTTCTGCATCATCGGCCTGCGTGCCGGGCTTGGCGAAGGCGGTGGTCATGGTTGGCTGCTGGCGCAGCAGATCGTCCACGGTGAGGCGACGCTGGACACGTGGGCGGTCGATCCGCGGCGTTTCGCCGGGCATGCCAATGTCGAACTCTGCGCACTGAAGGCCATCGAAGACTACCAGAACGAGTTCAGGTTCCACTACCCACACGAACATCGTCCTGCCGGTCGTCCGATGAAGACCACAGCGCTGACTCCACTGCTCGAGAGTGCCGGCGCGGAGTTCGGGGTGGTCAACGGTTGGGAACGCGTCGCTTACATCAAGCCAGACCCCGACTTCCGCGAAACTCACACTTTTCGCTTCAACGAAACCTTCGATGTCGTCGCCGCCGAGGTGAAGGTCGTGCAGAGCGCAGTCGGCATCAGTGAGATCAATGGCTTCAACCGCTTCGAGATCACCGGCCGGGGCGCCCACGACTGGCTCGATACTCTGATCTGCGGGTCGGTCCCCCGCCGTCAGGGATCGATGGGGCTGGGCTATCTGCTGAACCACCACGGCAACGTCAAGGCCGAGGCCACACTCGCCAACCTGGATGAAGACACACTCTGGTATGGCTCGGCAGCGACGGCCGAACTGCACGACATGGACTGGCTGCAGTCGCATGCACCGACCGATGGCTCTATTCGTATCCGATCGCTGACCAACGAGTGGACCATCATTCTGCTGGCCGGCCCCAGATCACGCGAGGTGTTGTCCGCCGTATCGCGTGACGACTGGAGTGCAAGCGGATTCCCCTGGCTGCAGGTGCGGAGTGCGTTCATCGGCATCGCACCGGCGGTGGTCATGGCGGTCAGTTTTTCAGGGGAGCTGGCCTACGAGGTTCACGTGCCGAACAACCAGTTGCAGGCCGCCTGGCACGCACTGCAAGCCGCGGGCAAACCCCTCGGAATGCGCTTGTTCGGCGCTCACGCCATCGATTCGATGCGGCTGGAGAAAGGCTATCGCCACTGGAAGGCCGATCTGGTCACCGAATACAACCCCTTCGAATCATCCCTCGAGCGCTTCGTTCGTCTGGACAAGGGCGAGTTCATCGGTCGGCAGGCGTTGCAGGCAATGCACAAGCGTGGCCCTCGGCGGCGGTTCGTGTCGCTGGCGATTGACTGTACCCATGCACCTTCGCACGGTGGCGCCAGCATCCGGGTCGACGGCCGCGTCGTCGGTACGGTGACATCGGCCGGCTGGGGATACCGCACCGGGCTGAATCTCTGCATGGGTTTCGTGGAACCTAAGCTGGCGAACCCGGGTAACCACTTGAGCGTGGATGTACTGGGCAGGGCTGAAAGCGCCGAAGTCGTCGAGTCTTGCCTGTACGATCCGGACAACCTTCGCGTACGGAGCTGAGCGCGGCTGAGCACGATGGAATCAACAACACCATGGAATCAGCCTCGTAGCAATCGTTGCAGAACTGGCTATCGTGTGTTTCGATCTTCGGCTTTCCTCGGAGATTCGGCACATGAACCAGCGAGCCATCGGCCAAAGCGGCCTGTCCACCCCACCGCTCGTACTCGGTGGCAATGTCTTCGGTTGGACCGCGGACAAAGCCATGAGCTTCCGATTGCTGGATGCCTTCGTCGACGGTGGCGGCACGATGATCGATACGGCGCAGATGTACTCCCACTGGGTGCCAGGCCACAGCGGTGGTGAATCTGAAACGGTAATCGGCCAATGGCTTGCCGATCGCGGTTCGCGCGACAAGGTACAGATCGCGACCAAGGCCAGCGGCCGCAAGGGGGAGTCCGGTGGCTTCCTGCAGCCAGATCGCATCCGCAGCGGGCTCGACGACTCGTTGCGACGACTGCAAAGCGATCACGTCGATCTGTTCTACGCCCATTTCGATGATCCGGACACACCACTGGTCGACACGCTTGCCACCTTCGATGAGCTGGTGAACAGCGGCAAGGTGCGCGCGATAGCCGCCTCCAACTACAGCGCCGAGCGGCTTGCCGCCGCACTGGCCATCAGCGATGAGCGTGGCTACGCTCGCTTCGAGGCCATGCAACCGTTGTACAGCCTGGTCGAGCGTACCGAGTTCGAAGGTGACCTGCAGCAGCTCTGCCAATCCGAAGCACTGGGTGTGTTTACCTACTTCTCGCTGGCCAGCGGGTACCTGACGGGCAAGTACCGCAACGCTGGCGACCTGGATGGCGCGAGCCGGGGCAGCATGGTCAAGGACTATCTGAACGGATCGGGTCCGGACATCCTTGCCGTCATGGACAGTATTGCGAACGAGAGCGGCGCCAGCCACTCACAGATCGCGCTCGCCTGGCTGATGGCTCGGCCCGGCGTCACCGCACCGATCGCCAGTGCGACCAGGCTGTCGCACATCGAGGACATGCTTGCGGCGATGAATCTGACGTTGAGCGACGAGCAACTCACCAGGCTCACCGAGATCAGCAGGCCCACGTAATGCGGCCTGCGCTGCGATCGCACTCGATGGTTGGCTGAATGCGCTGAATGGCTGAATCGCACTCGAATGGTTGAATGACTGAATGACTGAATGACTGAATGGTTGAATGGTTGAATGACTGGTCAGTTCAACATTGTTATGAAAACGTTCGAATTTGTTATGAAACTGTTTGGAACTGTGGCAACCGATCAAAGTCCTTGAATGTGACGCTGTTCACGGAATGCTGTCAGATCGGATAGCCCTGCCTCGGTGTCAACGGGAACTCATCCAACCATCGAAAGAAGGAGCACGCATGACCGAGCAGTACGAACGACGCCGATTTCTGAAGAACAGCTCAGCCCTGGCTGCGGGTACCGCTGCCGGCCTGACAACGCCGCAGTTGCTCGGTGCAGAGACCAAGCTCACGGATATGCAGGGCGACAAGGCGCAGAGCGAAGGGGCCACGCCTGGTCAGGCCGACGCCGGCTCCATCGGACGCTGCCCGGTCATGGGGGGTCAATATACGAATGTCAAGAAAGGAAGTTTTGCCAACCAGCACTGGTGGCCGAACATGCTGAACCTCAAGATGCTGCATCAGAATGCCCGCGTGCACGATCCGCTGGGCGCCGACTTCAATTACGCCGATGCCTTCAAGAGCGTTGACCTGGATGCACTACAGAAAGACATGGAAGCCTTGATGACAACATCGCAAGGCTGGTGGCCGGCAGACTACGGTCACTACGGTCCGTTCTTCATCCGCATGGCCTGGCACAGTGCCGGTACCTACCGTACCCAGGATGGGCGCGGTGGAGCAGCCTCGGGCTCACAACGCTTCGCGCCGCTGAACAGCTGGCCGGACAACGGCAACCTGGACAAGGCGCGCGCCCTGCTGTGGCCGATCAAGCAAAAGTACGGCAGGTCGCTGTCATGGGCCGATCTGATGGTATTCGCCGGCACGTTCGCACTCGATTCCATGGGCTTCAAGACCGTCGGTTTCGCCGGTGGGCGTGAGGATGTCTGGGAACCCGAGGAGGATATCTACTGGGGGCCGGAGACGACCTGGCTGGGTGACCAGCGCTATACCGGTGATCGCGATCTCGAAGACCCCTTGGCCGCGGTACAGATGGGTCTGATCTATGTGAACCCGGAAGGTCCGAACGGCAACCCTGACCCGCTCGCATCGGCGGTGGACATTCGCGAGACGTTCGCCCGTATGGCAATGAACGATGAGGAAACTGTCGCGCTCGTGGCCGGTGGGCACACGTTTGGCAAGTGTCACGGTGTGGCCGACCCCGCCCGCCACGTCGGTCCCGATCCCGAAGCGGCCGACCTTGTCGCTCAGGGCCTGGGTTGGCAAAACAGCTATGGTAGCGGCAAGGGTGCGGATACGATCACCAGTGGTCTCGAAGGTGCGTGGACTACACAGCCGGCGACATGGAACGGCGAGTACTTCAGCATCTTGTTCGGCTTCGACTGGGAGCTGACCAAGAGCGGCGCCGGTGCACAACAGTGGACGCCCAAGAACGGTGCGGGCAAGGGCAGCGTGCCAGACGCGCACGACCCTTCCCTGTCACACGCACCGATGATGACCACTGCAGACCTGGCACTACGTGAAGACCCGGCCTACGAGAAGATTTCCAGACGCTTCATGGAGAATCCCGATCAGTTTGCAGAGGCATTTGCCGGCGCCTGGTACAAGTTGACGCATCGGGACATGGGCCCTGTGAGTCGATATCTCGGTGCTCGCGTACCGCAAGGCGAGCTGCTATGGCAAGACCCTGTGCCGGCAGTGGACGGGGAGCTGATCGACGAGCAGGATATCAGTGCGCTGAAAGAGAAGATACTCGCCTCGGAGCTGTCCATTGCCCAACTGGTATCGACCGCCTGGGCATCGGCGGCCACGTATCGAGGCAGCGACAAGCGTGGTGGCGCGAACGGAGCACGCATCCGCCTGGCACCTCAAAGCGAATGGGCGGTGAACAATCCGGCATCGCTGGGCAAGGTGCTTCAGGCGATGGAGAAGATTCAGAAAGACTTCAACACGGCGCAGTCCGGCAACAAGCGCGTATCACTTGCCGATCTGATCGTACTGGGCGGGGTCGCAGCCATCGAACAGGCTGCCGGCAACGCAGGGCATGAGGTGCAAGTGGCCTTTGCTCCCGGACGCACCGATGCCTCCCAGGAGCAAACCGATGTGGAATCTTTCGCTGTCCTGGAACCGAAGGCCGACGGCTTCCGCAACTACGCTGCCAACGCGAAAGGTCGTCGTACGAGCGAGTTGCTGATTGATCGAGCCCAGCAGCTGACGCTGTCTGCCGTTGAAATGACCGTGCTCGTTGGCGGGATGCGCGTGTTGAACACGAACGCCGATGAAACTACCCATGGCATGTTCACTGATCAGGCTGAACGTCTGAGCAACGATTTCTTCGTCAATCTGCTGAGCCGCACGACTCGGTGGACGCCGTCGACGGAATCTGAAGGGGTGTACGAAGGGCGGGATCTGGAAACCGAGGCGCTCAAGTGGACAGCAACCGACGTTGATCTGTTGTTCGGTTCTAACTCACAGCTTCGTGGAATTGCCGAAGTGTATGCTACCGAAGAAGCCAAGCCGATCTTTGCACGCGAGTTCGCCAAGGCGTGGGGCAAGGTCATGAATCTGGATCGATTCGACCTCGCCTGACACGACTGATGCGGTGTCGGCACTGCCGACACCGCCGTGCCGCACGACGACTCCTCCAGAATCGAGCTCGCAGCAACGCGAAACTGTCGCTCAGTTTCGCGGCCTATCGGTACTGAACCTCACTTACCCGTCCTATTGCTACCAAACCTCGCTGCAGCAACAGGCAGGCGAAACTCATTGGCTCGCGGGCAGACCCTGAACGGTACCGGCCCGGCGCAGGTCCGCACCACCGTATTGCAAGCCGGTAGTCGGATCGACCACGACCGCCTGCACCGAGCCAATCTCGTCGCTGGGTTCCTCGTCGAGCTCATGGCCCAGATCACGCAATGCCTGCACGACCGTATCGTCGAACCCCGCTTCAAAGGATACCGCCTCGCCCGAGGTGCTCACCCGTGGCAGATCGATGGCCTCCTGCACTGCCAGACCATGATCGATGAGATCCGATGTGATATTGACGACGGAGTTGATGATCGTGGGACCGCCGGGTGATCCGTACGCTGCCAGGAAGGTATCGCCCTCGAACACCAGCGTGGGAGCCATGGAGCTGCGTGGACGCTTGCCGGGTGCCGCATCGTTGGCGCCGGGCATGAAGTCCGCTTCGTCCATCGGTTCGGTATTCGCTTGCGGGAAGAAGTTGAAGTCCGTCATCTCGTTGTTCAGGATGAAACCGTAGCCGGGCACGATGATGCCCGTACCCCAGGTGCCTTCGATGGTGGACGTCCAGGTGACCACGTTGCCGTTCGCGTCGATCACCGTGAAATGGGTGGTATCGACGCCGGACTCGCCCGCGGGTGCTTCGCCGATAGCCATGGGCGCTTCGACCGCGAAGGCCGGGTCGAAGGCGCGTGGATCGCCCGGTACGACCTCCTCGTCAGCGATGCGCGCATCGGCTGTGATCTGTGCGCAGCGAGGTGCAAGATAGTCGTCGGCAAGCAGGCCCTCGATCGGCAGATCGACGAAGTCTGTATCGCCCATCCATACCGAACGGCTGGAGAAGGCAAGGCGCATCGATTCGATCATGACGTTCAGTGCCTGCGTCGAGCCGAATCCGAAGCCGGCCTCCTCGTTGCCCATGTCGAACGGCTCCATGCATTCGAGGATCTGCGCGACGGTGAGCCCACCTGATGAGGGCGGTGGCATGCCGTTGATGGTGTAGCCACGGTAGTCCGAAACGATCGGGTCACGCTCATCGACGCCGCTGGCAAGATAGGAGGCAAGGTCGTCCGTGGTCATTCGTCCCGCACCCATCGGTGCGGTGTCGCGTGTATTCAGTTGTGCGCTGACGATCGCTTCGGCCATGGCGCCTTCGTAGAAAACGCTGGGCCCCTGATCCGAAATCAACTGGAGTGTATTGGCCAGGTCGGGCTGTACCAGCAGGTAGCCGACCGGGCGTGGATCTCCGTTTTCATCGCGGAACAGCTCGCGCAGTTCCGGCCAGAAGGTCGTTCTCGGGTTGTCGATCTGCGAGAACAGACGCTCGTTGATCTCGAAGCCGTCGCGTGCCAGTGGAATGGCAGGGGCGATCGCGTCAGCGAGTGTCAGGTTGCCATACTGTTCGACCGCGTACGCCGCCCCCAGAAGCGTACCCGGTACACCGACCGCGATGCCGCTGGTGGCCACATCGGTGAACTCCGGCCCGATCAGGTCCGGCTCTTCGATACTGCCGCAGTCCGGGTCACAGGCGAGGAACTGAGTGGGCGTCGTGGCGGCCGGTGCCTTCTCCCGCGAATCGATGTAGAAGGTGCGACCTTCCTCGGCCAGATGGACACCCATGAAACCGCCTCCGCCAATACCTGAGGATGTCGGCTCGACCACGTTCAGCACGAATTGCACGGCGACCGCCGCATCGATCGCATTGCCGCCGTTCTGAAGTGCTTGGATACCGGCTGCCGCCGCGAGTGGATTGGCTGCCGTGACCACACCTTCGCTGAAACCGTCTGCATCATCGGAGGGAATGCCGATGGCCATGCTTCCCTCGGCTCCGGGTTCCATGCCATCCGGATTGCCGGTCGGCATTTCACTGTCGTCGTCATCACTCGAGCAGCCCGCCGCCATCGCTCCGGCGAGCAGCAGGACAGCAAGAGTAGCCGGCCGTCGGACACGGCAGGGTCTGGGTAACCTGTGTCTGAACATCTCTCTCATCTCCTATTGCTTTACCGGGATCGGTGGAAGGATGTGATCCTCGAAAAACTATATCATGAGCGATGCGGCGACACGCTTGCATTCGGCGTGCTATGGCAGGCACCACCGTCGACGATGGGTCGACCGGTGCAGCAGATCGACCACAGCCATCAACTCCACGTAGGCAAGCTGAAAAGTATCCAGGACCAGGCGGCAATCAGGATCAACGGAACCCCGAGCGCACCCACGACCCCCAGGGCGGGTAGCACGGGCGAGCTGGGCATGATGCCGGAGAACTCCCCGGGCGTCTGCTCATCGGCGTAGCCGGTACCGCTAAGCTTCGAACGCCACTGTGCCAAGCGTAGAAGAGCGGCCATGATCGACACTGTGAGCACCAGGCAGAGCCCCAGGCCGATCAGAGGGATGTGAGGAACCAGCGGGTTCTGGGCGAGCGGTTGCCCCTCCGACCCGATGGCAAGGGGCACGAACAGGAACGACTGGCTGCTCAGAAGCCAGTTCACTCTGGCACTCATCAGCTCCAGCTCGAATCTGATTCCTGTGAGAATACGGTCGTAAGTCTTGTCGCTGGCTTCGCTGCGTTCCATGACGGGCCTGTGTGTATCTGGAGAGTTTCGTTTCGGGATAGTGTGCAGTTACTGTTCAGGCACGTAGCGTGAACGCCAGCAACAGGATCGCGACGGCGCACAACCACGAACTCGCCACTCGAAAGCCGATGACGATCCACGCCTGTGTCCAGCGTCCGCAGACCAGTGTGATGACGTTGTTCACCACGATGATGCATAGGAAGATGCCGACCAGACTGCCGGCCAACGTTGCCAGCGGTACCTCACCTCCGGCATGGTCCACGAAGGGGTATCCGGCGCACAAACCGGTGGCGGCAAAGGTAGAGATGCCTGTCAACCACAATGACCAGGGTTGCGCGGCGATGGCAAGTCCCGCGATGCCGATGCTCGTTGTCAACAACAACCAGCTGATGGAGGCAGGATTCACAGGCGTCGGCCACAACGTGGACACAATCAGACCAGACACCGTACCGAACGCCATGAACGGGAACACGCGCCCGAGGCCGCCACCGGGCCAGAGCCCGATCATCGCTCCGGTGCTCAGCAACAGCAGCAGGCTCGATGGCGCGGTCCACGGTATGGCCAGACCCTGAATGAGCTGATCATAGGCACCGCCGTCACTGAAACTATGCGCGTTTGCAGGCCCTGCGCCTGCCAGAAAAAGAGCAACGGCCAGGCACCGGACGCCAGGCCGATGACGACGGCTCACGCCATGCCGGTCAGGAATGCGGTGCCGGCCAGTGCGATCAACGCGCCCGCACCGCGGACGATATATTCACCGTACTTCGCGCGCGTCAGGTAACCCAGCGCGATACCGAGAAGATGCAGACCGCCGGTAGCGATGACGAAGCCGGCTGCGTAGGCCACGGGGCTTGCCGCTTCTGGCAGCTCGGTACCGTGGGCATGGCCATGAAAGACGGCGAAGATGCCGACCAGCACGGCCGCGATTGCCAGCGGCGGCTTGACGGCGAATGCCACCATCAGACCCAGCACCAGACCGGACAGCGCGATGCCGACTTCCACGGCAGGTAGCGACACGCCTGCGATTCCCAGGGCGCCGCCCATTGCCATGACCAACGGAAACACCATCGGCAGTACCCAGAGGGCGGGTCGACCGAGAAAGGCGCCCCAGAGCCCGACAGCCACCATGGCCACGACGTGATCCCAGCCGAATACCGGGTGTGCGAGGCCGCTGAGAAACCCACCGACCGAGCCGGTGCCAGTATGGGCGAGCGCTGCCGAGCTGATCATGAACAGCAGAACGAACGCGGTTATTCTGCCCGCCGTCGCAGGAAGGGAGAGTTGCTTCATCTTGGCTACCTTGTTTAGCTTGCAAACCGGCGATGGTATCACCCAGATTGCCGGCCCTGCCATGCTTCGCAGGTTATAGCACTCGACCTTCAGAGGCCGTACGCGCAGTGAAGCGGTAGCGGACTGACCGACGACGATGTTCATGCCGGGTGCTGGGGCGCGTCTGCCCGACGACTGACCGACGACGATGTTCATGCCGGGTACAGAGACGCGCCTGCTCGACGATGGACAGTGGCATCGGAAGCTGATCGAATGGGCTACCGAAACGATCAGAGGATGAACTACGCCATGCACACACCACTACTGGCCGACCTGGAACGAGCCTCCAGCCTGTTGCAGCAGGTTGACGAGGACAGCCTGGATTTCGAGCCCGACCCGAACGTCTCACCCGATGTTCGCAAGCTCACGGAGTTTTCAAGCTACCCGACGAAGTCCCACCGGGCGAATCTGCAGGCAAGGATCGAGGCCGTGCTTCAGGCCGGAGACGCGCTGGAGTCGCGTGCCGCTTCGGATTACGTCTCGAAACTTATCGTCGCCTGCGTGAAACTGGCCCCGCCGAGCGACGACTGGCGTGCACGACAGTGATACCGCGTACCTCGACGGCACGCCGCCCACCCGCCACGGAGACACTCACGAGGGGCGGGCCCGCAGGCATCATTTGCAGTTGGACTCCATTGGCAGTTCAAGATCGATCAACAACCCGCTGGTACGGGTAGTGCCCTGGTAGGCCACGTAGTCTCGTCGCTGCTCCCCTGTAATTCTGTCGGTCACGAAATCATAGAAGATATGCATTCCACCATCGTGAGCGGCGGCGAACGTTAGCCGCTTGATCTGAAGATCCGCCCGAACATCTCCCAGCGTGTATCCGTCCGCATTGAACTGGCCATGTTTGACATCCCAGCACTGAGTGCCGGTCACGCTCTGAACGCCGGCATCGTTGTAGAACGTGATATCGGTGTTGTAGATCTCAACGACCTGGTTGAATTCCTCAGCACCGACTACCACAGGACGAACCCACCAACCGTCGGCAAGACTACGCTGCTCTGCGTTGATGACAGTCGTGTTATCGACGACGACCGCAACGCCCTGGTTGTCCACGATCGGTTTGCCTTGGGAGTCATATGAGGTACCGGGATTATCCGCAGGATTTGAACTACCCCGGTTTGGAGGGGCGCCACCCGCCGGGGCACTGCCTGCAGAATCACCACCCGAACATGCACCGAGGGCAAGACCGATAACGACCGCCGATACTGTGAAAAGGTTTCTCATAACCTGTTCCATACCGAATCGCATGTTGTCGGTTCTGGCTCATTCGGTACCGTTGTAAATCCTTTTTCCAGTTCCCCGCTCTTCAATTCATGACTCCTGCCCGGTAGTTCTGCTCCAGGTATCGATGGCCGTGTCCCACGTGCGTGCGTGCGTGCGTGCGTGCGTGCGTGCGTACGTGCGTGCTCATCATCTTATTGCGATGTACCCGGTACATAAGCTGCACAGGCCACCGCTGTTGCGTTGGTATCGACCTGAGCGTGAAAAGTATTATCTTCGTCATGGTTAACTGCTTCACAACAGTATGGTTGTCGCCAGCCGATAGGAGCTTTACCGTTCACGGTAAGTGCAACTGCTGTCATGCATCCGTTATCACCGAATGTAAACGCCTTTCTCCCACGGCCGAAAAGGGAGCTTCAGGGTGGGGATATGTCAAGTGTCAGATACCCCGATTCGTGAGTGACAAAATGCAACATCGCAGTTGACCGGATGCTCACCAGCCTCCACTATCCGGCCATGAATCTCGACTCACAAATACACGACGTGGCCGTCATCGGTGCCGGGGCGGTCGGCTGCGCCGTGGCTCACGCACTCGCCGTCCGTGGGCTTGACGTCGTCGTGCTCGAACGCGGTGCAGAGCCGCTGTCCGGCGCCAGCAAGGCCAACAGCGCCATCCTGCATACCGGTTTCGATGCACCACCCGGCACGCTCGAGGCGCGTCTGGTCGCACGCGGCCACGCGCTGTACCTCCAACGAGCCGAACGCCACGGGCTGTCGGTGCTGAGAACCGGTGCGCTCGTCGTCGCCTGGAACGAAGACCAGGCCGAGCGGCTGCCGGCACTGCTCGAACAGGCGCACACGAATGGCGTGCACGACGCGCTGCTGCTCGATGCGCGGGAGGTCGCCACTCGCGAGCCAAGCCTGGCACCGGGTCAGCACGGAGCGTTGTACGTGCCGCGCGAGCACGTGATCGATCCGTGGAGTCCATTCCACCACTATGCGAGTGAAGCACGACGACGCGGTGCGAGGTTCGTCTTCGATGCCGCACTCGAGTCCGGCACGTTCGACGGGCACACCTGGACGCTGGGAGTCGAGGGTGGCCAGACGGTACGCGCCGGGCGCACGGTCAACTGCGCGGGGCTTCACGGCGATACGGTCGAACGGGCATGCCTCGGTGCCAGCCACTTCGAAGTTCGCCCGCGCGCCGGTCAGTTCGTCGTCTTCGACAAGGCGGCCGCGCGCCATGTCGGCGCGATTCTGCTGCCGGTACCGAACAAGATCACCAAGGGTGTCGTATTGACGCGTACTGCGTTCGGCAACGTACTCGTCGGCCCCACCGCAGAGGAGCAGACCGACCGGGAGCGTGCACGCACCACTCGCAAGGGGCTCCGGGCGCTCGTCGCGGAGGCCGAGCGCCTCGTGCCGGCACTCGCCGGTATTCCGGTCACGGCCACCTACGCGGGGCTGCGCCCGGGTTCCGACGACAAGGGTTACCGGATGCGCCACGAGCCCGATCTCGGCTGGCTCACCGTGGGAGGCATCCGCTCGACCGGCATGACATCCTCGCTCGGGCTCGCCGAGCACGTCGTCCAGTTGCTGCTCGGCGAACTGGCCGAAACACCTGTCGACGACACCCCGCTCAGCCACCCGATCGTGCTGTCCGAGCACGAGCACCGCGACTGGCGAACGCCGGGCTACGGTGAGATCGTGTGCCACTGCGAGATGGTGACGCGGCGCGAGATCGAGGCGGCGCTGGACGGGCCGTTGCCGGCGCGCAGCCTCGCAGGCGTACGGCGCCGCACGCGCTGTGGCCTCGGCCGTTGTCAGGGCTTCAACTGCGCGGGGCGCCTGGCCGAACTGACCGACGGTCGGCTTGTACACCCGGTGCCGGGCGCGACGTGAAATACCGCTGCGCGTTCTCGGACAAGGCGCCGGTATTGCCGTGTTACCAACGCGGACGTCGACATGACGGGTGATTCGCCGATCGATATCGTCGTGGTGGGGGCCGGCCCTGCCGGCCTCGCGGCGGCCACGGCGGCGCGGCGCGGCGGAGCCGGTCGGGTCGTACTGCTGGAACGGCAGCCGGAGCCCGGTGGCGTGCCCCGCCAGTGCGGACATTCGCCGTACGGCATGCGGGAGTTCCACCGCGTGATGAGTGGCCGCACCTACGCCCGGCGGCTCGCCGCGGATGCGTACGCGGCCGGCGTCGAGCTGTTGCTCGGCCGCTCGGTCGTCACGCTCGACAGCTCCCGCGACCAGGATTCCCCCAACAGGGGCCCCACGCTCCATACCCTGTCGTCCGAGGGGGCCACGACGATCACAGCGCGCGCGGTGATCGTCGCGACCGGCGTGCGCGAGACCACGCGCGCCGCAGCGTTGTTGCCGGGCCAGCGCCCTGGCGGGATCATGAATACCGGTGCGTTGCAGGATCTCGTGTACCTGCGCGGTCGCGTGCCGTTCCGGCACCCGATCGTGATCGGCAGCGAGCTTGTGACGATGTCGGCGCTGATCACGTGTGCGACGCACGGCATCCGGCCGGTGGCGGTCATCGAATCCGCGGTACAGCCGATCTTGCGCGCCCCGTTCGCCTGGTTGCCGCGCGCTCTCCGTCTTCCCTGGCACTTCGGTGCCGAAGTGATCGACGTCGAGGGCGAGGATCGGGTACGGAGCGTGCAGGTGCGATTCGCCGACGGGACCGAGCATACGTTCGACTGCGACGGCCTGTTGCTTACGGGTCACTTCGTGCCCGAGGCGTCACTGCTGCGCGCTGCCGGCGCCAGGATGGATTTGCATACACAGGGTCCTTGCATCGACGCCTGGGGGCGCACCTCACTGCCCGGCGTGTACGCGGTCGGCAACGTGTTGCGCGGCGTCGAGACTGCGGGCTGGTCGTGGGCCGAGGGCGCGCGTGTGGCTCAGGCGGTCATCGACGATCTGCAAGCACGGCCCGACGATGTCGAATCTGACCGGTGCCGCGGCCGGAACGGCGGCATCGAACTGGTCGCCGGTCCCGGTATCGCGCGCCTGGTTCCGCAGCGACTGGCACTCGTCCCGACGGTGAATTCCGCCCTCGCCTTCCCCGACGTGCAGCTGCGCCTGCTGGAGCGCGCCTCCGGCCGTGTCGTCGCGCGCCAGGACGACAAGGTCATCCTGACGCGACGCGTACACTCGGGCCCGGAGCGACGCGTGCTCGTGCCGGTACGCGATGTGCTGCGCAACGTCCGCACAGGTACGGTGGAGTTCAGCGTGGAGGCAGCTTGAGCGACACGGACGCGCATCCGGGCCCAAGCGGCGGGGGGTCGCTACTTCGGGGCGATCGATCAGGGCACCACGTCCACGCGGGCCATGCGGTTCGGGCCTGACAGGCAGCTGCGCACCGTGTTGCAGCTGAGTCACGCGATGTACCGACCCGCACCGGACCGTGTCGAGATGGATGCCGCCGAGCTTGCGCGAAACGTCGCCGCCTGCGCCGATGCGCTCGGCGGCGTCGAAGCTGTCGGTCTCGCAAACCAGGGCGAGAGCTGTCTGGCGTGGGATGCGCGCACCGGCGAGCCGCTCTCCCCGGTGGTGTCCTGGCAGGACGGACGCACGGCGGATACGCTCAGGCAAATGGCTGCCGACGGACTGGCCACTGAAGTGCTGGCCCGCTCGGGGTTACCGCTCGATCCCTACTTCTCGGCCGCGAAGCTTGGCTGGCTACTGGCCGAGCTACCGGCTGTCGCCGCCGCCCACGCCGGCGGGCGGCTGCGGCTGGGTACCAGCGATGCGTTCCTGCTCGACACGCTCGCCGGACGCTTCGCGACCGACGTGGCCACAGCTTCGCGCACCGGTCTGACAAGCCTTGCGACCGGCAATTGGGACCCCGAGCTGTGCGCGCTGTTCGGCGTGCCGATCGAGACTCTGCCACCGATCCTGCCGACCTTGGGTGACTTCGGCACGCTCGCAGGCCGTCCCGTACGTGCGGCGATCGTCGACCAGCAGGCGGCGCTGTACGGTCACGGCTGCCGGCTGCCGGGGGAGCTCAAGCTCACGCTCGGCACCGGCGGCTTCGCACTTGCTCCGTGCGAGACGGCCCAGCGCTTGCGCGCCGCGGCCGTGGGACTCGTACCGACCGTCGCATGGGACCTGGGCGACGGCCCGGTACACGCGCTCGACGCGGCGGTGCCGGACGTGGCCACCGCGCTCGACTGGAGCGTGCACTGCGGGTTCGCGGCGAACGTCGGTGCGTGCGATCCCGAGGCGCCACTGATCGCCACGACCGGGCTGGTCGCACTACCGCTCTTCACGGGCCTCGGGTGCCCGGACTGGGAACGTGGAGCGCCGCCGTTGATACTTGGCTACAACCCCGACACCTCGGGGGCAGACCTCGCCCGCGCAACGCTTGAGGGGGTGGCCTGGCTATGCGCCCGCGCGCTTGCCGCGATCGCCTCTGTCGTCAAGCCGAGCGGACCGGTGCGGGTCGATGGCGGCGTGTCGCGCGATGGCGCATTCCTGCAGGCGCTCAGCGATCTGTCCGGACGCGAGCTGGCACCCGCACCCGAGGCCGAGCGCACCGGCCTGGGCGCGGCCCTGCTCGCCGCGCGCGCGTGCGGCGCGCCCGAGCATGATATCGAGACCACCGCGCCAATGCACGTCCGTCCCCGTCCGGTACCGGACGCCGCGCACGAAGCGCTTGCTCGTGCCCTTACCCTTGCGCGCCATGCGGCGCAGACCCCACCCGACGTCCCGGAGACCGCACATGGCTGAGTCGTGTCTCTTGTACGTTGATCCTGATATTCGACGCCCGATGAGGACCGAACCATGAAAGGCTTCGCCCCGCACTTCGCGGACCTGCCCGACTACATTCTCCAGATGACCAAGGAGGTATGGGAGGATCGCGGCATATCCACGCTGCACCACTACTACGCCAAGGAGATGATACTGCGCTCCACGAGCGGGCTGATTCGCGGCAGCGACGGGGTCATCGCCGACACGCTGGCGACGCTCTCGGAGGCACCCGATCGACGCATCCTCGGCGAGGACGTGATCTGGTCCGGCGATGAGTATTCGGGCTTCATGTCTTCGCATCGCGCGATGACGCTCGGCACGCATACCGGCCACGGAGTCCACGGTCCGGCCACCAACCGGCGCTTCGCGTACCGTGCGATCGCCGACTGCGTCTGCCGCGATGACGTCATTCACGAGGAATGGCTGGTACGCGACAGTTCCGCGATCGCAATTCAGCTCGGTCTCGACCCCGTCGAAGAGGCACGTGCGCAGATCGTGCGCCAGGGCGGCCCCGAGAGCGCTATCCGCCCGCTCGACGCCGCCAACGACGTCGCCGAAGAAGTCTATACCGGTCGTGGCAACGACAACGAATGGGGCGAGCGGCTCGAGGATATTCTCGTGCGGCTCATGGCAGCCGACGTCACGGTCATCAGGAAGACCTACGACCGCGCCGCCGCGATCGCCCACCCCGGCACGCGTGACGGCTGGTCCTTCGACTTCGCAGAGACCGAGTGGATGCGGCTACGATCGGCGTTCCCATCGGCCCGCTTCAAGGTCGATCACCGTATCGGTCGCAGCGATCCAGGCCAACCGAACCGCGCGGCGGTGCGCTGGACCTTGACCGGCAGCCATGACGGTCTCGGCGCGTTCGGGCCCCCGTCCGGTGCACCGGTGCACATCATGGGCATCACCCACGTGGAGTTCGGTCCGTACGGCGAATACGGCTGGGGTGTGCGCCGCGAGTGGACGGTGTTCGACGAGGTGGCGGTGTGGAAGCAGATCCTGTTGCACGGCGGGCGGGTGTAGCGGTCTTCCGCCCCGTGTAGTACCCAGCGGGTTACCGAGACCGCATTGCGTTCGCGCTGCCACACAGCGAGGCGCCTTGCGGTCGTTCGATCGGCGCTCTCCATGCCAATGGGTCCATGGCCAAGCGTTTCGAGCTCTTATGCTCGCCTCTCGATAAGTCCTATGACTGCATTGAAACCGTGATCTAGTTCACAACACACGACTTTGCACTTATAGTTCAGGTGCTCGTCATCTGCGTGGTGAATGTCAACAAAGATGCGGGCCAGCCCTCTCCAGTCTTCGACCCACGAGAAAATCCGCATGATCAAGTCCTTCGCAGGCATGGCCCGCGTAGCGCTCGCCGCGTCGTTCACGCTGGGCACCGCGCACGCCGAGACGCTGACGATGCAGAGTGTCTACCCCTCCTCATTGCCTTTGCTCGGCGATAGCGGTATACGGTTGGTCGAACAGGTCTCGAAGCTGACAGGCGGAAAGCTCGAGCTTGAGTTCAACGAGCCCGGGGCGATCGTCGGCGGCAACGAGATGTGGGACGCGATCTCCACCGGTGCGGTCGATGCGGGTTGGTACAGCCCCGGCTTCGCTCAGGGGATCATCCCTTCGGCCGCGATCTTCACTGCCGTCCCGTTCGGTCCGGACATCAGGGCCTACACCGCGTGGTGGTACGAAGGTGGTGGTAGCCAGATCTGGGCCGAGATCAGCGAGCCTTACGACATTCATACCGAATTGTGCGGGGTGCTTGTGCCCGAGGCCTCGGGCTGGTTCGCCAAGGAGATCAACACACCGGCGGACCTCAAGGGCGTCAAGATGCGGGTGTTCGGGCTAGGAGCCAATGTCATGGGGAAGCTCGGCGTGGAGGCGCAGTCGATGCCGGTGGCGGACACGCTCACCGCGCTGCGCCTCGGTACCGTCGATGCGGCCGAGGTCTCCTTTCCGCTGATCGACAAGCAGGTCGGCATGGATGAATACGCGAGCCACTACTACTTCCCGGGCTGGCACCAGCAGACATCGTTGATCACGTTCATTGCCAACCAGAAGGTGTGGGACGGCCTCGAGGAACAGGAGCGCTTCGCCATCGAGACGGCCTGCGCGGCCAACGTCACGTACATGATGGCCGAAGGCGAGGCCGGGCAGCTCGAACCGCTGGCCGAGCTGCAGGCGGCCGGGGTGACCGTGCACACGTGGAACGAAGAGATGATGACGGCCTTTCGGGACGCCTGGGATGCCGTGGTCGAGGAACAGACCGAGGCCGATCCGGATTTCGCCCGAGCCTGGAAAAGCCTGTCCGACTTTCGCGGACAGTTCGCCAAATGGTCGGATCTATCCTATCTCAAGTGATCGACGGGTGAGATGCCTGCCACGGGCGACCACACCGCACGGACGCCGAAGACTGGCCCGGTGACGAGGCTGGACACGGTGGCCGACGCCCTGGCGCAACCCTGCCGCATCGCGGCGGCGCTTTGCGGGTGGCTCCTCATCGTGCTCATGGGGGTCATCTTGTACGACGTGATCGGTCGCCGGTTCATGTCGACCGGGTCGTTCAAGCTCCAGGAGTTGGAGTGGCACCTGCACGGCGCGATCGCTGTATCGTGCTTCGGCTACACCTACATCGAGAACGCTCATGTCCGCATCGACGTGCTCTCCCAGCGCCTGCGGGAGCGCACACGGCTATGGATAGAGATCGCCGCCATTGTGCTCTTCCTGCTGCCATTCATGGCGCTGCTGACCTGGTACGGCACCGACTTCGCCTGGCGCTCCTTCGAGCGCGGCGAAGGTAGTGCTGGAGGCGTAGGGCTGGAGCACCGCTGGATCATCAAGTCGACCATCCCGCTTGGGGCGGTGCTGACGATGCTGGGGGGGTTGTCGGTGCTGCTGAGAAGCGTTTCGATGCTGCGCACACCGCTCGACTCCGCCGGCACTGCCGTAGATCGTGCCTCGTGATCGAGATCGTCTCCGCGGCGCTACCGGGCGCGATGTTCCTGACGCTTGTCGTGGCACTGTTCTCCGGCGCCCCGGTCGCGATCATGCTGATGGGCACGAGCCTCGTCTTCGGGTTACTGGCGCTGTGGACCGGCGACATGCGGGCAGCACACGCCACGCTGCTGCCCAACAGGATCTTCTCGGGCACCATCGAGAATGGGGTGCTGGTGGCCGCGCCGATGTTCATATTCATGGGCTTCATCATGGAGAAGGCGCGCATCGCCGAGGATCTGCTGCTCACGTTGCAACGCCTGATGCGCGCGATCCCCGGAGGCCTGGCGCTAGCGGTGGTGCTCATGGGCACCATCCTGGCCGCAGCCACGGGCATCATCGGCGCGTCGGTCGTGGTGCTGACCATGCTCGCCGTGCCCACGATGATCGAGCGCGGCTACGACCGCGGGCTCGCCGCCGGTACGGTGGCCTCGGCCGGGACCCTCGGCATCCTGATCCCACCGTCGGTGATGCTTGTCTTCATGGGGGACCTGCTGAGCATTTCGCTCGGGCGGCTGTTCGTCGCCGCGCTGCTGCCAGGCCTGGTGCTGTCGGTGCTCTACGTGATCTACATCGTGGCACGCAGCGCGCTGCAGCCGTCGATGGCTCCGAAGGTCCCGCGCGAGAGTGCGGACGAGCGCCGCGGTCTGTGGCTCGAATCGATCAAGTCCGTCGCGGCACCGCTGACGATGATCATCGCCGTGCTCGGCTCGATTCTGGCCGGCGTGGCAACGCCGACAGAGGCGTCCGGTGTGGGAGTATTCGCCGCCCTCCTCCTGAGCGCCCTGCGCGGTCGTCTCGACAGGTTCATGCTGGCGGCCAGCATGGACGGCGCCGTCAAGTCGCTCGGCATGCTGTTCTTCATATTCGTTGGTGCGACCGCCTTTGCCTACATCTTCCGAAAGGTGGGCGGCGAGCACTTCATCGTCGAGACCGCAAGCGCTCTGCCGTTCGGTGACTGGGGACTGCTGTTTGCGATCATGGGGTTGATCTTCGTGATGGGGTTCTTCTTCGACTGGATCGAGATCACGCTGATCATGCTGCCCATCTTCGCGCCGATCGTGGCGGTCATGGACCTGGGCGGCCACGTCCCGCAGGAGCAGATGATCTACTGGTTCGCCATTCTGGTCTCGCTCAACCTGCAGACCTCCTTTCTGACCCCGCCGTTCGGTTTCGCCCTGTTCTACCTGAAGGGTGCTGCCGGATCACTGCTGTCGATGGCGGACATCTATCGAGGCATCATCCCGTTCGTGCTGCTTCAACTCATGCTGCTGGGTCTCACGATGCGCTACCCCGGTGTAGCGCTCTGGCTCCCGAACAAGCTGTTCGAGTGATGCGTGCCGACCCAGCGTTCCAGCGATATGTCGGGACAGGAAGTACTAATTTCGAAAAAAATTCGGTAGCGTTTCTACTACGACCGATAATAAATCCATAAGTTTTCCCCGTTCATATGCATGTCCCACCCTGTTTCTGAGCCTTACTTAACGAGGTTGGGTTGGGATGTCTGCGCCAGCAATGTACCGTTCTCCCTTGAACCAGCGAATCACGTCCCAATAGTCGAATCCGAGACAGATTCCAATCGTCACAAGGAGTACCACTACATATGACCAGAGCAAGGGAGTTGCCGAATAGCTGATCTCAGCTCCCAGTGCCGTAGACGCGGTCATACGGAAAACGAGATAAACAAACAGCGGACTCCAGGGCAAAATGTGCGCAAGGCCAAGCAGCCTGGATAGCCCTCGTTGTTGCACCATGAAGATCGTGAGAAAGGGGCCGGTCAGTACGTACAGAAGGAGTGTCCATACTGCGAACTCATCCTGCCCGACGAACGCGATCGCGCCTAGAAACACCAGATTAAGCAATATCAACCAAACCTTGATCCATAGATCAAGCGCCATCCAGGAAACGACCACATCGTTGAAAACTGTCGTGTGCTCCTCGCTAACCGCCCCTGACTTGCCATCGGTCGCCGGCTGGTGTCGCCGTAGCCCGATGCACTGAAACAGAGCGAAAAGCGCCACTACGGCAGCTAGCGCAATCAGGACCAAACGGCCAAACTGGTTGATTTCCGGAAGCACTAGCAGAAGTACCCCGCTCAAGACAACCCACAGTATGTCGAGAACTAGAACTATCCAAACAAGTCGTGCCGGGGGTGTTCTCTGCATGCCAAGCAGACATAAAACCAGAGAATACCCAACCAGCACGGAACCCAGTATAGTCAGCGACATCGTGACTACTTCAACAGAAAGACCGGTATGTCTACCGAGTAATGGTGCGAAAAGGAGAAAAACGAAACCGCACAACCCGCTGAAACAAGCGTTGCCAACCAGCGCGAGTTGAAGGAGCTCAAGCTTTGGTCGCGGTTCATGTGCAGAAAAACCAGACTGATCATGAAGAACAGCCGGGCTGCTAGGTTCAGCTGCCTGATCGGTACCGAAAAATTTTATACTCATAACTGCGTATCCAATTGACGTTAGAGAACAGATCATCCTCTCATTTCGGTTACAGCTGACTCAGAATCATCCTCGGTCGTTCACTAGGTAACCGACTAGAATCTTCATCGACGTTACAAAATGTCGTCATACACTTCAGCCCGTCAGACCGGGCATTGGTTCATTGCATAAACGTCTCGGCAAAGCCGAGAGAAATCGAACTACGGTCCGTGCAACACGGTTGCGGAGTCGTATCGCGATCCCTCTTCGTTCCGGGCACGCCATGACGGTCAAAGTACGCCGGGCTGCCGCAGGTGACGATATTCACCTCGCCCAGCTTTCTGCAGATGATATCGGAATCCTGCAAAGCGCCCACGCGGATGACACAATCGACGCCCTCGGAAATCAGGTCGACCATCCTGTCCGTCGTACTGACAGCGAGTGGACGAGGTCCGGGTCGGTGGAGTCAGCTTCCTTCGGCTCCCTACTTTGGCTTCAGGATCATCCCATGCACGTTCTGACACTTATCGTTGCAGGTCTGGTACTACTCTCACTGGTTTATGGCGTTGCCCGGAGCACCGGGCGCCGCTTTCGCAACCTCCTGCCTTACTATCTCGCCGTCTGGTTCGTGGCCTCGCTCGCGAACCTGTGGATCGGCGTAACGCGTGCGGGCTATTCGGTTGCCGAGGAAGCGCTGGTACTCATTCCCGTTTTCGGAATTCCCGCGCTCGCAGCCTTCCTGCTTGCCAGACGGGCTCTATGATGCTGATGGTGGCCGGTGCCATTGTCGACGTTTCAAATGGCCGGCCTAACCCGAAAACGGGTAGCCTGATTCGAGTGAGAACTGACATCCGGAGCCTTCTCCATGACCCCCACCATCACCGCATTCCAACAGTCACCCGATCGAGGTAAGGGGTTGGCCCGTGACATTCGCGTCCGTTGGGCGCTCGAAGAAGTGAACCGACCCTACGACGGTAGAGCGCCTCATGCGGGAACACGTTCGCTTTTAAGAATCGGGTCATGGGATATACAACACCCGGCACCCGACCCTGTCAAGGGTTTGCATTCGCATTACCAGTCAACCTCTTACGCAGGCGGCTTGAAAACGAATCGAACACGTAGACGACGATCAGAATCAGGAGCACCATGTAGAACACGTTTTCCCAATCCGAATTGGTGCGCATCGCCTCCCACAGCTTCAGGCCGATGCCTCCGGCACCCACCGCGCCGATGATCGTAGCGGAGCGGGTGTTGGATTCCCAGAAGTACAAGGCCTGGCTGGCAAAGATCGGCAATACCTGCGGCAGCACACCGAAACGCTGCACCGCCACGCTAGAGGCACCGGTGGATGCCACGCCCTCACGCTGCCGGTCGTCGATATTCTCCAGCGCCTCCGCGTAGAGCTTGCCAAAGGTGCCGGTCTCGGTGAAGAAGATCGCCGAAATACCGGCCAGTGGGCCCGGGCCGAATGCACGGGTGAAGAACAGCGCCCAGATCAGCATGTCCACCGAGCGCAGGAAGTCGAAGCTGCGTTTGGTGGCGGTATTGATCAATCGATTGCGGGTGATATTGCGCGCAGCAAGGAACGACAACGGAAAGGCCAGGAGCACCGCCAGCAAGGTACCGACGAACGCCATCACGATGGTCTGCAGGAGCTTCGTCCATACGTCCAGATGCTGCCATTCCGCATTGTAGAGAATGTTGTTCCAGGCCAGCGACAGGTTGGAGCGATCCGGATCGAGCCGCTCGGAGGAGAACAGGCGTACGAATCGCTCTGACCAGGACATGCCATGGAACGGAGAGTCGGTGTCGAACAGGAAATTCTCCCAACCGAGAAAGCGATGTCGCACCTTGACCTCGTCATCATCGACCTCTACCCGCCCGGCAAAGCCGAAGTAGGCCACCACCTTTCGATTCTCGCGCTTCTGTTCGGCCCACGCGGGCAGCTCGCCCACCGGTTCGACGTGTTCATCAAGCAAGACGTGGATCGTGAGCGACTGCTGGCCACGGGTCAGCACCACGCGTTCAGCGGATACTTCGACGCGGCCGGCAGTACCCATCGTGATCGTCACCTGGTCGAGCGAATCGGCACGGCCCTGGCGTGTCATCCATGAGTGTTCGCTCTGCAGCCCCTGCGGATCGAAACGGGGAAAGTCTATCGACAGGCTTGTAATGCGGGTTGATCCGTCGTCATTGGAGAACTCTATATCCGGTCGGCTCTCATAGCTGACCCAGTCGGCGAGGTAAGCGCCGGCTATCGACCAGTTGGCCGACACCAGCATGGAGGTGATGCCGAAGAGCGCATTGCAGAATACGAAGTACAGCAGCACGACGGTCGTGATGAGCAGACCGCGATGACGTTCGGTGAACGGGCGGTGAAAGATCTCCGGGTATCGATCCACGAGGGCTTGCTGCGACATGCGCTACGACGTCCAGCCAGCACTGCCGGTCAGCCGCTTGCGACAATGCGCCGACAGATGATCGACCAGCACGATGGTGGAAAACAGCAACAGAATGATGGCCAGCGTCTTGGCTTCATGCCCGCGACTGATGGACAGGCGCAGTGCCTCACCGATACCACCCCCGCCCACGGCCCCGATGATGGTCGAGGCTCTTACATTGATCTCGAGCCGCAACAGCGTATAGCTGACGATGTTCGGCATGATCTGCGGTACCACGGCGAAACGCACCTGCTCCATCCATCCGGCACCCGATGCCTGCAGACCTTCCACCGGTTGCATATCGGCGTTTTCCACGACTTCGAAGAACAGCTTGCCCAGGGCGCCAATCGTGTGGATGGCGATCGCGATCATCGCGGGAATCGGCCCGAGCGAGAGGATGGCTACGAAGAACCCCGCGATCACGATCTCCGGAAAGGCACGTGTGATCTCCAGAAACCGACGTACCGTGCCACGCACCCAGCGGTTGCTGTTCAGATTGCCGGCCGCGAGAAAACACAGCAGGAAACCCAGCACCGTACCGATCAGCGTGGCAAGGATGGCCACGTTGATCGTCTCCAGCATCTTGAAGACATACTCCGGCAGGTAGAACGACTCAGTGAGATACACACGACCCACCTCATAGTCGTACTTGAAGCTGCCATCGGCATAGGGCGACGGTCGATCGAACAAGGCTCGCCAGACCTCCCAGCCATCGCGCGGTACGAAGTCGCCGAGGAAATCGAAGAAATACGGCAGGCGATCGAAGAACTTGCCGGCGCTGGCCTCATTGGCAAACTGCACCGAGGCCAGGAAAGCGAGCAGCAACAGGCCGAGGCACAGGGCGGTATACCAGCGTCGCCGTGCGACCTGGGCCTGCCAGTGGCGTTCCATGCCGAGGCCGGCGACGCTTACCGACATGGCAACACCTGGGAGCCCACCACCGGATACCGGCGTTCCGATGGATACCGGATCAACCGCCGATCAAGGCCTTCCGCGCATCGATGACAGGCTGATAGAACTCGGTGGTGATGTCTGTATAGCCCTTGAAATCGCCGCCCTGGATGGCGGAGAAGCAATCCGGATCTTTCTCTGGCAGCGCCATCATGAATTCCACGAGTTTCTCCTTGACGCCTTCCTCCAGATCGGTACGGGCGACCATCGGTCCATTCGGGATCTGTGGTGACTTCCAGACTTCGACCAGATCGTCCATATCGAGAATGCCCTTCTCGACCATCTTGGCAAGATTCCCCGAAGTGTAACCATCCTCGAATTCACCCACACCAGACGCCCAGGTGGTACCGGCATCGAAGTTGCCCTTCACCACTTCGAGCACCAGGTTCTCGTGCCCACCGCCGAAGCCGGTTTCTCCGAAGTACTCATCAACGCCCATGCCCACCTGTTCGGGCAGCAGGCTGTTCGGAATCAGATAGCCTGAGGTGGAATCCGGATCGGCGAAGCCGAGCTTCTTGCCTTTCAGGTCTTCCAGGGATTCGATACCGGAATCGGAGCGCACGACCATCACCGAGTGATAGCCGGTGGCACCGTCGGTCTGTACGGTGGTGAACAGCGGCTCTACCGCATTCTCATCCTCCAGGTATATCTTGGCAAAACCCGAGGCTCCCAGTTCGGCATAGTCGAGCGTGCCGCCGAGAAAGCCCTGCACGACGCCGTCGTAGTCAGCGGCGGGAAATAGCGATACTTTCTCCACACCGATGGCTTCCGGCAATGTATCGACCAGGCACTGATAGTTGCGCAACCGATCGGCCTCGTTTTCACCGCCGAGGATGCCGATGCGAAAATCGGTCATGTCTTGAGCCGTGGTGGCGGATGATGCCACCACCGTGAACACCGCTGCACAGAGAATGCTCTTCTTGATCATGTCGTTTGGCCTTTGAGGGTAGGGGTTGTGTTGTGGTCGGAACCGTCAGCTCGGATGACTCGGTCGAACGTCCCTATGGATTGCATGGGTTTCCTGCACACGGTTGCCACCGTCAGGCAATTCCAATGTCCTGATTGGACTCGCGATGTGCAGGGGCCTTGTGCATCAGTACTGCTACACCGTCTGTCGCGGGCAATGGGCTGGTCTTTGCGTCAGTATGATCAGGCACCGCATCCAGCCCGCTCTCGGTAGCCGCCTCATCGAAGGCCTCACCTTCATCCACGCCATACAGGGTTAGTGCAGCCTCACGGGTCAACTCATCACCGGTGCCATCGAACACCACTCGACCGTGCGCCATGCCGATGATCCGATCGCAGTAGCGTCGTGCGGTATCGAGCGTGTGCAGATTGGTGATTACCGTGATGCCATCATTCCGATTGATGTCGCGCAGCGCCTGCATGACGACTTGTGCGTTGCGAGGGTCCAGCGAGGCAATCGGTTCGTCAGCCAGTATCAACCTCGGGTCTTGAAGAAGTGCACGTGCGATAGCCACCCGCTGCTGCTGCCCACCCGACAGCGTGCCGGCCGGTTGCAATGCCGTCTGCACGATGTCCAGGCGCTCCAGCGCACCCACTGCCATGATGCGTTCACGGCGACCAAACTGATTGAGCAGATTCATCAGAGTGGAACGATGATCAAGCCGCCCCAGCATCACGTTGGTGAGCACATCCAGACGTGGCACCAGGTTGAATTGCTGGAAGATCATCGCGCAATCGCGCCGCCAGTGACGCAGCGCCGCCCCCCTCAATGAAGAGACTTCGACATCGTTCCACAGAATCAGCCCGCTACTGGGCGTCACCAAACGGTTGAGCATACGCAGCAGTGTGGACTTGCCGGCGCCCGAGCGACCGATGATGCCGACCATCTGACCGGTGGGCACGTTCAGCGAAACACTATCCACAGCGACGGTGTCGCCGAACCGCCGCGTCAAGTTCTGCAGTTGCAACATGGTGAGCAGGCATCCTTGATGACAGTTGCACTGTAGTGTTTGCGTGTGACGTGGCGGTTTAAGGCATGTGTCAGGGGTGTGAAGGAAGAATCGAAAACGGACGAAAGCAGTTATCGGTAGCGACCTACCCGGCTGGCGGAGGGGTGAGGCCGCACCCGCTCATGCCGTATCGCGCAGCCACTTCACGATTCCGCAGCCGGGTTCCCGGGACGCCGATCTTCAGGCTATCGGCCTCAGGGGCGCAACGCCGGTGTCGAGCCGTCCAGTGTCAACAGCGGGCCGTAGGCGTCGGGTCGACGGTCCCGGAAGACACCCCAGTTCGCTCGCATCTCGCGGATCGCCTCTATGTCAAAGCTCGCCGTGATGAAACTGTCGCTCACCTGGTCCGCCTCGGCCACGATCTCCCCCTGTGGGCCTGTGACAAAGGCACGACCCCAGAATGTCGTCTCGCCGAATTCGCCCGCTTCGGTGCCGACACGGTTGGAGGCGACGAGCGGTGTCAGGTTGGCACCCGCATGCCCCTGCATGACGCGCTGCCAGTGGTCGTGACAGTCGCTGCCGATACCGGTGGGGTAGAACAGCACATCGGCACCCTTCAGACACATGATACGCGCGGCCTCCGGAAACCACTGATCCCAGCAGACACCGACGCCAATCCGGCCGTAGGCGGTGTCCCAGACTTGAAATCCCGTGTCACCTGGACTCGTATAGACCTTTTCGAAGCAGCCCGGTGGGCCGTTGGGTATGTGCGCCTTGCGGTAGATACCCAGCAGAGTACCGTCGGCATCGACTGTAGCGACAGTGTTGTAGTACGCGTTGTTCGCCCGCTCGAAGAAATTGACCGGGATGACGACGCCGAGCTCTTTGGCAAGCCTCGCCATATGGCTGACCGTCGGCCCGTCGACGGGCTCGGCGTAGGAGAAACATTCGCTCTTCCAGTCCATGAAGGCGAAGAAGTGCATTGCGAACATTTCCTGCGGCAGGATTATCTGTGCGCCCGCCGCAGCCGCGGCGCGGACCAGACCGGTGATCTTCTCAAGGTTCTCCTCTCGCTCCCAGCTACAGCTCATCTGGGTGGCGGCGACGGTGACGGTCATGGTCAGGATGCTCCGGTGGCGATGGCCGTGTGGCCGAATGAAGTCGGTTGAGCAGCAACGCTTGCGATGCACTCCAACAGAGTGCCGGACAGCCGCTCGATCTCGGCGGGTGATACGATCAATGGCGGGCTGATCGCGAGGGTATCGCCGATGACGCGGAACAGCACACCACGACGGCGCGCCTCCTCGCCGACTGCGCGCCCGAAGGCACCCACCTCGCCGAAGCGTCCATCGAGCTCGACCCCTGCGATGAGCCCGACCTGACGGACGTCATCCACGCCCTCCAGTGCACGGATCGGCTCGAGCCCGGTGGCAAGCTGCGCGCCAAGCCGCTGCACATGGTGCGGAAGGTTCAGCTCTTCGTAGACGCGCAACGCCTCGAGCGCGACTGCTGCCCCGACCGGATGCCCGCCGTAGGTGTAGCCATGGCCGAAGGTGCCCAGCTCGTGTGCATGAGTGGCGATGACATCGTGCACACGGTCCGCGACCGCGAGCGCGGAGATCGGAAAATGCGCGCCCGACAGTTGCTTGGCGAGCGTCATCATGTCCGGCTCGATAGCATAGGTCTCGGCGCCGAACCATTCGCCGGTACGCCCGAACCCGGTGATGATCTCATCGGCGATCAAGAGTATGTCGTGACGGCGCAACACGTTGGAAATAGCTGCCCAGTAGCCCTCGGGCGGCAACATGACACCACCGGAGCCGATCACCGGCTCACCGATGAAGGCGGCAACGGTGTCCGGCCCTGCCGCGATGATCAGTTCGTCGAGTTCGCGCGCCCGGCGTTGCGAGAAGTCCCGCTCGCTCTCGCCGGGTTCCGCGTCGCGCAGGTAATGAGGGCGGCCCGTACGCAACACCGAAGCTTCGGGCAGGTCGAACCCATCATGGCAATAGGCCATCGACGTCAGCGAGCCGCTCATGATACCCGAGCCGTGGTAGCCACCCTCGCGGGCGATGACGCGCTTCTTTCGGGGCTTGCCACGTGCGTTCTGGTAGAAACGTGCAAGCTTGACGGCGCTGTCGACCGCATCCGATCCCGTGCAGCCGAAAAAGACGTGAGAAAGCGGTGCGGGCAACCGCGAGACAAGGCACTCGGCCAGCTGCTCGGCGACCTCGCTCGTTCTGCCCATGAAGCTGTGATAGTAGGCGAGCGTGTTCAACTGCGCGCTCGCCGCGGCAACTAGACGCGCGTTGCTGAAGCCGAGCGAGGCGCACCACAGCCCTGCGACCGCATCGAGATACGTGTTGCCGTCGGAGTCGGTCACCTGGCAACCGCTGCCCGAAACCATGCGCATGGGTGGCGAACGTGCCGCGTCAACGGGGTCGGTGAACGGATAGAGTTGCGCCATGAGGGAATCTCCGATTCAGGATGGAGCTGTGCCACAGCGGATGACGAACGGCAATGCCAGCGATTGTGATCGCCAAGCGGTGCGGGCGCAATAGCAACAGGGCACCGCGCTCAACTACCCGCAAATGCCCGCACATCAACCACGCTATCGGCGATGGCATCACGCACCGGCGCATCATGGCAGATCGCCAGCAAGGCCGTGCCGGCCTGCTTCTTCTCCCTGATGAGCTCCATCACCACTTCACCGTTTCGCACATCGAGCGAGGCGGTGGGCTCGTCGAGCAGCAACGCCGGGTAGGGTGAAATGAAACCGCGAGCTATATTCACGCGCTGTTGCTCGCCACCGGAGAAAGTGGCAGGTGGCAGCGCCCACAGAGCGGCTGGCAGATTCAGTCGCTCCAGCAAGGCCGCTGCCCGTTCGCGTGCCAGGCCTGCATCGATACCCTGCCCCAACAATGGCTCTGCCACGATGTCCAGCGCTGCAACACGTGGCACCGCGCGCAGGAACTGGCTGACATAGCCGAGGGTGCGCTTGCGAACCGCCAACACGGTGCGTGGGCCGGCACTCACGAGATTCACCCATTGCCCGTCATGGCAGATACGTATCTCGCCACCGGTGGTGTGGTAGTTGCCATAGACCATCTTCAGCAGCGAGCTCTTGCCACTGCCGGAGTCCCCGTCGAGCACGGCACACTCACCGCGGCTCACGGTAAAGCTGGCATTCCTGATCACGGGCAACACCACGCCTTCCCGCAGGTGCAGCGTGAACTGCTTGCTGACCGAATCGACATCGATCATGAATTCAGTGTCTCCGTTCATCGTGCGCGTCGATCAGGCCGACAGGATCGAAGACACCAGCAATTGCGTGTACGGTGCCTGCGGGTCGTCGAGGATGCGGTCTGTCAAGCCCTGTTCGATGACCTCCCCGTTCTTCATGACCATCATCCGGTGCGAAAGCAGGCGGGCGACGGCAAGATCGTGTGTAACCACGATGACCGCCACACCCAGATCGTTCACCAGCTGCCTGAGCAGGTCGAGCAACCGTGCCTGTACCGACACATCCAGACCACCGGTGGGTTCGTCCATGAAGATGAGCCGTGGGGAGGTCACCAGATTGCGCGCGATCTGCAACCGTTGACGCATGCCGCCGGAAAAGGTGCGGGGCAGATCATCGATTCGATCAGCGTCGATCTCGACGCGTGCCAGCCAGTGTTCGGCCGTTTCTCGAATACGCCCGTAGTGCCGATCGCCCACGGCCATCAGGCGCTCACCCACATTGGCACCGGCCGATACGTTCATGCGCAGGCCGTCTGCCGCATTCTGGTGTACGAACCCCCACTCGGTGCGCATGATCCGGCGCCGCTGCGCTTCGGATACGGTGGCCAGATTACACCACCGACCCTCATGCAACCGGTAGTGGACACTGCCATGCGACGGCTCCAGCTGCCGGGATACGCCATTGAGCAAGGTAGTCTTGCCCGAGCCCGATTCACCGACGACGGCAAGCACTTCACCGGGCCAGAGATCGAAGCTCACACCGTGACAGCCTATTCGGTTGCCATACCGACGCCCCAGTTCACTGACCTGAAGCAGCGGCTCTTCGTCGTTCGGCACCGACCATGCGGTCGTTACTGCAACCGACCGCACGGCATTCGTTGCCGGTGAGATGCCTGCATTTCTCATGAAGATGCTGCCTGCACTGACGTGCTGGTCGCGCTCGTTTCGCCAGCCTCACGCCGAGTCTCGCAGTAGTCCGTATCGGAGCACACATGCATGCGCCCACCCTGATCATCGAGTACCACTTCATCCAGGTACACACCGGTGGCGCCACACAGTGCACACGGGTGTGTGAACTGCTGGACCGAGAAAGGATGGTCGTCGAAGTCGAGGCTCACCACATCGGTGTGCGGTGGAATTGCATAGATGCGATTCTCGCGCCCGGCGCCGTACAGTTGCAGCGCCTCGCAGCGGTGCATCTTGGGGTTGTCGAACTTCGGTGTCGGTGAGGGATCCATCACGTAGCGCTCGGCGACCTTCACCGGGTACGCGTAGGTGGTCGCGATGTGGCCGTGGCGAGCGATGTCTTCATACAGCTTTACCTGCATGAGCCCGTACTCTTCGAGTGCGTGCAGGGTGCGGGTTTCGGTTTCTCTGGGCTCGAGGAAACGCAGCGGCTCGGGGATCGGCACCTGATACACCAGCACCTGATTCTTCGTCAGTGCTTGTTCGGGAATACGGTGCCGGGTTTGTATCACAGTGGCGGCGCCGGTGGAGGTCGTGACACCCACACCGGTGACCTTGTGGAAGAACGAGCGAATCGACACGGCATTCGTGGTGTCGTCCGCCCCCTGGTCGATGACCTTCAGCACATCGTCAGGGCCGATGATCGAGGCGGTGACCTGGATGCCGCCCGTACCCCAGCCGTAGGGCATGGGCATCTCGCGGCTGACAAACGGCACCTGGTAGCCGGGAATCGCAATGGCTTTCAGGATGGCCCGGCGTATCATTCGTTTGGTCTGTTCGTCGAGGTAGGCGAAGTTGTAGCCTTCGATGGTTGGGGTGGTTTCATCCCCGTGCCCACTCATGCGCCCTGCTCTCCGCACTTACCCGACCTGCTCGGCTCCTCGATGGCGAGTTGCGACTGTGGACCACGTGATTCACTGCTGGCAGGAACAGCCTTGGCCTTCGCGACTTCCTCTCCGGTCGATGGGGTTTCGGTCGGTGTCGCGCCCGCTGCAGTCTGTGCATGCGCCACGCGCAGCTTGCGCAGCAACTCCAGCTCCGCCTGAAAGTCCACGTAGTGCGGTAGCTTCAAGTGCTCGACGAAACCGCTGGCCTGCACATTGTCGCAATGCGAGATCACGAACTCTTCATCCTGTGCGGGCGCTACCTGATCTTCCTCGAACTCCTTCGAGCGCAGTGACCGATCGACCAGGGCCATGGCCATGGCCTTGCGCTCACTCTGGCCGAACACCAGGCCATAACCACGAGTGAATTGCGGTGCGCGGGTGGTCGAACCCTGGAACTGGTTGATCATCTGGCATTCGGTCACTTGAATGCGGCCGATGGTCACGCTGAAACCCAGCTCCGGGACGTCGATCTCGACGTTCACCAGCCCGATGCGAATCTCGCCGGCAAACGGATGGGTGCGGGCATAGCCACGCTGTGTCGAATAGCCGAGGCTGAGCAGGAAACCCTCATCGCCGCGCGCCAGTGCCTGCAAGCGTTGCTCACGGGTCAGCGGGTAGCTCAGAGGTTCGCGGGTAAGATCACCCGGCGGCTCGGCAGGATCGGGATCGCCATCACCTTCCATCAGGCCCTCAGCCGCCAGCAGGTCGGCCACCCGCACCTGGCTTGTTTCCGGCGCTCGCGCATCACGCGCCGGCGCTTCAACGGCTTGCCCGCCGGAGTCGAGTTCCGGGTCCAGCAGGCGATGCGTGTAGTCGAAGGTCGGCCCGAGTACCTGCCCGCCCGGCAGATCCTTGTAGGTGGCCGATACCCGCCGCTCGATGATCATCGCACGGGTATCGATCGGGCGCGAATGGCCGAACCGTGGCAGGGTCGTGCGATAGGCACGCAGCAGGAAAATCGCCTCGATGGTATCGCCGCGCGCCTGCTTGATGGCCAGAGCTGCCAGTGCCGGGTCGTACAGCGACGCCTCGGCCATCACGCGTGCCACCCCGAGCGCGAGTTGTTCCGCGATCTGGGTAGAATCGATGGGGGGCAACTCGCGGGCCCCGCGCCGTCGGTCGGCAAGCAGGCGATGTGCGTTGCGGATGGCTTGCTCACCGCCCTTGACCGCTACGTACATGTGACGCTCAGCCTTGTTCCCATGAAACGCATCGCTCTGTCGGGTTTGTCGCATCGGTGCATCACGGTATCGCCTCGCTGACGACGCGTGTGGTGCGAGGCAGGCAGACAAACTCGTGTTCGCTGAGCAGGATCAGGTCGATGCCGCAGGGGAAGATGGCGCCGTTCGCTTGCCAGCGAGACAGGAAATCGTCGGGTATCGGGTGGGGTGCGATCATTCGAGTCTCGGCGATACCGGGGCCCGACAATATCAGGGGTGACCCCCCGTCAAATCCGTCCACCGGTGCCAGCAGCATCGCTGATCGATCGGGGTACTCGTCGCTGCCTTGCGCCAGCGAGGTGAAAGCCGGCCATTCGTCCTGCAGTGAGACGATGACGAATCGGGCAGCGACGATGTCCGGCACTACCGGGCTGCCGGTGTGGAACCGCAGCCATCGGCCAACCGCGTCGGTATGTCTCAGCGACTCGGACAACCCGATGGGCGTATCGGCGTCACACAGCGTCAGGGCTACTACAGCACTGACCCTGGGAAGATCTGCCGGCGCCTCCGTATCGATGCTCACCTTCTGACGGGTGCCCGGCCGCGACATGCCGCTCATCAGCTGACGAAACGCCACCTGCGCCTGGAACACCGGATCGCGCAGGCCGCCGGCTACTGCCCCCGCATCGATGCTCACAGGTAGCCGATCCAGACATTGACTGCAGGCAATCGAATCATCAGTCCTCCCCTCGGGCCACGGTGAAGAAATCAACCCGGGTGGCGGCGGTCTCCTCACTGCGCTGCCGGTCATCAGAGCGCAGGCGATTCTCTACCTGCGCCACCAGTCGATGAGCGGGGCCGGTGAAATCGAATTCTTCCTGCCAGAGTGCATCGAAGATCGCACCGAGCCTGGCGTGCTGCCGGTCACGCCCCAGCACGTTGGCGATACCGATGGTGCCGGAATCCAGCCTTATCAGCGCCCGGGTAACGCTGACTTCTCCGAGGTTGAATGGGGAACCACCACCGCCTGCCCGGCCACGCACCATGACGAGCCCGACTTCGGGCTGGCGAATCGCATGAACCTCCGGGCGTGCCGGCAGGGCGTGCCAGGCTGCATCCACCTCCGCGCGAGTTGCCTGTGCGAGCACTTCGAGCACATGCCTGTGCCGCGACTCGAACGAATCGGAATCAGTACTACCCGAACCCTGGGCGGCGTGTTGCGTCATGGATGCATTGGCAGCAGACGGGGCCTGAAGGAATCATCAGACCGTTACTGCCCAAGAGTGCCGACGGCCCGTGACAACGGATGACAGGATGACAGGATGACAGGATGCTCTCGGCACGGCTGCAAGCCGGCAAGCACCGGCCGGCACGGGTCGGTGATTTCGCCTGGCGCATCGACTGCAACCCCGGATCTAGGCGGCTCGCGGTAGGTCGAGAGGAGCGCGCGGCACCACTTCATCGGCGCGATTGGGAAACGTGAGCGCGAAGCTTGAGCCATCAGACAAGGGTGTGTAGTCAATCGAGCCTTCCATTTCCGATGCGCTTCGCGCGACGAGATACAGGCCCAGTCCACTACCCGCCGCCAGTGCCGGATGAAACCGCTTGAACATGCCGAAGAGGTCATCGCGTTGCCTTTCAGGGATGCCAGCCCCGTCGTCTCGAACCTCGATCGTGATCTCGTTCCGTGCGTTTGACCTTGCAAGGATGGTGATGGTCGTTTCCGCCTTGGTCGGATCTCCGTATTTCACAGCATTGGAAACCAAGTTCTGAACGATCTGTCGAAGCAGGATCGGTTGAGCACCGACCGGTTGGTCGAGTTCCAGATCGGTACGAAGCACGACCCGTTCAAACCCGTCCATATACGACAGTTTCGACACGACATCATCGACCAACTCGGCAATGGCGACCAGGTCCGGTTCTTCCTGTGTGCTTTCAGTACGAATGATCGATACCAATTCCTCGATGAAGGTGTCCAGGTTCGCCATCGCCCTGCGAACGAGTGCGACCACTTCGAGTGAGTCTGCCTTGTCGTCCGCCTGGATTGATTCATCCAGCAAACTGACCAGTCCGCGTGCCGAGGAAACCGGTGCCTTGATATCGTGTGTGATTCGGTAGCTGAATGCCGTGAGATGTTCATTCGCCCGCTTCAGAGCATCCTGTGCGCTGATCACTTTCGCTACAGTTGGACGAAAGCTGAGCAGGTATTCGAGCAAGATGACAAGCAGTCCGAACGCGAGCAAGGCCTTCTCCAAACCACGATACTCGAACAGGCTGGTCGTGTTGTCGTCCTCCAGTGAGTGGACGACGCGATCCAGTGTATCGAGGAGGCCACCGGTGGCAATGGTGATAACCCGATCGGACGCCTCACCGGAGCGAATCGCATCGATACCTCCCGCTTCGAATTCTTCGATGAAACGACGGGCAGTGGCCAGATACCCCACTACCTGGTCGTCAACGCTGCCGCTGGCGAGATAGTCAGTGTACGGCGCTCTACCTTCAGCTGCGTGCTGTGCCCAGAACCCGGACAGCGTCCGATGATAGTCATCCATGCGATCGACGGCCTTGGCCAACTGCTTCGTCAACGGTGTTGCCGCCTGCTCCGTCTCGGCGCTCTGGACCTGCAGGGTCAGCAACGCAATTCGCTGAGACAGCATGCGCTGCAGGCCACTGGTGTTGATGAGATACGCGTCATTGGAAACCTCATCGATCCGCGCGTCGGATACCACGTAGTTCACCACCATCACGGACGCCATCAACAACAGGCAGATCCAATGATTTCGTGAGAGAAGGTGCTGGGTTGTCATTGCGACTGTATCTGTTGCGCGGCCGTGTGATTGATCAGCGTATCGTGCGAGCACGTGTCGCAGAGCGTACGTTCTATGGATCGATGAGTTTGAGGTGGCTCAAATGCTTACCGTGATCACTACCATCGACGATGCTCAATACACGATTCAGACCTTCCCCGGAAAAGGGCTTTGTCGCGTAACCACCGACGCGTGCGAACCTTCTGGCCATCTCCATGTCCTTCGGGTCGAGCGACGAGGTCAGCATGACAATCACCGTGTTCAAGTAGATCTGCGTGAATTGCCTTTTGAGAATGACAAGAAAGTCGAATCCGGACATGATCGGCATACTGATGTCCAGCAGGATGAGGTCGATCGTACGGTCCGGATCGGCACCAAGAGTGTCGATGGCATCCTGGCCGCGTGCGAACGCTTGTATCTCGTGGAACCTTGAACAACCGTTGATGAGGCGCCTGTACAACATCAGGTCGACATCGCTGTCATCGAGCAACAGTGCGCTCAAACTTCTCACTGGCGGATCCGCGTGCTGTCGGGTGTGGCTACTCATGGGCAGGTTTTGGAAACTGCAGAGTGAACGCGGTGCCCACCACCCCGTCGGATTCCACGCTGATCGTTCCTCCATGGGCGAGAACGACATGACGGATCAACGCCAGGCCGAGTCCGGAGCCCGGGTAGTCTTTGTCGAGATTCAAGCGTTTGAAGACCCTGAAGACCATCTCGTGATACTCAGGCCGAATGCCGATGCCGTCATCCGACACAATGATCTCGACGGTTTCGTCCCACTCGGTGCCTCTCACGCGGATGGTTGGCGGCTTGCCGGGCGAGTGAAATTTCATCGCGTTGGAGAGAAGGTTCTGGAAGAGCATCCGACATTGCGTCGGCCTGACACAGAGATGCGGGAGTTCGTCGACAGAGAATCGGGCACCTGTGTGAGCCTGATCTTCCTGAAGAGTGTTGATGGCGTCACCGACGAGCGAGTTCAGGTCGATCCAGACTGGTGTCTCCGCAGAGTGTAACGATTGGCTGTAAGTGGCGATGTCCACGATCAGACGATCTGCCAGGTTCAGCGTCGCAGAGGCGACCGACAGCAGCTCTCTCGTCTCGGGATCGGCATTGATGCTGCACTCGGGAATCAGCTCGTTGTGGATGTACTGCAGGGTGGCCACGGGAGATCTCAGGTCGTGCGACAAGGCATAGCAGAAATCGCTTTGCTCTCGTTGCAAGATCACTCGTTGCTGCATCTCGTATCTCAGACGAATGGCATCCGTCACACATTCCGCCAGGCGTTCGAGCATGTCGACAGACGTCTCATTCCAGGCACGTGGCTTTGTCTCGATCACGCAAAGCGCAGCGATCGGTCTGTTGAGAGGGTCCCTGACAGGCACTCCGAGATAGGCTTCCACATTCAGATCCGTGATCGCGGGGTTATCCCGCACCAGTGCATGCTTCCGCGCATCATCAACGGCCAACGGCCGGTTTAGATAGACCACATGCTTGCAGAACGAATGGGACAGCGGTGTCTCGCGAGCCTCCGCGCAGGGCCCCGTAAAGCCCGTCATGCTCTTGAAGTACTGTCGATCCTTCTCGCGCTGCACGAAGGACAACAGCGAGATCTCGGCGTCGAGCATCTGGGATGCAAGCGCGGTCAGATTGTCGAACAGCGATTCCGAGGGGGAGTCGACCAGTTCGAGGGCCTCGAGAGAAAACATGCGTGTGTGCCTGTCCGTCTTGTCGAAGACCTTCTACCGAGGCCCCGAAATACTACTTGCGGCTCAAAGGTGACTATCGACTCCACAGACGTCTGCTTTAATGGTACTTCGAACATCTCGACAGGCAGGATCGGAAGATCGTGAGGTGCGTCGGCATCAATCCGCACCTTCACGAGCGCAGTTTGAAAAAGGATCGCGGGTAGACTTGATGGAAAACCGTCGACCGCCACCCGCAGCGTGTTGTCATCATCGTGAACCTTTGCGAACGGGCCACGCCGCTCAGAGCGGCGGCAGGCCGGACGTTCGATACCCACGACGCCTGCGCGATCCGCGTACGCCTTCGCGTTCAGCGGCGACCGGCACGAGCGCCGCGCCGAGCGCGTCGGCAAGCGCTACCGGCGTCATCGTCCCGGGCGCGGAGGCTGGCCCGTCGAGCGCACCACGCCCGTACAGCTGGGCGTCGAGCGCGACGAGCGCGGCGGCCAGATCACGCGATTCCAGACGGGCCGCCAGTGTCGGAAGCCCACGCGGCGGATCGCGCCGCCAGCGCAGCGCCGCCAGACGGAGGGCCGCACGGGCCAGCGCCGCCGGGGCACCCCGGCGCGCGGCTTCGCGCAGCGCGGTGCTGGCCGACGCATGGCTGGTCGCCGGCGCGTCGCGCGCCGTCGACGGCAACAGCCCGGAGAGCCTCGCCCGTTGCCGCCACATTACGACGAGCGCAACAGCCATGGCGAGCCCGCCGATCGCGACCACCGCGACCACGCGGCGCCACCGGCGGTCGTCGTCGGGCATCGCCGGGCCCGTCGCCGGCTCGACGGCATCAACGGGTCTTGCTCCGCCGCCCGGCGCACCTCCGACAGCGGGCCCGACATCTGTGGAGGATCCGACGGTCGGGCTGGGGGCCGCAAACTCGCCCGGGTCTGATCCGGATCGCCTTGAGGGTGCCACCTGCAGTGTCTCGGCCGGCAACACGGCGGTGCGCGTCACGCCGGCCGTGGTGTCAAACCAGACCACCTCGAGCGCCGGCAACTCGACAGTGCCAGGGTGCTCGGGAATGATCGACTGCGCAGTCCGATGCTCGGCGACAAAGCCGTCGCCGGTCTCGATCGATGCGCTTTCGGGCGCGTCGGCGTACACGGCTGCGCCGCCCACGTGCACGTCCGGCAGCGCCGGCAGCTGTTCGGCGCGCACGCCCTCGGCACGCAGCGTTACCGCGCGCGTCAGCGGTTCACCGGCATGTGCGACCTTGCCACCCGGCCAGTCCACCGCAAGCGTCACCCCCCGGGCCGGCAACCACCAGCCTGCGCCACCCGGGGGGCGGGAGCGCACGTCGAGCCGGATGGGTGGCGCGCGACGCGCGACCCGGGGCGATGGCAGCTTGCGTGCGCGATCCGGATCGCTCCGTAGCTGCACCTCGAGCGTGGGCGGCTTCAACATTACCCTCCCGCTCGCCTGGGGAAAGATCGCGTACCGGCGCTCCACCACGTCGTACATCCGCCCGTCGCGCCCACGCCTTTCTCGTCGGTTGTCCCCGATAGGTTCGATCACGAGATCAGACCCCATCGGCTCACCGAGCTTCGCGTCGACCACGTCCACTCCGACCCAGGCCCACACTGTGAGCAGGGTCTGAGATTGCACCCAGGGGGCCGGTTCGTCCACCTCGGCCTCGACGAACACGTCGCGCTCGGCACCGACCTGCGCCTCGACGACCTCCAGCGTCAGGCGATCGCTCGCGATTTGCCCGATGCGAACCGGTGGCACCGTGAGCAGCCCGGTCGAGCGCGGCGCAAGCTCGAGCACGATGGTCGAGACGAGGCCGCGCCGCCCGGCGACGATCTCAAGCCGGTCTGCGCGCGAGCGCTCGGTGACCTCGAACGTGCGCTCGAGCTCCACGGTATCGAGCGGCCCCGCGACGTCGAATGCCTCGATGGTCAGAAGCACGCTCGCGTCGAGCGGCACGCTCGACGCGCCGAGCCGAGCCCGCAATTCGGCGGCAGCCGTCGCGCCGAACGGGGCGAGCAGCAGCGCGAGCACCAGTGCTCCTGTCAAAGTCCATCGCCTACCTCGCACCTTCGCTCTCCACGGCGGCCACTCGGCCGACGATACATCACGCCGAATTGGTGTTACGCTATAACATTGCTAGAGCACTACCCGAGATCAAGTCGAGACCCTGAGTCGCACCAGACACTGACAGTGCCCGCTGGCAATACCCACTCACAATAATACGAGGACTCGTTTCCATGCGTCACCCCCTTCGAACCACGGCAACCATCCTGGGTTTGTCGATGCTGCACACACAGGCCCATGCCGATGACATGCAGGGTAGCTGGAGACTGTTCGTCACCGATCACGGGACGTCCAAGATAACAGCGCTGGACCTCGAAAAACCCAGCAACACCTGGACGTTCGAGGTCGAGGGTCCGGCCAAGCTGTACCCCTCGCCAACGGGTGAGACGGTCATCGCCGTGCAGATGGACGACGACCTCGTCTCCTTCATCGACACGGGGGTCGAACTGGACAGGCATAACGATCATGGCGACTTCAGCATGAATGAGCCTACACTGATCGACCAAGAGCTGTCCGGGGATCGCCCGTTCCACGTGATCCTCCACGATGGCATGGTGACCACCAACTTCGATCAGGGTGGCTACACCGAGACGGTGGAGCTGAGCGACTTGCAGGACGGCGAGATCACACCTGTTCGCTTCGTCCAGAATCGGCCGCACCACGGCTACGCAACGCCGATGGGCGAGTTCATCATCAGTTCGGTGGCGTCGGACGAGAAGGTGGAGGACGATGAGCTGCCGCCACGGGTCGGACTTGCCGTTCACGATCAGAACGGCGCCGTGATCGGCGACGTGGCGACCTGCACAGATCTGCACGGCGAAGCCTTCTCGGGCGAGTACCTCGCCACGGGATGTGTGGAAGGCGTGCTGACGCTGCGCGAGACGGACGGCCCTCCGGAGTTCCGCATGCTGCCCTACCCCGACGGCTTCCCGGACGAGATGACTGGAACGCTGCTCGGCGCCAAGGCCGCGCAGGTATTCCTTGGCGATCACGGCGACGACGCGGTCGTCGTCGTGGATCCGGAGCAGGCTCCTCATTACCAGCGGATCGAGCTGCCGTTCCGCCACGTCGACTTCGTACTCGATCCTGCGCGACCCGAATTCGCCTACATCCTGACCGAGGACGGAACACTGCACCAGTTGAACATGCAGTCGACGGAAATCGAGCAGAGCGCCTCGATGACCCAGGCCTACTCGATGGATGGAGACTGGAACGACCCCCGGCCGAGGCTCTCGATGGCCGGTGACCGGATCGTGCTGACGGATCCGTCGGAAGAGCGGGTGCGGGTCGTAGACGCTGCCACGCTGGAAGTGGCGGAGGACATCCCGGTCGAGGGTCTTCCCTACAACATCGCGACGGTAGGCAGCAACGGCGTGAGAAGCGACTCCGAATCGGACCCGCTGGACAATCTGTGATCGGCGAGTCTCGGTAGGCGGCCGATCGATCCGCTCTTTCACCGGAAGCAGCTGCCTACTCGGGCGGGCTCCGACCCGGAGCACGTCCGGTAGGGATCTCGTCAGGTGGCGCTCAAGTACCGAACCACTGGATCACGCGTCGCCGGCACCGCTCAGTGTTCCGGCGCTCAGTGTTCTGGCGAGAGGTGCTCTGCGAGCCGCGAGGTCATGGCACGTGAGGTCTCGATCAGCCTGGGCACGACCTCGTGCACCAGCTGGTCGGCGGACAGCCGCGACGGTGTCGAACTCACGTTGAGCGCCGCCAGACACGCCCCGGACGGTGTCAGAAGGGGTACCGCAACGGATACCAGCTCGTCCTCGAGTTCTTGATCAAGTACCGCATACCCGAGCTCGCGGGCCGCGTGAATCTTGATGAGGATCTGGGCTGGGTCAACCAGTGAACGCCTGGTGCGCTTTGCGTGCGAAACGCCATGCACCAGCGCCTCGCAACGGTGCTCGGGCAGGCTCGCGAGCAGCACACGGCCCATCGAAGTCTGCGTCGAGGGCAAGCGACTGCCGACACCGAGACTGACCGACAACACGCGCGGCCCCTGGCACCGCGCGACGTACTCGATCTCACTCCCATCAAGTGTCGCGAGCGAGCAAGACTCGCCGATCATCGCAGACAGCTCACGCATGTCCCTGTCGAACAGCGTCCAGAACGTGGGGTCTGCAACCACGGTCCGGGCGAGTGCCCGCACCGCGAGCGAGGGTAGGAAATAGCGGCCGGACTGATGTGCGAGCCCCTCTTCGCACAAAGTCAGCAGGAAGCGCCTTGCCGCGGCGCGGCTCAGCCCAGCGCGATGCGCCACGGTGGCGAGAGTGCACCCGAAGGGCGCTTCGAGCAGGATGCCGAGCACCGCGAGCCCGCGAACAAGCGAACTGCTGCGCTCTCGTCGGTCGTTGTCCTGTGGTGGCGATGGCATGCCAGGAGGGTAGCGCAGCGAGCTCAAACGATGTCGCTCTTCTTGCGAAAATGTTCGATAAATGAACATTTCGGTCAGTGTACGGGACAGACAGCCGGATAGTAGTGATCGATCTCACCGTGCCGAGTGAGATGGAAAGGGACGTTGACACCGGATACAGCCTTGTAAGAGACTGATACCCACCGGATCAACGAACCTAACTTGATCGAGATGTACGCATCACCGAAAAATAGACCGTCTATTACGTTCGTTATTCGAACACTTGACGGTAACTGGCGATACCGAACCTCGCGTGTTCCGCTCGCAGGCTTCGATCATCGCCATCGAAGCGCATACGATTCCACCGCGAGCGCCCGTTCATGACCACCCGTCTCTCACTGACCGAAGCCGTCACGGAGCACCTGCACCCGGGTGACACGGTCGCATTTGAAGGCTTCACACACCTGATACCGCACGCAGCCGCACACGAGGTGATTCGCCAGGGCATCGGCGAGCTGACGCTCGTGCGTATGACGCCCGACCTGATCTACGACCAACTGATCGGGATGGGGTTGGCCAGAAAGCTGATCTTCAGCTACGCCGGCAACCCGGGCGTGGGGCTGTTGCGACGGCTTCGCGACGCCGTCGAGAACGGCTGGCCTCGCAAGCTCGAGCTCGAGGAACACTCGCACGCGGCCATGGCCAACGCCTTTGAGGCCGGCGCTGCGGGGCTGCCGTGCGCGGTGTTCCGGGGCTACCAGGGCACGGGCCTGCCGGCGGTCAACCCGAATATCCGCAGTGTCGAATGCCCGTTCACCGGCGAGCGGCTTGCGGCAGTACCTGCCCTGCGTCCGGATGTTGCGTTCATCCATGCACAGCGCGCAACCCGCGCCGGCGACGTACTGATCGACGGCATCGTCGGCGTGCAGAAGGAGGTGGCGCTCGCGGCGAAGCACGTCGTCGTCACCGTGGAGGAGCTCGTGGACGACTTCGATGATGTCGCTCCCAACGCGTGCGTGTTGCCGCGCTGGATCGCAACGGCTGTGTGCCATGTGCCTGGAGGCGCCCACCCTTCCTACGCACGAGGTTACTACGTGCGCGACAACGCGCACTACATCGAGTGGGACCGGATCGCCGCCGACCGCGAGCGCTTTTTGCACTGGATGCAGGTCAACGTGCTCGATAGCACACCCGAGGCCTTCGCCACCCGTGTGGCGCATTTGTCCACTGTCGGAACAGTACGATGAGCACGTGGCCCGATATGGGAGCTCCGGCAACACCTGAGGAGATGATGACCCTCACAGCCGCCCGTGCGCTCACGAGTGACGATGTCTGCTTCGTCGGCATCGGCGCGCCATCGGCGGCCTGCAACGTGGCGCGCCTGACCCACGCGCCGGGTATCACCCTGATCTACGAGTCGGGCACGATCGGTACGGCTCCCGATGTGCTGCCCCTGTCGATCGGTGACGGGGAGCTGTGCGACACGGCGCTCACCACCGTGAGCGTGCCGGAGATGTTTCGCTACTGGTTGCAGGGTGGACGCGTCACGGTCGGCTTTCTCGGCGCGGCACAGCTCGACCGCTTCGGCAACATCAACACCACGGTTGTCGGCGACTACGCGCAGCCGACGGTACGCCTGCCGGGCGGCGGTGGGGCGCCGGAAATCGCTACGCAGTGCGCTCAGGTCTACATCACGATGAAGCAGTCGACGCGCGGCATGGTCGAGACCATTGACTTCTTCACAAGCTTTGGCCATGGCGACGGCGGCGATCATCGTCAGCGGCTCGGCATCACCACCCGCGGCCCCACCCGGATGATGACGGACCTGGCGGTCTGGGTGCCGGATCCGCTCAGCAAGGAGTTCACCGTCGTATCGATGCACCCCGGCGTAACGCGCCGGCAGGTCGAGTCGACGTGTGGCTGGCACGCCCGCTTCGCCGATGATGTGGCCGAGACCCCACCGGCGAGCACCGATGAGCTGGAGGTATTGCGCGCCCTGAAGGCGCGTACCGAGGCGGCGCACCGCGGCCCACCCGAAACCTCGGTCGTCCCCCGGTAATGCAATACCGCTTTCTTCCCTCACCGGCCTGCTCCTCGACACGGAGCTTCCGGCAACGCTTCCCGAAACTCGATGTCTGACGCTTTCCTCTGCGCCTATCTGCGCACCCCCATCGGCCGCTTCGGTGGCGCCCTCGCCACGGTCCGCCCCGACGATCTCGCGGCGATCCCGATCCGCGCCCTGATGGCGCAGCACGACAGGCTTGACCCCGCGGCGATCGACGAGGTCTACTGGGGCGCGGCCAACCAGTGCGGAGAGGACAATCGTAACGTTGCCCGGATGGCGAGCCTGCTGGCGGGCCTTCCGGATTCGGTGCCGGGCACGACCCTGAATCGGCTGTGCGGCTCGGGCATGGACGCGGTGCTCGCCGCCGCCCGCGCCGTGCGTACCGGCGACATCGAGCTGGCGATTGCCGGGGGCTCGGAATCGATGTCTCGCGCGCCCTTCGTGATGCCGAAGGCGCAGGCTGCCTGGTCGCGCGACGCCGAGATCGCGGACACGACCATCGGCTGGCGCCTGGTGAACCCGTTGATGCAAGCCCAGTACGGCATCGATTCGATGCCCGAGACGGCAGAAAACGTCGCCGCTGAATACCGCATCTCACGCGAAGACCAGGATGCGTTCGCGTTGCGCTCACAATACCGGGCCGCAGACGCCATCGCTGCCGGGCGCCTCGCCCGGGAGATCGTGCCCGTTCCGGTACCGCAACGGCGCGGCGATCCGCTTCAGATGGATACCGACGAGCACCCGCGCAGCACGACAACGGCGGCCTTGGCGAGTCTGGCCACACCGTTCCGGGCCGAGGGTACCATCACGGCGGGCAACGCCTCGGGTATCAACGACGGAGCAGCGGCACTGATCGTCGCGAGCGAAGCCGCGGCGGTACGTCACGGGCTGACGCCGATGGCGCGCATCGTCGGCGGAGCCTCTGCCGGTGTGCCACCGCGTATCATGGGCATCGGACCGGCACCTGCCACCCGGAAGCTGTGCGGGAAACTCGGCATCGACCCTGTCGACTTCGATGTGGTCGAGCTCAACGAGGCGTTTGCCGCACAGGCGTTGGCCGTGCTGCGCGAGCTTGGCATCGACGACGACGCATCACACGTGAATCCGAACGGGGGGGCGATCGCACTCGGTCATCCACTGGGGATGTCCGGTGCCCGCCTCACCGGAACGGCCGCACTCGAGTTGTCACGGCAAGGCGGCCGATTGGCGCTTGCCACCATGTGCGTAGGGGTCGGCCAGGGCATCGCGCTGTGTTTGGAGCGCGTTTGACCGGCCGGCCGTGAACGGTACCGAGCGTGACAGTGCGAAGGGCCCATCGCCGAGCAGCGCCAGTGCGGCCATCATCGCCGCCCAGAACGCGGCGTATTCCCAACCGCCGCCCGGTGCGTCGTAAGCCCAACCATTCGGCGAGCGCACCCAGACCGCGCCGAGCAGGATCGGAATGATCGCGAGCGACGCCCACCGCACCTGAATGCCGAGAATCAGCGCGGTACCGACCGCAAGCTCGGTGGTGAAGACCACGTAAGTCATGAATCCCGGAATACCGATGGATTCTAGAAAACCGTACACCCCGGGCAGCGTCAGCACCCCGAGCATCAGGATCAGCGAGTGTGCGAGAAAGGAGAAGCCGATGACGAGGCGCATGATCAGAATGCCCCAACCAGGCGGCTCGATGGCACGCACCGTAGCGAGGAAACCGCTCACGATACACCCCCCGACTTCCACACCCGATAGCCCAGTACCAGACCGGCGAGCTCGGACAGATAGACCATCATCGCCGTTCCGACGAACGGGACGGTCCAGTGGGAATGCGGCAGTGTGTTGATGTTGTCCGGGTTATCCAGCACGAAATGGAAGAGACCTCCGAAAACCAGGGAGAGAAGCATCGACACGGCGACGATCCCCGCACCGATGCGTCGATCCTTCTTCCGCATCACCCATAGACCGACAAACGGTGCGACGATGACCAGCAAGGTGACGTAGCCGATCTGCCACTGCGCCAGCGGCACCGGCAGCGAGAGGTGTGTCAGCCCATGGGCGGATGCGATGATGAAATGGGCCCAGACAATCCAGACGACGTGCGTGACGGGGTCGCCACGAGACGGTGTCACGTCCTGAACGGGCACCTGATCGGGTGCGGTGGTTGCCATGGGCTTGCCTCCCTCCGGCGGATGAACGATCGTGATAACAGCGAGTGCGAGGCTATGCGCTCATTCCACCGGAAGTACCGGCGGTACGCTTTGCTTCTTGACGAAGAAGGCGAGAAAGCGGACCGGCTCGGAATCACTCGCATTGCGTCCGACCAGATGGATGTCGTCGGGCCGTTCCTGGAACGTGTCGCCGGGATTCAACACCACCTCCTCGTCCCCTTCGACCTGCATCACCGCACTGCCCTCCAGCACGTAGACGAAAACTTCCGCGTCATGACGGTGAACCGGGTCCGCCCCGCCGGGTGGCAGAGTGACCTCGATAAGAAGCGCCTCGCGTTCCTGCATATCCTCAAGCGCCTGCGACAGCAATGGCACGACGGTGGAGGTCTTCGGCTCTGCGGTGTCGGCATGCACGGTCATGGGTGCGCAGATCAACGCGGCGGCACAACAGGACGCTCGCAGCAAGGGGAAGGTGTTAACCAAGGCAAAGGTGGTCGATGTCGTCATGGTGCTTGTTCTCCTCAATGTTTCAGTATTTGCAATCTGGTCGAACAGGACTGCCCGCTCGGTAGTGCTCTGGGCCGTACCTCTCAACCGTACCTCAGGGCACGATCACATGGTCGGGGCCGGCAATGGCGAACGCGGCCTGCCGCTCTGCCGGCGGCGGGTAGATCCATTCGGTGTTGATCGAGCGCTTGAGCTGCTTGGCCTCGTCGCCTCGCATCTGTACCTGCCTGTCCCACCCCTCGGAGTAGACGGCGCCCCAGGGGCCCAGATCAAGACAGGTCACGTATTTTTGCTGGCTGTAGGGATGCAGCGGCAAATCCACCAGCTCGGCCGCGGCATTATGGCCGGCCACCCGGCCCAGGCTCAACGCGTGCTGACAGGACATGGAGGCGACATTGCCCTCGCCATCGGTCGCGGCCCGCGCGACATCTCCTGTGACGAAAACGTCCCGCTCGCCCATTGCATGCAGCCACGCGTCCGCGTGCACTCGGCCCAGCTCGTCATGCTCACCGTTGAGGTCGGCGGCCAGTGGCTGTGCGCGCATGCCGGCGGTCCAGATGAACGTATCTGTGTCGAAGCGTCGCCCATCGCTCGTCGTCACCCCACGCGGATCGACGGCGGCGACACCGGTGCCGACGACGATCTCGACACCCAAGGACTCGAGGGCCTCGGTGATGACCGGGCGCGGACCGGGCCCGAGGTCGGGGCCGATCGCCGAGGCCTGCTCGATGACGATCACCCGGACGTCGGAGCCGTCTCCGAGCCTGTCACGCAGCCGTTTCGGCATCTCGGCCACGGTCTCGATCCCGGTAAAGCCCCCGCCCCCCACGACGACGGTGTTGCGTGATGGGGTATGGGGCCGTGCAGCGAGCTCTGTCAAATGCTTGTCCAAGGCCTGCGCAGCGCTCATTTGGTCAACGTTGAAGCCGTACTCGCGTAACCCCGGGATATCGGGCAGGTGAAGCGTGCTGCCCGTCGCGAGGATGAAGCGGTCGTAGGGAAGGCTGCGCGTCTCGCCGCCGTTGGTGGTGACGCTGATCCGGTGAGCCTCGGTGTCGATGCCGGTCACCATAGCACCCAGGTGGGTGACACCGATCTCGGCCAGGAGCTTGCCGACATCCGGTGCCATCTCCTCGAAGGCGTCCTCGTAGAGGCGCGGTCTGATGTGTACGTGAGGCGTCGACGACACGACGGTGATGAGCACCTCGCCCTGCTTGCCGGCCAGTGACACGGCCCGCGCCGCCGATATCGCCGACCACATGCCGGCGAAGCCCAGTCCGGCTATGACAATATTTCGAGCCATCTCCCTGCCCCCTTGCAGTTGATTGATGGTCTCAAGTGTTTCACCCGCACCGGCACGGGGTAAATGCCGAAGCGGGTATGGCGCGATACCGAAGGGTTACTCAGTGCCGGAACATGGCCTCACGGCGCAATACCGAGTGGTTCCTCCGTGCCCTCGCAAGGTGCGACGGGTGGTTCCTCAGGGCCGGGGCATCCGGGTCAGGGCCTCCGCGAAGAACGGGCGGAAACCCGCCGGGTGCTCACACATCGGGAAATGCCCGAGTTCCTCCATGACCGCCAGTGTCGCGCCTGCGATCGCATCCGCTGTGCGCCTCGCGTCCTCTGGCGTGCAGGTGAGATCGTAGGCGCCGACGATCAGGTGCACCGGTGTCCTGTCGGTATCGATCTGCCCTAGCCTCGCGATCAGGCTGTCGTCCCGGGTGTAGAAGCTCAGATCCCCCCGGAAAACCCCCGGACCAGACTGCATGATACATCCATTGGGTGTTCCAGCGCTCGGCATTCGGCGCATGGGGGCTGATGTTGGCCGACACCAGCGCCGCACCCATCTCGCCGCCGTGCGCATCGGGACGGTGAAACCAGTCGATGTCGTACCAGGCGGGTTGGAAGTCGGACGCCTCGATGGCAATGAAGCCGCTGAACCGATCGGGATGGAGCGCGGCCAGTTGCAGCGCAATGCGCCCGCCCATCGAACAGCCCGCGAGCACCGGACGATCCAGCCCGAGCCCGTCGCAGAACGCAAGGATGGTGTCGATGTAGGTCTTTGTCGTCAGCAGGTATTCCTGCGTCTCGAACCCCTCCGGAGGCAGCGACTTACCGTGCCATGGCATGTCAAAGGCGATGATGCGATTGTCCGCGGTGAACTCATCGTCGTTCAGCACATGACGCCACTGCCGGGTGTCTGACCCCGCAGTGTGCAAGCACAGGATCGGACGCCCGCGCCCCGCCTCTTCGAAATACACACGGCAAGGCGTGCCGCCACAGCCGAGGTTGATGTAGCGGCCGGTGATCAGCTCCAGGCTCATGATTCGCTGCTCGCCAGGCCCACGCCCGGTTGTCTGCCCAGTGCCAGGAATTCCTTGAAGAACCGGAGGTTCTTGACCAGCAGCAGGATATCGCCATCGATCCGGCCACGCCCGATCTTGACGAGACCGAACAGGTCGTGAAACCCCGGTGCAGGCACCGGATCCCAGAAGCGTTCCAGCGCGTCGGCATCGGTACGCAGGGCGAAGGCCCAGGGCGTCCGCCGGCTGGGGCCGGTCTGCACATCGTCGACACGTCCGCGATCGAAGTGCAGGTAGAGTTCGGTCGAATCCACTTCGACGAGCACGGTCTGGGTAAAAAACCTACCCATTCGCACCAGGTGCGGGGACTCGTTATGCACAGCCCGCATGGCCGAGAACTTCTGAATCAGGGAATCGTCTGGCATCGTGAGCTCCATGGTGTTGCCGGTTCGTTCATAGGGTGTCGGATGCGGCGCTCGACGGCGCTCGGCCGACCGCCAGTGGCCGCTTGGAAAACTGCACCGCGACGGTCACGAAGCGGTGGACGTGAATGCCCTGCTCATCGATCCGGTAGTTGATCGACACCGAGGTGGTCGCCTCGGTCTCGTTGATGGCCACGAAGCGCACACCGCGCCGCTGGGCCTCGCCCACCGAGGCAGGGACGACAGCGACGCCGACCTCCACCGACACCAGAGCGATGGCGGTCTGGAAGTCCATCGTGAACACACGGTCGTTGATCTCGACGTTGCGCGAGCGGCACAGGTCGAGCACCTGGTCCGCGAAGCTCGGACGCGGGGTCTCCGGGTACAGCACGAGCGTCTGGGTGCTCAGACTCGCCAGGCTCACCGCCGGGCCTGCGGCGAGCGGGTTCGAGTCCGGTACCGCAAGCACCAACGGCTCGGTCACGAGGTGGCGCGACAGCACCTCGGCATCCTTGAGTGAGGGGCGCGCGATCGCTATGTCGATCTCGCGTCTTACCAGTGCGCGGTGCAAGCCCGCGTTGTTCATCGGCGTCAAGCTGAGGTTGACGTTTGGATAGTGTTTCCTGAAGGACTTGATCAGCATCGGTACGACTCCGTAGGTGGATGAACCCACGAAGCCGATCCGCAGCCGACCCTCAGCCCCCTGGCCGATACGTTTTGCCTCGAGTCGGGCATCCTCGAGTCGTGCCAGGATGTCCTGCACACGCTCGAAGAGCACCTCCCCGGCCTGAGTCAGGGTGATCTGGCTGCGCCCACGGTTGAACAGCAGAACCCCCAGGTCCTCCTCCACGAGCTTGATCTGTCGGCTGAGTGGTGGCTGAGCCATGCCCAGCCGCTCGGCGGCACGTCCGAAGTGCAGCTCGTCGGCCACCGCGACAAAGTATTCAAGATGCTTGATGTTCATGGCGCTGGTGCTTGATCACCGTCATAGGTTACGCCCCCACACGCCGGCCGGCATTCAGAAAATGCGAAAAAATACAAGCGCGGTACCCGCTGGATTCCCGAGCGCCCATCGGTGTGCTCAAACGGGCCGGTTCCGCGTTCGCCCAGTCGTTCCATGGCGACGGCCACGGTGGCCGTGTCAGCGTGCCCCGCACGACCAGTTGGTGCGGGCGATCTCCCGAACGTAGTCCTCATTGAGCGTTACGCCAAGTCCGGGACCGCGTGGGCAATGAATCCGGAAATCTCGAAACACGATCTCGCCGTTAGTGAGATCGGTGGCCAGAATCTTCGGCCCGAAGTGCTCGGTGCCCCAATGCAAGGCCGGTAGGGTCGAGAAGACGGCAAGGTGCGCCGCCGCACCGAGGCCACTCTCCAGCAGGCAGCCGCCGTACAACTCCATCCCGTGCGCCCGGGCGACGCCCGCGGCCCGCTTCAGCTCCATCAGGCCACCGCTCTTGACCAGCTTGAGCGACAGCACGGTGCCGGCCCGCAGGGTTCCCGCCCGGGCCACCTCGGCGAGGGTGAAGGCGCCCTCGTCGATCATCACCGGCAGTGAGGTGCGTGCCGTCACCCGCGCCAGGTTCTCCATCTCGCCGGCCGGCACGGGTTGTTCGATCAACGCCACATCGAGCTCCTCGAGCGCCGGAATCCAGCGCTGCGCCTGGGCCGTGGTCCATCCCTGGTTCACGTCCACGATCAGCTCGCACCCGACCAGCGCCTCGGCGAGCCGGCGCAGGCGAACCAGATCGGCCGCCGGCGTGTCGAAGCCGATCTTGATCTTGAACCGTCGGTGCTCTCGGCGCGCCAGCTTCCCCTGCGCCTCCTCGATCTCCTGATCGGTGTCGCCGGAGGCCAGTGCCCAGATCACCTCGAAGCCGTCGTGCACGCAACCCCCCAGCAACTGGCTTGCGGGGAGCCCGAAAGACTTGCCTACCGCGTCGTAGAGCGCCGACTCGATCGCGGCCTTGGCCGAGAAGTTGCGCACGGCCGCCTTGGACATCGCCAGGGCGATCGCCTCGAAGCGGTTGGCGCCGATGCCCGCGATGGCCGGCACCAGATACCGATCGATGCAGGACTTGATGGATTCGGCGCTCTCCTCCGACCATCGAGGCCCTCCCAAGGTCGTACCTTCACCATACCCTACCGCGCCGTCGGCCAGGATGACTCGCACCAGAACCACCGATTGGCGTCGGATCTCGGTGCTCGACAGGCGATGACGACGTGTCGTGGGTGCGTCGACGATCAAGCTCTCGATGGTATCGATAGCCAGATCGGCAACACCGGCGGCGTCGGGACGCAAGACTGAGGGGGAGATTTGCACAGGGAGGTCGCTCTCGCTTGGAGCCATAGGGGTCAGCCGATGAGGGGCCGGACTATCCCGGCACGGAGCGCAGTCGAGGAGCCGCGCGCCCGGGCCGGGTCTCACACCGGATCAGGCAGCGTGCCTGTCCTTGCCGGGTCTGCCTTCGGAGGCTGCGCTTCGCAGCACGAAGTCGAATCGCAGGGTCAGATCGGTGTCGGCGCCCGCCGGCGCCTTCTCCAGGTGCCCGATCAGACTCTCCTTGACCGCGAACACCGAATCGTTGTCGAGGTACTCGCTTGAGGAGTCGTAGACTTGAGTCACCAGGGTGCGGTAACCGTCCAACGACACGATGAAGTGCAGGTGCCCGGGCCGCATCGGGTGATGCCCCATGTAGTGCAGTAGCTCACCGGCCGTCTCGTCTTCGGGAATCGGATAGGGCGCAGGGCGCAGCCCGACCAGTGCGTAGTGCCCGTTCTCGTCGGTCTGGAAACGGCCGCGAAGGTTGTAATCCGGCTGCGACGGATCGTGGTTCTCGTAGAGACCGTTCGGCGCATCTTCCCAGAAGTCGAGCGTGACGCCGGCGAGCGGATTACCCTCGGCGTCGCGCACATAGCCCTCGACGAACAGCGTCTCGGCCCCTTCATAGTCCTTCTGCACGGTCGAAGCTCCTTTGGGTAGCACCGGCGGGTTCTCGCGGTAGAACGGCCCGAGTACAGTGGATTCGCTCTCGTCGCCCTCGACGGGATGGGAGAGCATGTCGACGAGTACCTCGACGCCGAGTATGTCGCCCAGCAGGATGAACTCCTGGCGCTTGTGGCTGGTGAGCTGGCCGGCCCGACCGAGGTAGTCGCAGGCACTGAGAAACTCTTCGTGGGTGAGGTTGACGTCGCGGCAGAAGCTATGCAGGTGCGTGATCAGGGAGCTCATGATCTCGCGCTGGCGGGGGGTGATCTCGCGGTGCTGGCCAAGCGAGTCGATCACCACCTCGGTGACGCTGTCGATCTTCACGTTTCTCATGGTCAGTCTCCTTTTAGCTCTAGCCGAAGTGCCAGGGGTTGATGGAAGTGGCTGGGATGACTACGCGCTGGCAAGGCGATACCCGCTTCCGATGCCGCACGAACTCAGGTTAGCGCAGGTGCGGACGTACGCTGATAGCCTTTCGGGTATCGAGCGATACCCGGGAGTATCGTGTGCGCAGGTTCGGCACATACGTCTCCTCGGCCAATGGGCGCACTACCAGTGCGCGCCCTCCCAGAGGAACTCCGGATCGATCGCGTCGGCATCGGCCATAGGGTCAAGCTTGCCGAACTTGCCCTTGTGGTACATCAGCGGATGCAGCGTCGGCGAGGACTGCATGGTCGTTACCCGGCCCACGAAAATGACGTGATCACCGGCATCGACAGCCTGATCGACGACGGCGCACAGCGTCGCGCAAGCTCCAGTGGCAACCGGCAGTCCGTCCAGTTCGTGCAGAGGCACCTCCACACCCTCCTTCGGCCGACCGGCGAAGTGCATCGCCACATCCTCGGTACCCTCCGGCAGAATCGACACGGCGTAACGTCCGGACTTCTCGACTCGTTCGAGCATCCGAGCGGTTTTCGCGATGGAAACCGCGATCAGCGGCGGGGTGAGCGAGATGGACATGAACGCGTTGGCTGTCATGCCGTGATCCTCGCCGTCATGCCGGGTGGTGATGATGGTCACCCCCGTGGCGAAGCCGCCGCATACGTTGCGAAAGGCAATGGGATCGATCTCCCGAGTGGGTTCTTGCATGTTACCGGTCTCCTGAGGTTCGTCACTATCGGTTGGTCATCGCTTCCAAGGACGAGGTGAAGCGGATCGTACCGCCGATGGGCATCTTCCAGCCCAGGCGCGCCGAGACACGCGCCGCAGCCTCAAGCGTCACGCTGCGAAATGCCCGGGGCTGGGTGGAGAAGCGACCCACCGGCACGAACAGCGCGAAGACGGCCACCGTGGCGCCGGTATGGTTCCGGATCGGCGCCGCCGTGCTCGCCATGTCAGGGTCGAACTGCCCGACCTCCTGGCAGTAGCCCTCGTCGCGCAGTCGCGTGAGCTCCTCGCGAAGCCGTGACCGCTGCACCACGGTCGCCGGTGTGATCGCTTTGAGCTCGAGCGACTGGAGCCGTGTGAGCAGCTCCGAAACGGGCAACTGCGCCAGCAGCAACTTGCCCGGCGCGACGGCATAGCTCGGGATGTCCGCGGAAACGAGTTCGCGCGCGATGCGTACGGTGCTCGCCCCCTCGTGGCTCGTCAGCGACAGCAGGCGTGTGCCGAGCAACTCGACGGCATGGCTCGTCTCGCCATAGCGCATGGCGATATCCGACACCACCGGCCGGGCCGCCTCGATGACAGGATCGGTGTTCGAGAGCACCTGCGCAAGTGCGTTGACCATCGGCCCGAGCCGGAAGCGACCAGGGCCAAGCTTGTGTAATAGACCGGTATCGGCCAAACCGTTCAGAAGCTCGTGCGCCGAGGAGTTGGCGACGCCGATCGACTCTGCCACCTCGGAGGTACCCCGCTCGGGCGTTCTCTGCGTGAACAGCGTCAACACCTGTCCAATTCGGTCCGTCGCGCGCATTGCGTCTTTCCCCCTGCCGGTATCAGTCTGTCGATGTGCCTGTTCGATTTGCCCGTTCTCTGTCGATCCCCGTTCTCTGTCGATCTATGTCGAACCGAGCCGTGGGTAACCGAGCCGTGGATACAATCCAATGCAAGCCCGGCCCCGACTCGGACGGCTCGTCGCTCGGAAATGCCTGAGCGCTCTATTCCCTCAATTCAGTACTTCCGAACGCAGGAACAAGGTATCGGTGCAGTATTCGGAATTTCCGGATCAATTGCGCGGTATCAACCGATACCTTTCGGCAAGACCGATCGGCGGTACGATCTTATGCACGGTGTATCCGTCATCAAGCCCCGATCAACGGGGGCATCCCTGTGCAATTACCGGAAGGAGAGCTGAAGTGAGCGTAGCCACGAAGGAAATGCAGAACCACCTGAAGGCCGAGAAGAAGCCGGCCAAGGCACCCGCGGAAACGCCCTACACGGGTGCCGAGTACCTCGACAGTCTGCGCGACGGTCGGGAGATCTATATCCACGGCGAGCGGGTCAAGGATGTCACCACCCACCCCGGGTTTCGAAACTCTTCGCGCATGGTGGCGCGTTGGTACGACACGTTTCATGAAAAGAAAGACGTCATCGGTGTGCCTACCACGACGGGCAACGGCGGCGTGACGCATCCTTTTTTCCTCGGCTCCCGGACGAGCGAGGATTTGGTGAAATCGCGCGACGCGATCGCCGAGCTGCAGCGGGTATCCTACGGCTGGATGGGTCGATCACCAGACTACAAGGCGGCGTTCCTGGGAACCCTCGGCGCCAATTCCGGTTTCTACGGTGAATACGCACCGAACGCGCTGGGCTGGTACGAGAAGTCGCAGCAGCGGCTGGATTACTGGAACCACGCGATCGTCAACCCGCCGATCGACCGGCACAAGGCGATCGAGGAGGTGCGCGACGTCTTCATTCACGTCGAGAAGGAAACCGACGCAGGCCTCGTCATCTCCGGTGCGAAGGTCGTGGCCACAGGCTCCGCCCTGACCCACTACAATTTCATCGCCCACTACGGTATTCCCATCAAGGACAAGTCCTTCGCGGTGCTGTTCAACGCACCGATGGATGCGCAGGGCGTCAAGCTGATCTCGCGCACCTCCTACGAACTCAATGCCGCCGTCACCGGCACCCCTTTCGACTACCCCACTGTCGTCACGCATGGACGAGAACGATTCGATCCTGCTGTTCGACAAGGTGCTCGTGCCGTGGGAGAACGTGTTCATCTACGGCGATGTCGACAAGATCAACGCCTTCTTCCCGGCCTCCGGCTTCGTGCCACGCTTCACCCTGCACGGCTGTACACGACTGGCGGTCAAGCTCGAGTTCATCTCGGGGCTGTTCTCGAAGGCCGTCGAGGCAACCGGCTCCAAGGACTTCCGCGGCGTACAGGTCGCCGTCGGCGAGGTCATCGCCTGGGCGAACCTGTTCAAGGGCATGACCGATGCGATGGTCCACAATCCCCTGCCCTGGGAGGGCACCGATGGCTTCAATCTGCCCAACGTCTTTTCGGGCCTGTCGTACCGGGTGTTCGCACCGATGGCCTACGGGCGGATCAAGGAACTGATCGAGAGGCACGTGGCCTCGGGGTTGATCTACCTGCCCGGATCCTCGTTGGACTTCGATAGCCCCGAGGTGCGGCCCTACATCGAACAGTACGTGCGCGGCTCCAATGGCTACGCCGCCATCGATCGGGTCAAGTTGCTCAAGCTGCTGTGGGACGCCATCGGGTCGGAATTCGGCGGGCGTCACGAACTCTATGAAACGAATTACGCCGGCAACTACGAAAACATCCGAATCGAAACCCTGATGACGGCGCAGGCCACCGGGCAATTGGATGCGATGCACGGCTTTGCCGAAGAATGCATGAGTGAGTATGACCTGGAGGGCTGGACCAAGTCCGACCTGATCAACCCCTGGGACGTGAATATGCTCAAGAAAGTCGCATCGATGTAGCAGGTCGTCATCGCGGGGCGCCAGAGCTATCTGGCGCCTCGCCGATACCGCTTGGTCCGAACCAGTCCGATGGTACGTTCTCATCGGGCAGCCAAGTTTCGACCCGCTCAGCGCGGCCCTCACGGTAATGGAATCGTCAGTCGTTTACGCACTTCTCAGGACAGTCACAGGCGGCCTGTGGTCGGGTCTTCCACCCAACGGGAAGCTACCGCACGGCTACGGGCTGTACGACGACAACCGCCTGTCGACTGGCAAGCGCCATGAGCACGGCCGCGCCGAGCGCCGTTCCAAGCATGCAGAGCGCCAAGGGCACGAGCGAGTCGCTATGCGCGCGACCGACGGCGCCGGCTATCAAGACTGCCACTGCGCTCGACAGCGACGCGATGACCGATGCGCCGATGCCCGCGACCTCCCCTAACGGCTCCATCGCGAGCGCGCCGAGGTTTCCGAGCAAGACGCCGATGCAGAAGAAGCAACCGGCACCGAGCACCATGAAGACCCCCAACGGTGGCACACCGTCCGCAAGCAACGAGGCGAGCAGCAGGAGGGCGCCGCACGCGCCAAGTCCGACAAGTGCCAGCCGACAGGAACGTTCCATGCCGAGGCGAGCTACCCAACGCGCGTTCGTCAGCGACGCGACCCCGGTCGATACCGCCAGCACAGCGAACAGTGGTGTGAACAACGCGCCGACGTCATACAGATCCTCG
>CBDCAW010000009.1:0-16915 GCA_965214025.1 Granulosicoccaceae bacterium
CGCACCAAGCCTGGAGACGATGAACCGGCGGGTGATCCCGAACAGTCACCTGCGCCACCAGGCGCCGGACCCGGCGAAGCAGAGCGCCTCCGGCGTGAGCCTGCAGGATGCGAACCTGCTGAAGATCGAGGTGACGCACGGCTTCGAGTTCAAGATACCGCTGATCACCCCAGTGGTCATGGCCGCTCTTCGCCGGATGAACCCTGAGAACGCAGTCTGGTACGCATCGAACCGCCTGCCGATCACCTCCGCTGCGACGGTGCGGATGCAATCGGAGGCGTGGGCGGAGTCGATCGAGGCAGCGAATAATCCGCCGCCGGCGCTGGGGGTGCCGGATGTGTTGGCCGACCCAGAAGCATCGGTGCCGCCGGGTGGTGAGGGTGGAGACACTGTCGGGACAGCGAGCGGCACGGGTGGTGATTGCAACGCGAATGGTGTGCTGCAAGACTCATCGGTAATCAGCGACGAACCTCTGATGTGCGAGGGTGATCAGCCGGGCGTCGTCGGCGGTGGTATGTCGGGGAGCTGCTGATGAAGGCCTTGAGCGTTGTGGCTGCTGCCACGGCATTGCGAAATCATCTCATCGGGCACGGATCGACGTCCAAGCGTCGATACGACAGACCTTGCCAAGGGGCTCAACACAGTTTGCCTTCGCTGCTGTTGCTCGTGCTCATGCTGTGTGTAGCGCCTGCACAGGCGCAGGAAGCCTGCGGCGCTAACCTGACGGACGGTGGCCAGAATTGCTCGATCGAAGGCGGAGGTGAAGCCGGTGGAGAGAGAACGGCCAGTAGGCCAGGTAGTGCACCGGCAGGTCTCCTGCCCCAAAGCACGGTCGGCAACCCGATCAGCCTGTTCACCGGCAACCAGCAGCAGAGCGAAACCGATTTTCTGATTCCCGGCACAGCACTGGAGTTCGAGCGCACCTACAACAGCACGAACACTGATCACAACGTGGGGATCGGCCAAGGGTGGCATCACAGCTATTCAGTGGTGCTGTTCGACGTCGGCCAGGGTGTGCGCGAGATCGTGCAAAGCGATGGGCGCCGCCTGCGCTTTGAACCCGCCGGTGTCGATGACGAGGGCCGCGAGCTACTGCGCAGCGACGCTCCGAACGAAGGCCGCGTCATCCTCACCGACGATGGTCAGCACAAATGGCAGCTGCCGGACGGCCGAACCCTGCGCTTCCACGGCAGCTTCCTGGTAGAGATCGACTGGCCGGACCAGCGCAACTTGAATTTCTTCTACCGCCAGCGACGGCTGGCCAGCGTGACCGACGAGACGGGCCGGGTATTGAAGTTTGACTACACACCCGGCGAGCGCGGATTGGTCGGGTATGACCAGGAGGCGTTCCGCACTCAGCCAGGGCACCTGAAGCGGGTCACGCTGCCCGACGGCAGCCAGATCCACTACGACTACGACGAGCTGAAGAATCTGACGCGAGTGCGCTATGCGGATGGAACGAATCGGACCTACCACTACGAGAACGACAGCTGGCCCAGTGCTCTGACCGGGCTGACCGATCGAGCCAAAGTACACTTTGCCACGTGGAAGTACGACAAGGAAGGGCGGGCAATCTCTTCCGAGCATGCCGGCGGGGTGGAGAAGGTCACGCTGGACTACCCGGACAAGAAGACAGCCGATAGCGGCGCACGCGTCGAGACGGTGGTCACCAACAGCCTCGATCAGCAGAGTACCTACGCTTGGCGGCGCCCGACACCCGAGAGTGAGCCGCAGTTGCTCTCCGCGACGGGGCCGGGTTGTGCGACGTGTCCACCGACCGGAATCAAGTACAGCTATGACGCTGAAGGCCGCCTGACGAAGGCAAACCAAGCCGGCCAGGGCACGGCGACCGACCCTCGGCAAACTGACTATGCCTACGATTCACAAGGGCGTATCGCCGAAATCCGGCACACCGATGCAACCGGGCAAAACCAGCTGGTGGAGCGACGCGTGTATGAGAAAGATAGCCTGTTGCCGAGCAAGCGTATCTACCCGAGCGTGAATCCCGAGGGCGAGCGCCGTGTCGAGATCGAGCGCAACGCACGCGGTGCACCGACCACGATCACCGAACGTGGCTGGGTGCCCTGGGTCACCGTGTCGGGAGAATCGGGTGCGCCCAGCGGGTCGGGCTTGACGACGCCGTCGATCGACCCGGACACCCCCGTACAGGAGTACCGCCGCTTTGAGCGCTCCACGCGCTTGCGCTATGACGACGGCCGGCTGGTCGCGCTCGATGGTCCGCGTAAGGATGTGAAGGATGTCACCCGCCTCGACTGGGATGACCAGGGTCGATTGGTCGCCATCGCCGAGCCTGCCAGCCCCACGCTTCGTTTCACTGCTTTCGACGCGCAAGGGCAGGTCACCGAGGCCCGCCTCGGCCCGCAATCTCCCTACCAGATTCAACATGACGCTGCGGGGCGAGTCACTGCAATTACCCATCGCGGCGTGACCGTGCGCTACAGGTACGATGCCGAAAATCGGCTTAGTAGCTACACCGATGCTGACGGACATCGCACCCGTCTGAGCCGCGACCCGGCTGGGCGACTCACCCGTACGACCGACCCGTTCGGCCGCCGCACCGAGGTGGCCTTCGACAGCGAGAGCCGCCGGCAACGCAGCACAGTGTTTGGTGTTGATGACGCGCTCATTCAGTCTCTGGCGCTGGCCTTCGATGCCAAAGGCCGTGTATCTCGTCGTGACGAGGAGCGCGTGATCGATGCGGGCGGGGAGCCGATGACCCGCCAGACCGAGATCGAGCGCGATGCGACCGGCGAGATTAGCGGCACACGAGACGGTGCGAGTGGTGCGCGGTTCGCCATCGCAATGGAAAGCATGAACCGGATCGGTAGCCTCACCACCCCGGATGGCAGCACGACGCGCTACCACTTCGACGCGCTGGGCCAGGAGGCCGGGGTGGAGGATGCCCGGGGTAGCCGAACCTGGCGGCTGCGGGATGATGCCGGTCAGATCGTGGCGACCCTCAGCCCCGATACCGGGGTGGAGCGGCTCGAGCGTGATGGCCAGGGTAACGTCGCGGTGCGCGTGCGCGAAGACAGCGCGGCGACCCGCTACGTGCGCGATGCGGCCGGCCGAGCACTAGGGCGCATCGCGGCCGATGGCACCGAAACCCGCTGGCGCTACGATGCTCGGCACGGCCTGGTCACCCGCGCCACCGTCGGCGGCATCGAAGATCGCTTCGTCTACGACGACGAGGCGGAGCTGATCGAGCACGCCCGTACCCTCGTCAGATTGACGTTCACCACCCGCTACGAGCGGGATACCCGCGGCAGGCTTACCCGGCGGATCATGCCTGATGGCACCGAGCTGGCGTATCGCTATCACGCGAGTGGCCCGGCCGCCGGCACCCTGGCTTCGATCGAGCGGGTGACGCTGCTGGGGCTGTTATCCGAATCGATCGTCGATGAGGTGGATGTGCAAGCCCGCGATGGCCGCACCGGTTGGACAACACTCGATGGCCGGCGCACCACCCTGCGCCACAACCCCGATGGTCCGGTGCGCTCGCTGACCACACCGGGGCTGCAATCCTTGCATTACCAGCGCGATGCGGCTGGGCATATCGTCAGCCAGCGCGATGCGGGCAACACCCATCGCTATACCTACCGCGCCGGGCATCTTGTTGGCGCCGACACATCCGCCGGGCAGTACCGCTACCGCTACGATGCGGTTGGCAATCGACTCGAGCGCCAAGAGCAACACCGCGACGGCAGCGAGATCGCCGAACGCTACACCTACGCTACCGACGCCGCAGGCCTTGCCGACGGCAACCGCTTGTTGAGCCAGAGTGACACCCGTGATGGCACCGAGCGTCGCTGGGACTACAACGCGGGCGGCTCGCCGATCCGGACCGGGGACAACCTGCGCTACACCTACGATACCGAGCGGCGCCCGACGAGCGTGTCGCGAGACGGAAAGTTGATCGCCCGCTACGCCTACAACGCCTTCGGCGAGCGCGTGAAGAGGGAAGTGTTCGATGCCGACGGATCATCCACCGTCACCTGGTTTCTCTACGACGGCAAGCGCATCACCGGCGAGGCCGACGGGCAGGGAGCGGTGACGGCGCAGTACGTCTACCTGGACGCCACACGCCCGATCGCGAAACTCGAAGGCGATCGGTCGTACGCCATCCACGGCGATCATCTGGGCACACCCCGGCGCATGACCGACGAGGCCGGCACGATCGTGTGGAGTGCACGCCACGAGCCGTTCGGCGAAGCGGTGGTGCTGCTCGAAAGCGCTCGGCTCGAGCTACGCCAGCCGGGGCAGTACAACGATCGGGAGACCGGCACGTACTACAATTACTACCGAGACTACGACGCGGCACTGGGCCGCTACCTGACCAGCGATCCGATCGGGCTGGCCGGCGGGTTGAACACGTATCTGTATGCGAACGCCAACCCATTGTCACTGATCGATCCGCTGGGGGAGCGGATTGTGTTGATCGATCGGGCTTTGGACACTGGAAGTATCCCGGTTCCGGGCCGGCACATGATTATCGTGTTGATTCCGGATCGACCGGAGGATTTCAGGGGGCCGTTCGATTTTGGCGGTGACGTGGGTCCGTTGGATATGGAAGATCTTGGCAATGGCGAGCAGGGGTTTGTCCTGGGTGCTCAACAGAGCAAAGAAGGAAGACTAGAGGTTATTCCATTCTTTCCAGCAGACTTTTATGCTGTTAAAGACCACTTCAATCCTGCATTCTCCCAACCGCCTGAAGATCGCCCATGGAGCCCAAACGCAACAGCCTGTCAGATTTCATCTACGACTGACGACACTGCTGCTATAGGGGCTTTGCTCGGTAACACGGCCACTTACATTGCGAATGAAGATCGACTTAACATTCCCTACCCCGGCAATGCTGAACAGTTCGGCGGGAACCAAGGGTATGTCAACAGCAACAGTTGGGCGCTTTCGGCATTGGATTCGGCTGGTGTGGTGCCTGACGAAACGAATGTACCGGGTATGGATCAGCTATCGGGCAACAGACTGGATCCGGACTATTTCACTGTCAATCCCGATATCAGTGATCTGACGGCAGAGAACACGAACACAAACTATTGCCAGGTTTGGGATTTCGAAAAGAAGAGTTGCCTGAGTAGCCCGACAGACGACCGCGACCTTGATGCCCTTGATGACGATGATGATGGCGACGGCGTGCGTGACGATAGTGACAATCATCCGCGAGACCCGAGCCGGTCATGAAAGGCCTCGCAACAATACTATTGCTGCTTTTCATCGTCGCCACGCAATCAGGATGTCGGAGTATCGCGTCAAAATTGCTTCGCTGTGAAGATACATCGTGTTGTTCGTATATCTTGGAGCTACAGCCTCCTGAGCATCGGAAAAAGAAAAAAGCGTTCACAACTAATTTGCGTGAAGCTGTAGATTCGGATGGACGAAAAAGTAATTTGAAAGACTTAGACATTTCTCTTAGTGATATCAGGCTTATGTCACAAGGCTCTAGTGTTGGAATAACTAACCTTGGTAGCGAGCCATTGAGCTTTCGTTTGTCCAACAACCTAGATGCAAATGGCAAGTTGTATCGACCGATTCATGCCAAGGTAAGAACAGAAACTATCTTGGTGAATAAGCTCCCTGAAGAAGTAAGAAAAATGCCTGTTTCGATGCGACTTATGCCGGAGGAACGTGTGCTTGTACGCTACACGTTCCCGGTGTCTGTTGCAGAAAGTCGTAATTTCATACAGAGAATAAAAGTTGGAGAGGCTCCATCCAAGTTGATTGTCTCGAGAGATTTGATTTTGGTCGAGGCGGCATACAACTGCCTTCTAGGCGATGGATACGGCTGGCGACCGGTTCAGGGCGAGATCGCCACTGATCTGAGCACTTATGACGAAAAGGAGGCCAAATTAGAACGTGAACAAGCTCGGGCTTCCAAATGAACAACAATATGGCAATCGTCAAGCTTGAACGCATCGAATGGTATGCGATCCACGGTAAAAATCCGCATACGCCTGAACACTTCACTCCAAGCAGTGCTGGACAGTTCTCCGATGAGAACGAAGGATATGTCAACAGCAAGAGTTGGGCGCTGTCGGCACTGGGTTCAGCCGGTGTTGTGGCTGATGAGACTAATGTGCCGGGCATGGATCAATTGTCGGGCAATCGATTGGATCCGGACTACTTCACTGCCAATCCCGATATCAATGATCTGACGGCAGAGAACACGAACACGAACTATTGCCAAGTTTGGGATTTCGAAAAGAAGAGTTGCCTGAGTAGCCCGACAGACGACCGGGAACTTGACGCCTTGGATGACGATGATGACGGCGACGGCGTGCGTGACGATAATGACGATCATCCACGAGACCCGAGTCGGTCATGATCAGGTTCATGGCTCTGTGCGGGCTGACGGTCATCGGTCTGACGCTGGCGGGATGTCAGAGTATTCTATCTTCAATCCTGCGTTGCGAAGATCGAGGGTGCTGCACCTATTACGTCGAAATCAAGCCGCCTGAATATTTCAAATATCGAGCTCTTTCTAGCTCTGAAAAATCCAACGTTGATTCGGACTTTCGCGAGTTTGATGTAGATGGTCTTGTTGTTTACCTAAGTGATATAAAGCTTCTAGCGCCATACTCGAGGATCAGTCTTAGTAACACCAGAAGCAAGCCAATAGATATCAAGCTGCGTAACACCCTATTCACAGAAGATGGTGAATATTCTCCCATTTATGCGACACTAAGAACAGATGAGAGTTTAAAGAGCAGAAGGCCGGACGAGGTTAGAAAGATGCCGATAGAAGTACGGCTGAAGCCGGGCGAACTGGTCTCTATACAATATGCCTTTCCACTGGCTACAGCTAGAGATCATGAATACACGCAAGCCATTTCAATAGGACAGGATCCAGAAGATCTCTTGGTCTCTAGAAAGCTGGTTCTTACTGAGGCGGCGAGTATTTGCGTGCTAGGAGGTAGCCATGGATGGCAGCCTGTACAAGATAAAGTCTCCGCCGACCTTAGCATCTATAATGAGCAAGAGGCAGGGCTGATACGTAAACAGAAGCGAGCTACGAAATAGAATAATGATCTGGCCCAGTAGAAATGGACACCTCGTTAGCAGGTAAACTGCGAAACAGAGGTGAATCATGGCAAGGCCAAAGAAGTCCGTCAAACAGGCACGTCAGACCTACTCGGACGAGTACCGCACAGAGGCCCTGAAGTTGGCAGACAGCATAGGGGTTACTGCCGCTGCAGCCAAGCTGGGTATCCAAACGAGCCAGATCTATAGCTGGCGCGCAAATCCCGGCTTGCGGAGTCACGCAGTGAATCCGAACGTAAGCTGCTGACAGAGAACGCCAAGCTCAAGCGCCAACTCAGCGAGCAAGAGGAGGAACTGGCCATACTAAAAAAGGCGCCTCTGTCGCGGGGGTCCGAAAGGTGCTGCTGACTCTGCTTGACGGCGGACTGGTGCTCAAGGTTCCTGGTGGGTATGTCCTTAACCGTGAGCACGTTGCCGCAGACGCTGTCATTGCACTCGCCAGCCTTCACGGCGCGCTCATCGGTCGGATCCGCTCATGGCTCGAGCAGCGTGATGAGCCCGTCGTGGCAGCCGGCCTCTTCGGATCCGCTGCGCGACGCGCCGGTGGATCGGGCAGCGATATCGACTTGGTGGTGGTTATCGAGGACGGAGAAGCTGAGAAACTCACTGACGAGCTCGCCGATGCCGTAGAACGCTGGACTGGCAACCGCGGGCACGTGCAGGGTCTGACCGTAGAAGAGCATGCGCGTCTGATCGACGAAGCTCTCCCGTTGGTCGCGGCATGGGAGCGCGACTTACAGCCGATCATCGGCACGCGCCGGATACTGCTCGGTATCAGGGGGGGGCGGTATGACGGCACCGCAGAAGGGACGAACTGACGACTGCGGCAGAGGGGATGCGTTTGCTCGACCGCAAGGACAATGCGCACTACGGCGTCATTCAAATCGCGATCGGCGAGGAACGCAAGATGGTTGAATGGGCTGCCCGACTGATCGCGAACGCTCACACTGCCGTTGAAGCTTAGGGTCGTTCATCAATTAGCCTATAGGCGCCTACGGACTAGCAGACAGGCCCCGAGCAGGCTGCTGCAAAAGTCGTGGTGGGTAGGCTACTGCTGAATATCAGCTGCCTCGCGCAGCTTCTGCACTTCGGCGACCAGGTTCTCGCGTAACGCCTGCTCGCGCAGTTCGGCCTTTACCGATGAGAACGAGGGCTTGGCCGTGCCGCGCTTCTTCATCAGCTTGATCACATGCCAGCCGAACTCGCTCTTCACAGGTTTCTGGCTGGTCTCACCGACCTTCAGTCGCTCCACGGCTGCCGAGAATTCAGCCACCATGCTGCCACCGTCGAACCAGCCGAGATCGCCCCCGGTGTCCGCCGTGGCATCCTGTGAGTGTCGCCTGGCGACGTTCTTGAAGTTGTCACCCGCTTCCAGCTCAGCGATGACTCTCTGCGCCTTGGCCTCGGTATCGACCAGGATGTGACTGGCCCGGTATTCCCGGCCCTCGAGATTGGCGATCTGCTCATCGTAGACGGTGCGCAGTTGCGCATCGCTGGTCTTCAGCTGCTTGCCCAGTTCGGCCAGGTAGGCGTTGGCCATGGTCTGGTTGTACTGGAGCTGCAGCGCGGCTGCCACATCGGGTGTCGTTTCCAGTTGCTTCGCCTCACCCGCCTGAGTCAGCACTTCCAGGTTGATCAGTTCATCGAGGATCAGGGCCTTGTCGGCCTCCTGGCCACTGGCTTCGAGCTGCCTGGTCACGTTGTTCAGCGACTGGCGTGCGACCGGTCGGCCGTTGACCGTGGCAATCACCGCGCCTCCGACCTTGGCCTCGGGCCTGGCATTCTCTCGCGTTGTTTCTTCTTCATGCCCATTCACCCTCATGAAATGGCCATCGCCGTGGGTGCCATTCGAGGGTGCTGCCGCGTTCGCGCTACTGGCCGTGGTCAGCAACAGCGCCAGGCTACAGGCTGTGAACAGCGGCTTGGAGGTAACGCGGAACGGTTGTGTGCGCATGGAGAAACCCGGGTCCGTGGCGGAAAGGTGATGGCGTAGGGCGATCACTCCCCTCAGGCAAGGTTCAGGCCTACGCCACAGATTGGCCCAACGATTGACAGCTCCTCGCGTTCTACCCGTAACTTGTCGTACGCGCCTGGAGGTCAACATCTCGGAATCTGTCGCTTGCTAGCCCCTGGGTGTGAGCCCGTGGCGCTTGTGGGCTATTGGATGACAGGCTCCAAGGTCGACATCTGCGCTAAATTGCTGAAAGATGCACACCAGCCATGTTTCATGAACATCAAAAGGGTAGTAGATCGTGAGTCAGTTCTTTGCCATTCACCCCGATAATCCGCAGCGCCGTCTGATCTCTCAGGCGGTGGGGATCATTCGCGAAGGCGGGGTGATCGCGTACCCGACCGACTCCTGCTATGCGCTGGGTTGCCATGTCGGCGACAAGAGCGCGATGGAGCGCATCGCTCGCATTCGCCGCACCGATACGAAACACAACTTCACGTTGGTGTGTCGCGATCTGTCCGATATCGCTACCTTCGCCCGGCTCGGTAATCAGGCCTATCGCCTGCTCAAGTCGCTGACGCCCGGCCCCTATACCTTTGTGCTGAAAGCTACCGGCGAGGTACCGCGCCGGCTACAGAACCCGAAGCGCAAGACCATCGGTATCCGCATTCCCGACAACGCGATCTGCCAGGCGTTGCTCGAGGAGCTGGGTGAGCCGATGATGAGCAGCACGCTGATCTTACCGGGCAATGAACTGCCTGAAACCGATGCGGAGGAGATTCGCGAGCAGCTCGAAAAGCAGGTCGACCTGATCATCGACGGCGGCCACTGCGGTCTGGAGCCTACCTCGGTGCTCAACGTGGATGACGATGGCTCGGTGGAAGTCGCCCGCCGCGGCCGGGGAGACCTGGCTTTTCTCGACTAGACTCCGGGTAGCGACCCGGTGACGGTGCCCCCGACGCCCGAAGCTCTCTGGATGCCTTGGGCGTCAAAGTGCCCCCGGGCTCGGGTATCGACCTGACTGAGGGTCGAAGCATTGCTCTACCCGGGCCCTTAACCCCCGGCGTTTGGTACCGATCCGCCTTCACGTTATAATCCGCAGCGTCTTCGGCGGCTCCGGCCAGACGGTAACAGCGAGAAGTCATGCAAGCCGAGAAGCCTCCGGAACAGCCTTCAACTGCGGCCATGCCCGCCATCGCCATCGCCACCGTAGGCGGCGAGCCATTGCGGGAGTTGCCGAGGGATCTGTACATCCCGCCCGATGCGCTGGAGGTCTTTCTCGAAGCATTCGAAGGCCCGCTCGATCTCCTGCTGTATCTGATCAAGCGCCAAAACCTGGATATCCTCGATATCCCGATCGCTGACGTCACCGCGCAGTACATGAAGTACATCAGCCTGATGGAGACGATGCGCTTTGAGCTGGCGGCCGAATATCTGCTGATGGCGGCCATGCTCGCCGAGATCAAGTCGCGCATGCTGCTGCCGCGTGTCGAGGCCGATGGCGATGACGAGGATGACCCGCGCGCCGAGCTGATCCGGCGCCTGCAGGACTACGAGCGGATCAAGCAGGCGGCCGTGAGCCTCGATTCCCTGCCACGTCTGGAGCGCGACGTTCACCCGCTCAAGGTTGTGCCACCGGTGCTGGAACGCGAGGTGCCGGTGCCGGAGGTCACTCTGCGCGAGCTGTTGATGGCGATGAAAGATGTGGCCGAGCGCGCACGGCTACTCGAACACCACCAGGTGGGCCGTGAAACCCTGTCGGTGCGGGCGCGGATGTCACAGGTTCTGGCCGCGCTCAAGGCCGGTGAATTCTGCGAGTTCACTACCTTGTTCACGGTGGAAGAGGGCCGCATGGGCGTGGTAGTGACGTTCCTCGCGGTGCTCGAACTGTGCAAGGAGTCATTGCTCGATATCGTGCAGAGTGAAGCGTTCGGCCCCATCTACCTGAAACCGAAGACCGCGGTCGAGGTGTCCGGCGATGCCGATTCACCCGAGGACCCCGACATGCAGGCCGGTGCCGAAGCGTCGGTGTATTCCGTAGATGCGCAAATCGAAGATGCGAAGCCGTCCGCCGCGGGTCATGTCGATCAAACCGTTGCACCCGATACTCCCGGAGACTGACGCGTCAGTGGATAGTGAAGCAGTCAAGCATATTGTCGAGGCCAGCTTGCTGGTGGCGGGGCGTGCGCTGTCGCTGGCGCAGCTCGATGCCTTGTTCGAAGACGACCAGGACAAGCCCGATCGGCAAATGCTCAGAGTGGCCCTCGATGCCCTGCAGCAGGACTATCAGGGTCGCGGCATCGAACTGGTGGAGGTAGCCAGTGGTTTTCGCCTGCAATCCAGCGTGGCGATGGAGCCGTGGATCGGCCGGCTGTTTCCGGAGCGTGCTCCGCGCTACTCACGGGCCCTGCTTGAAACCCTCGTGCTCATCGCTTACCGCCAGCCCATCACGCGTGGCGAGATCGAAGAGGTGCGGGGTGTGGCGGTCAGCTCCACGATCGTCAAGACCTTGCAGGAGCGCGACTGGGTCAAGGTGATCGGTCACAAGGAGGTGCCCGGCAGGCCGGCGCTGCTGGCCACGACGAAGGAGTTCCTCGACTACTTCAGCCTGAAGCGGCTCGATGATCTGCCACCACTCGGCGAGCTCAAGGATCTGGGTGAGATCGATTCGCGCCTGGCCGAGGAAATCGGCCTGGTGACGCCGGGCATGCAGGGCGCTGCAGCGAATGACGCCTTGGAGGTACATGGCCCCCCTGCACCGGCATGGGCTCGGCAGGGCACGGACACCGGTTCTGACACTCATACCGGCACTCATACCGGCACTCATGCCGGCACCCATACCGATACGAACACCGGCTCGGTTTCCGTCTTGAACGAGGAGTCTGAATCGGCGACGAAGGCGGTGGGGCAACATCCACAGGACGAGGGCCACAGCGAGACGCAGACGGAGCTGCAGCGGGTAATCGCGAAATTTGCTCAGGAGCATCGGCAGCAGCTGGATCTGCAGCGGGAAGCGGAGAGCGGCTGGTCCGGTGATGAATCCGGCGCGAAGCCGGCGCGCCCGTCTCAGACGCCTGCGGATGAATCACCCATCGAGAACATGCCGGTAGACGATCTCCCGACCAATTCGGTATTGCCAGGCGAGGCGCCGGTTGACGATTCTCTGTCGGATGAGGCACGCCCTGACGACACGCGTCTCGATGACTCACCAGCGACCGGCGTACCCCCTGACGAAACACCGCCAAACGACACTCTGCATTGAATTGCAAGGCAGCCTTGCGCAGGGGAGCAGATTCATGCGATACCTACGCAGGAATCGCTGCCTGAATCGGTGGTCGCCACGCCGCTGGCCGAAGCCCCTGCAGGCAGATCAGGACTGATGCGGCGCGTCGAACGCTTGCTGCTCATGGGGAGCCGCAACCTGTTGCGTACGATGATCAAGGCGCTGGCGTTCCTGCGAGGGAACGATCCCTAGATCACCTGCCGCCGCAACAGCACGTATACCGCACCCGTACCTCCGTCCACCGCGCGTGCCGAACAGAAGGCGACGACCTGCCGATTGCGTTGCAACCACTGATTCACCGCGGGTTTCAGACGTGGTCCATTGTCAGCATTGCGCCTTCCCTTGCCGTGTATCACGCGCACACAGGTATGTCCGCGTTCACCGGCACCGTGCAGGAACGCCCCGAGTTCGCTGCGCGCCTCGGTAACCGTCAGGCCGTGCAGGTCGATCTCGCTCTGTACCGCATAGCGGCCGCTCTTGAGCTTGCGCAGCACGGAGCGTTGCACACCATCGCGAGTGAAGGCCAGGTGTTCACCGGTTTCCAGCAGATCCGCCTCGCTGAGATCCTCGAGCAGGGCGCGCATCACCGAGCGATCGTCATCCTCGGCGGATCGTACCTTGATCGGCAGCGGTTTCCTGGCCTTGTCTACCCGGTCGTTGACGATGCCGCGCACCTCTCCCACGGCGTCGCGGAAGAGCGCCATGTCATCATCGCTGACTGTTTTTTTCTTGCTCACGACCCATTATACGAGTCAGGAACGTACACAACACGAGGCGGCGGAACGCCGGATTTTTTGTGGCATCCTGAACGTCTCGCATCAACAGGAGAACTCATCGACATGAGCCGCAAGGTCGAGAAGTCTTTGCAGGAATGGGCCGCACAGTTGAGCCCTCAGCAGTTCAAGGTACTGCGCGAAAAGGGTACGGAGCGAGCGTTTACCGGTAAATACGATGGGCACAAGGCAGATGGTGTCTATGTGTGTGCCGGCTGTGGGGAACCACTGTTCGATTCTTCGCAGAAGTTCGATTCCGGCTGCGGCTGGCCGTCTTTCTCGGCTCCCGCGAACGAAGCCGCTGTAGAGGAGGAATCCGACAACACGTTGGGAATGTCGCGTACCGAGGTGCTCTGCGAACGCTGCGGTGGCCATCTGGGGCATGTGTTCCCCGACGGCCCCCGGCCCACCGGCCTGCGCTACTGCATCAATTCGGCGTCGCTGGGCTTCATCGATCGTGAAGCTGCCGGTAACGTTGGCTCCGAGGGTGGCGTGGCCGAGCTGAGTGGGCAGGGGACGTGAGCTCCGGCTGCCTGCGAACGTCTTGGATGAGGCGCGATAATGCCTGCCGCTTGCTTCGAACGGGCGTGCTGTCGATGGCGCTTTCGGGTGGCCTGAGCCTGGCTCATGCCCAGGGGAGCATGGAGGGCCTGAAAAAGGTCCAGCGCGATGTGCCGGCTTTCGATCTGAGGGATACCACCGACGTAACCTGGTCTCCGAATTCGCTGAAAGGCAAGCCCTGGATCATCAATTTCTGGGCAACCTGGTGTGCACCGTGCATCGAGGAGATGCCGGCGATGAATACCGCCTGGCAGAAGCTTGAAGATCAGGAAGTGGGCATGCTTGCCATCAACGCCGGTGAGGGGCTACCGGCAGTGGAGGAGTTCCTCGCCAAGCTGTCGATCGACTTTCCGGTGCTGCTTGGTGATGGTGCCAGCACGCTGCCGAACTGGTCGGTCATGGGCCTGCCGACCACGGTGGTGGTGGATACCGAGGGCAAGGTGGTGTACGAGGCGGTAGGGCCCCGCGAGTGGGACGACGACGAGCTCCTTCAGCAGGTGCTCGATCTGCGTTGAGGTGTGTTCGGGTAACTACTCTTCGAGCTGCCCTGATGTGTGCGTCGTGACGACCACTCGAAACGCGCAGGTGGTATTGGGAACGAACGTCACTGAATCGCGCGTTCCTCTACCAGACTGTCCACCACTTCAGGGTCTGCCAGAGTTGAGGTATCACCCAGGTTACCGATGTCGTTCTCGGCGATCTTGCGCAGTATACGACGCATGATCTTGCCGGAACGGGTCTTCGGCAGCCCAGGTGCCCACTGGATGATATCCGGTGTGGCGATCGGGCCGATCTCGTCGCGCACATGTCGAATGAGCTCCTGAAGCAGCTCTTCACTCTCTTCGGCATTGGCCATGAGCGTGACGTAGGCGTAGACCCCCTGACCCTTGATATCGTGCGGGTAGCCGACCACCGCAGCCTCGGCTACCTGGGGGTGCAATACCAGCGCACTTTCGATTTCGGCCGTACCGAGCCGGTGGCCCGACACATTGAGCACGTCGTCTACCCGGCCGGTGATCCAGTAATAACCATCGTCATCGCGCCGAGCGCCATCACCGGTGAAGTAGTAACCGGGGTACAGGGTGAAATAGGTATCGTGAAATCGCTGGTGGTTGCCGTAGACCGTTCGCATCTGACCGGGCCACGGCCGCGTAATGACCAGGTTGCCCGTGGCCGCACCGTCCAGCAGCTTGCCTTCCTCGTCTACCAGTGCAGGCACGACCCCGAAGAAAGGTTTCGTGGCCGAGCCTGGCTTCAGGTCGGTTGCGCCGGGCAACGGTGTGATCAGAATGCCGCCGGTCTCGGTCTGCCACCAGGTATCCACCAGCGGGCAGCGGCCGTTGCCCACGACTTCGTGGAACCACTGCCAGGCCTCCGGGTTGATCGGTTCGCCCACGGTGCCGAGTACACGCAGGCTGCTGCGGTCGGTTCCGGCAACAGCTTCGTTACCACCGCCCATGAGTGCGCGGATGACAGTCGGGGCCGTGTAGAAGATATTGACCTTGTGCTTGTCGATGACTTCCCAGAAGCGCGCCGGGGTGGGATAGGTGGGTACGCCTTCGAACATCAAGGTGGTGGCACCGTTGGCCAGCGGACCATAGACGATGTAGCTGTGACCCGTGATCCAGCCGACATCAGCGGTGCACCAGTAGATCTCGCCATGCTTGTAGTCGAACCCGTACTTGTGGGTCATCGCGGCCTGCAACAGGTAGCCGCCGGTGGTGTGCAGCACACCCTTGGGTTGGCCGGTGGAGCCAGAGGTATAGAGAATGAACAGGGGGTCTTCGGCGTCCATCTCGGCGGCTGTGCATTGCGGTGACGCCCCATCCACCAGTTCGTGGTACCACAGGTCGCGGCCGTCCTTCCATTCCACCTCTTCGCCGCCACGCCTGACCACGATCATGCGTTTCACGGAATCGCACTTCTCGCACGCGCGGTCCGCGTTGGCCTTCAGGGGTACCTTGCGGCCGCCGCGCAGGCTTTGATCGGCGGTGATCACCACGGAGCAGGCGGAGTCGTTTATCCGCTCGCGCAATGCATCGGGTGAGAAGCCCCCGAACACGATCGAATGAATGGCGCCGATACGGGTGCAGGCGAGCATGGCCACCGCGGTTTCCGGAATCATCGGCATGTACAGACACACCCGATCGCCGCGTTTGACGCCCAGACCCTTCAGCGCATTCGAGAAGCGACAAACCTGCTGATGCAATTCACGATAGGTGAGGGTGCGGGATTCGCCGGGATCGTCGCCTTCCCAGATGATCGCGGGTTGTTCGGCCCGGCTCTCCAGGTGCCGATCGATGCAGTTGTACGAGACGTTGAGCTTTGCGCCCTTGAACCAGCTGATCTCGGCCTTGTGGTAATCCCATTCGCAAACGCTATGCCACGGCTCGAACCAGTCGATGAATTCTTCGGCCTGTTCTGCCCAGAATTCGTCCGGGTTATCGACCGAGGCTCGATACATGGCCTCGTACCGGGTGGCGTCGATATGCGCTCTGGCACCGAATCCCTCGGGTACGGGGTAGATCTTTTCGTTCGACATGGGTTCAGTGGAAATCAGGATCTGGATGTCTGTGCGCAAGTGTACAGGCCCGTCTCTGGCAGTCAAATGGCAGCTGGTGGTTCGCCTGCGAGGCCTAGCGGTCACGCTCAGGCGTCATTCATGGCAATCCTTCGCGAAGCCACGGCCGGTATCGCATCGAGGTCGAATACCGTCGGTGCACGTGCCCAGAATTCCCGAATCGACACTACCGCCAGATGAGGCTGGGCAAGGAAATCCCAGGCTTGCAATAATGTGCCGAGCACCGGCAGCTCGTCGATGGCCGTGGCGTGAGTGTGCTTGCTGAGCTTGGCGCCGGTGGCGTCCGTGGCAGCCGGCACATGGGCGTAGGTCGGCACCCTGGCATCCAGGCACTGCATGATCGCGATGTGTATCGGCGTGCTGTGAAGCAGATCGGCACCACGTACCACCTGCGTGGTCGGGAAGCCATCGTCGACGGCGCAGGCCAGATGGTAGGCGAACAGCCCGTCGCGGCGCTTAACGACCACATCGCCGACCTGCAGTGCGGTATCGATCGCCTGGTGGCCAAACACGCCGTCATCGAAGCGGATCGTGCCCTGCAGCTGCAACCGCAGGTTGGCATCAGCCATGCCGTCGGCGTCGATGAGCGCGGCGACCTCCGAATCATTCGGCTTGGGTACGGAAGGGCGGCAGTGGCCCGGATACACCGGCGTTGCACGTAGCGACCGGCGGGAACACCGACAGGGGTA